>NZ_JBWHZP010000001.1:0-1010168 GCF_056323165.1 Streptomyces sp. 3-6
GGCCACCGTGACGACACGCGTGATGGCACACTGTTCGGACAGCGGAGCCTCCGGTACTTGTGAACGGCTTGTCTTGGTCGACTGCCAGTTCTACCGGGGCTCCGCTCCTCATGTCCGGCGAAACCGCAGTTCACAACCCCTGGACAACCCCACCCAGCCCGCAAACTTCACGGCCTTGGCACTAGAGCCTGTCTGACAAATGATCACCTGGCCGCTTCGCGGAGCCAGAGGATCAGGGAGGCCAGGATGACTCCTGCGCGGTAGCGGTCCGCGAGCTTGTCAAACCTGGTGGCGATTGCACGGAACTGCTTGAGGCGGGCGAAGCATCGTTCGACCACGTTGCGGTCGCGGTAGATCTCTGAGTCGAAGGCGGGTGGCCGGCCACCGCGGCGTCCCCGGCGTCGGCGGTTGGCTACCTGGTCACGGCGCTCGGGGATCGTGGCGGCGATGCCCCGATGCCGCAGCAGGTGACGGATGGCCCTGCTGGAATAGGCTTTGTCACCCAACACACGATCCGGTCTCGTGCGCGGCCGTCCTGTGCTCACCCGCGGGGTGCGGATCCCGTCAAGGACATCAGCGAACGTGGTGGCATCGTGGGCGTTTCCGGGTGTGAGCACAATCGACAGCGGCAGACCCCGGCCGTCGACGGCGAGGTGGATCTTGGTGGATAGCCCGCCGCGGGACCGGCCGAGGGCCTGGCGCGCCTGCGAGTGGCCCGGATCATCCAGTTCGTCCCCGGCCGCGTCCCCCTTTTACGGGCGCCCGCGGCGTGCTGGTGGGCCCGGTTGACCGTGGAGTCAACGGCGACGGTCCACTCCACCCGGCCCACCGCGTCGTCACGGACCTGGACGTACTCCAGCAACTTCGCCCACGTGCCGTCGGCCTCCCAGCGGGCGAACCGCTCGTAGACGGTCTGCCACGGCCCGTACCGCTCCGGCAGGTCGCGCCAAGGAGCCCCGGTCCGCAGTCGCCACAGGACGCCGTTGACCACCTGCCGGTGATCACGCCACGGACGGCCGCGCCCGTCCAACTGCGGCAACAGGGGCTCAATTCGCTCCCACGCCGCATCTGCCAATTCACCTCGACCTGCCACAAGATCAATTATCAGACCGCCATATAGAGTCCTGCCCGTGGCGAATCATCAGGACGAGACCAGGGCGGCCTACGACGGAGTCGTCGAGCTGTACGCATCGCTGTTCGCAAACCGGCTGGAGGAACAGCCATTCTCCCGGACCATGATCGGCACCTTCGCCGAACTGGTGCGCGCTACGGGCAACCCGCGGGCAGCCGACGTCGGGTGTGGACCCGGACATCTGACAGCCATGCTGCACGAACTGGGCCTGGACGCCTTCGGACTAGACCTCGCCCCCGGCATGATCGACCACGCCCGGCAGGCCCATCCGACGCTGCGCTTCCAGGAGGCGCGGATGGAATCCCTGCCGATCGAGGACGCCTCGCTCGGCGGCGTGCTGGCCCATTACTCGATGATCCACACCCCTCCGGGAGAACTACCGGAGCTGCTCGCCGAGCAGGCACGCGTCCTGGCGCCGGATGGTCTGCTCCTGGTCTCCTTCTTCGGGGCCGACGGACAGGAACCGGTCCAGTTCGACCACAAGGTGGCGCCTGCCTACAGCTGGCCGACGGATCGCCTCGCTGAACTACTGGCCGATGCCGGGCTCGTTCCTTTCGCCCGGCTGCTCCACGATCCGGCCTCCGAGCGGGGCTTCCTCGACGCTCATCTGTTGGCCCGCCGCGCGTAGGTCCTGCCCGGAAATACCTGCCGGACTGCCAGCGCAACTCGGGACTGCCAACTCGGCAGAGGTTCGCTGATCTAACGCGAATTGTCAGACAGGCTCTACATCGACCAGGTCCACGAGGTGCTCGACGCACTCGGCCAGGACAGCGCCTACTTCAGCGGGGAGTCGCTCGGCGGCTGGGTGACCGCCCGGTTCGCGCAGCTCCACCCGGAGCGCACCGAGCGGATCGTGCTGAACACCATGGGCGGCACGATGGCCAACCCCAAGGTGATGGAGCGGCTGCTGACGCTGTCCACGCAGGCCGCCGAGGACCCGTCGTGGGAGCGGGTCAAGGCGCGCCTGGAGTGGCTGATGGCCGACCCGTCGATGGTCACCGACGACCTGATCAGGACCCGGCAGGCGATCTTCGAGCAGCCGGACTGGAAGACGGCCTGCCGGATGAACATGGCGCTGCAGGACCTCGAGATCCGCAAGCGCAACATGCTCAGCGACGACGACCTGCGCGCCATTCGGGCGGAGGCGCTCGTCGTGTGGACCACCAAGGACCCGTCGGGCCCGGTCGACGAGGGCCGCCGCATCGCGGACCTGATCCCCCGCGGCCGGCTCGCGGTGATCGAGAACGCGGGCCACTGGCCCCAGTACGAGCAGACCGAGACCTTCGACCGGATCCAGCTGGACTTCCTGCTCGGCCGCTGACCCCGCCCCGGCCGGCCGTCGCCGCGACGGCCCGGCCGCCCCGCCCCGGCGGACCGGAGCCGGACGCGCCCACCAAGCCTCACCGCAAGGAGTGACGACATGGGAGTTCGTTCTGGTGCCGCCTACCTGAAGGGTCTGCGGGACGGGCGCAGCCTGTACGTCGACGGCGAGCGGGTCGACGACGTCACCGCCCACCCCGCCTTCCAGGGCGTGCTCGCGACGCTCGCCGGACTCTACGACGCCCAGTCGGACCCCGAGTTCGCCGACGTCCTGACGGTGCGGGACCCCGCGACCGGGGAGCGCTACAGCACCACCCTGCTCGAGGCGCGGGACCACGAGGACGTGCTGGCCCGGCAGCGGTGCGACCGCCTCCGGACCGAACTCACCTACGGCATGATGGGCCGGCTGCCGGACTTCATGAACGCCTACCTGCTCGACGTGAAGAGCAGTCTGACCCACGTCGGCAAGCACGAGGAGGCGGCCCGGATGGACGCCTGCCTCGACCGGCTGCGGCGGGAGGACCTCGCGGTCACCCACACCCTGGTGGACCCGCAGAGCGACCGCTCCACGCAGGACGCCCCGCCGGAGGCGGTGCGCATCGTGGAGCGCCGCGAGGACGGCATCGTGATCCGCGGCGCCCGTCTGCTGTCCACCCTCGCCCCGGTGGCCGACGAGGTGTTCGTCGGCCCGTACGTCCCGCGCCGGCCCGGGCAGGAGGACTACGCACTGGTCTGCACCCTCCCGCTGGACACCCCCGGCCTGAAGATCCTCTGCCGGCAGGCCTACGACCGCGGGGACGGCCTGTTCGACACCCCGCTGAGCGGCCGGTTCGACGAGGGTGACGCGATCCTCGTCTTCGACGACGTGTTCGTCCCGCGGGACCGGGTGATCGTCGCCGGTGACCTGGACGCCTACAACAACGTGGTGCGCAACGCGGTCGGTTACGGGCCGCTGCAGGGCGCGGCGCGCAGCACCGCCAAGCTGAAGTTCCTCACCGGGCTGGCCACGGTGGCCGCGCGGACCACGGGCCGGGCCGAGTCGCGCCGGCACCAGGAGGAGATCGGCGAGGTCGTGGGTCTGCTGAACGTCGCCGAGGGCCTGCTGGACGGGGCCGCGCTCGACCTGAGCCGGCGGATCGGCGAGCGCCGCGACCCCGCGTCGGTGCGGCGCGGGCACGGCCTGCCGGGTGAGGAATCGCGGGTCGGCATCGCGGCGCTGACGTTCTTCTTCCCGTCGGCGATCGCCCGGGCGGTGGAGGTGCTGCGGATGATCGCGGGCAGTGGCGCGATCGTGATGACGGAGGGCGACCTGCGTTCACGAGGACATCGCTCACCTCGTCGACACCTACGTCCACGGGCCGGGGGTGAGCGCCGAGCGGCGGCTGCGGGTGATGCGGATGGTCTGGGACATGACGTGCAGTCCGTTCGCCGCCCGGCAGGCCCTCTACGAGCGCTACTACACCGGCGACCCGATCATCGGCAGGGTGCAGTTCTTCCACGCCCCGAAGACCCGCGAGGCGGAGGCCCTCGCCGAACGCCTGCTGGGAGCCGCGACCACGAACTGATCCGGCAGGGGGCCTTTCCTCGGTTCGGTCACCGGTGCGGGCGACGGGAGCACTCGAAAGCCGTAGCGGCGGTGGCGTGATCGTCCTTCATATGACTGGGTGTCAGTAGGGCAGGACGACACGCAGACGTGGGGAGCGGCGCACACCCGGGCGCGGCGCCGCCGCGGCGACGAACCCGAGGAGCAGGCATGGCCCCACCCCAGCGACGACCCCGGCTGCGGCGGCTGGCGTGTCTCGCCGCGACGGTCACCGCGGCCGCCACCCTGGCCGCCGGACCCGGTTTCGCCGCCGGCGAGCGGACGGACCCCACGCCCGGCCCGGCGGCGCCGAGCCCCTCGGCCCCGGCGCCGCCGGCCCCGTCGCCACCCACGGAGCCCCCGGCCACCCCGTCACCCCCGGCGCCCGCACAGCCCGAGCCCGCCTTCGGCGCCTACCTCGACTACGGGCCCCGGGGGGTGACCCGCATGGCCGAACTCAGCCAGTGGCTGGGCGGCGCCCGGCTGCGCGTGGGCCACACGTACCTGCCGGGTGACCGGTGGAGCAACATCGAGGGCCGCCCCGGATTCCTCGACGTCTGGGCGAACTGGCGGCGCGGCGCCGACGACCGGATGCTCGTCCTCAACGTGCCCATGCTGGAACGCAACGAGGAGGGCCTGGGCGACGCCGAGGTGCGCCGCCTGCTGCGGCAGGGCGCCGCCGGCCGCTACGACCACCACTTCCGCGCGCTCGCCGAGCGGCTGGTCGAGCTGAAGGTGCCGGACACGGTCCTGGTGCTCGGCTGGGAGATGAACGGCATCACCTACACCCACCGCTGCGGCCCCGACCCGCAGGCGTGGAAGACGTACTGGAACCGGATCGTCACCACCATGCGCGCGGTGCCCGGCCAGGACTTCCGCTTCGACTTCACCCCGAGCCGGGGGCGGGACGCGATCGCCTGGACCGAGTGCTATCCGGGCGACGACACGGTCGACATCATCGGCATGGACTCCTACGACCAGCCGCGCGGCATGCCGTTCGACGAACAGGTGACGGAACCCTACGGCCTGCGGCACCACGTCGAGTTCGCGAAGTCCCGCGGCAAGCCCATCTCCTATCCGGAATGGGGACTGTTCCGCAACGGCGACAACGCGGAGTACATGAAGGGCATGCTCGCCTGGATGGACGAGCACAAGCCCCTCTACAACACGCTCACCGACTACTGCCCGCACGGCGTGTGGCAGTGCGGCCACAACCCCGAGTCCTCCGCCGTCTACCGCTCCGTGCTGTCCGGCCGCGGCACCGGCCCCACCCCGTCGGCCACCCCGCAGCCGGTGCCGTCCGCCGCCCCGACCGTCCCGCCGGCGGCTCCCGTACCGGCCGGCTGCACGCCGCTCGACCTGGGGCAGTGGGTCGAGTACTGGATGGGCGGCCGGCTCTGCCTGCGCCTCGACTGGTGGTCGCGGGCCGCCCGGTGACCCCGCCCGGGGCGCCCGCGACCCGGCCGGGCGGCCCCGGCCGGCACGGACGGCGGTGCGGCGGCGGACCGGGTCAGGGCCCGCCGCCCGCGTCGTGTCCGCGCCGCTTCAGCTCCCGGCCGCGCCGCCGGGCCGCCGCGTCCCCGACCGCCGCCGCGAGCAGCGGAGCGGTGCGCCGCCGGGCCAGCAGCAGCCGGCCGTTGCGCACCGGTTCCGGCCGCCAGTGGTGCTTGTACGGCTCGTCGCCGCGCAGCAGGCTCAGCGTCGCGTGGGCACCGTCCTTGGTGTGCGTGGTGCACGCGTCCAGCAGCATCACCGCCACGTCCGCCCGGACCTCCCGCAGCCGCGGATGGGCCCCGTACAGGTAACCGCCCGCGACCCGCGGCGACATCAGCGTCACGTCCACGGCGACCACCTCCCCGTCCAGCCGGAACTCGGTGACCACCGCGTCCCCGGCCCGCACCATCGGGCCGACGGCGCCCACCAGGTGCGCGCGGAACCGCGGCCGCAGGTGCTCGGGGGTGACGCGGCGGCCCGCCCACTGCAGCCGGTGCAGCTCCAGCAGCCGGGCCAGCGCCCCGTCCACCCCGCCGGGCGGGACGATGTGCCGCTGCACGCCCAGCCGGTCCAGCTTGCGCAGCTTGGCCCGCACCCGCTGCTGCGCCTTCGCCGACGGCAGCCGGGCGACCAGCTCACCCATCGGCACGGCGGGCAGCTCCAGGCACAGCGAGTCGTCCAGCCGCTGCCGGGGCCCCGGCCAGCGGGCGAGGAGCCGTTCGGCGGCGGCGCCGGGCCGCACCTCCCGCAGGTCGACCAGCGCGGTGCGGGCGGCCCCCGCGAGCGCGGCCGTGAGGGCGTCCACCGCCCCCTGCCCGCACGTGTCGTCCAGCAGCACGTCGCCGTAGTCGGAGATCGCCCCGCCCAGCGTCACCAGCGCCGGCCACGGCCGCCGCACCCGCATCAGCGGGGCGGCGGCGACGAGTTCCCCGCCCTCGCGCACCAGCAGCAGCCGCAGGTCCCCCGGCCGGCCGTAGGTGTGCCACCAGGACGACAGCCAGGCGTGGCTCTGGAACGGGGTGGCCTCCCGGCACCGGCGGTACAGCCGGGTCCAGGCGTCGCCGAGCGAGGCGAAGGCATCGTCGTCGGTGACCCGTTCGACGCGGTACGTCACAGCTGCCCGTGCACGTCGGCGGCGGGCGCCGGACCCGGCACCGACGGCGCGGGCGCCGGTCCCGGCACCGCACGCCGGGGGCGCGCGAGCAGGGCCAGGCCGCCCAGCAGGCCCCCGGCGCTCGCCCCGACCGCCCCGGTCACGGTCCACGGCGCCGACGACGGCTCGGTGGGCTCGGTGGCCCGGGCGAACTGCCGCAGCTCCACGCGGGTGGCGTCCGCGGCGCCCGCCGCGTGCCGGGTCAGCGCGCGCGAGACGGCGTTGGCCATGTCGGCGGCCACGTCCGGGCGGGACGAGGTCGCCGTGACCGACACCATCGGCGCGTCCGGCGAGGTCGCCGTGCGCACGCCGTCCCGCAGCGTGCTCACCGGCACGCCCGCCCACACCTGGGCGTCCCCCAGCACCGCGAGCTGGCCCGCCACCCGGCCGTACGCCTGGGCGAAGCCGAGCGCGGTGCCCGGGTCGGAGTTCTCCTTCGGCACCGCCACCACGTAACTGGTGGCCGTGTACGTGGGGGTGACGGCCAGCCCGTAGGCGGTGCCGAGCAGCGCTCCGGCGACGACCCCGGCCGCGGGCAGCGACCAGGGCGGCAGGGCCCGCAGCCGGACCAGGGGGGCGGCCGGGCGGCGCCGCCCGGCGGGCTTCGCTGGGTTCTCGGTCATGTCGAACTGACTCCCTCGGGTGACGGGGACGACGGCGACGGCACCGGGGGTGCCGGTGAGGGCGACGGCGGCGGGGCCGCTTTGGCCAGGGCGGCCGTGTAGACGTCCATGAGCAGGCCGGCGGTGCGGGTGACGGCGTAGTGCCGGACGGCCTCGGGCACCTCCCGGGACGGGGCGGCCGGCCCCCGGTGGCGCGCGCGGTCGCGCACCTCCGCCAGGGCGCGCGCGAACGCCTCCGGCCCGCCCTCGACCCGCAGCGCCCCGGGCGCGGCGGACGCGGGCAGGTCCTCCAGCGCCGGGCAGGAGGCGTACCGCACCGGCAGACCGGACGCCAGGGCCTCCACGACCGCCAGCCCGAACGCCTCCTGCGGGGACGGCGAGGCGAACACGTCCATCGCGGCGGTCAGCGAGGGCAGGCCGGGCCCCGGGGACCCGGCGGGCGGATCGGCCCGCTCGCCGGCGAACAGCACCCGGCCGGCCACCCCCGCCTCCCGCGCGACGCGCCGCAGCACGCTCTCCTGCTCCCCGCCGCCCACCAGCAGCAGCCAGGTGTCGGCGGGCAGCAGGGCCAGGGCGCGGATCAGGACGTCGAAGCGCTTGCCCGGCACCAGCCGGCCGACGCCGCCGACGACGAACGCCCCCTCGGGCAGCCCCAGCCGGCGCCGGGTGCGCTCCCGGCCGGCCGGGTCGAAGCGGAAGCGGTCCGCGTCCACGCCGTTGGGGACCACCGCGATCCGCGACGCGGGCACCCCCCACTGGGCCAGCCGGGCGGCGACGGTGGCGGACACGGCGACGGTCGTACGGCCCAGCCGCTCCCCGGCCAGGTACAGGGCGCGCACGCCCGGGGTGAGCGGGCGCCCCTCCATCTGCGTCCGCCCGAGGGAGTGCTCGGTGGCGACCACCGCCCGCACGCCGGCCAGGCGCGCGGCGATCCTGCCGTACAGGCAGGCCCGGTAGAGGTGGGTGTGCACCAGGTCGTAGCCACCGGCGCGGATCAGCCGCACCAGCCGGGGCAGCGCGCCCACGTCGCGGTTGCCGGCCATCCCGAGGTGGGTGACCCGCACCCCGTCGGCCGTCAGTCCGTCGGCGACCGCGCCCGGGTTCGTCAGGGTCACCACGTCGCAGTCGACGGGCAGGTGCCGCAGCAGCAGCCGCAGTTGCTGCTCGGCGCCGCCCACGCCCAGACCGGTGATGACGTGCAGCGCCCTCACCGCGCGTCCTCCACCGGACGGCGGCGCAACCGGTGCAGCCGGTGCTTCAGGTACAGCCGCACGGAGGTGTCCCGCTGCCCGACGTGCACGCGGGGCAGGGCGTGCGGGCCGGTGAGCGGGCCGGGGTCGATGGCGCAGGCGTAGGCGTACCCGGCGTCGCGCACCGCGTCGACGGCGCGGCGGTCCAGGGTGCCGTACGGGTAGCAGAACCCCTCGACCGGAGCACCCGTCAGCTTCGAGAGCAGTGCTCTGCTGTCGGCGACCTCGGCGGTGAGCGTCGCGTCGTCGGCCCGGGTCAGATCGGTGTGCATCAGCCCGTGCGAGCCGATCTCCACGCCCGCGGCGGCGGCGCGGCGGACGCCGTCGGCGCTGAGCAGCGGCTTGCGCGGCCCGAGCGGGTCCCAGGCGTTGTCGCCGCCGAGTCGGCCCGGCAGCACGAACAGGGTGGCGGTGCACCCGTGGTCCGTGAGCACCGGCAGGGCGCCGGTGAGGAAGTCGGCGTACCCGTCGTCGAAGGTCAGGCCGACCAGATCGCGGTCCCCGCCCCGGGCGCGGGCGGCGAGCAGTTCGGCCATGGACACGCCCCGCAGCCCGCGCCGCCGCAGCCACCCCAGCTGGCGGTCCAGCCGTTCGGGCGTGACGGTGACGCGGTACGGGTCGTCGGCGCAGTCGCCGACGGAGTGGTACATCGCCACCCACGGCACGGGCCCGGCCGGGCGGGCGGCGGGTGCGGGGCGGTCTGCGGACACGGGTGCGGGTGCGGGCATGGCGTCACCTTCGCGTGAGGGTGCGGGCAAGGGGCCGGGCCGCCCGGCGCGCTGCGGCGCGGGCGGCGGAGCAGGCGGTGACACAGCCCTGGTCGCCCAGGGCCCGGCCGCACAGCAGGAACACGGCGGCCACGACGAGGACCCCGGCGACCAGGGCGAGGACGCCGGAGCCGCACCGCTGGGCGACCGGCAGGCCGGCCGCCGTCGCGGCCGTCGCGGCGGCCACCGGCCGCAGCAGCCCGGCCACCACCCGGCGGGTGCGCACCGCGATGCCGCGCGGCCCCGGACCGCACAGCAGCAGCACGGCGGTGACGGTGATCCCGGCGGCGTTGGCGGCGGCGATCCCCGCCACCCCCCACGGGCCCACCGCCCCGGCACCGGCCCCGGCGGTGACCGCCAGCCCCACGGCCATCGCGACGAGCGGGTACCAGGTGGCCCGGCCGGCCGAGAAGTACGAGCGGATCAGCACGCCGACCAGCGTCTGGGCGAGCAGCCCGAGCGCGTACACCCGCAGCACACCGGCCGTGGCCGCCGTGTCGGCGGCCGTGAACGCGCCGCGCTGGAACAGGAGTCCGACGATCCGCGGCGCGCACGCGACGACGGTGGCCGTCCCCAGCAGGACGACGGAGGCGGCCAGCGCCAGGTCGCGCTCCACCCGCGCCCGCGCCCGCCGGGTGTCCCCGTCGGCCAGCGCGCGGGCCACCACCGGGAAGGTGACGGTGACCAGCATCAGCGACCAGGTCATCGGGACCTGGGCCACCTTCTGCGCGTAGTTGAGGTGGGAGATGGACCCGGCGGGCAGCGACGAGCCGAGGAAGCGCTCCACCAGCACCTGCGACTGGCGGCACAGTGCGAACAGCAGGACGGCGAGGAGCAGCCCCAGGCCCATCGACGGCCCGGGACCCCGGCCCACCGCGGTCCTCGCCCGCGCGGCACCCTTCCGCAACTGGCGCAGGAGGTCCGGCAGTTGCACCGCCACCATCAGGCAGCCGCCCACGGCCACCCCGACGGCCGCCGAGCGCACGCCCCAGCGCTCACCGAGGGCGAGCATCACCACGACGATGCCGGTGTTGTAGACGACGTACACGGCCGCCGGGGCGAGGTAGCGGTGGTGCGCGCGCAGGGCCGCGCTGCAGTACCCGGCGAGCCCGAAACTGAGCACGCAGGTCGCGGTGAGCCGAGTGCAGTCCACGGCGAGGCCGGGGTCGGACAGGCCGGGCGCGAGGACCGCGACCACCAGCGGGGCGGCGGCCACGAGCAGCGCGCCGACCGCGACGAAGGCCAGCGACAGCCGGGGCAGCGTGGTGGCCACCAGCGCGCGGACCGGGTCGCCCGAGGCCCCCCGCGCCTGCCGGGCGAGCGCCAGGCTGAACGCCGGGATCAGCGCGATGGCCAGCCCGTCCTCGATCAGCAGCGTCGCCCCGAACTCCGGCACGGTCCACGCCACCAGGAACGCGTCGGTCTCGCTCCCGGCCCCGAACAGCCGGGCCAGCGCCTGGTCCCGCACCAGCCCGAGCAACGCCCCGGCCACCGACAGCACGGCGGTGACCAGCGCGGCCCGGCCGAGGAACCCCCCAGGGAGGTGCCCGCCGGCACCCCGCGGGCGGCGCGCGGGGGGCGACGGCGGCGATGGGGGCGACGGACGCGTCGTGGCGCCGGCCTGCGGGGTGGCGGGGGTGCCGTGGGGCTGCGCGGCGGCCCGCTCGGGGGCGGGAGCGGGGGCGTCGTGGGCGGTCGGGGTGGGGCGCGCGGGGGCGGGAGCACCGGTGCCGGTCGGGGCTGCCGGGGCCGGCCCGGCGCCGGGGGTGCGGCCCGCGGTGCCGCCCGTGGGGACGGCCGGGGTCGGCGGGGTGGCCGGGGTCGGCGAGGTGGCCGGGGTGGCCGGAGGCGGCGGGGCCGGCGGCAGTCCCGCGCTTGCCGGGGCCACCGGCACCCCCGGAGCCGCCAGGACTGCCGGAGCCGCCGGGACTGCCGGGGCCGCAGGGCCCCCCGCCTCCGCCCGGGCGCCGCCGGGGGACGCCCCCCGGGTGGTCGCGGGCCGCCAGCGGGCGATGCCCGAGGCCGTGCGGGTGGTGCCCCAGGGGGTGGGCGGGGCGGCCGCCAGGGAGCGCGGCGGAGTCGCCGTCATCGCGCCCCCGCCCCCTCGGCCGTGCCGCGAGCCGCCGGGACGGGACCCGGTCCGGCCGGGCGGGGCCCGGTGCTCCCGGTCAGCGCCCACCAGGCCGCCAGGCCCAGGCACACCGCCGTCAGCACGGTGGACGGGCCCCCGATGTCCGCGTAGGAGAAGTCGGTCAGCAGCCGGACCAGCAGCCCGCAGGCGATCAGCCCGCAGTCCAGGCCCGGCCCGCCGCTCCGGCGGACCCGCCACACCCTCCGCACCGCGCAGCCCAGCAGGGCCAGCCAGCCGCCCGCGAGGGCGAGCAGTCCGAGCAGTCCCTGTTCGGCGAGCACCAGCAGATACATGTTGTGCGGGGAGAGCAGGGGCTGCCGGCGGAACGCCGCGCCCGCGCCCTCCGTGTCGCTGCCCGAGGACAGCGCGAGCGAGGCGTGCGTGTCCCGGTGCTCCGGGAAGCCCTTCAACCCGACGCCCGTCAGGGGTTGTTCGCGCCACATCGCGGTCGCCGCCGCCCACATCGTGTACCGGTCGGTGACCGACTGGTCCGGCGCGTCGGTGACCCTCGTGATGCTGCCGACGCGCTCCTGGAGCATCGACGAGCCCACCCCGAAGCCGCCGACCAGGACGACCGCCGCCGCCACGGCCACCGCCCCCGCCGTCACCGCCCGCCGCAGCCCGGCGAGCGCCAGTTGCGCCGTGCACGCCACCGCCGTCGCGATCCACGCGCCCCGGCTGAACGACAGGGCGAGCGGGGGCAGCAGCACGAGCACGAACCCGGCGGCCACCAGCCGCTCCCGCAGCGGCGACCGGCCCAGCGCGAGACCGAGGGCGCACACCAGGCCCAGCGACACCACCGTCGCCATGCCCATCACGTCCTGCGCGCCGAACGTGCCCACCGCCCGCACCGGTTGCCCCTGGTAGGAGGCGCCCGTCCGGGTCACGTACTGGTGCACCCCGACCGCCCCCTGCCACACGGCGAGCCCCACCATCGCCCAGGCGGGCAGCCGGAAGTCGCGCCGGTCGCGGATCAGCAGCAGCACGGCCGTCGGCACCAGCACGAACACCTGGAGGTAGCGGCCCATCCCCGACAGCCCGGCCGTCGGTGACACCGCGGTGACCGCGGCCACCGCCAGGCCCAGCACCGGCAGCCCGAACACCACGGCCGCCGTGCGCGGCAGGGGCCGGCGCCGCTCCCGCAGCAGCCGGACCGCGCAGACGAGCACCACCAGCGCGGACACCGCGTCGGCCGGGCCCGGACCGTCCCCGCCGCCCGCGCCGAACGGCAGGGCGAGGACGACCACCACCGCCACCACGGGCAGCACCGGCGTCACGCCCCGCCCGCTGGGCGCGGGCACCGGGTGGGTCATGGTGGTCAGCTCCCCGTCGGCCGGACGAGCGTGGCGGCGGTGCGCAGCAGGATGCAGACGTCCTGCCACAGCGACCAGTTGTCGATGTAGGCGTTGTCGAACCGGGCCCGGTCCTCGATCGAGGTGTCCCCGCGCAGCCCGTGCACCTGCGCGAGCCCGGTGATGCCGGTCCGCATCCGGTGGCGGGCCGCGTAGCCGGGGTAGGTCTGGCTGAACTTGGCGACGAAGTACGGCCGTTCGGGACGCGGGCCGACCAGGCTCATGTCGCCGCGCAGCACGTTCCACAACTGGAGCAGCTCGTCCAGGGAGGTGCGGCGCAGGAAGCGGCAGAACCACGGCATCCGGCGCTCGTCCGCCACGCTCCACCGGGTGGCCGCCTCGTGCGCGTCGACCGGCCGGTGGGTGCGGAACTTCAGCAGCGTGAACGGGCGTCCGTCCCGCCCGATCCGCTCCTGCCGGAACACCACCCCGGGGCCGCCGGTCGCGCGCAGCACCGCCGCGCACACCAGCAGCAGCGGACTGACGAGCAGCAGCAGCACCGCCGACACGGTCACGTCCAGCATCCGTTTGCCCGCACCGCCGGGGTGTGCGGAGCCCGGGAACAGGCGGCGGCAGGGGAACCCGGCGAGCCGCTCCGGGGAGCCGGGCGAGGGACTGTCCACGTCGACCTCACGGACCGCGCACCCCGACTCGTCGAGCGCCCGCAGCAGCGGGCCCTGCCGCAGCCGGACCGAGGGGTGCACGACGACGACCTCGCGCACCCCGTTCTGGATGAGGGCGCGCTCGACCTCCTCGCCGCTGGTCAGCACCGGCAGCCCGTCGACGCCGTCCGGCTCCTCCGTGACGATCCCCACCGGCCGCACCCCGCACGCCGGATGGCGCAGCAGCGCCGCCGCCACCCGGCGCGCGAGCGGCGCCGGGCCCACGACCAGTGCGGCGCGCGGCCGGCGCAGCAGCCGGGCCCGGCGCCGGCGGTGGACCAGCCCCCGGCCCGCGCAGCCCGCCGCGCCCTGCACGGCGAACCCCAGCAGCAGGGTCGGCGCGGTCAGCGCCTGCTGCGGCGCGTACGCGGCGACCAGCGCGCCGAGCGCCAGCCACACCACGGCGATCCGTCCGCAGACGGCGGGCAGTTCGTCCAGCACCCCGGCCACCGGGCGGGGCCGGTGCGGGACGAGCAGCAGCGAGGCGGTGACCAGTCCCGCCAGCAGCCCCGCCACGACCAGCGGTCCGCGCCGGTCGCCGGTCAGGACCAGCGCCCCCAGCAGCGCGGCCGACCCGTCCGCGGCCATCAGCGGCAGCGGCGACTCCGGGCGGACCGGTGGCCGCCGGGCGGGGAAGCGGAAGCCGGCGGCCGAGCCGCGCGGCGGCATCACCGACACGGCCGGGTGCCGCCCGGCGTCCCGGGGCCGGCCGGCCGGGGTGGCGGGGGTGGGGACGGTGCTTTCCGCGGTCACGAGGGGATCGGCTCCCTGCACTCGGTGGGCGCGACGGACGTCACGGGCACCGTGCCGAGCAGGTCGCGGTACAGGGCCGCGACCGCCCGCGTGGTGTGCCGTACGTCGTGCGTGGACAGGACGTGCCGGCGCCCCCGCGCGCCCAGCGAGGCGCGCAGCGGCGGGTCGAGCAGCAGGGCGGTGACGGCGGCGGCCAGCGCGTCCGGGTCCCGCGGCGGCACCAGGCAGTGCGGCGCGAGGGACGGCGGCAGGCTCTCCCGGGCGCCGTCCACGTCGCTCAGCACCACCGGCCGCCCGCAGGCCATCGCCTCCAGCGGCGCGAGCGCCATCCCCTCCCAGCGCGAGGGCAGGACGACCAGGTCGGCCGCCCGGTACCAGGGCACGGGGTCGGCGACGGCTCCCGCGAACGCCACGGACCCCGGTGCCAGGGCACGCAGCCGGTCACGGTCCGGTCCGTCGCCGACCAGCACCAGCCGGGCCCCGGGCACCCGCCGCAGCACCGTGTCCCAGGCGCGCAGGAGGAGGTCCTGGCCCTTCTGCGGGCACAGCCGGCCCACGCACACCACCCACGGGGCCGCCGGGTCGACCCCGGGCAGCAGGCGGGACCGGGCGGAGGGCGCCACGGGCGGGGGCGGGGTGGCCGGGGCGGGGCCCGGGAGCGGGGAACCGACCGCGCCGGGTGCTGGAGGTGCGGCGGGTTCGGCGCGTTCGGCGGGGGCGGCGAGCGCGGAAGGTGCGGCGAGTACGGCAGGTTCGGCGGGTGCGGTGAGCACGGAAGGTGCGCCGGGTGCGCCGGGTGCGGCGAGTACGGAAGGTGCGCCGGGTGCGGCTGCGGTCGGCCGGAAGCGGGCGGTGTCGACGCCGTTGGGGACGACGGCGGACGGGCCGCGGATCCCGGCCCGCGCCCCGCGCCGCCGCTCGGCCTCGCTGACGCACACGGTGTGCGCCGTCCAGCGCGCCGCCCACCGTTCCCAGCGCACGGCCAGCGCGCCGGTGACCCCGCCGACCGCCTCGAACGACCAGGCGTGCGGTTGGAACACGGTCGGGATCCGGCCCCGGACCGCGAGCCGTCCGGCGAGCCCGGCCTTCGCGCTGTGCGCGTGCACCAGGTCCGGTGCCACCTCCGCCACCAGCCGCGCCAGCCGCCGCACCTCACCGGCCAGGGACGGTCCCGGCGAGCGGCCGGCGTCCCACGGCCGCACGTCGGCACCGAGCGCCGTCAGAGCGTCGGCCAGCGGGGTCCCGCCCGGGCAGGCGACCGCGACCCGCCACCCGGCGGCCAGTTGAGCCCGGGTCAGGTCCGTCACGACCCGGGCGACGCCGCCGTCCACGGGCTGCGTCAGGTGCAGGACCCGCGGCCGGGGGTCGGTCGGTGACTGGTGCATGCGCGGTTTCCTCGCTCGCGGACGGTGCTCGGGACGGGCGGGAACGCGCCTCACTCGTGGGTGTCGGCGGCGGCACGGTGCGTGCCGTGCCCTGCCGCGTCCGGCTGGGCAACGAGCCGGACGGCCACCTGGTCACCCGTGATCCCCGGCAGCCGGGCGTGACCGAACCCGTTCGACTCGTGGCCGGGGATGTCCGCCTCCGACGGGACGGGCCCGGCGAGCGCCCCCTCCGGTCCGGCGAGGACCGCATCCCGGCCGCCCGAACGGAGGTCGCGGCGGTCGGTCGTTCGAGGCGCGGGACGGCGGCCGACGGCTGCGGCGGCCGGGTACCGGTGGGGCGGTGCGCAGCGGAGGCGGAGCGCGCCGCCCGCTCCGGCGCGGTCGCGGCGGGGCAGCGGAACCGGGGGAATGCACACGACCGGCGTCACCCTTTCGGAGAGCGCCCCCCGGCCGTCCGGCCGACCGGCCGATGTCCCGAGCGGCGTCCGGCGGTGTGTCAGGGGGCCGTCATGAGTGCGTTGCGCCCGTGTCGGCAGGGCGTCGGGAGCGCCGCAACTCTAGCCCTTATGCGGGTGAACCCTCCGATATCGGGCAGAGTGTGTCGTCCGCCGGATGTGCGTTCGGGAGGGTGGCTGAGCGGCGGGGGCGCGGGGCGGCTCGGCGGCGGGCGTGGGGCGGGCCGGCGGCGGGCGGCGGCTGGTCGACTGCCGATCGGGGGTGGGTCGAGGTCGGACAGGGGGCTGGGGAGGGCCGGATCCATCAAGGCCGGACGAGGGCCCGGTCAAGGCCCGACCGAGGCCCCACCGGGGCCCGACGAGGTGGCGGACGACGGCAGCGGGGTGCGGGTCGGGCGCACATCGGAGCGACGGTCGGCGGGAGGGCGCTCGAAGGGGGCGTGCGTCCGGTGAGGGCGCCGCGCGGCGCGGGATCACTCCTTTGGCGGCACAACCCGAGCGGGCCCCACGCGTTGACACAACGCCGGGTATCCGCCCGGATGTTTGTGTCAACTCCCAAGGAGCACCTCTCCATGTCGCGTATTGCGAAGGGCCTGGCCCTGACCTCCGTTGCCGCCGCCGCCGTCGCCGGCACTGCCGGTGTCGCCGTTGCCGACAGTGGCGCGCAGGCCGCCGCCGCCCACTCCCCGGGCGTGCTGTCGGGCAACGTCATCCAGGTGCCGGTCCACGTTCCGGTCAACCTCTGCGGCAACACCATCGACGTCATCGGTCTGCTGAACCCGGCGTTCGGCAACACGTGCGTGAACGACTGACGTCGTTCCGGCTCATCCGCACCGGCCGTCCGTCCGTGGTCTCCCCACGGGCGGGCGGCCGGTTCGTGCTGCCCCCGATGGGGGTGGGGCGGACGACGCGTCCGGACGGGTGAGGCGTGCGGCCCCACCAGCGGTGACAGGCCGCCTTTGAGTAGACGGGAGGAGCGCGGAGTATTCGAACGGTTGCGGAGGGTGGTCGGTGCTCCCACGGTGGGCACAAGACCCGACGCACCATCGAAAGGATCTCCCATGCGTCTGCCCGCCCGCCGTCTCGCGACCACCGCTCTCGGTGCCGCACTCGTCCTGGGTGTCACCGGACCGGCCGCCGTCGCGGCCCACGGCGACGCGCACCGGGAACGCGCCCAGGTGTCCTCCCAGGCGCCCGTACCGGAAGCCGACGCGCTGCTCGGACAGGTCGGCAGTGTGGCCGGCCTCGGCGGCGTCCTCACGCCCGTCACCCAACTCCTCGACACCGTGCTGAAGTCGGACAACGGCCAGCTCCCCGACGCGCAGGCGACCGAACTGAGCGCCGCGGTCGAGGAGGCCATCGCCCAGGCGGCGGCCAACGCCCCGGCCGCCCAGCCGTCCACGACGACCCCCTCCACGACGAGCCCTTCCACGACGACGCCGGGCACCGCGACCCCGGGCATCACGGCGCCGGACTCCACCACCCCGAGTCCCGCTGCCCCGGGCACCACGACGCCCGGTGCGGCCACGCCCGGTACGGCCACGCCCGGTGCGGCCACGCCCGGTGTGACCGTGCCGGAGGCGTCGACGCTGCCCGCCCCGGCGGTGCCCGCCGCCCCGGTGACACCGGCCGGCGCGACGACCGGTGACGCCAAGGCCCCGGCCCCGGTCAGGGCGCAGGCACCGGCCGACCTCACGGTCGAGGCGCTCGCCGCCCTGCAGAAGGCCGTCGACGCGGTGGTCGCCGCCGCGACGGGCGACGACGCCGCCCAGGTCGCCCCCGCGGTCAGGGAAGCGGTGAACGGCCTCGTCAACGTCATCGCCGCCACCCTCGTCGGCAGCGGTCTGCCCGCCCCCACCCTGGAGGGCCTGCAGGCGCAGCCCGCTTCCCCGGAGACCTCCGGGACCTCCACCACGGCTCCTCCGGCCACCGCTCCGAGCACGGCCCCTTCGGCTGCCGTGCCGGCCGCGCCCGAGACGGTGGCGCAGCCGCCCGCCTGAACCGGCGACTGCCGAACACGCCCTGCTGGCAAAGCCGTTGCCCGCCCGTCCGCCGTCGCCCCGGTCACGGTGACCGGGGCGACGGCGTCGTTGTCGCCGGCCTGTGCGCTCCCTCGAAAGCCTCCTTCCGGCGGTGTTTTCGCCGTTCGGGGTTTCCCCCGCGGTCGGAGGTCGTTGGGCAGGGCGTCAGATTGCTTCCTGGTGACGGCGCCCGAGGATCATCGAAGGATCAGCGGCTTCGCGGTCACCGCAGAAAGGACCGTGATGAAGTCCCTGAAGGCCGCCGCCGTCGTTGCCGGTTCCCTCGTCGTCGCCGGAGCGGCGGCGCCCGCGTTCGCCTACGACAGCACCTCCGACCTCACCCCCACCAGCCTCAACGGTGCCGTCAACACCCTCACTCAGGGCCCGATCGACGTGATGCCGCTCAAGCACCAGTCCGACGCGCTCAACACCGAGAACGCGGACTCCCCGCTGAGCACCGTGAACGACGCGACCGACGCCCTCAACTCCACCGGCGGCCTCCTCGGCGGCCTGCCGCTGCCGAGCTGAGCCCCGCCGCCGGCCGCAGCGGCGTCCGCCCCGCCCGCCGTCCCGTCCGTCGGCGCTCCGCCCGGTCCCGGCCCGGTCCCGGAAGGCGCACCCGGGGCCGACGGACGGGCGGACGGGCGGACCGGCGTACGGGCGGACCGGCATACGGGCGGACCGGCGGACCGGCGGACAGAGGGACAGAGGGACCGGGGCACCCGCGCGCTCGCACCCGCGCTCCCGCGCACGCTGTGCCGGGTCGCACCAGTCGCACCCGTCGTGCCTGTCGTACTGCTCGTACTACTGCGGCATCCGGTGGATGTGTGCGTCGCACGGCCCCCCGGCTCGTTACTCGGTACGCATGCCGAGCCCCGCACCTGGAAAAGGACCGTGCCGCAGATGAAGTCGACCACCACCCGAGGAACCCTCGCCGCCGTGCTCACGACGATGGCGGCGGCCGCCGGCGCCCTCGCGGCGACGCCCGCCGCCGCCGTCGGGACGGTTCCCGTACCCGTGCCGCTCGGCGGGGCGGAACAGGCGCTCGGGGTCGAACTGCCCGAGGTCGCCGGGGCGGTCCCGGTGCTCACGGCGGGCACCCCGGAGGGGCCGGAGTTCACCGCGGGCCGCCTCATGCCGGAGGAGACGCTTCCGCAGCTCCCGCTCGACGGAGGGCTGCCCGGCGTCGACGTGCGGTCCCCGGTGCCGCACCTCCTCGGTGACGGCTCGGACCGGATCGGCGTCGACGTCCCCGCCGCCGATCTGCGCACCCTCACCCCCGGCCTGGCCGTGGACCCGCCGCTCACCCGGCCGGCCGCCGGGAGCCCCGGCCTGCCGCAGGCCAAGCTGCCGGAGGCCGGAGTCCTGGCCCCGACGGTGCGGACGGTCCCGGCACTCGACGTGGTGCTCGGCCCCGAGCGGTAGGCCGCGGCCCCGAGAGGACGCGCGGGGACGGGCCTCCCGGAGACCGTCCGGTGTGCCGGGGCGGACCACGCTCAGCTCCGGGACCCGTGGGTCGGCTCCGCCCGCAGGACCTCCGTCGTGCCCCGAGTCGTGCGGGCCCGGCCGAGCCGGGCGCGACCCGTACGGCCCTCCCGGCGGTGACCACGGGGGCCTCCGCGCGGTTACCGCTGTGGACGCTTGGACGCACGCACTCGCGGGAGGACGGAACATGGCCGGGCGCGACATGATCGGGCACGACAGGGACGGGCAGGGCGGGGACGGCCGGGGCACGGCCGTCGGGGACGGCGGGCGCGACGGGGCCGGCGGCGGCACCGCGGTGAGAACCGGCGGGCCGGACGCCGGAGGGACCAGACGGCAGCTGGCGCGCGGGCTGCTGGGCGCCGGGCTCGCGGCGGTGCTCGCCCCGGCCGTCACGTCGTGCGGCTCCGCAACCACCGGGGTCCACGCCGGCCGGCACTCCGCCGACGACGGGCGCCCCGGGGAGCCGCCGCACGGCGACGCCTCCGGGCAGGTGGTCTTCGACGAGGTCTACCGGGGCCGCCGGCTGCGCGGCATCCGGTCGACGACCGACCGCGCGGCCGACGGGACCGGGGGCGAGGGGACCTGGCGGGTCACCGTGGACGACCGCCCCCTGCACCTGATGCGCCGTGCCGACGGCACCTGGCTCACCATGGTCGACCACTACGCCTCCTACCCCACCCCGCTGGCCGCGGCCCGCGCCGCCGTCGACGAACTGGGCCCCGGGCGACGGCTGCGCGACCCCGGCGCCGGGCACGGGCCGGGAGGAGGGAGCGACCGTGGCGTACACGCGTAAGAACGTCACCGCGCTGACCCGCACCGAGAAGCGGCGGTTCGTCGACGCGCTGCTGGCGGTCAAACGGCGCGGCGAGTACGACGAGTTCGTACGGATGCACATCGAGTACTACACGGCGGACGGCGAACGCGGCCTGCGTGCCGCGCACATGGCGCCGTCCTTCCTGCCCTGGCACCGTCGCTTCCTCCTGGACCTGGAGAACGCGCTGCGCCGGGTCGACGACTCGGTGACCGTTCCCTACTGGGACTGGACCCGTGACCGCAGCCCCGACGGCCCGCCGTGGACCGACGACCTGCTCGGCGGCAACGGCCGCCGCTCGGACCGCAGGGTGACCACGGGCCCGTTCGCGTTCGCGGGGGGCAACTGGACGCTGCGGGAGAACGTCACCGACGAGAACTACCTCACCCGGGACCTGGGCCGGTCCCGTGACCCGATCGATCTGCCCACCCGGGCGGATCTGGAGGCGGCCCTCAAGGACCCGGTCTACGACGCCCCGCCCTGGGACTCGACGGCCACGAAGGGCTTCCGTAACAAGCTGGAGGGCTGGGGGAGCGGGCGCGGCAGCGTCTCCTGGCGCAACCACAACCGGGTGCACCGCTGGGTCGGGGGCGCCATGGTCGGTGGCGCCTCCGTCAACGACCCGGTCTTCTGGCTGCACCACGCCTTCATCGACCTGCAGTGGTCCCGCTGGCAGGAGCGCCACCGCACCCACCGCTACCTGCCGGCCGAGCCGCCGGGGCGGAAGGACCCGCAGTACCGCCGGATCGTGGCCCGCCACGAGCGGATGCCGCCGTGGAACGTGACCCCGGACTCCCTGGACGGCCACGACCGGATCTACCGGTACGTCTGAGGGCACCGCGGGGGAGCGGCGGGGCCGGGACCCCTGATCCACGGGGCCCACCTGAGCCACGGGACCCATGTGGGCCCCGTGGCTCACGTGATCCAGGAGTCCATGGGCCCACGTGATGCACGTGATCCACGGGGCCGCCTGATCCACGGGACCTCGGTGATCGTGGGACCTCGGTGTGTTCGTACGACCTCGGCGTTCACGGGGAACAAAGGGCGGAGCCCCGGCGCTCGAGGTGCCGGGGCTCCGCTCGTGGGGTGCGGTGCGGGTGTCAGTTCCCGTAGCCGTAACCGCCGTCGTGGCTGCCGGGGCCGGGGTTGCCCTTGTGGTTGTCGCCGTCGACGTTGGCGCAGGTGTTGCCGAAGGCCGGGTTCAGCAGACCGACCACGTTGATGGTGTTCCCGCACAGGTTGATCGGCACGTTGACCGGAACCTGGATGGCGTTGCCCGACACGACGCCGGGCGAGCCGACCGCCTTGCCCTGGGCGCCCGCGTCCGCCATGGCTCCACCGGCACCGGCCAGCACCACGGCACCCGTGCCGAGAGCGACACCGGCCACCTTCGCGATGCGCGACATCACGTTCTCCTTCTGACTCGTTGAGCGCGGCGGCACAGGACGCTGCCGCACGCCCCGTTCAACGCGGGGGGACCCGGCGGGTCACGGGGGTTCCGGCACGGATCACCCTTTTTGAACGGGTTGAGGCTCCCGTGCCCCCTCCGACCGGTCCTCGCACGGTGCGAGTCGCCACCACGAGGCGGAGCGGCCGGCCCCCACGGCCCGGCCCCCAAGTACAGCCAACCGGACCTGTCCCGCGCCGGACCGGACCCGTCCTGCGCCGGACCGGACCCGTCCTGCGCCGGACCGGACCCGTCCTGCGCCGGCCAGGGCAGGACCCCGGGAGAACGACAGTGGACCCGGGCACGGCAGTGGCCCCGGGAACGGCCCGGCTCCCCCCGGCGTCCCCACCTGTGCGGGGCCCGACGGTCGTGTCCCGGAACGAGGAGGGAGGGCCGGTGCCTGTGGCGGACCACGCCCGGTGGGTCATACGTTTCGAGGACGAACGCACACGCCGGGACGCCCTGGGCGACCCCGACTTCAGCCGCGGTGCGACACTGCACCCCGCCGTCCGGGCGGGCATCCAGCGGTTCCAGGTGGGCGAGGACGGTGACGGCACCAACCTCATCGGCAAGGCGGACCGGGCGGGCGACCCCGACTACGCGCGGGCGGTGCGTCTCTTCGTCGCCGAGGAGCAGAACCACGCCCGCCTCCTGGCCCGGCTGCTGGCCGCCGCCGGCGCGCCGACGCTGAGCGGTCACTGGAGCGACGCGGTCTTCGTCCGGTTGCGGCGCCTGCTGGGCCTGCGCACCGAACTGCTGGTCCTGATGGTCGCGGAGGTCGTCGCCCTGCGGTACTACCGCGCCCTGCGCGACGGCACCACCGACCCCCTCACCACCGAGGTGGCGGCCCGCATCCTCGCCGACGAGGAACGCCACGTGCCCTTCCACTGCGACCGGCTGCACACCTCCCTCGCCGGTCTGCCCCGGCCGCTGCGCCGCCCGGTGATGGCGCTGTGGCGTGTGCTGCTGCTGGCCGCCGCGGTCGTGGTCGCCGCCGGACACGGCCGGGCCCTGCGCCTGCTGGGCCCCGGCCGGCGCCGTTTCGTGGCCGACGTCCTGGCCTCGTCGGCCGACATCGTCACCGCGGTGCTGACACCCCGCCCTGCCGCACCCGGTGCCCGGGGGCCCGGCCGTACGCCGCGCTGAGTGCTGAACGTCTCGCCGAAGACGGACGGGCCCGCGCAGCCCCCACCCGGTGGGCGGCACGCCCGCGCCGTGGGACTTCCCCGGCAGCACCCGCGCGGTGGGGCGCTGCCCCGTCCCTGCGAGGGCGGAAAGGCGAAAGGCGCCTGCTCCGGATCGATGTGCGTCCCGACACGAAAAAGGCCCCTCACACGCTTCCGCAGGTGAGAGGCCGGCAGCGCCCCCGGCAGGACTCGAACCTGCGGCCAAGCGCTTAGAAGGCGCCTGCTCTATCCACTGAGCTACGGGGGCCGGTGTGGGTGGCCTGGCGCCGCGGTGCCCTGGTGGGGGGCGGTCCACGACGGTGCCGGGGACAAGGATAGGGCTCCCGCATCCTCGCCCCTGTCGCCTCGCCTCCGTGGCTCGATGTGGAGGTTGGGTGAAGCGGTCACGATAATCGCAGGCAGGTGCGAATCGTGCATCGCTTTTTGGTGCCGTGTGCATCGGGTGTTGTGCACTCGTTATGCCTCCGATGCGACCGTGTCCCAGTCGTCCCTTGCGTCCGATGTGTTCTATCGGCGCGCAGGCATGCTCATATGCTTCAGAATTCCCCTGAAATTGGGCATTCTTCCCATGTGGTGACCTTGGACGTACGGCCTCAGCTGCTCGACGCACTCTCCGCCCTGCGCGAGCGTGTCGCCGCCGCACGCTTCCCGCTGCCTCTGACGGGCGCGCCACGTGCGCGTGCCAACCGCGACGAACTGCTCGCGCAGCTCGACGACTACCTGGTGCCCCGGCTGAGGGAGCCGCAGGCCCCGCTGCTCGCCGTCGTCGGCGGCTCCACCGGTGCCGGGAAGTCCACGCTGGTGAACTCGCTCGTGGGACGCCGGGTCAGCGAGGCCGGGGTGCTGCGGCCCACGACACGCACCCCGGTCCTCGTCTGCCATCCGGAGGACCAGCACTGGTTCAGCGGCATGCGGGTGCTGCCCGACCTCACGCGCGTCTGGGTGCCCCAGCGGGAACCGACGGACGACCTGCTCCTCCCGGGCGAGAACCCCACCCGCGTGCTGCGCATCGAGACCACGGAGACCCTGCCGCCCGGCCTCGCCCTGCTCGACGCGCCCGACATCGACTCCCTCGTCACCGACAACCGGGTCCTCGCCGCCGAGCTCATCTGCGCGGCCGACATCTGGATCATGGTGACCACCGCGGCCCGCTACGCCGACGCGGTGCCCTGGCACATGCTGCGCACCGCCAAGGAGTACGACGTCACCCTCGTGACCGTGCTGGACCGGGTGCCCCACCAGGTCGTGGCCGAGGTCTCCCGGCAGTACGGCGCCCTGCTCACCAAGGCCGGACTCGGCCACGTGCCCCGGTTCACGGTGCCCGAACTGCCCGAGTCGGCCTGGGGCGGCGGCCTGCTGCCCGCCAGCGCGGTGGCGTCCCTGCGCACCTGGCTCGTCCACCAGACGCAGGACCCGGCCGCCCGCCGGCAGGTCATCGCCCGCACCGCCTACGGGATCCTGGACTCCCTCAACTCCAGGATGCCCGAGCTGGCCGGCGCCGCCGCCGCGCAGTACGCCGCCGCCCTCCGGCTCACCGCCGCCGTCGAGAGCGCGTACGACAGCGAGTACACGCGGGTGCGCGGCCGGCTCCAGGCCGGGGCCGTCCTCGCCGGGGACGCGCTCAAACGGTGGCGCGCCTTCCCCCTCGACTGCACGGCCGGCGAACTCCTCGACACCCTCGTGGAGAGCCTCGGCGCCCTGCTGCTCTGTGCCGTCACGGCGGCCGACGAACGGGTGGACGAGGCGTGGCGGCGCGAACCGGCGGCCGAGGCTCCGGAACTCGGCGACCACCGCGACGGCCCCGACCAGGACGGACCCACGGAGAGCGCCGAGCACCGCATCGGCCTCGCCGTCCGGCGCTGGCGGCGGGAGCTGGAGGAGTACGCGGAGGAGGAGGTGCGCGAGCTGGACCGCAACCTCGCCCCCGACCCCGAGACGGTCGCCGCCCTGGTGGCCACGGTGCTGCTGGGCGGACGGCGCACCCGCACCGCGGGGGAGCGGCTCGCCGAGTGGATCGGCGCGCACGGTGCGCTGCGGCTCCGCGACAAGGGCGGACGGCTGCTCCTGGAGCACATGGACCGGATCATGGACGCCGAGCGCGAGCGCCGCCTCGCCCCGCTCGACGGACTCGACGTGCACGCGGAACCCCAGGCCGAGCTGATCGCCGCGTTGTCCGTACTGCAGAAGGAGAGGTGACCGGTGACCGCCGTCACTGACCAGGACCACACCGAGCACCCGAAGCACCCCGGGCAGGCCGAACAGCCCCAGGACCCCGGGCGGCCTCAGGACCGCGGGCAGTCCCGGAGCCCGGGGCACTCCCGGACCCCCGAGAACTCCGGGAACCGGGAGGAGGCCGGGAACCGGGAGGAGGCCGGGCGTTCCGAGCAGGCTGAGCCTTCTCGTTCTGCGGAGCGTCCCGACGACCAGGGCCGGCCCCGGGCCACCGGCCGGTCGGAAGACTCCGACGGTTCCCACGGCTCCCACGGTTCCCACGGCTCCGAGGACTTCGCGGACCTGGACGCCTCCCACCGTTCCGGGGACTCCGACGGCTCCCGGGGCGCGGAGGACCTCGATGGTTCCGGAGTTCCTGGTGATTCCGGCGGTACCGAGGACCCGGAGGGTGCCGAGGGCGACGGCGGCGACGCCGACGGTTCCCGGTTCGCCGAGCGGGCCGGACGGCTGGCCCGCTTCGGTCGGTTCGGCCGGTCCGGACCGGACGGGCGGCGTGACCGCCAGGACGGCCGCAGCAGCCGTGACGCCGACCGTGACGGAAACCGTGACACCGGTCGCGACGACGGTGGCCGTGACGACCGTGGCGCCCGGGGCGGCCGTGACGGGCGTGGCGGCGAGGACGGCGGCGGGCGCAGGGAAGCGAGGAAGACCCCGGCGGTGCCGGCTGCCGCGGGCGACAATCCCGGGCGGGCCGACGACACCGGGGAGCGCAACTCCGCCCAGGGGCCCTGGGACGACGGGCTCATCGCGCGGCGGGTGAACGGGGCGACCCCCGCGACCGACCAGCATGCTCCCGCACCGGCGGGGGCGGAGACGCGGGCACCCGCGCCGCAGACCGTCACGCCCCTGACGTACGACCCGTCCCTCAGGTCACGGCTGGAGGCGCTGCGCGAACTGGTGGGGCTGTCCCGCACCCGGCTCGACAGCGGGACCCTGGCCGAGGCGGGCCGGGTGCTGGAGGAGGCCACCGCCCGTCACCGTCTCTCCGGGCAGCACACCGTCGTCGCGATCGCCGGGGCGACCGGCAGCGGCAAGTCGCAGCTGTTCAACGCCCTGGCCGGAGTGCCCATCTCGGAGACCGGCGTACGGCGTCCGACCACGTCCGCGCCCATCGCGTGCAGTTGGAGCGACGGCGCGGCCGGGCTCATCGAACGCCTCGGCATCCCGCCCCGGCTGCGTCGCCGCCCGTCCCAGACCATGGCCGACGCGCACGACCAGCTGCGCGGGCTGGTCCTGGTGGACCTTCCCGACCACGACTCCGCCGCCGTCCAGCACCGTGAACAGGTGGACCGGGTGCTGACGTTGGTCGATGCCGTCATCTGGGTCGTCGACCCGGAGAAGTACGCCGACGCCATGCTGCACGAGCGGTACCTGCGGCCGATGGCGGCCCACGCGGAGGTCATGTTCGTCGTCCTCAACCAGATCGACCGGCTGCCCGGCGACGCCGCCGAGCAGGTCCTGGACGATCTGCGGCGGCTGCTCGACGAGGACGGCGTCGCCCTGGGGGAGTACGACGAACCCGGCACGACGGTCCTGGCCCTCTCCGCGCTCACCGGGGACGGCGTGGACGAACTGCGCGAGGCGCTGGGCCAGTTCGTGTCCGAACGCGGAGCGGCCGGCCGCCGGATCGGCGCCGACGTGGACGTCGCGGCGGCCAGGCTGTGGCCCGTGTACGCCACGCGCCGGCGCTGCGGGCTGAGCGAGGAGGCGCGGGACGAGTTCTCCGCCCGGCTCGCGGACGCCGTCGGCGCCACCGCGGCGGGCGAGGCGGCCGAACGCGCGTGGCTGCGCAACGCCAACCGTGCGTGCGGCACACCCTGGCTGCGGCTGTGGCGCTGGTACAACGACCGGGGCGAGCCGCCCACGGGACGCCATGCGCTGCGCGCGCAGCAGCCCGACGAGGAGGCCACGGCCCGCCAGCGCGTGGAGCAGGCGGTCCGGACGGTGGCCGAGCGCGCCTCCGCCGGTCTGCCGACGCCGTGGGCTCAAGCGGTGCGCGAGGCCGCGGTGCGGGGGGCCCAGGGGCTGCCGGAGGCGCTGGACGAGCTGACGGCGCGTGCGGGACTCCCCCCGGGTAAGCCTCCGCGGCCCGGGTGGTGGCCGGCGGCCGTCCTGGCGCAGGCGTCGATGACGATCCTGCAGTTCCTGGGCGGACTGTGGCTGCTGGGCCAGATCATCGGGTTCATGTCACCCAACCTGGGCGTGCCGGTGCTGCTGATGCTGATCGGCATCATCGGCGGCCCGCTCATCGAGTGGAGCTGCCGCATGGCGGCCCGCGGTCCGGCCCGGCGCTACGGACAGGACGCGGAGAGACGGCTGCGGGAGGCGGCCGCCGGGTGCGGCCGGGCGCGGGTGCTCGATCCGGTGGCGGCGGAACTGCTGCGGTACCTGGAGGTACGGGAACAGTACGTACGGGTCGTGGGGACTGCCTCGGCCCGGTGAGGAGGCGAGTCCTCGCCCGTCCTGGCGGCGGACACCGGCCGCCACCGCCTCTGGTGGCCCGGTGGCCTGCTGGTCGGTGGTCCGGCGGCCCGGTCGCCGGGGCTGTCCGGCCGCCCGGCTTCACTCACCCGGTTCACCCACACGGGTGGCCGGGTTTTCCACAGCTCCAGAGGTGTCCACAGCCCCCAGCGGGCTCTTCCCGTCCACGGCAGTCTGGCTCTCGCGATGACCACGGCACGACGCACGACGCACGCGTAACGCGTAACGCGTAACGCGTAACGCGTAACGCATGACGCATGACGCATGACGCGTGAGGCGCGGTCGTCGCACCGGACAGAGCCGTACGGGAGGGGCCCGTACGCGTATCCGCCCGGGCCGCGAACGGCTCCGGGCCGGGGAGGAGACGCGATGAACGAGACGATGATCTGCGCGGTGGGCAACGTGGCGACGTCGCCGGTGTACCGGGACCTGGCGTCGGGGCCGTCGGCGCGGTTCCGGCTGGCGGTGACCTCGCGGTACTGGGACCGGGAGAAGGGCATGTGGACGGACGGGCACACCAACTTCTTCACGGTGTGGGCCAGGCGCCAGCTCGCCGCCAATGCCGCCGCGTCCCTCTCGGTGGGTGACCCGGTGGTCGTCCAGGGCCGGTTGAAGGTGCGCACGGAACAACGGGACGGACAGCAGAGCCGTGTCTCCGCCGACCTCGACGCCGTGACGATCGGGCACGACCTCGCGCGGGGGACCTCCGCGTTCCGGCGCTCGGGCCGTCCGGAACAGCCGGCGGCCACCACCACGGCCGACGAGCGCCCCGAGCCCACCTGGGAGACACCGCCGACGGGCACAGCGGGACCGCCCGCCACGCCCGCCGGAGCCCTCGTGTCACCGTCGGGCCCCCGGGCGACTCCTCCGACGACAGCCCTGGCCGGTCCGGAACCGGTCGCCGGCGCGGCACCTGCGACCGCCC
Source organism: Streptomyces sp. 3-6 (assembly GCF_056323165.1). NCBI lineage: Bacteria > Bacillati > Actinomycetota > Actinomycetes > Kitasatosporales > Streptomycetaceae > Streptomyces > Streptomyces sp. 3-6. Next base: position 28,649 of record NZ_JBWHZP010000001.1, read on the forward strand.
CGACAGCACCCTCGGCACCCTCCGCACTCTCCGCACCCTCCGTACCGCCTTCCGCGCCGGCGGCGTCATCAGCACCGCCCGGACCGATGCCGACCGCCGCCATGGCCAGTAACTGCTGACGGCGCGTCACTCCCGCCCGTCCTCGTCCCTCTCCGGTGGCCCACCGTCGGCTGCGCCCTGGAGCACCGAGGGGCAAGCGTCCCCTGCCCCTGCCACCGCCGCCCGGAACCTGGAACCCGGTGACCCTCCTGCCGGCCTCCCGCCGTCCGCGTGGCTGCCGACGTCGACCGAAGTACGGCCTGTCGGAGGCTGCACACCGAAGGCTCCCGGAGGGATTTGTCGACAATCCCTGCCTTCGGAGGCCCCGGCGATAACGATTGCGGATCGGATCAGTCGTCCGAAGCGATCACCGGCAGGCGCGGTGCGCGGCCTCCTTAGGATGCCGGGCATGGCCACCGGGACTCTCGGGGCCGGTGATTCTGCTGGTGGGACCGTGCCCCCACGTCAACGGGTCCTGCTCGGAAGGGAATTCGGTGTTTGCTTCGTCTTCTGCGTGGTCCGTGCGCGGGCGTGGACGGGTGCGTCTCGCCGCCGGGACGCTGCTGTGCGGACTCGCCGCCACGGGCGTGATGGCGGTCGGCGCGAGCCCGGCCGCCGCCGGTGAGACGGCGCCGCAACAGGGCGGGGCGACGGCGACCATAGGCGGACTGAAGACCTTCGGCGCGGCCGTCATACGCATGGAGGACGGCAGCGACCAGCAGGTGTCGGCGGGCCTGTTCGAGATGTCCGTCGACGGCGGGGGCATGCTCCAGACCTACTGCGTCGATGTCCACACCCCCACGCAGAAGGACGCCAAGTACCACGAGGCCGCGTGGAGCAGCACGTCCCTCGGCGTCAACGACGACGCGGGACGCATCCGTTGGATCCTGCAGAACTCCTACCCCCAGGTGAACGACCTGGCGGCACTCGCGAAGAAGGCGGGCGTGCGCGGCTCGCTCACCGAGGAGGACGCGGCGGCCGGAACCCAGGTCGCCATCTGGCGGTACGCCGACGACGTGACCGTGGAGGCCGTCGACCCGCAGGCCGAGCAGCTCGCCGACTACCTGGAGAAGAACGCGCGGAAGCTGAAGGAGCCCCGGGCCTCGCTGACCCTCGACCCGCCGGTCGTCTCCGGGCGTCCGGGAGAGCTGGTGGGCCCGGTGACCGTCCGCACGGACGCCCGCAGCGTCACGGTCGCGCCGCAGGCGAACGCCGCCCGGGACGAGGTGCGCCTCGTCGACAAGAACGGCGAGCCCGTCACCGACGCCGTCAACGGCAGCCAGATCTTCTTCGAGATTCCCGAGGACGCGACGGCCGGCACGGCGCGTCTCACCGCGCAGGCCGCCACCACCGTTCCGGTCGGCCGGGCCTTCTCCTCCGTGAGCCGCAGCCAGACGCAGATCCTGGCCGGTTCCAGCGAGTCGACGGTGTCCGCGACCGCGAGCGTCACGTGGGCGGAGGAGGGCGCCGTCCCGGCGGTGTCCGCGCGGGAGAACTGCGCCAAGGGCGGAGTGGACGTCACCGCGTCCAACCAGGGGGACGAACCCTTCACCTTCGAACTGGTGGGCCAGAAGCACACGGTCGCCCCGGGGGCGTCCCGCACGGTGACCGTCGCGCTCAGCGAGGACGCTCCCTACGACTTCACCGTCCAGGGGCCCGACGGCTTCCAGCAGCGGTTCACCGGCATGCTCGACTGCCTGACCCGGTCCGCCGAGACCGGCACCGCCGCCCGCACCTACAGCGCGCCGAGCCCCACCCCGCTGGGCGGCACCCCCGCCGACACCAACCTCGCCGCGACGGGCTCCTCCGACGCCACCCCGTGGATCGCCGGCACCGCCATCGGCCTGGTCGTCCTCGGCGGCGCCGGACTCCTCATCGCCCGCCGTCGGGAGAACCCCTCCGACAACTGACCGGGAAAGCGGCCGGTTTCCCGGAGGACGGACCGACAGGCACGCGCCGTGCCGCCCGCCGTCCCGCCCGCCGTCCCGCCACGACGGGATGCGGCGAGAGGGGCGTCACGTGCCCAGGTCCGCGAGCCACGCGGCGAGCGCGGCGAAGTCCGCGTCGGCGAGTCCCACGGCCGGGTCGACCCGGTGCAGCAGGGACCGTCCGGCGTGGGCGGCGGCGACCCAGACGCGGTCCGTGTGACCGATCTCGTCGTCGACCCAGATGAAGGGCCGGCCGTCGGCCCACTCGACGAGCGGGCGGGTCTTCCAGTGCAGGCCCCGCGGAGTCGTCACCCCCTCGGCGTCCGGCCACGCCACCACGGGCAGCTCGGGCAGACCGATGCGCGGGGCGATGACGGTGTTGGCCTCGTCGTTCCAGGTCGTCGCCCACACGATGCGGCACCCGAGCGCCAGAAGGCGTGCACCGATCACGGGGTCGAGGCGGCCGAGCAACGGGTTGCCCCGTCCTGCGGGCGCCGGGGGAGCGGGAACCGCAGCGATGCCCGGTCCACCCGTGGGCGTCCCGAACGGGAGCAGGGGGCCGTCGACGTCGAGGAAGAGGAGAGGGCGCTCCGCTGCGCTGGTCACGGTCGCACGGTAACGCGGTCCCGGCGTGCGCCGGACCCGCTCCCGGGCGTCGCGGCAGTGTAACGGGGCCGGAAAGGCGGCCCTGGGCGGGGCGTCGCGGGCCCGGTCGGCGTGAGTCGCCGCGACGTGGGGCGAGGGCGGCCACCCGCCCGGGCCCGGGGCGGATTCCCGGGGGCACCCCTGGCGGGCCGGGCGGTGGAGGGGCCGCAGGGCCTCGACGGCGACCGACAGTGACGGGTCACGTACGGGAGCCTCGGACGAAACCCCAGGTCAGGGCGTCCGCGCCGAACGCGTTTCCTCCCGGGGGTGGCGGTGCGGCAAGATGGGGTGTATCTGCCCACTGCCTGTTTCAAGCTGCCGGACGGTTTCTCTTGGCTGAGTTCATTTACACCATGCGCAAGGCGCGTAAGGCGCACGGCGACAAGGTGATCCTCGACGACGTCACCCTGAGCTTCCTGCCGGGAGCGAAGATCGGAGTCGTCGGCCCGAACGGTGCCGGTAAGTCGACCGTTCTGAAGATCATGGCCGGGCTGGAGCAGCCGTCGAACGGTGACGCCTTCCTCACGCCCGGTTACACGGTCGGCATCCTCCTGCAGGAGCCGCCGCTGAACGAGGAGAAGACCGTCCTGGAGAACGTCCAGGAGGGTGTCGCCGAGGTCAAGGGCAAGCTGGACCGGTTCAACGAGATCGCCGAGCAGATGGCGACCGAGTACACCGACGAGCTCATGGACGAGATGGGCAAGCTGCAGGAGCAGCTCGACCACGCCAACGCCTGGGACCTCGACGCGCAGCTGGAGCAGGCCATGGACGCGCTGGGCTGCCCGCCCGGCGACTGGCCCGTGGCCAACCTCTCCGGTGGTGAGAAGCGCCGCGTCGCGCTCTGCAAGCTGCTGCTGGAGGCGCCGGACCTGCTGCTCCTCGACGAGCCCACCAACCACCTGGACGCCGAGTCCGTGAACTGGCTGGAGCAGCACCTCGCCAAGTACGAGGGCACCGTCGTCGCCGTCACCCACGACCGGTACTTCCTGGACAACGTGGCCGGCTGGATCTGCGAGGTCGACCGCGGCCGCCTGCACGGCTACGAGGGCAACTACTCCAAGTACCTGGAGACCAAGGCGGCCCGCCTCAAGGTCGAGGGTGCCAAGGACGCCAAGCGGCAGAAGCGCCTCAAGGACGAGCTGGAGTGGGTGCGGTCGAACGCCAAGGGGCGGCAGGCCAAGTCCAAGGCGCGTCTGGCGCGCTACGAGGAGATGGCCGCCGAGGCCGAGAAGATGCGGAAGCTGGACTTCGAGGAGATCCAGATCCCGCCGGGCCCGCGCCTGGGCAACGTCGTCGTCGAGGTGAAGAACCTCAGCAAGGGCTTCGGCGACAAGCTGCTCATCGACGACCTCAGCTTCACGCTGCCGCGCAACGGCATCGTCGGTGTCATCGGCCCCAACGGCGCCGGCAAGACGACGCTGTTCAAGATGATCCAGGGGCTGGAGGAGCCCGACTCCGGGACCATCAAGGTCGGCGACACGGTCAAGATCTCCTACGTCGACCAGAACCGCGCCAACATCGACCCGAAGAAGACGCTGTGGGCCGTCGTCTCCGACGAGCTGGACTACATCAACGTCGGCCAGGTCGAGATGCCGTCGCGCGCCTACGTGTCGGCGTTCGGGTTCAAGGGGCCCGACCAGCAGAAGCCGGCCGGTGTGCTGTCCGGCGGTGAGCGCAACCGCCTGAACCTGGCGCTCACCCTCAAGCAGGGCGGCAACCTGCTGCTCCTCGACGAGCCGACCAACGACCTGGACGTCGAGACGCTCAGCAGCCTGGAGAACGCCCTGCTGGAGTTCCCCGGCTGCGCCGTGGTCATCTCCCACGACCGGTGGTTCCTGGACCGCGTCGCCACGCACATCCTCGCGTACGAGGGTGAGTCCAAGTGGTTCTGGTTCGAGGGCAACTTCGAGTCCTACGAGAAGAACAAGATCGAGCGGCTCGGCCCGGACGCCTCGCGTCCGCACCGCGCCACCTACAAGAAGCTGACCCGGGGCTGATCGGTCTTGCGGCACATCTACCGCTGCCCGCTGCGCTGGGCGGACATGGACGCGTACGGCCACGTCAACAACGTGGTCTTCCTCCGCTACCTGGAGGAGGCCCGTATCGACTTCCTGTTCCGCCCGGAGAAGGACTTCCAGCAGGGGTCCGTGGTGGCGCGCCACGAGATCGACTACAAGCGCCAGCTCGTCCACCGGCACACGCCGGTCGACATCGAGCTGTGGGTCACCGAGATAAGGGCGGCGTCCTTCACCCTCACCTACGAGGTGAAGGACGACGACCTGGTCTACGTCCGCGCGTCGACGGTCATCGTGCCGTTCGACTTCGCGGCGCAGCGCCCGCGCCGCCTCACCGAGGAGGAGCGGGAGTTCCTGCGGGAGTACACCGACGACGCCGAGGAGGAGGCCGTCGCCGCATGACGGTCCTCCACCTGGCCGACGAGAGGGAGGCCGCGGACCTCGCGGCCTTCCTCTCCCGGCTGCTCCACTACGACCGTGCGGCGGCGGTGCGGCTCCAGGCGGCCGGCACCGCCCTCGCCGTCTTCGGACGGCCGCCGTCCTTCGAGGTGCTGGCGATCCGCGCGGTGCGGCTGGCCAAGCCCTACGAGAACGGGCTCGACGTCACGCTCGACGTGACCGTGTCCGCCGGTGAGCTGCTGGAGGCGCTGGACGAGACGGCCGCCACGGCGCACGTCCCCGCGGCTGTGACCGGTCCGCCCTGGGCCGGGGTGCTGCCACCCCGCCGGGGCTGGCGGGCGGCCGAACCGGGCCTGCCCGGACCCGACGCCCTGCGCGCGCTGGTGTCCGCGGCCGTCACGGAATTCCGCACCCGGACGGGGCAGTTGGCGCCCGAGGCGCGGACCCGCGCCGAACTCGACACGATCGGGCGGGACATCTGGTCCCGTACCGTCGGCGACACCCGCCTCCCGGTACGTGCCGTGCACGCCGCCCAGTCCCTCGGCTTCCTCCGGGCCACCGGGCCGACGGGGTCCGCCACGGCCTCCGGGGTGTCGGAGCACTCGGGGACCTCGCAGTCCGTCGGGCCTTCCCCGGCGGCCCTCGCGTCCGGGTCTGCCGTTCACGCGCAGCCTGAGTCCGCCGGGTCATCGGCGTACGCCCGGCCCGCCGGATCCGCCCGGTCCTCGGAGCCCCGGGGGTCCTCGGGGGAGGTCGTTCTCCTCGCCTCGGGTGCCTGGCTGCGGCTGCGGACCCCGTACGGGTCGATCGCCGTCCGCGGTGAAGGGCTCGGGGCGGGGCTGGGGCTCAGCGTGCGCTGAGCGGGCCCCACGCCGGCCGGCCCTGCACCGGAAGGCCCTGCACTGGCCGGCCCCGCGCCGACCGGCCCCGGCACGATCCGGATCCGGCACGATGCGCATCCGGCACGAGGCGGATCCGGTGGCCGCTGCTCAGTCCCGTTCGCTGTCGTCCGGGCGGACGGCGATGTGGTCGGGTTCCAGTTCCAGGGCCACCCGGTCCCGCATGCCCAGGGCCTGGGTGTACTCGGCGGGGAGCTGGAGGCGGCCCGCGCGGTCGAGCATGGCGTACTCGCGGGCCACCAGGGTCTCGTGACCGGTGGCCTCGTCGACCTCGCTGCGGCGCAGCACCTCGGTGGAGGTGCGGCCGTCCCTGATGGCGACCGTCCGGCGGACCTCGCTCGCGACCGCCTGGTCGTGGGTGACGATGACGATGGTCGTGCCGAGACGTTCGTTCGCGGTGCGGAACGCGGCGAAGATCTGTTCCGCGGTGTGGGAGTCGAGTTCGCCGGTGGGCTCGTCGGCGAGCAGGACCGACGGCTCGTTGGCCAGGGCCACCGCGATGGCGACGCGCTGCTGCTGGCCGCCGGACATCTCGTGCGGGCGGCGGTCACGGCAGTCGGCGACCTCCAGCAACTCCATGAGGTCCAGGGCGCGTTCGGTGCCCACCCGGCGTGCCACCCGGCCCCGCCCGCCGCGCAGGCGCATGGGCAGCGCGACGTTCTGGACGGCCGTGAGGTACGGCAGGAGGTTGCGCGAGGTCTGCTGCCAGACGAAGCCGACGACCTCGCGGCGGTAGGCGAGGCGGTCCCTCGCGGTCATCGTGAGCAGGTCCCGGCCGGCGACCCGGGCCGCGCCGGCGGTCGGGGTGTCCAGTCCGGCGAGGATGTTCATCAGCGTGGACTTGCCGCTGCCCGAGGCGCCCACCAGGGCCATCAACTCGCCCTCCCGTACGAGCAGGTCGAGTCCCTGGAGCGCCTGGACCTCCACACCGTCGGCGGTGAAGACCCGGACCAGCCGGTCGCAGGTGATCAGCGCGTCGTGCCCGAAGGCCGGGCGGTCGCGGTCGGCGGAGACGCGGCGGGCGAGGTCGGCGAGCGTGGGCTGGGTCGTCATCGGCGGTCTCCTGGAGGGGAGCCGGCCGGTCGCGGCCGGGGTGCGGTCCGTGGCGGACGGGGTGCGGTCCACGGGGGACGGGGTGCGGGGTGAGCGGGGCGACCGTCGTGGGCCCGCCTCGCGCGTGCGGTGCCGGTCATCTCGCGTCTCCTGCCCTCAGTTCGCGTACCGCGCTCCGGCGGCCCGTCCACCAAGCCTGGACGACGGCGACCCCGACGGTCAGGGCGACCACCACCAGGGCCGGGACCAGCAGCGACACCGGGTCGGTGCGCAGGGCGGCGCGGCCGGGGGAGGAGACGGTGTCGGGGACGGCCATCGTCGTCAGGTCGAGGCCGGGGGAGAGCAGGACGACGCTGGCCCACGCCGTGAGGGTGCCGCCGACCGCCGCGAGCAGGGCCTGCGGGAGGGACTCCAGGACGAGCAGGCGGCGGCCCTGGGCGCGGGTGAGGCCCATGGTGCGCAGCCGGGCCAGGAGGGCGGCGCGTTCGGGGGCGGCGCGCACCAGGGTGAGCAGCAGGGCCAGGACGGCGTACCCGGCTCCCGCGGTCACGGCGGCCGTGTAGACGCGCTCGGCGCCGGACTGGAGCGGGGAGTCGACGTGACGGGCGCGTTCCTCGGCGCGGACCAGGACCGGTGTGCCGTCGCCCACCGTGCGGCGCAGCGCGGCCGGGTCGAAGGCGTCGCCGGTGACGAGCAGCGTGGTGGGCCGGGCGGCACGGGCACTGAGCCCGGCCCGGTCCACGACCAGGAACTGGTCCCCGACGACCGCCGGCGTCCGCTCCCGGACGGCGACGATCCGCAGGGTGACGATGCTCCGGTCCTCCATGCGGACCGGGAAGGGCCGGGTGCCGAACCGCTCGGCGACCTTGGGGGAGGCCACGGCGGGCAGCGGATCGGCGGCCGTCGCCGCCGAGGCGTCCGCCCGTGCCGAGGCGTCGGCCGGCGTAGGGGACCCGGCGCCGCCGCCACCGTCGGCGCCCCCGGCACCGCTCCCGGAGGCGCTTCCGCCCCCGGCGTCGCCCCCGGTCCCGCCCCCCGGGGTGGTGCCCGCCCCGGACGGTTCGCCGCCCGTCTCCAGCACCCGCGCGTCGAACGCGCCGATGTCCGTCCGCCGGGTGTGCGCGGCGTAGGGGCCGGGGTCGACGGCGGCCACCGGCACCACGTCCCACCCGTCCTGCGGGCGGGCGTGGTGGGAGACACCGGCGACGGTGACGTCCTCGACGCCCTCCGCGCGCCGCACCCGGTCGGCCAGGTCCGCCGGGAGGACGTGCAGGGACTCCACGCGGGCGTCGGCGCCGACGGTGTGCAGGGCGGTGCGGTCCCGGGCGTCGGCGACGCCGCTGAGGACGGAGCCGCCGAACGCGGCGGTGGTCAGTGCCGTCAGCAGGGCGAGCAGGGGCAGGACGGCCGAGCCGGAGCCACGGCCCGCGCGGGCCAGGGACAGCGGGCCGACGACGCCGCGCAGCCGCCGGGCCGGCCGTGCCAGGGCGCGCAGCGGCAGCGGGTACAGGCGCACCAGGAGCAGCGCGGCGATCACGCCGACCAGCACCGGGGCGAGCGAGACGAGGTGGTCGCCCGAGGCACCGGACCCGTCCGCGGTGCCGCGCGTGCGCAGGGCCACCACGGCGCCCACGGCGAGGACGAGCAGGGTCAGCTCGGCGACCGTGCGCCGCCGGGACGGGCGGGCCGCGGTGAGGTCCTCCCGCCCGGTGTGGACGCGCACGGCGCGGTGGGCGGCGACGGCCCGCACCGGCAGGGCCAGGCAGCCGAGCAGCGCGACGGCACCGGCGGCGGCGACCGCGTACGGCAGCCGGGCCCCGGGGACGGCGAGGCAGGCCGCGGTCAGGCCCAGGGCCGCCGCGGGCAGCGCCACCACCGAGGTCTCGGCCAGCAGCCGGCCGCCGAGGCCGGCCAGCGAACCGCCGCGGGCCCGCAGCAGGGCCAGTTCGGCCCGCCGCCGGTCGGCGGCCAGCCCGCCCGCCATCATGAGGACCACGGTGGCGACGGCGGCGGTGCCGAACGCGGCGACCGCGACGAGCGGGCCGATGGCCGCGCGCAGCCGTTCGTGGCGGATGAGCACCTCGTCCAGGTCCGTGCCCGCGGACACGACGGGTGAGGTCTTCTCGCGCACCCGCTGGAGCACCGGGCCGGACTCCGTGGACGCCACCGCGGTCTTCAGCCGGGGCACGTCGTGGGCGTGGAGGGCGTCGACGGACGGGACGAGGTTCCAGTAGCGGTACGGGTCCGTGGCCGTGCCCAGCAGGGCGGGGGCGGCGTCCGGCGGCAGCAGCAGCGCGGCCTTCCAGTACTCCCGCAGGTCCGGGTCGCCGTTGAGGATCGTCAGGGCCGGGGTGCGCGTCAGGGGTTCGACGGACCAGTAGGCGCCCCGGGGGTCGCGGGGCGCGACGATGCCGGTGACCCGCACGGCGAGCGGGGCGCGCTGCTCCCCGGCGAAGCGCAGGACGGAGCCGACCTCGATGTTCAGGCGCCGGGCGGTCTCGGCGCTGACGGCGGCCTCCACCCGGGGGGTCCGGGCGGTGACGTCCCCGGCGGCACGCGGCCACCGCCCGGCCTCCAGCCGGGCGTGCTCGGCGAGCCCGCTCTGGGCGATCAGGTCGAGCCGTGGGGGCAGCCCGTCGGGGCGGGGCAGCCACGGCTCCCGCATCTCCTGCGGCTCGGTGCTGCGCACCCCGGCCGCCGACTGGCCCGGGTCGAGGGGCAGGGTGCGGTCGGCCGCGTCGAGGATCCGGGTCCGGTAGTCCTCCAGCGCGGCTCCGCGCAGGCTCGCCTCCGCCTCCTGCCCGGACGCCTGCGGGTCCGGCGGGGCGGCGAACTGCAGGACGGTGCGTGCGGCGCCCGCCGACGTCACGGCCCGGCGCAGGCCGTCGTCGCCGTAGCGGTCGACCGCCCGGGGCAGCGCGGCGGCCAGGAACGCGGTCACCGCCACCAGCAGCGCCAGCGCCAGTGCGGTGCCGGGCGCGGCCCGCAGGCGGGTGCGCACCCAGGGCGCGGCCGTCCTCGGCCGGGAGGACCGGACGGTCACCTCACTCACCTCCCCGTTCCCGCAGCGACGTCACCGGGTCGGCGCGGCGCAGGGCCAGTACGGCCGTCACCGCCAGCGGGACGGCCGCGACCGCCGCCAGCAGGACGAGCACCCGCCCGGCGGGCAGTTCCACCAGCACCTGCGGCACCGGCCGGGCCGCCTCCGAGGTCAGCATGACCAGCGGGATCACGGCCCGGGCGAGGACCGCGCCGAGCAGGACGCCCACCGCGAGCGCCAGCCCCACCAGCACCCCGTGCTCGGCGATCACCACCCGGGCCAGCCGCCGCCGGGACGTGCCGAGGGCGCGCAGGACCGCGAACTCCGCCGTCCGCTCGCGCAGCGCGCCCGCCGCGCTCACCGCGAAGCCCACCGCGGTGAGCGCCGCCGCGGCCAGGGCCGCCGCGCCGAAGGCCGCCTCGGGTCCGGCGCCGAACGGGTCGTCGCGCAACTGCGCGGCGATCTCGTCGCGCACCACTACCCGGGACGGTTCGACGTCGGGCCGGTCCCGCAGCGCGGCGGCCACCCGGTCGGTGGCGCCGGACGCGGTGCGCAGCCACCACTCGGTGGGCGGCACGCCCTCGCCGTGGCGGGCCTGCAGGACCCGGTTGACCGCCCGCAGGTCCAGCAGCAGCGCCCCGCCGTCGTCCGTGCCGCCGGTGGGCGTGGACGGCAGGTCCCGCACCGAGCGGACCAGGCGCACCGGGACGCTGGAGCCGCCGACGGTGACGTCCACGCGCTGCCCGGGCCGGGCGCCGGTGGAGGCGAGGTAGCGGTCGGTGGCGACGGCGGCGACCTCGGGCACGGCGGGCTGGGGGACCTGCATCCGCACGGTGAGCGGGGTGGGCGCCCCGAAGGAGTCCCGGGGGGTGTGGCCGGTGCCGTAGACGAGGGTCGGCGGCTCGGTGGCGGTGACGCGCGGCCGGGTGGGGCCGGTGCCGGCGTCGGCGGACGGCGCCGGGGTGCCCGCCCGCGCGGTCGCGGTCCAGGTGGTGGGCAGCTCCGCCGGGTGGTCCCGGCCGGCGGTGTCGGTCGTCACCAGCCGGGAGACGGTGAAGCGGTGCTCCTCGGACGTCCCGACGGGCCGGCTGAGGTCGAGCTGCAGCCCGGTGAGCGTCATCGCCCCGGGCGGGGCGACGGCCGCCGCGGCGAGGTCCAGCACGAGCGTGTGGGGGCGGCCGTCGGCGGCGAGAAATCCGAGCGGGAGCTTGTAGGGGGTGCCGTAGGGGTCCACGAGCGTGGCCAGCACGCCGACCGCCGGGGTGCCCGCCCCGTCGTCCGCGGCGTCCCCGTCCCCGCCCGCGGTGCCCGCGACCCGGAGGCGCGCGGTCAGCGACAGCCGGGCGGTGTCCGCCGGTACGGGCACGCCCGCCGTCGGACCCTTCGGCGCCAGGCCGTCCAGCAGGTGGGCGACGGGGCGGTCGGCGAGGTCCGGGCGCAGCAGCAGGGTGCCGGCGGCGGACGCGGTGTCCAGGGCCAGCACGGTCGCCGTCCGGTTGCCGGACAGCGGGACCGACCCGCGGTGGGCGGGGGCGGCGCTCTCGACGCCGGGCACGGCCGCGTACGCCTGGGTGTGGCCCGGTTCGCTGTCCCCGGCGCCCAGCACCCGCACCTCGGCGCCCGCGCGGAAGTCCGCCTGGTCGTTCTGCGAGCGTTCCCACGACGATCCCTGGCCGATCGCCAGCATGCCCAGCGCCACCGCCAGCACCAGCAGCAGGACCGGGCCCGCTCCGCGCATCGGGCGGCGGCTGAGCTGCCAGCCCGCCAGCGCGCCCGGCAGCCCCCGTCCGCGGGCCGCCCGCCGCTCGGCGAGCCGCGCCACCGGCGGCAGCAGCCGCAGGGTCAGCACCGTGCCCGCCAGCAGGGCCAGGGCGGGCGCGGTGACCAGCAGCGGGTCGATCTCCAGGTCGCGGCCGACGGCCCCGGACGGCTGCCGGCTCAGCTGCCAGAACGCGACGGCGGCCACCGCCAGCAGCCCCAGGTCCGCGCCCGCCCGTACCGCGCCGGGCAGTGGCCGGGCCCGGCCGGCCGCGAACGACGAGGTGAGCGCCGGCACCGTCACGGCCAGCGCGCAGCCCAGGGCCACACCCGCCGCCACCAGCCACACCGCGCCCCGGCCCGCCACCTCGCCGACCGAGGTGTCCAGGTGCAGACCGATCCGGGCCAGCGCGCCGCGCCCGGCCAGCAGCCCGGTGAGCGGGCCCGCCAGCAGGGGCGCCACGGCCGCGGCGGGCAGCGCCAGCAGCAGCGCCTCCAGCCCCGCGAGGCGGGCCAGTTGGGCGCGGGACCCGCCGCGGGCCCGCAGCAGTCGGTTCTCGCCCGCGCGTTCGGCGCTGAGCAGCCGGGCCACCAGGAACAGGGTGCAGCAGGCGAGGAGGGCGAGCTGGAGCCCGACGACGAGCAGCGTGCTGCGGGACACCAGCAGGGACCGCTCGATCCGGTCCAGGACGGTGGGCAGGGCGCCGGTCACCTCGGCGGAGCCGCCCAGGGCCGGGTCCTCGCGCAGGGCGGCGGTGCCGTCCCGCACGGCGGTGCGCAGGGCGTCGATCCGGTCGGTGCCGACCGTCGAGAAGTCCGCCGACGCCAGCCAGGCCGTCCCGCCGTCGCTGACCCGCTCGCCGGTGAGGACGGCGGGGTCGGTGAGCAGTGGCCCGTACGTCGTGAAGTCGACCTCGACGGTGCCGCGGCCCCGCAGGTCGTCGAGCTGCCAGTAGGCCGCGGTGGCGTCCACCGGCCGGTACACGCCGGTGACGCGCACGTCGACCGCCGGCCCGCCGAGGCGGTCGGTCAGGCGCAGCCGCGCGCCGGGTTCCAGACCGAGCCGGGCGGCGGCGGTCTCCGGCAGCGCGGCCTCCACCGTGTCGCCGTCCGGCGCGGCGGGCATCCGGCCGCCGGTGATCCGGACCCGGCCGGGGTCCAGTGCCGCGAAGTGCGTGAGGTCCGGCTGCCCGGCGCCCGGTGGGCCGCCGTCGCCCCCCGCGTCCGCCTCCCCGGCCGCCCCGGCCGTGGTCCCGGCGGTGCCCCCGTGCCCGTCGGTCCGGCCGGCGGTGCCGGGCAGCGCGTACGCGCCGGAGCGGGTCAGGGAGCCGAGGGTGACCGGCAGGCCGTCGAAGGCCGCGCGGGCCCGGTCGCGCACGGCGGCCTCGGCGGCGTCACGCTCTCCCGCGGGCACCTCGGCCCGTACGACGAGCGCGGTGTCGGCGGCGTTGCGCGGGTCGCGCAGGGCGTGCCGCAGGGCGGCGTCGCCGATCGCCCCGGAGTAGGCGGTGAGGGTCGCCAGCACCGCGGTGGTCAGCAGGACGGTCAGCAGGGCGGCGGCGAGCAGCGGCCGGTGGGCGCGCGCCCGGGCGAGGACGAACCGTGTGAGCCCCCCGGCACTCCCCACCCGTACCCCCACCCCCCGTGCCACCCCGGGCCGTCCCGTGTCCGCTTGATCCCGGGGGCGATGGTGTCAGAGGCGACGGCCCGGAAGTAAGCGCTCTCGGACCGGGCTTGACCGGATCGTGATCGGAATGCGGTGCGGGGGGACCGGAATGCGCACGTCCGTGGCTGGAAACGTGCGGTGGGGGCGACTCCGCCCTCGCGAGCGGCCGGCGGCTCGCGGTCGGCGGTGACCGGCGGCCCTCGGGCTTCGGCCGGTCACCGCCGCGCGCTCACCGGTCGGCGGCCCTCGGGGGGCACACCTGACGCGTCGGCCGTGCCGGCCGCTCCGGCTGTGCGGATCGTGCCGATCGTGCCGGTGGTGCTGGTGGTGCCGTCAGTCCGGCGAGTTGATCATGGAGGCTGCCGCGTACGTCAGGTAGTCCCACAGGGTGCGCTCGTGCTCCTCGGAGAGGCCGAGCTCGTCGACGGCGTCCCGCATGTGCTTCAGCCACGCGTCGTGCGCCGCCCGGTCGACCTTGAACGGGACGTGCCGCATCCGCAGCCGCGGGTGACCGCGGTTCTCGCTGTACGTCCGGGGCCCGCCCCAGTACTGCATGAGGAACAGCCGCAGCCGGTCCTCGGCCGGGCCCAGATCCTCCTCCGGATACATGGGCCGCAGCAACGGGTCCTCGGCCACCCCCTGGTAGAAACGGTGGACCAGCCGGCGGAAGGTCTCCTCCCCGCCGACCTGCTCGTAGAACGTCTGCTCCTGCAGCGTGCCGCGCCGAATCTCTGTCACGCCGTCCATGCTCTCAGACAGCACGGCATAGGACTTCGGCCCTAGGACTGCCCCGGACCCCGGCCGCTCCCGCCCCGCCCGGCCCGGGGGCGCCGCCGACCGCCCCCGCGGGCCCGCTGCTCGTACCGTGGAGGGATGGGCGGGCACGCGGGGCGGCAGGACGCCGGCGGCCGGGCCGACGGGGACGATCCCGCCGCCACGGCGCGGGCGGCGCTGGTGCGGGAGATCGACGCGAGCGGGGCCTTCGCCGCCGACCCGGTGTGGCGGGAGGTGTTCTCGGCGGTGCCGCGCCACCTGTTCCTGCCGTACTACTACGTCGGCCTCGTCGGCGGTCACGAACGGCGCTGGGGCGAGAGCCCGGACCCCCGGGAGCGCGAACGGTGGCTGCGGGGCGCCTACGAGGACATGCCGCTGGCGATCCGGCTGCGCGACGGGGAACTGCTCTCCTCCAGCAGCCAGCCCTCCCTGATGGCCCTGATGCTCACCGCGCTCGCCGTGCGGGACGGTCAGCGGGTGCTGGAGATCGGCACCGGCAGCGGCTACAACGCCGCCCTCCTCGCCCACCGGCTCGGCGGCCACGACCTGCGCACCCACGACCTCGTCACGACGGTCGACCTCGACCCGGAGATCACCGAGTCGGCCCGCCGCCACCTCGACGCCGCCGGGTACCGTCCGGCCGTCGTCACCGGCGACGGGGCGCGCGGAGTGCCTGCGCGCGCTCCCTACGACCGGATCATCGCCACCTGCGCGCTGCCCGGGGTACCGCTCCCGTGGCTCGGCCAGTGCCGACCGGGGGCCCGGATCCTCGCGCCCTACGCCACCGGGCTGATCCGCCTCACGGTGCGCGACGCGGGCCACGCAGAGGGCCGGTTCCTGCCCACGCCCGCCTACTTCGTGCCCCTGCGCGGCGCGGGCAGCGCCCGGCCGGTGCTGCCCGACACGAGCGGACTGCCGCGCCGGGCCACCCGGCACGAACTGTTCCGGTTCCTGCTGACGCTGACCGCCGGAGCCGTCGACCCCCGGGAGGCGTACGCGCTGTGGGAGCGCGAGGGCGGCCCGGGGCGGGAGCGCTACGGCCTCACCGTCGGCGGGGACGGCACCCGGGCGTGGCTGGACGACCCGGCGGGCCCGCACGTCTGGCCGCTGCCCGCCTGCTGAGGGCCCCGTCGCGGAGGGCGACCCGGGCGCCGGCCCGTACCGCCCCCACGACGCGTTCGTCGGAGCCGCGCAACCTCACCGGACCCGCACGGCTTCGCCGGACCCGCACGGCCTCAAGGGCCCGCACGGCTTCGCCGGACCCGCACGCCTCGGATCCGTACGTCTCACGGGGCCCTACGGCCTCACGGCCCACAGGAGTCTCACCGGTCGACCCGTCGGTCCCCGGGGCCTCCCGTGGTCCCCGCGGACCCGTCAGGCCCGGCGGATCGTGATCGTCGTCCAGGCGCCCACGTGCACCCGGTCGCCGTCCTGGAGCGGGACGGGGACGAAGGGCTGGATGGGCTCCTCGCCGCCGTTGACCGTCGTGCCGTTGGTCGAGTTCTGGTCCACGACCGCCCAGCTGCCGTCCGGCTGCTGCACCAGCACCGCGTGCTGGTGCGAGACGCCCGGGTCCTCCGGGGGCGTCGACAGGTCGATGTCGGGGGTGTCGCCGGTGGAGTGCCGGCGGCGGCCGATGGTGATCTGGTTGCCGGTCAGCGTGCGCTGCTGCTCGGGCGAGTACGCGGGCAGGTTCAGCCCCGCGGCCTCGGGCCCCGAGCGGTGCATCATCGCCATGAAGTACTCGCGGTCCGGGCCGATGGTCGCGATCCACGTCGTCGGACCCTGCGGCTGCTGCGGGTAGCCGGGGCCGGGCGGGGCCTGGGTCGCACCGGGCTGCGGGTAGCCGTAACCACCGCGCCCGCCGGGGCCGTTCGGACCGCCGGGGCCACCGCCGCCGGGGCCGCCGGAGGGCGGGGAGATCACCCAGTCGTCGTCACCGCCGCCGAAGGACGGGCCGCCCTGCTGGGGCCGGCCGGTGTCCTGCGGGTACGCGGGCGGCGCCGGGGGCCCGCCCTGGTAGCCCTGCGGCGCGCCGGGACCACCGTGACCGCCCTGGCCACCGTGACCGCCGGGGCCGCCGTGGCCCCCGGGACCACCGTGACCGCCCTGGCCGTGGCCGCCGTGGCCGCCCGGACCGGGGGGCGGCGGGGCCTGGTGCGCGGGGTCGCCGCCGAAGCCGTGCGGACCCGGCGGGATCGGCTCGGCGGGGCGGTTCACCTGGGAGGGACGCGAGCCCTGGTAGTCGAAGGAGTCGGCACCGCCGTACGACGGGCCGGGCTGCTGCCCGAACGGGCCGCCCTGCCCATGTCCCTGGCCGTGTCCCTGACCCTGCCCGTGTCCCTGGTTCTGGCCGTGCCCCTGGGTCGGCGGGGGCGGTGCGGCCGGGGTGTAGGAGGTGGCCGTGTTGGTGAGGAAGTTCCACCGGCACTCCTCGCAGAAGGGAGCGGCGCCCTCCCGCGGGGTGCGGCACTGGGGGCACAGCTCCGGCCCGCCGCCGCCGTACCCACCGGGGCCACCCGGTCCGCCGGGACCACCGGGTCCGCCGGGTCCGCCGGGTCCGCCGGGACCGCCGGGACCACCGGGTCCGCCGGGACCACCGGGTCCGCTCGGGCCGGGCCGGCCCGCGGGACCGGGGGGCGGGAAGCCGTAGCCGCCGCCGGGCGCGGGCGGCGGGGGAGGCGGTGGGGGTACGGCACCGGCCATGCGGTGACCGCACACCTCGCACCAGTCGTCGGAACCCGACTGGTGTCCGTTCGGGCAGGTCGGCATGTCGGCGCTTCTCCCTCTCCCTGTCCGGCCGGGGCGGCCGGATTTCTCCGACCCCGAGGGGTCAGGCTCGTCTGGCTGTGGTCACTTCTTCACACGGACGGTCTTGGTGGACCGGGTCTCGAGAGTCATCTCGTCGGCCTCCTCGACCTTCGTCTTCAGTCGCACAGTACCGGTCGCGGCATCGACCACGTCCACCACCTTCGCAAGCAGTTTCGCAGTATCGGCGTTGCCCGAGGCACTCGCGAGCTGCACGGCACGGCCCAGTTTGGCCGTCGCTCCGTCGTTGTCTCCCGCTTTGCGCAGATCCAGTCCCTGTCGGATGACCTGTGCCAGTTCGGCCTGTCCCGTGTAGTGGGCGACCTGGGGGTTGATGGCCGTCGAGGCGGCCAGGTCGTCCGTCCACACGGCGCGCACCAGACCCTGCGCGCCGAGGCGCTCGGCGGCGCCCGCGCCGTCGCCGCCGGGGCCCGGCGGTCCGGGAATCACCAGGGACAGACGGGCCGCGAGCATCTCCCGGCCGAGGTCCGCGGGCGGGACCTCGACGCACAGGTGGTAGTCGCGGGACTCGTCGCCCCAGGACCCCAACGGGTAGTCGCCCGCGCGCGGGCCCGCCTCGGTGCGGCGGCCGGTGAGGTCCTCGACGCTCGGCGCGACCTGCTTGACGAATCTCACAGTCGTCCCGGCCGGGGTCCACAGCCGCAGCGCGACGTCGGCGACCTCCTTGCCCATCGCCGTCTCCATCATGCGCGTGAAGTCCTCGGCCAGACCGGCCGGATCGGCGACGATGTCGGCGCTGCCGAGCAGGGCGGAGGCGACCGCTGTGACTTCTTTCACTTCCCAGTCGGTGCCCACCCCGCGGGCGTCACAGGTGAAGCGGCCCGCGCACGCCTCCAGGGCGGCCCGCAGGTCCTCGGGCGACTCGTGCTCGTTGCGCCCGTCGGTGAGCAGGATGCCGTGCCGGATCGCCACGTCCGCCGACGCCAGCAGCCGGTCGGCCAGCCGCAGCCAGGTGCCGATGGCCGTGCCGCCCCCCGCGCTCAGCGCGCGCAGCGCCTGTTTGGCCTGCGCCCGGGTGGTCGCGTCGGCGACGGCGAGCCGCCCGGCGCCCGGGTAGACCTCCTTGGCCACGTGCGTGCCGCCGACCACCGCGAAGTGCACGCCGTCGCGCAGCGCGTCGATCGCGGCGGCCGTGGCGTCGCGCGCGTTGCGCATCTTCGTCGGCGGGTAGTCCATCGAGCCGGAGCAGTCGACCATCAGGACGACGGCCGCCGACGGTCCCTCACCGGGCGCGTAGACGTGCGGGGCGGACACCGCGCTGCCGATGGTCCCGCCGCCGGTCGCGGTCACCGTGACGACGGCGTTGACCTCGGTGCCGCCCTCCGGCAGGTACTCGTTCTGGTACACGTCCAGCGAGAACTGCGGCACGTTCGATTTCGCGAAGTTGGCCATGCCTGCTGCGATCCCCCTCCGATGCCCCGTTGCCCCGATGCCCCTGTGGCGCGGGACGGCGACGGCCCGACGGACCGGTCCCCTCCGGCCGTTGAGGCTTCCCCGCGGGAGGCCGCCGGTACTCCTCCGGTCGCCGCGCCCGTCGCCGCCGCGCCGTCCCTTGCCTCTTCTTCCCGTACTCGCTCCGCCCTCTTCCCGTGCTCGGGCCTCAGGCCGATCCTGCCCCCTGCGGGACGGCCGGGAACGGCACGAGCGCCACTGTTACGTTGTCGTGGCCCCCGCCGTCGAGGGCGTGCCCGACCAGTACCTGGGCCGCGTGCAGCGGGCGGACGGCGGCGTCCGGGGGGACCACCCGCGCCATGTCCTCGGCCGACTCGGCGTAGTTCCACAGTCCGTCCGTGCAGACCACGACCACTCCGGGCCGGTCCGGTTTGAAGGACGCGGTGTGCGGCTCCACCTCGTAGGCGTCGGCGCCCAGCCAGCCGGTGATCGCGTGGGCCCGCTGGTCGGCGTACGCCTCGGCCTCGCCCATCAGACCGGCGGCGACCATCTGCGCGGCCCAGGAGTCGTCCTCGGTGAGCCGGGCCGGGGGCGCGGAGCGGTCCACCGGCACCCAGTAGACGCGGCTGTCGCCGACCCAGCCGACGACCAGCAGACCGTCGGTGACGACCGCGCCGACGAGGGTGCAGGCGGGGGCGTTCTGGTGCGGGCCGCGTTCGTGGCCCGCGGCGGGCTCGTCGGCGAGCGCGTTGACCGCGTCGGCGGCGGCGAGGATCGCCTCGTGCATCGCCTGCTGCGGGTGCGTCCCGCGCGGCAGGGCGGCGAGCAGCACGTCCCCGGCCGTCCGGGACGCGGCGAGGGACGCCTCGTCGGGGCGGGTGGCCGAGGAGACGCCGTCGCAGACGATGGCGACCGACGCCGGCGAGCCGTCGGGCAGCGTGGTGGTGCCGACGGCGAAGGCGTCCTCGTTGCGGTGGTGGCGCAGGCCGCGGTCGCTGACCGCGGCGACCGGGCCGCATTCCTGTTCCATGTGGTCCCGTTCGCGCGGCTGGGCGTGACCGCAGTTCTCGCAGTAGCCGTCGTCGTCCACCCGGCCCGCGCGGCAGGCCACGCAGACCGCGGCTCCGGCGGCCGGGGCGGGCTCCGTCGCCACCCGCGGGTCCGGGGCCTGCAGGGGGTAGTCGTCGGGCGGGCCGGGCCGGTGCGCGTCACCGCCGGGTACGGCGCCGGACGGTGCCTGCGCCGTACCGGACGGCCGCGGCTCACGGGCGGCCGGGGCGTCGTGGGGCGCCCGGGAGTCGCCGCCGTCCCGGGCGGGGTCGCTCCCGCCGGGCGCGCGGCCGGACTGGGCGGTTCCGGCCTCTTCGGGCGGGGTCCCCTCCCAGGCGGCTCCCGCCGCTCCGGGTGCGCCTGTCGCTGCGGGCGTCCCTGCTGCTCCGGGCGTCCCTGCTGTTCCTGGCGTCCCTGGTGCCCCGGACGCCGTCGCTCCGGACATCGTTGTTCCGGGTGTCCGCTCGGGGCCGGCCGCCGGAGCCGTCTCCCAGGACGACGCCTGGGCCCGCCGGTCGAAGCGCACCCCGGACGCCGCCGGGGCAGCCGCCTCCTGGGCGGGGGCGGGGGCGGGGACAGGCGCCGGGGCCGGGGCCTCCGGGCCGGCGTGGGCGGCCTCGGCCGGGTGAGAGGGGTGGGCCGGATGGGGCTGGTGAGCCGGGTGGGCCGGGGGAGTCGCCGCCGGACCGGCCGACGGGGGTGCGACCGGCGGAGCTGGAGCCGGAACCGTGGGTGCCGGTGCCGGTGCCGGCGCCGCCGCCGGTGGGGCGGGCGGTGCCGCGGGCGGTGGGGGCGGCGGGGGCACCGGTGCGGCTCCCGGCGTCCGCGCCCCGCCGGGCACCTGGACGCCGTTCGCGGCGGCCGGCGGCGGAACCGGTCCGGCCGTCGGCGGAACCCCGGGCCGGGCCGGGGGCGCCGCCGGGGCGGGCGGTGCCGCCGGGGCCGGGGGGTAGCCGTGCCGCGCCGTCGGCCGCGCGGCGGCGCCGGCGCCGTTCATGGCGATCGTCGGATGGTCGGCCGGGCGGGCGGGAACCGCGGACAGGTCGTGTCCGCACGCACCGCAGAAACGATCACCCGGCTCGACGGGCTCCTCGCAGCTCGGGCACGTCGGCGAAGCGGCCTGCTGGGGCATCTGCGACATGAACTACACCCACGTCCGGGGGCGGTAACGGTTGGCACGTTCCACCAGGTCGATCCTCTCCTCACCACTGCGCGCCAGCCGGGCCAGCGTGCGGTACGCACGCTCCAGACCGAAACGCAGGCCCCGCTCGTCCAGCCCGCTGCCGAGCAGTGTCCGTCCCCCGGCGGCGCCGCGGTCCGGTGTGCCGGTCCCGGCCGCGGCCGGCACCGGAGCCGGAGCGGAACCCCGGCCCCCGGAGAGTACCCAGTCCAGGGCACAACCGAGGACCTCGGCCGCCAACTGCTCCCGGCGCGCCGGATCCAGCCCGTACGCCTCCAGGGCCTCGACCTGCCCGGCCGCGGCCGACAGGTCGTCCCGGAACGGCACGTCGCCCTCGGCCGCCGTCCGCCCCCGCAGCCGGGCGCGTACGGCCGCCACCCGGGCCGCGGTGTAGTGGATCGACGACTCCGGAACCGACTCCAACGCCCCCACCGCACCGCGCCGGTCACCGGCCGCGAGCCGCACCCGCGCGAGACCGAACGCCGCGCTCACATGACTCGGGTCGGTCGACCACACCAGGCGGTAGTACTCGGCGGCGTTGTCGAGCTGCCCCAGTACCTCCGCGCACAGCCCGAGGGCCAGCTTGGGCGCGATCTCGCCCGGGAAGGCGTCGTAGATCGCGTCGAAGGCGAGGGCGGCGCCCTCGTGGTCGCCGGTCGCCAGGGCCGTCACGCCCCGGTACCAGACCACCCGCCAGTCGTCCGGGTCCCCTTCCTCCAGGGCGCCCAGGACCGCCAGCGCGGCCGGCGCGTCGCCCGTCTCCAGCCGCGCCCGGACCTCCCGCAGCCGGGTCTCGGTGGACGGCGCGGGCGCGGCGGCGAGCGCGTGCAGCAGGTCACCGGGCGCGGACGCCGACAGACCGGCCAGGAAACCGGCGTTGGGGTCGCCCGGGTCGACCAGCGGGACCGGCAGCGCCAGCCCGGCGGCGACCGTGTCGAGGGGTCTGACGAGAGCGGGGGACAGGGCGGCCGGTGGGGCCGCGGCCGGGGCGGCGGGCCGGCCGCGCTGCCGGGGCACGCGTCGAGGCCGGGGCGCGCGTGCGCCGAGCCGGGACACGTCTCCGTCGAGCGCCGGGAACAACTCGGTGTCCGTCACCCGCAGTTCGGGCCCGAACAGGGTGGAGAGCGCCGGCCGGGCGCGGCCCGTCTGCAGCGACACCACCTCGCGCAGGACACCCGTCAACTGCTCGCCCATCTCCTGGGCGGAGGCGAACCTGCGGTCCGGGTCCGGGTCGGTGGCGCGCACCAGGAAGCGGTAGAACGACTCGTACCGCCGGAACACCTCGATGGTGTCGGGGTCGGGCAGGGAGTCGGTGAAGACGGTGGTGTAGCCCTGGAAGTCGAAGGTGAGCACGGCGAGCGTCCGCGCCACGGTGTACAGGTCGGACGCCACCGAGGGGCCCACCTCGGCGACTTCGGGGGCCTGGTAGCCGATGGTGCCGTAGATGGCCGACTCGTCGTCGTCCATGCGGCGCACCGCGCCCATGTCGATCAGCTTCAGCTCGTCCTCGGTCTGGATCGCGTTGTCGACCTTGAAGTCGCAGTACAGCAGGTTGCGGCTGTGCAGGTGCCCGAGCGCCTCCAGCGCCTCGATGCCGTACGCGCACGCCTGCTCCACCGGCAGCGGGTCCCGCCGGCCCTGCGGGGTGCGGCGGGCGTTGGCGATCTCCTTGAGCGACTTGCCGCCCACGTACTCCATGACGATGTAGCCGTCGAGGGAGCCGGTGCGCTGGTCCAGGTGCTCCACGAAGTTGTAGATCCGCACGATGTTGGCGTGCTCGATCTCGGCGAGGAACCGCCGTTCGGAGATCGCCGCCGCCATCGCGTCCTGGTCGCCGGTGTCCAGCAGGCCCTTGAGGACCACCCACCGGTCGGAGACGGCCCGGTCGACGGCGAGGTAGATCCAGCCCAGGCCGCCGTGCGCCAGGCAGCCGACGACCTCGTACTGGCCGTGCACCACGTCCCCGGCCGACAGCTTCGGCACGAACGAGTACGGGTGGCCGCACTTGGTGCAGAACCCCTCCGTGCGGCCCGGCCGGTCGCCGCGCGCCCGGCCGACCGGGGCGCCGCAGTCGGCCCGCGAGCAGAACCGCTTGCGTTCGGGCACCTCGGCACGGTCCAGCACCATCGCCCGCGGGTCGGGGCGCGGGATCGGCGGCACCTGCACCAGGCCCGCGCCCAGCCGGCTCCGGCCGGAGGACGCCGCCCCGGACCCCGAACTGCGCACCGACACCGAACGGGCCGAGGGCCGCCCGGACAGCGACCGCGACAGCCGCCCCGACACCGAGCGCCGGGACCTCGACGACTGCGAGGCGCGGGACGAGCGCGACGAGCGGGAGGAGTGGGAGGAACGGGAGGAGTGCGACGGGCGGGAGGACGGGCCGGCCGCCCCGGCGCTGCCGCCGCCCGCGCCGCCGCTGCCGGACGTGCCCCGCGGCTCCCGGCCGCCGACGGTGACGCCGGTCGGGGGCGAGGCGACCGAGCCGGTCGGTGACACCACCGGGGCCAGACCGCAGGTGTCGCAGTACAGTTCGCCGCCGCCGACGTCCTCGTACGCGCCCCCGCAGTCGGGCCGCTGACAGCCGCCGGGCCCTCCGTTCGGCACCCCGGTGCCCTCCTCGTTCCGCGCCTCGCTCACGACGCCGCCTCCCCCGTGTCCCTCATGCGCCCGGCCCCGTCCGGTCCTCGGGCACCCCGCGCCCGGGGCCCGCCTGGTCCGGCACCCGGGGAACCGTGGCGAACAGCTCCGCCGCGGCCTGCTGGTAGCGCAGCACCGCCTGCTCGGCGGCGCGCAGGTCGCAGGGCGCGCTCCACAGCATCCGGCGCGCCTTCTCGTACCGTTCGACCAGCAGCGGGTCCTCCGCCAGGCCGTGCCGGGCGACCTTCGCCCGGTACGCGTCCAGCCGCCCGCGCAGCTCGGCGCGGACCGCGAGCGGCGCGGTCACCGCGGTCAACGACTCGCGGGCGCGCAGCAGTTCGTCCTCGGCCTTCTGCTCCAGCGACTCCAGCAGCGGCGACAGGCGGTGCCACTGCGCGTGCCGCCGGTACTCGGCGGCCGTCGACAACTGCTCCTGGAGCGCGGTCGGCGGGCCGCTGACCACCGGCACCTCCGTCGCCGCGATCTTCGCCAGCACCTCGCCGCGCGCGGTGCGCGCCTCGGCCAGCGTGCGGTCGGCGCGGGACAGCACGTCCCGCAGCCGCACGATGCGCTTCTCGGCGTCCTGGCGCACCGTCAGGACCGCGTCGATCTCCCGCCGCACGTCCTCCAGGGCGCGCGCCTCGCGGTCGTAGACCGTGGTGTCCGGCCGGCCCCCGCCGGGGGCGGAACTGCCCTCCGCGGGTGTCCAGAACGCCAGCGGGTCCGAGACCACCTGCTCGCGCAGCCGGGTCAGGGTGCGGGTGATCCGCTCCAGGTCGTCGCCCGCCGGGTGCTCACCGGGGCGCACGCCTACGGAGTGCGCCAGCTTGCGGGTGCGGCCCAGTTCGGCGGCCAGCAGGTCGATCCGGGCGGGCAGCGCCGACCAGACGGCGTCCGCCGTGACCACGGTGTCCAGGGAGGACGCGTACAGCTCGTTCATCCGGTCCACGAGTGCGGCGAGCGAATAGCGCTCGCTCAGCACCCCGCTCCCGGCCCCGGCGGACGGCGCGGGGGCGCCCGCGACGGCCGCGGCCGACCCGGCGAGCGTCACGCACTCGCCGCGCAGCAGGTGGGTGAGGTCCACCAGGTCCTCGCGGCTGGACCAGCGGCGGCGGGCCCGGATGTCGCGGGCGGTGCGCAGGGCGTCCGTGTAGGCGTCGAAGTACGTCCACAGCAGCGTGATCGCCGCCTCGGTGGCCGCCCAGCGCTCCGCGGTCACACCGGTGAGCCGGGCGCCCTCCAGGAGCCGTCTGCCCGCATGGTCCTGCAGGGCGAGGAGCGAGGTCTCGATCGCCTCGTGCTCCGCGCCGAGCCGGGCCAGCGCACGGTCCACCTCGTCCCGGTCCAGCACCGGTCCGGCGGACTCCGAGTCGCCCATCGATCACCTTTCGCTGCGGGTCGGTCGTGGCTGGTGGCCGGCCGGCCGGGTCGGGCCGACCGGGGCCGGTCGTGCGCGGCCTCGTCGTGAGGCCCGTCTCGTCGTGCGGGTCGTCGTGTCGTGCGGGTCCGTGTCGGCGTGCGGGTCCGTCTCGTGGCTGTGCCGGGCCCTGGGCAGGTCGGTCCGGGCGGTTGTCGGTCGTCGGTTGTCGGTCGTCGGTTGTTCGTTGCCTGGCGGTCGTCGAGGCCGTCGTGCTCGGGCGGTCGTCGTCGGGTCGTGCGGCGGGGCGTTCTCGTCGGGCGGTGGCTCTCGTCGTGCGGTCGGTGCGGTCGGGCGCGTCGGTGCGGTGGTCCGGGCGGGCGGGTCCGTCGTGGGCCGCTGCCGGTCCGGGGCCCTCAGTCCGTGCGCAGGTACGCCGGTGCCGGGGGCTCCGACTTCGATGAATCCCCGCCCAGTGTCGCCGACAACCATGTGTCGTAGGACTTCTGCCATCCCCCGGTGTCCTCGCGGAAGTCCACCAGGATCCGGTTGACCCGGCGCACCAGGTCGTCCGCGTCCTTCTTCATCGCCACGCCGTAATACTCGGTCGTGAAGGCGTCACCCTTGAGCTCGACCGTCGGGTCCTGGGCGGCCTGACTCGCCGCGAGGGCCGCGTCGGTGACCACCGCGTCGACCTCGCCGAGCTGCAACCGGACCAGGCAGTCGAGCTGGTTGGGGACCGTGGTGCCGATGTCCGCGGACCGCGGGAGCAGGCCCGCTTCCTTGTCCGCCGCCAGCTTCGCGTACGCCGTGGAACCCGCCGCCGTGCAGATCTTGCGGTCGGCGAGTGCGGAGTACCCCTTCACCGGCGAGGACTTGGGGGCCAGGACCTGCTGCCCGGTCCGGAAGTACGGCGCGGAGAAGGCGACGTCGCGGATGCGGTCGCAGGTGATGGTCATCGTCCGCACCACCATGTCCACGCGGCCGTCCTGGATCGCCGGTATGCGCTGGTCGGTGGGGATCGCCTTGAACTGCACGGCGTCCGGGTCGCCGAGTATGTCCTCGGCTATCCGGTGCACCAGGTCGATGTCGAAGCCCTCCAGCCGGGCGCTGTCCGGGCCGTTGGCGTCCCGGTACCCCCAGCGGTAGCTGTTCTGGTCGATGCCGACGACGAGCTTGCGCTTCTCGCCCGGGCGGTTCTTGATCGCCTCGATGGTGGGGCCGTCGTCGCCCGAGGGGGCCAGGGTCTGCTTCTCCGGGTCCGCGCAGTCCTCGGCTGCCACGGCCTGCTCCGCCCCGGCCACCCCGCCGCCGGCCGGGCCGGCCGGCGCCCCGGACCGGGCCGGCCGGTGCGCGACGGAACCGGTGCAGGTCAGCAGCAGTGCGAAGACCAGCGCGACGACGCAGGCCGTCGCCATCGCGCCGACCCCGCCCCAGCCCCTCAGCCCGGACCGCACCCGCTGCGCGGTACGCATCGCGCCCCCTCTCACCGGTACTCCGACAGCCTGCGTCCGATGCCCAGGACCGCACCGGCGGCCCCCAGCACGGCGAGCACCGCCGCGCCCGCGGGCAGCCCCGTCAACGCGTCCCGGCCGTCACCGGCCGCCCGCGCGAACTGCGACTCCTCGTGCGCGAGCGCGGCGGCCAACTGCTCGTCGACGCCGTCGAAGCACTCGCCGGTCGCGCCCTCGGCACCGATGACCATGTCCAGGGCCTGCTGGTAGTTGCCGTTCTCGTCCTGCTCGCGGGCGGCCCCGTGCCGCTTCTTCCACTCCTGCATGTCGGCGAGGGCCGCCGTGACCGGCCGGGCCCCGGCGTCGTCGTCCGCGAGACGCCGCGCGTGCGCGAGCCCCTTGCCGAGGGCGTCCATCTCGCGCCCGAAGTCGTGGTCGTAGGCGTCGACGGTGTCGTCGCCCACCTTGCGCGTCTCGGCGCCGCGGGCCACCAGCGTGAGGTTCTCGTTGCCGCGGGCCTTCAGGGAGGCGATGCGGGCGTCGTGCAGCACTTCGAGCGAACGGACGCCGTGGTCGCGGGAGTCGTGGAGGCCCGAGCGGGCCAGGGTGTGGCCGACGGCCAGCCACAGCAGGATCACCGAAGCGGTCGCCGTGGCCGCCACCAGGCCGTGGTTGAGCAGGCGGTTGGTGCGCCGGTAGGTGCGGTGCTGGGCCCAGGCGAGCGCCGACAGCGTGACCACGCCGAGGGCGATCGCCGCCCACGGGTAGGGGGTCGCCTCCGCGTAGTCGGCCCGCAGCCGCTGGTTCTCCGTGCGGTACAGGTCCTCCGCGGCCGGGAGCATCTCCTTCTGCATCTTCTCGTTCGCGTACCGCAGGTAGGCACCGCCCACGGGGTAGCCCTGGCGGTTGTAGGTGCGGGCGCGCTCCACCAGGCCCTTGTACTCGGGCAGCAGGCGGTTGAGCTCGGTGATGGTGGCGGCCGACGGGGAGTCGGGGTCGGAGTTGGCCGCCGCGTTGACCAGCTTGGCCGCGGCCGTGCGGATGTCCCGCTCGTAGCGCTCGCGGGTGGCGGCGGTCTCCTGCCCGCCCGCCAGGAAGCCGCTGGAGGCCGCGGTGTTGGCGTCGGCGAGCGAGCGGTAGATGTCGGCGGCGTCCGAACTGAGCGGCTGACTGCGGTGCAGGACGTCGTCCGCGGCGGCGGCCCGCTCGGTCATCTGCCACGCCGAGACCGCGCCGAAGGCGAGGACCAGGGCGGCCAGTACGGCGCCGATGATGCGCAGCCGGCCCGGCTCGGTGGTGGCGGCCCTGCGCAGGCGCTCGGCGCCCTCGGCGAACGCGGAGCGCCGGACGGCCGGCGGCGGGGGCGCGGGGCGGGGCCGGACACCGCCCGGGGGCCGAGGCTGACCGGGGACGGCGGGCAGGCCGGGCGCGGGCGGGCCGGACGGGGGCGGGGAGGGTACGGCGGGCAGCGACGTGCCCGGCGGCGCCGTGCCGCTGTCCGGCCTCGGTGTCACTGCTGACCTCCCCCTGGTCATCCGTCGCGGGCCAGTATCGCTGCCGGGGCCGTCATCCGCACCGGGTGTGACGCGATCTTGATGTGATCGCAGCGCTGTTGCCCGGTTCCCCCGGAACCCCGGCCCGGCCGCGGTCCTTTTCTCCCCTCCTCGGAAACACGTCCGGGAACGCGCCGTGGTTCCCGCGACACGCCGCACGGAGACGGAAACCCTCGGCGGCATCCGGCATCCGGCATCCGGCATCCGGCATCCGGCGTCCGGCCCCCGGCGTCCGCGTCCCGGTGTCCCTTCCCGTGGTGCTCCCCTGGCCGTGCGCTCCCACCCCCGTACGCCCCCACCGCGCCGCGCACGCGCCCCCTGCTCCGCACGCCCCGGCGCCCCTACGCCCCGTAGTGCGCCCGCAGACGCCGCCCGGCCGAGGGCGGGGCGGCGAGCCGGTCCAGGGCCAGGAGGGCGGCGCCCAGGACCGGGGGCGCGGTGACGACCCGGGGGACCGCCTTCGGGGCGCGGTCGGCGAGCAGCGCGTGGACCCGGTCGTCGAGCCGGGGGTGCCGGGCGGCCAGCACGCTGCCCCCGAGGACGACGGGCGCCTCCTCGCCGAGGAGACCGAGCCGGTCCAGGGCCACGGTCGCCATCGCCACCACCTCGTCCGCCTGCCGGTCGACGAGGGCCCCCGCGACGGCGTCACCGCCGGCCGCCGCGCTGAACAGCACGGGCGTCACCTCGTGCCGCCGCGCGGGGGGCAGATCCCCGAGGTGCAGGGCCTCGATGAGCTCCGGCATGCCGGCCAGACCGAAGTGGGCGGGCAGGGCGTCCGCCAGCACGGTGGGGGCGCCGCGGCCGTCGTGGGCCCGCGCCGCGCACCACAGCGCCTCCTCCGCCAGCCCCCAACCACCGCCCCAGTCACCGGAGATGCGCCCCAGCGCCGGGAAGCGGGCGGTGCGGCCGTCGGGCAGCATGCCGACGCAGTTGATCCCCGCGCCGCACACCACGGCCACGCCCCGGGGTTCGGTGACCCCGGCGCGCAGCACCGCGAAGGTGTCGTTGCGGACCTCGACGGAGTCGCCCCACGCCCGTTCCCGCAGCGCGGCCGTCAACCGCTCCTCCTCCACCGGGAGATCGGCGTTGGCCAGGCAGGCCGAGACGTGGGCCACCGCGCGTACGCCCGCCGCGGCGAGGGCCCGCCCGACCGTCCCGGCGAGCGCGTCCACGGCGGTGGTCACGCCCACGGCGGGCGGACGGAACCCGCCGCCCCGGGCCGTGGCCAGCACCTCCCCGCCACCGGTCAGGACGGCCACGTCCGTCTTGCTGTTGCCGGCGTCGACGGCGAGGAGGGGGGGCCCGGACGTCTCCCCGCGCGCCGGCCGGGACGTCTCCCCGCGCGTCGGCCCGGGCGTCCGCACCCGGGCGGCCGACCACGGCGTCCCCGTCCGCGCCGGTCCGGGCGCCCGCGTTCACGCCCACGCCAGGTGCTCCCGGTTGTGGGCGATCAGGTCGTCGGTGAGCCGCTCGGCGCGGGCGTACTGCCCGACCAGCGGGTGGGCGAGGAGCGCGCGGAAGACCCGGTCCCGGGAGCCGTCGAGGGCGGCCTGGAGGGCGAGTTCCTCGTACGCGGTGACTCCGGCCATCAGGCCCGCGAACAGCGGGTCCACGGGCGGCACCGGCAGCGGCACCGGCCCCTTCGGACCCACCGCCGCCTGCACCTCGATCACCGCGTCGTCGGGCAGGAAGGGGAGCGTGCCCTCGTTGAAGGTGTTGACGGCCTGGTAGGGGCTGCCCGCGCCGCCCAGCAGAGCGGCCGCCAGGTCCACCGCGGCCTCCGAGTAGTAGGCGCCGCCGCGCCGGGCCAGCAGGTCCGGTTTCTCGTCGAGGGCCGGGTCGGCGTAGAGGGCGAGCAGGCGGCGTTCCATGTCGGCCACCTCGGCCGCGCGGGAGGGCCCGGTGCGCTGCTCCCGCACCACCTCGTCGTGGGCGTAGTAGTAGCGCAGGTAGTAGGAGGGGACCACGCCCAGCCGGTGCAGCAGGGCGGGGGGCAGCCGGAGGTCCTCGGCGATCGCGTCGCCGTGCCCGGCCAGCAGCCGGGGCAGCACGTCCTCGCCCTCCGGGCCGCCGAGGCGCACGCCGAACTCCCAGGTGAGATGGTTCAGGCCCACGTGCTCCAGGTGGAGCAGGCCGGGGTCGGTGCCCAGGTGGGCGGCGAACTTCCGCTGGAGCCCGATGGCCACGTTGCAGAGCCCGACCGCCTTGTGGCCGGCGCGCAGCAGCGCGCGGGTGACGATGCCCACGGGGTTGGTGAAGTCGATGATCCAGGCGTCCGGGTTGGCCCGGCGGACCCGGTCGGCGATGTCCAGGACGACCGGCACGGTGCGCAGCGCCTTGGCGAGGCCACCCGCCCCGGTGGTCTCCTGGCCCACGCAGCCGCACTCCAGCGGCCACGTCTCGTCCCGCATCCTGGCCGCCTGCCCGCCCACCCGCAGTTGCAGCAGCACGGCGTCGGCGCCGTCGACGGCCGCCTCCAGGTCGGTGGTGGTGGTGACGGTGCCGGGGTGCCCGTGGCGGGCGAGGATGCGGCGGGACAGGGCGCCGACCGGCTCCAGGCGGTCGGTGGCCGGGTCGACGAGGACCAGTTCGGTGACGGGGAGGGTCTCCCTCAACCGGGCGAACCCGTCGACGAGTTCGGGGGTGTAGGTCGAGCCTCCGCCGACCACGGTGAGTTTCACGGCGCGCTGCCTCGCTTTCGGTGCCGGGCACACGGGGTGCCGTCGCGGGTTCGGGGTCGGTCCCGGAGGGGCCGGGGCGTGCCCGATCTATGTGGGACGTTTCCAGGGCGTCCAGGGCGTCCAGGGCGTTCACGGAGACGCGGAGAGCGGAGTACGGCCGGTCCGGCTCCCTCCGGCCGGTGAGGGGGCGCCGTCGACGAACGTCTCCCGGGGGACGTGGAGGGCAGGGGGCGGAGGTGAGGTCTGAGGAGGTGAGGGGCGAAGTGGGCGGGGACGAGGAGGGGGCGGGTCAGCGGGAGGTGTCGAAGACCTCGTCGCGGGTGGCGGCCAGCGCGCTCTCCAACGCGCCGCGCAGCACGGGCTGTTCCCGCACGTCGCCCACCACCAGGCGGGGCCGGGAGGCGGCCAGTTCACCCAGTTCGGACTGGACGAGCGCGCGCAGCGCCTCGCCGCCGGAGGTGAGGGACCTGCCGCTGAGCACGACGAGTTCGGGGTCGAGCACGGAGACCAGCGAGGCCAGGCCGGTGGCCAGCCGGGTGGCGTAGGCCCGCAGCAGACGCTGGTGGCCCGGGTGGTCGGGGTCGTCGGCGGCCCGGGTCAGCAGCGCGGCGGCCACCTCGGCGTACGGGCCCTCCGGTACGTCCTCCAGGCCGGCCTCGCGGGCCAGGACGGGAACGGCCTGGGAACCGGCGAGTTCCTGGAAGCCGCCGCTGTTGGCCCGGGTGACCTGACGGACCAGGGGCGTCCCCGGCACCGGCAGGAAGCCGACCTCGCCCGCACCGCCGGTCCACCCCCGGTGCAGCCGCCCGCCGAGCACCAGGGCGGCCCCGAGCCCGGTCTCGTTCCACAGCAGGACGAAGTCCGTGTGGCCGCGCGCCGTGCCCAGCCGCTGCTCGGCCAGGGCGACGAGGTTGACGTCGTTCTCGTACTCGACGGGCATCGGCAGGGCGGCGGCCAGTTCGTCCAGCAGCGTGGGGGAGTGCCAGCCCGGCAGGTGGGAGGCGTAGCGCAGCCGGCCGGTCGTGGGGTCGAAGGCGCCCGGCGTGCCGATGACCAGCCGGTGGACGTCGGCCCGGGTCAGCCCCGCCGCCTTCACCGCGCCGTCCAGCGCGTCGGTGACCTGCCGCACGACGGGGACCGGGGAGCGGCGCCCGGGGGCGGGCACGTCATGCGCGCCGACGACCCGGCCGGTCAGGTCGGCGACGGCGGCGCGGATCCGCTCGGGGGTGACGTCGAGCCCGGCGGCGTACGCGGCGGCCGGGTTCACCTCGTACAGCCGGGCGCCCGGCCCCGGGCGCCCCTCGGTGGTGCCGCCGGCCAGCACCAGTCCGGCCGCCTCCAGCCGCGCCAGCAACTGGGACGCCGTGGGCTTGGACAGCCCGGTCAGCTTGCCGATCCGGGTGCGGGACAGCGGCCCGTGCTCCAGCAGGAGGTCCAGGGCCGCACGGTCGTTCATGGCCCGCAGCACCCGCGGGGTGCCCGGCGTGCCGGCGGTTCCTGCCATGGGGTGCCACACCTGCCCTTCCTCGGCCGCCCAGCTTCGCAGCGGTCGCCACGGGGCGTCCATCCAGGGGCACCCGGGCGTCTCCGGTGGGATCCCCGGGAGTGCCCCGCAGCCCGGGGGGCCCGGGAGGACTCCGGACGGCTCCGGAGGGGCCGGGACGGCGCCGCCGCGATCACTGTTAGGAAAGTTTCCTGTCTCTGACGTGAGGAACGTACGGCCCTCGTCGTCGGCCCGTCAAGGGGCTGGTGGGCCGTGACCGGTGGGCCGTGGAGGGGAGGCGAGGCAGGTCCGAGTCCGGCTGGTCCGGCCGAACGGCCCCGCAGGGTGGCAGCGTGCCGCAGGGCGGCAGCCGGGAAGGTCCCGGGTGCCGCCCTGCGGAGGTGCGGGGGGAGAGGCGGGGCGCCGTGTGCCGCACGGTGCGGCTCGGCGCGACCGCTGCCGCCGCTCGCCGCTGCGCGCCGGCGCCCTGCTACTTGGTGGTGCTCGGCGGGGTCAGCGGGGAGGCTGCTATCGACTGGGGGGAGACGGAGCTGGCGTACGCCGACGGGGGCGCG
The DNA here is from genome assembly GCF_056323165.1 of Streptomyces sp. 3-6. Taxonomy (NCBI): domain Bacteria; kingdom Bacillati; phylum Actinomycetota; class Actinomycetes; order Kitasatosporales; family Streptomycetaceae; genus Streptomyces; species Streptomyces sp. 3-6. The sequence continues at coordinate 61,056 of NZ_JBWHZP010000001.1, forward strand.
ACGGCCGCGGCCGGATCGGGGCCCGGGGCCGCGTCCACCGGGGTGGTGGCACCGCCCACGATGCGGATGCCGGCCTCGTCGAAGGCCCGCTTGATGCGCCAGCGCGCCTCCCGCTCCACGGTCACGGACTTGCCGGGCATCGTCTTCGCCGAGACCCGCACCACCATCGAGTCCAGCAGCACGGAGTCCAGGCCGAGCACCTCGATCGGGCTCCACAGGAGCTCGTTCCAGGGCTCCTCCTTGCTCATCTTCCCGGCGACGTCGCTCAGGACCTCCTTCACCTGGTCCAGGTCCTCGTCGGAGCGGACCGTGACGTCGACGTTGGCGGTCGCCCAGCCCTGGGAGAGGTTCCCTATCCGCTTGACCTCGCCGTTGCGCACGTACCAGATCTCGCCGTTGTCGCCGCGCAGCTTGGTCACCCGCAGGCCGACCTCGATCACCTCGCCGGAGGCCACGCCCGCGTCCACGGTGTCGCCGACGCCGTACTGGTCCTCCAGGATCATGAAGACGCCGGAGAGGAAGTCCGTCACCAGGTTGCGCGCGCCGAAACCGATCGCCACACCGGCGACACCGGCCGAGGCGAGCAGCGGCGCCAGGTTGATCTGGAAGGTGCCCAGGATCATCAGCGCGGCCGTCCCCAGGATCAGGAACGAGGCCACCGAGCGCAGCACCGAGCCGATCGCCTGCGACCGCTGGCGCCGCCGTTCGGCGTTGACCAGCAGGCCGCCCAGCGACGTGCCGTTCACGGGCTGGTCGCCCGTACGGGACATGCGGTCGATCAGCTTGGTGATCGCCCGCCGCACGACCACTCTCAGCACCGTCGCGATCACCAGGATGAGCAGCACGCGAAGACCGATCGCCAGCCAGGTCGACCAGTTCTGCTCGACCCAGCTGGCGGCGTTCGTCGCCTGTTCCTGGGCGTCCCGGAGCGAGGGGACGGCCGGCGACGGACTCTCCGTGGGAGTCGGCGACGGGCCGTCGGCCTTGAGGACGGCGGGCACGGACACGGCGGATACCTCCAGGTGCGCGATCTGCTGCCGGGCGGGGTCCGAGGTCACGGAAAGGTCACCGGCGGGTGCAGAAGCACCACACTAACGGGGCATTGTGGGCGGATCCGGGGGTTGTGCGAAGGAGAGACCGGCCTCACCTGCGCTTGAACCGGTCACCATCCCGGGGATGCTCCGGGGTGTGGTCGAAAACACTCTCAGCCCGTTACCGGGACATGGTGGCGCATTCACCAGGCATGAGGGGAAACTGACTACGGATCGTCCCGGCGCGAGCCACGCGTCGCCGGCGTACAAGGAGGCATCCGTGCCGCATGTCCTGGTTCTCAACGCGTCGTACGAGCCACTCGGCGTCGTACCGCTCCGCCGCGCGCTCGTGCTCGTCCTCGACAACAAGGCCGTGTGCCTCGAGGAGTCCGGCGCCTACCTGCACAGCACCACCGTCACCGTCCCCGCCCCCAGCGTGGTCCGGCTCAAGCGTTTCGTCCGGGTCCCCTACCGGGGGCCCGTTCCCCTCACCCGCCGCGCCCTGTTCGCCCGCGACGGCGGCCGGTGCATGTACTGCGGCGGGGTCGCGACCAGCGTCGACCACGTCATCCCGCGCAGCCGCGGGGGCCAGCACGCCTGGGACAACGTGGTGGCGTCCTGCCGCCGCTGCAACCACGTGAAGGCCGACCGGCACCTGATCGAGCTGGGCTGGCGCCTGCGCCACAAGCCGGCCCCGCCGACCGGCCTCGCCTGGCGCATCATCGGCACCGGCCACCGCGACCCGCGCTGGCTGCCGTACCTCCAGCCGTACGGCGCGGACGACGCGATGGCGCGCATCGACGGCATCTCGGCCTGACGGACCCGGCCGCCGGGAGCTCGGACGGCAGGAGGCCGGACGACGGGGACCTGGACGGTGGGGGTGCGACGGCAGGAAGCTGGGCTGCGGGGTCGGTGCGGTGGTGTCCGGGTGCGCCGACGCGGACGAGGTGGTGTTCGGGTGCGCCGACGCGGACGAGGTGGTGTCCGGGGGCGCGGACGCCGATGAGGTGGTGTCCGGGTGTGCGGATGCGGACGAGGTGGCCCGTTCTCCGGGCTCCGCGCGGGACGTGTGCGCTTCGGGTCCGGTCCGGCGAACACCGGTTCCGGCCCGGAGGCACCCCCGTACCCCCGGGACGGGCCGGACCCGGCCCGACCGGCACCCGACGTGAACACGGCAGGCGCGGCCCCGCTCCCAACGGCCGTCCCCCGGCGGCCACCCGGCCGTTGCCCGGAGCGGCAGTCGTCCGGCCGTCGTCCGGACCGGCTGCCACCCGGCCGTCCCCCGACCGCGAACCCGACCGTCCCCCGGCCCTCGTCCGACCGCGAACCCGACCGTCCCCCGACCGCCCCCCGGCCACGAACGCCGACCCGGGCCCGCTCCGCCCCCCGGTCACCCGTACCGGAGCGTGCCCGGATCCAGGCTGCGGTGGTGCAGGGGGAGAGCGGTGGCCGCGGCCAGCAGGCACGCCGCGTAGATCCCGAGCGGCACCAGCAGGCCGGCCCACGGCACGCTGGACGAGGTCAGCACCGAGTAGCCCACGCCGACGACCGAGCCACCGATCCCCGCCAGCAGCAGGGCGGGCGCGAGGGGCAGGGCGGTCTCCAGCAGCAGCGCCCGGTTCAGCACCGCCCGCGGCACACCGGCGGCGGCCTGCGCGGCCAGGGCCCGGCGGCGGCCGGACAGCGACTCGGCCGTTCCCACGGCGAGACCGCTCAGGGTGATCACCAGGGCCACCGCGATCGCCGCCGCCGCCAGGTCGAGGCCGGCGTGGTAGAACGCCATGTCCTGCGCGTCCCGGCCGTCCCGGCGCAGCCCCTCCAGCATCGAGTGCCGCAGCCCGACGAACCCGGTGCCGACGACCGTCACCAGCAGCACCGCGGCATGGGTGCGCGCCGGAGCCCACGGGTCGTCGCGGAGCCGTTCGGCGGCGATCAGGGTGGCGGCCGAGCGGGCCCGCCGGGCCAGCACCCGGCCCACGGCGCCCGCCGTGGCACCGGACAGCCACACCGCGCCCGCGCCCACCGTCAGCAGGGCGAAGGCCGTCTCCAGGGGCGCTCTCCAGACCCACGTCATGCGGCCCGGTGAGGGCGGTGACGTGACCGCGGCGAACAGCGCCACCGCCGCCACCGCCAGCAACGACATCAGGAACAGCCGGGCCGGACCCCGTCCCGAACGGGGGGTCACCCGGCGCACCTGGCCCAGGGGCGAGGCCACCACCCGGCGCAGCGCCAGCCCGCCGGCCGCCGCGCCCAGCGCCGGCACGGCCACCGCGACCAGGGCGAGGGCGGCCCAGGCCCCGGCCGTCGGCCGCTCCCAGAAGCGGAGCAGGAGCACCACCGCGCCCACGGTCGCGAGCGCGGAGCCCAGCGCGCAGGCCAGGCCCGTCTCCAGCGCGGCGATGCGCCGCACCTGCGCGGGCGTCGCCCCCGCCAGCCGCAGCCCGGCCATCCGCCGGTCGCGGTGCACGGCCCCGATCCGCGCGCACTGCCCGAGGAAGCCCAGCACGGGGACCAGCAGGAGCAGCAGGGCGACGACCACCCCGGAGCGGGTGCCCGGCTCGTCCAGCACCCCCGAGGCCACGGGGACGGCGTACCGGCCGTCGCCGAGGGACGCCAGGACACCCGCCGCCGACGCGAACCCGGCCGCCAGGGCGGCGCCCGTCGCGGTGAGCGCGATCCGCCACGCCTCCCCGCGGTCGGAACCGCTGGTCAGCATCCAGGCCAGCCGCGCATCGGTGCGCAGGGAGCCGCCGCCCGCGCCGTCGCCCCCGGCGGGGCGGAGGGAGCCGCGGCCCGCGTCGTCAGGGCCCGTGGGGCGCGGGGAGCCGCCGCTCATGCCGTCACCCCCAGCGGGACCACGGCGCCGTCGCGCAGCTGCACCTCGCGGTCCGCGTACGCGGCCACCCGGGCGTCATGCGTGACCAGCAGCACCGCCGTGCCCGCCTCACGCGCGGTGCCGACCAGGGACGTCATCACCTGCTCGGCCGCGAGCGAGTCCAGGGCGCCGGTCGGCTCGTCGGCGAACACCACCTTCGGGCCGGTCACCAGGGCCCGGGCCAGCGCGGCCCGCTGGGCCTGACCGCCGCTCATCCCGCCCGGCCGCAGATCCCCCTGCCCGCGCACCCCGAAGCGCTCCAGCCACGCGCCCGCCGCCTCCCGCGCCTCGACGCGGGTGGCGCCGCCCAGCATCAGCGGAAGCGCCACGTTGTCCAGCGCGGTCAGCTCCGGGATGAGCTGGCCGAACTGGAACACCACCCCGAACTCCGTGCGCCGCAGCGTGCTCAGCCGCTCCTCCGTGGCCTCCTCCAGCCGCTCCCCGGCGTACGTCACCGAGCCGGCGTCCGGGCGGACGATGCCCGAAAGGCAGTGCAGCAGCGTCGACTTGCCGCTGCCGCTCGGCCCGGTCACCGCCACGATCTCGCCGGCCCGCAGCTCGACCGAGGCCCCGCGCAGGGCCTCGGTGGCGCCGTACGTCCTCACCAGGCCGTGGGCCGCGAGGAGCGGTTCCCCTTTCGAGGGGTGGCTGCCGTGACCACCGCCGCCCGCGGCGGTCCTGTCGTCGTCCCCGTGCGTCATGCTGCGTCGACCTCCGCGGTCAGGGTGGTGAGCCGGGCCGCCGTCGTGGTCATCCAACGGAGGTCGGCGTCGAGGTGGTTGAGGGCGAAGTCCGCCGAGAGCACGGTGGACAGGTCCGCGCCCGGAGCCGTCTTCACGGCCGTGAGCTCCCGCATGCGCTCCATGTGCGCGGCCCGCTGGGTGCGCAGGTACGCGGCCGGGTCGCCGCCGGACAGGATCGAGACCACGACCTTGGCGAAGATCTCGTTCGTCACGAACGGCGCGGGCGGGGTGACCTGCCCGGCCCAGAGCGCCAGTTCGCGCTCCCCGAGCTCCGTCGCCCGGTACATCGTCCGTTCCGGTCCGCCGTCCGACTCGGTCCCCTCGACCTCGGCCAGCCCGTCGCGGACCAGTCGTTGCAGGGTCGTGTAGACCTGCCCGTAGGCCAGTTGCCGGGCCTGGGGAAACCGTTCGTCGTGCCGTCGCTTCAGGTCGTACCCGTGGGTCGGCCCCGAGGCGAGCAGCCCCAGCAGGATGTGACGGGTGCTCATGCGAATCAGTATGTACTACGTACATGTACTGAGTGAATAGTGGCACGCGAAAAGCCGAGAACCCCGATGGCCACATGGAAGCCGGCAACCGCACGGAGAACGGAAAGCGGAAGGCCGCACGAGAACGGAAGGCCGCACGAGAACGGAAGGCCGCGCGAGCGGAAGGCCGCGCGGAAGCATCTCCGGGCAGAGCCGGGCCGGCGAACACGCCCGGCCCATCCCTGCTCCGCCCACCCCCCTGCGCTCGCCCCGGCCGACCGCTCCCCGCTCAGCTCACATCGGCGCGTAGGCGCGCAGGCCGGTAGGCCGGTAGGCCCGCGGGTGCGTCAGCCGCCCCCGCCCGCGCGGTCCGCCCCCGTCGGAGCCGCGGACGTCTCGCCGCCCCGACGGTCCTCCCGGTCCTCCCGGTCCACCCCGCCCGGACGGGCACCGCCCTCGCGGTCCCCGCGGTCGGCACGGTCGGCACCGCCCTCACCGTCGGCGCGGCCTCCCCGCTCCGCGACCGCGTACGCCTCCACCGACCACAGCGAATAGCCGTACGGCGTCGCCCGCTTGTCGCCCTGGACGCGGACGTGGCGCACGTCCCGCTCGTCCATCCGGACCGTCTCCCGGCCGCCGCGCCCGTCGCGCACGGTGGCCGCCGTGCGCCAGCGGCGGCCGTCCGGGGAGACCTGGATCCGGTACGCCGACGGGTGCGCGTCCTGCCAGTGCAGCTCGACCCGGCCCAGCCGCACCGGACGCTCCAGGTCGACCTGCCACCACGCGCCGTCCTCCGCCGGCGAGGACCACCGCGTCTTCGGGTCGCCGTCGTTCGCCGCCGAGGCCGGGAAGTCGGGCGTCTCGTCCGCCGAGGACCGCGCCCGGCCGGTGCGCGCCAGGTCCGGGCCCGCCGTGGGCGGCATCCCCCGCACCGTCAGCGTGCGGCTCACCCCGCCGAAGCCCAGCCGGACCTCGTACGAGCGGGACGGCGTGCCGGACTTCACGGTCACCTCGACCGGCACCGCCACGGTCCCGCCGCGCGGCACCCGCAGCGTGCCCTCGGGAACCCGCACCTCGACGTCCTCCGGCGCCTCCACCGTCACCCTGCCCCGCACGTCGGCCGGGCGCAGCGACCCCAGGGTGGCGGTGAGCCGCTCGGTGCGGCCGATGTCGGCGTCGGCCCGGTCGCCGGGCAGGTCCAGGGAGACGGCGGGCGCGTCCGCGTACCAGGGCACCAGATGCCGCACGCGGTGCCCGTCCGCCCCGGTGACCCGCACGGCGTCGGCCCGCCGGTCCGCGCGCAGTTCCGTGGCGCCCGACCGGTCGAGCGGCCCGAGCCGCCGCCAGCCCTCGCCGGGCACGCGGAGCTCCACCGCCCCCTCGGTGCCGGGATCAGCCAGCACCGTCACGGTGCTCACCGCGCGGGCCCGGGGCAGCCGCAGCACGCGGTCGCCGGATTCCTCCCCGGGCCGGGCGGGCGGTTCCTGCTCGATCCCCGCCCACGTCCCGTACGCCTTCTGCGCCCGGCTCAGGAACGGGTCGAGCACCCCCTTGCCGACCGTCACCCGCGCCGCCTCCAGCCGGGCGCGCTCCCGGCCCAGTTCCCGGTACGCGGCCCAGGCGGCCCCCGTGTCCCCGGCGTCCTGCGCGCGCAGCATGTCCAGCGCCGCCGTGCCGGCCGCGCCGTAGCGGGCCAGCTTCTCCGTCCACGGCCCGGTCTCCGCCCCGAGCGGGGTGTCCGCCAGCCGCTCAGGCACCTCGCGCAGCACCGTGAAGGCGTCACGCAGCCGCTTCTCCGCCCGCGCGCCCCGCTCACCGCCCTCGGTGCGGGACGCCCAGAACTCCTTCAGCAGCGGCCGCAGGTACGCCGACTCCTCGGCGCCGAGCACCGACGACGCGCCGTTGCGGGCCAGCGCCGCCACCGCCTCCTCACGCTCCGGGTCGCCGCCCGCCAGGTCGGCGATCGCGGCCCGCCAGGACTCCTGCGGGCGGTAGGCGCGCGGGTTCCAGGCGAAGTCGGCGGCGGTGAACAGCGGGATCCGGGACGCCTGCGGCTGCTCCATCGCGTTGGCCAGCAGCGCGGCCGAACCGGCGGCGACGGCCGGTTCGCGGCCCTGGTAGGGGCCGAGGAAGATGCGCCCGGGGGCGTAGTCGTTGACCGGGTAGTTGTCCATGGTCACCAGCGGGCGCCCGAACACGCGCTTCGCCTCGGCCAGTTCGCCCCCGGTGATGGTGCGCGGGACCACCCCGACGCCGGTCCACGCCACCTCCACCCCCGACGCCAGCCGGTCGGCCAGCGCCCGACGGTAGGCGGTCGAGCCGTCCTCGTAGAACTCGGTCGGCATCAACGACAGCGCGGGCGCCCCGGGGTGACGGTCCGCCAGGTGCCGGGCCACTGCGTTCGCCACGTGCGCCTGCGCCCGCGCCGCCGCCTCGGGGCCGGAACCGAACCGGTCGGCGTCCTCCCCGCAGTGCCACTCGGTGTAGCTCACGTCCTGGAACTGGAGCTGGAACGCCCGGAAGCCCAGCGCCCACATCGCGTCCAGCTTGCGTGTCAGCGCCCGCAGGTCGGCGTCCGAGGCGAAGCACATCGCCTGCCCCGGCGCGACCGCCCAGGCCGGCGTGACGTGGTTGCGCGCGGCCCGCTCGGTCAGCTCCCGGAACTCCGCGCGGCGATCCGCCGGGTACGGCTCCCGCCAGCGCGCCTGCCGGTAGGGGTCCTCGCCCGGCGCGTACAGGTAGCGGTTCAGCTTGGTGCGGCCCATGAAGTCGAGCTGGGCCAGCCGCTGCCCGTGCGTCCACGGGGTGCCGTAGAAGCCCTCCGTGACCCCGCGCACGGCGGTCGCCGGCCAGTCCCGCACGGTGACGGCGCGGAAGCGGCCGTCGGGGCGCAGCAGCGTGCGCAGGGTCTGCACGGCGTGGAACAGCCCGTCCGGCCCCGCCCCGGTGGCCGTCACCCGGCCGTCCCCGACGGTCAGGGTGTAGCCGCCCGAGGGGAGGGAGCGCAGGGGGTCGTCGGACTGTCGGTGCGCGCCCAGCCGCACCACGAGCGCCCCCTCGGGCACCGGTGCGCCGGGGGCCGTGAACCGGCTCGCGCCCGCGCGCCGCAGCAGCGCGCGCACCGCGTCGAGCGCCGCCCCGTCCGTCCCCGCGCCGGCCACCACCGCCACCTCCTCGGTGACGGCCACCGGCGCCCCGTTCGCCCGCAGCTCCTGCGGACGCGGCCACACCGACGGCTCCGTGCCCCGCGCGTCCGGGTCCCGCCCGGCATCCGGCACCGACGTCGCCGCGGGATCCTGCGGAGCCGCCCCCGCGGGAAGCGCACCCCCCAGGGACCCGGCGACGACGGCGACCGCGAGGGCGAGCGCCGTCCTCCCACGCCGCAGCTGCACAGACTCCTCCTGTTGTGCTCGACGGACCCGGCCGGCGGAACGGAGACCCCGGGACCCGCGCCGGGCGCGTCCCGGCGGCCCCGGGAACCGGCCGCCCCCCGCCGCGCCCGGCACCTAAGGCCGCCCGGTCACCACCCACCGACGTCCCACCGACGTCCGGCCGACTCCGACACCCCGACCGCACGGCGACCGCCCACGCGCCCACCACCGCACGCGTTGCCCGGCCACCGTGACCGTGACCCATTCGTTGTGAAGCAGCCCGAGCCCACCATCCCCGTGGTGAGGGTGTCAACGACAGGGGGCGATGTGCCGAGTTTGTCCGCCGCGCACGGTGGGGTACGGAAACAAAATGTGAGCAGGACCACGTTGTACGGATTGGTGCGTCTGGTTTCGCGGCCTCTGGGTAGGGGCTGCGGGACGACCACCCCGTGCCGGCGTCGCCCGGCAGGAAGAACGACTGCACGCCCACGCCCGACCAGGAGGTTTTCCGTGCCCGCACCCGCCTATGTCCCCGCTCCCTCCCCCGCTCTGTCCAAACCCGGGGCGGACCGGCCCGCCGCATCCGCCGACCTCATGGATCCCTGGGATTCCTGGGACGACCCCTGGGACGAGGAACCCTGCGTCTTCAGCGCCGAGACGACCGGCACCGAACTCCCGCTGACCAGCGAGCCCCCGCTCCCCGACGCCGAACCCTTCACCAGCGAGCCCCCGCTCGCCGACGTCGGCCCCCTCTCCAACGAGACCGACGACACCACCGACCCCTCCGGACTCGACGCCCCCGACCCGTCCGGACTCGACAGCACGGACCCCTCCGGACTCGACGCGTTCCCGGCCCAGTACCGCCCGGAGGCGTAGATGGGCGCGCCCGGACCGGCCGACCACCCGTCCGAGGAGCTCGCCCGGCTCGCCGCCCTGCACGGCGTCGCCACCTCCTACCGGCCCTCACCGGACCGCACCGTCACCGCCTCGGCGACCGCCGTCGTCCGCGCCCTCGCCGCCCTCGACGTCGACGCCCGCACCCCCGACGCCGTGCGCGCCGCGCTCACCGCCCGCGAGGAGGAACTGCGGACCCGGCTCCTGCCCCCGACCGTCGTCGGCCGCGGCACCGCCACCCCGCCCGCCCTCGCCGCCCTGCCCGACGGCACCCGCCTGCACATCACCACCGAACAGGGCGACACCCGCACCGCCGCCGACCACCTCCCGCCCGGCGTGCACCACGTCACCGCCACCGCCCCCGACGGCCGCACCGCCCACGCCCATCTGATCGTCGCCCCGCCCCGGCTGCCCGCACCGCCCGGCCGCACCCACGGCCTCATGGTCCAGCTCTACTCGCTCCTCTCCCGGCGGTCCTGGGGCATGGGCGACCTCGGCGACCTGCGCGAACTCGCCGGCTGGGCCGGCCGCACCCTCGGCACCGGCTTCCTCCAGGTCAACCCCCTCCACGCGGCCGTCCCCGGCACCCCCACCGACCCCTCCCCCTACCGGCCCTCCTCCCGCCGCTTCCCCGACCCCGTCCACCTGCACGTCGAGGACATCCCCGAATACGCCCACCTCGACGCCCACCTCGACGACCGGGACCGGGACCGGCTCCGCACCCTCCTCGACCGCGCCGCACACCTGCGCGACGCCGTCCTCCACCAGGGCGCGCACATCGACCGCGACGCCGTCTGGGACACCAAACGCGAAGCCCTCGAACTCGTCCGCCGCGTCCCCCTCGGCCCCGGCCGCCGCGCCGCCTACTGCGACTTCCTCGCCGCCCAGGGCCGCCCCCTGGAGGACCACGCCACCTGGTGCGCCCTCGCCGAACAGCACGGCCCCGACATGCAGCGCTGGCCCGCCGACCTACGCGACCCCCGCTCACCCGGGACCGACCGTGCCCGCCGCGCCCTCATGGACCGCGTCGACTTCCACACCTGGCTCGCCTGGCTCACCGACGAACAGCTCACCACCGCCCAGCGCACCGCCCGCGAGGCCGGCATGCCCGTCGGCATCGTCCACGACCTCGCCGTCGGCGTGCACCCCGGCGGCGCCGACGCCTGGGCCCAGCAGGACCACTTCGCCACCGGCATGTCCGCCGGGGCGCCCCCCGACGCCTTCAACGCCCGCGGCCAGGACTGGGGCCTGCCCCCCTGGCGCCCCGACCGCCTCGCCGCCTCCGGCTACGCCCCCTTCCGCGACCTCCTGCGCGCCCTCTTCCGCTACGCCGGCGCCCTGCGCATCGACCACGTCATGGGCCTGTTCCGCCTCTGGTGGGTCCCCGAGGGCCACCCGCCCACCGAGGGCACCTACGTCCACTACGACGCCGACGCCATGCTCGCCGTCCTCGTCCTGGAGGCCTCCCGCGCCGGCGCACCCGTCATCGGCGAGGACCTCGGCACCGTGGAACCCGGCGTCCGCGAGGAACTCCGCAGCCGCGGCGTCCTCGGCACCTCCGTCCTCTGGTTCGAACGGGACTGGGAGGGCGACGGCCGCCCCCTCCCCCCGGACCGGTGGCGCGCCGACTGCCTCGCCACCGCCACCACCCACGACCTCCCGCCCACCGCCTCCCGCCTCACCGGCGACCACGTCGACCTCCGCGACCGCCTCGGCCTGCTCACCCGCCCCCTCACCGTGGAACGCTCCGAGGCCGCCGCCGACGTCACCGAATGGCTCGACCTCCTCGCCCGCCTCGGCCTCCTCCAGGGCACGGGCGGAAGCGGCGACCCCTCCTCCGAGGAAGCCCGCATCCAGGCCCTCCACCGCTACCTGGTCCGCACCCCGGCCCGCATGATCGGCATCTGGCTCCCCGACGGCATCGGCGACCGCCGCCCCCAGAACCTCCCCGGTACCTGGGACCAGTACCCCAACTGGCGCCTCCCCATCGCCGACCCCACCGGCCGCCCGGCCACCCTGGAGGACCTCACAGCCTCCCCGCGCCTACGGGCACTGATCGACACCGTCCGCACGGACACCGGCACGGGTGCCGCTGCCGGTGCCGCTGCTTCTGCCTCTGTGGATGCGGGTGCTGGCGCCGGTGCCTCTGCGGATGCCGGTGCCGGTGCCGATGTCGCGTCCGGTACCGACACCGGCGGTGCGGCCCGCCCATGACCCCGGCACGCACCGCCTCCACCGCCCCCACCGTCCCCACCAGCACCGCAGCCCCGTATGGCACCCCGGGCGCGCGGCCCCCGAAGGCGTTCGCTACCTTTTGCACCGTGGACAAGACGAACGCCCTGCGCGCCGGCGCCCTGGCAGCCGGTACGACGCTGATGATGCTGCTCATGACGTCCCCCGCGCTCGCGCTCACCCGCGACGACGGTGACGACCCCGGCACGGGCCTGAGCGTCATCGAGACGCTGGGCCTCTACGTCGCCGCCCCGATCGTGCTGTTCCTCGTCATCGCCGGCCTGGTGATGGTCCTGGACAAGTCGCACAAGCAGAAGGACGTGACGAGCTCCAACATCGACACCGCGACGCAGACCGAAGCCAAGGCCTGACGGCCCGACCGACGGCTGCCGTCCCGGGGGCACCGCCTCGGGGACGACCCGTGACTTCCGGGGCGCCGCTCCTGCCCGAGGGTGGGAGCGGCGCCTTTGTGGTGTGCGGGAAGGGGTGTGCGGGCGGGCGGCTTCTGGAAGGACTACCGCGGCCTTGTCCAGACCGGCCACCAGCATCCTCGACGGCCCGATCGTGCTGGTCTGAGACAACTTGAGCACTCATCTGACGGCCGGTATGCGCAGTGACTCCGCCGAACACAGCTGGCTCGGCGTCTTCCAGCTGCCGCCCTACGCACCCGACCTCACCGATCACCGCTGGTCGGCGCGGTTGACGCCAACTCGGGTACCGCCTCGACGTCCTCGACCGATGCCTCACCGGCACCGGCCTCCGGCGCCAACCACCAGGACGACATCGCGCATGCAAGGGCAGTAGTGATCCTGCGCTGACGGTCCGAAGGTGTCCGGACGCGTCCGCCGTTGTTCGTCGGCGTTGTTGCGCGGACATGCACCCGGGAGGCGTGCCAGGCTGCGTCCCGGCAAGCTGACTCCGTCCGCTCGACTGGCATGGAACCGGATCGCGAGAACTAAGGGTTATTCCGTCACTGTTGGTCAGTGAGCCGAGTGTCGCGGCAGACTAATGGTCGTGGTGCACCTGCGGGTTCTCACGACGAGCGACTGGGCGTTGTGGCGGGAGGTTCGTCTTGCTGCACTGAGCGAGGCACCTCACGCCTTCGCGGCTGGGCTCGAAGAATGGCACAACGGTGGGGAAGAGCGGTGGCGCGAGCGCTTTGCGATGCCGGCCACCTACAGCATCATTGCGCTGCTGGACGGCCGAACCGTCGGGATGGCCGCCGGCCTTCCCGGGGATGGCGGCGCATGCGAGCTCAGGTCGGTGTGGGTCAGCCCTCAGGCACGAGGCCGCAGCGTCGGGGGTCAGTTGCTAGCGGCAGTCGAAGGCTGGGCCCGGCAGAGGGGTGCTGCGACTCTGAAGCTAGCGGTCCTACCGGGCAACGAGCCCGCTATCGCGCTGTATCAGCGCAACGGTTTCGTCGATACGGGAGCACTTGGAGACCTGTTGTCCGACGGGGTGACCAGGGAACGTCTGATGGTGAAGGCGCTTCGCTGAGAGGACAGCCTGACGAGCAGAACAGATCATCCATCGGATCCCGGGAGCGGTGCCCTTCGATCCGAAGGCCACCGGCGCTTCCCACTTCGGTCAGTGAGACGGTCACAGTTGAGATGATCTTGGCGTGATTGGTGTGATCACGGCGTCGGAGCCGTCCTGGATGGCCCCGTTCACCGGGCTGAGCCCGCGGCAGTTCACGAAGCTGGTGACGGTGCTGCGGCGCGAGAGGGCGGACGTGGTCCGCAGGGGCCGGCCGTGGAGCCTTCCGCTGGAGGACCAGGCCCTGCTGGTCGCGGCCCACTGGCGCACGAACCTGACCATGCGGCAGCTCGTCCCGCTGTTCGGGGTGTCCAAGTCGGGGGCGGACCGGATCATCGGCCACCTCGGGTCGCGATGCCCGAGCTCCAGTCTCGCAAGCGGTTCGCGAAGGACGCTGTGCTCATGGTGGACGGCACCCTGGTGACCATCCGGCACCACACTGTGGCCGAGCGGTCGAAGAACTACCGGTACTCCCCCAATCACCAGGTCGTCATCGACGCCGACACCCGCCTGGTCGTCGTGGTCGGCCGGCCGCTCACCGGGAACCGCAACGACTGCCAGGCATGGGAGGAATCCGGCGTCAAAGCCGCCGTCGGCAAGACCACCACGATCGCCGACGGCGGCTACCCAGGCACCGGACTCGTCATCCCACACCGCCGCAAGCGCAGCCAAGCCGAACTCCCGGACTGGGAAAGAGGAGCCCAACACCCCGCAAGCAGGTCCGCGCCCGTGTCGAGCACGTCCCGCATGAAGACCTGGAAGATCCTCCGCGACTGCCGTCTCAAGGGCGACGGCGTCCACCACGCCATGCTCGGCGTCACCCGCATGCACAACCTCGCCCTCGCCGGATAGGCCAGTGGGCTGCACGGCGGCCAGCTGTGCCCGAGGCGACCCGCAGATCAATTACGGGACAACCCTTAGCTTGATCTTTAACCTGTGCGGCGGGGGCGTGGAGTCGTGGACTTCTTCGTGCGTCGTTTTGTGGGGCCGGGTTTGTGGACGGTGTGCACGTCGTAGCGTGCGGTGGGCTGGTTGTTCCTGCGGCCGGGTGGCCGTCCCGGGCCGGGCCGAGAGGATTTCGGTGCTCCGGCCGGGCAGGCGGCCTTCGGCCGCAGGTGTCGAAAGTCGCGACGGACGCGGGCCGGGGTGAGCCTGTCGGGCGGGGTCGGCTTTTCCCACGGCCGCCGGAGGTCTGCCGCCAGCGGGCGGGCGAGCCGGAGCTGGGTGAAAGCGACGACGATCAGCCAGGTCCAGCGGTCGGCGGCTTCGGGGGTGCGGATCTTCGGACAGGTCCAGCCCAGGGTCTGCTTGAACAGGCGGAAGGTGTGCTCGATGTCGAAGCGCCGCAAAAACGCCTGCCACAGACGGTCGACGTCGGCTGTGGTGGCGTTGGTGCCCGACCACCACAGCCAGACCGGCTTGGGTGTCGCGCCGCTGGGCAGATGCTCGACCTGCAGACGGATCACGGTGCCCTCGATGACCGGCAGGGCGCCGAGCTGGGAAGTCCAGGCAGAGCGGTGGGTCAGTCTCGGGTGGAGCCGGTCCCATGCCCGGGCGGTGGCGGTGCCGTAGAGACGGGTTGCGGTCACCGTCTGCTCGTCGGGTGTGCCCCAGGTGGCCGGGTCACCGAAGACGAACTCCGCTCCATGGCGGGGCGGTCGGCCCCTCACGCCGGGCTCGCGAGGCGGGACCGCACGGCGCAGGACACGGTCCGAGCGCATCCGGCCCAGTACCTGCACCGGCAGATCTTTGAGCAGGAAGGCCAGGCGGGGCACGTCGTATCCGGCGTCCACCACGATCAGGATCTCCGGGTCGCCGTCCTTCCACTGCCCGGCCGAGACCAGCCGCTCGACCAGTTCACGCATCTGGCCGGCCGTGACGGTGGCGGCGTCGTCGCCCGGGGCCAGACGCAATGCGTCCAGCGGCGCGGTCCACGAACTGCGTCCCGTCTCCAGCGCGCAGATCACCGAGTAGGGCCAGCCGGGCACGGGAATGTGCTGGTCCTTGCCCCGGCCGTAGGTGTGGCACAGGACCCGCTGCGGTGAGGTGTGCGCGCTGGGCCGCAGCCAGCAGGTGAGGTCGGCGGCCAGCACCAGCCGGCCGTCCGCCGCCCGCGGCAGCGGCACCGTCGCCAGGGCCCGTCGCAGCCGGGCGACGTCGACCCGGCCTGCGGACAGGGCGTCGTAGAGCCCGCCGTGCCCGCGCCGGTGTTCGCCCACCAGCGACAGTTCCACCAGCGACCGGACCGGGCCATCCGCACACAGCACGGCATCGGCCAGCTCGAACAACGCATCCGCTCGCCTGGTCAGACAGGAGTAGAACTCGCCCCGGAAGCATGACAGTTCCGCAAACGGATCCTGCCGGACGACGTGATGCAGCAGACTCATCCCCACGGCCTTCGCGCTGAGCTTGTGTGTTCCTTGGTCGGATCACATGCTCAGCCGAAGGCCGCCTTCACATACGGCAGTTACCAGCCCGAGTGATCAAGTACGAGGAGTCGTTCGACCTCCGAGGTTAAAGATCAAGTTAGCCAACACCCATCCCAGCGGAACGAAGACGGCGAGACCTCCACCAACTCCAGACCGTGTGGCTCACCATAGCGATCGCAACGGCAACAGCCGTGTACCGAACAGTGGTCCAGGTACCCAGAACACCCTGACTCGGCCCGCGTGACTCCGTCTCCAGGCGCATGGAAGTCTCATAAAAGGCCACCAGGGGAATGAGCAGCCGGAAAAACAGGCCACCGATGCCCGGCACCTGAGCAAGGTTCCCCAGGAGCCCAAGGGGCGCTCCGAAGAAGAATGCCAGCACACCCCAGAGCGCAACTCCGGAGGATCCTGCACCTGAGTAATCCAGGTCACCCGGAGATGCGAGACTTCCCTTGGTCAGGTAGTAAGTCACGACACCGGTAGCCAGCCCCAGAGGCGCGAGGACAACCGATTCGATTTTGGACTGGCGGAAATAGCCCACCAGAAAGGCGTAACAGGCCCACGGCCAACCACCGGTGAAAACGGCGCCCACGGCAATACCCGGACGGCCACCCCAATGCTCAGCGATAGGTCCCGTCAGGCCTAGCAACAGACCAAGCCCGAGTGGAGCCGCAAGCGACGCTGCCCGAGCACCTAAAAAGTTCACTCTCTCCCCTTCCGGTCCTGAAGTGGCAGACCTCCGGGCCCGTGTACGCCCGGAGGTCTGCCACGCCCGAGGGAGAACAACCCTCACCACGGCAGATATATCTTACGCATTACTGTAATAGGCGTGGCAGGTCCATGCTGCGCCTTGTGTTGAGTTGGCGTAGGAGGTCTTTCCCTTCTCCACCCAGCCACTCGAATGATCGACGTTCCGGACCCTGACCGTTGACTTGTGCCTCACGTTCGCGATGTAATTCGAGTAGCACTTCTTCCCAGCCGACACCAAGTCGTACCCATAGCACCATTTGCCGTGAGTCACATTCTTACAGGTGTTCCCTTGGATTTGAACGGCCGAATCGTTGATCTCCAGCTTCACCACGCCCCACTCGGAGGGGTTACCCAGCTCTGCCGGCGGATTGACCCCGTCACCTCTCTTGTGGATCACGGGCTGGCCCGGTATGAGGCCGTCGCTGACCCCAATCGCGCGAATTCCGATATCAGTTCCGCTCTGGGGATCGTAGGCCGTCGCCGGGGTGGCTAGGCTGGAAACAGCAATTGCTGCACCTGAGATGGAGAACAGTACTAACTTTCCAAGTATCTTCACGCCACTCCTTCTCCGCTGCCCGCTATCGCGGTTACGGAAGGATCTTCCAATAGTGCGCTGCGGTGGTCAAGGCTTGGCTAATTTGTGGCCCTCGATCGACCTGAAACCGTTGCCTTTCCTGTGGCATTCATGAGTGGGGTCAGTGAACGCGGCCCTCGGAACGCATCTTGTTGCGGTAGCCTCGATCTTGTGTGACGATCCGCCGGAGGAGTCGGGTGGACCAATCGTGCTGTGTGCCGCGGCTGGTCAGGTTGAAGGCCCGAGTGCCGTCTCGGGTGGACGCCGAGTTCCACTGTCCCAGCCGGGGGTCCTCTTGTAGGCGCGGGTGCATTCAATGTTCAGCCCAGGTTGGGCAGAAGTGCGAGCTGCACAGTTTCCAGGCGGATCCGTTCGGGGCAGTGTGGTGCAAAGGGAGATTGTCCAGGTCGGCCCGGACGCCGCAGATGCGGCCCTCGCCCGCAGCCGGTGACGGACCACGCGCTCGGCGATCGACCGGCCTGAGGTGTGGGCGGCGAGGCACGTCAGCCGTATGTCGTCCGAGTCTGCATGCCACAACTATGCGCTGGGGTGCGGACGGTCTTCCTCATCAACTGCATGTTTTGGGCCAGCCATGCTTTCCCTTTGCAACCGGCCCACTCCCAGCCGGCGGGCTGCCAGTCCGTGAGCACTTGAGGTCAATGTGCTCACAAACTTCAGCGAGGGTAGGCATGAGGGCGCTGGAAGCCGCTGAGCAAGCTGCACCCAGCTCGCACCGCACGAGCTTCCCCCGGCCGCCCTCCCTCGACGGTGGCTGCCAGCCCTACACGTCGCTTTCGCCGCGTTCATCGGCTGGCTCAAGGAACCACGACAAGGGCGCCTGTCATAGCGCCTGGCGGCCCGGAACGCGTACCCCCCGACGGCTACGGCCCGTTGCTGCCGTCACCGTCGCTGCCTGGGCGCAGAGGACGCGGAGGGCGCGGTGGAAGCCTGTGCGGGTTTCCGGAACCAGGCGGCGCAGGGCGGTGCTGGGGTTGACGGAGATCAGCCGGGCGCCGGTGCGGTCGAGGGTGTTGCGGGAGACCTGGACGGCCGGGTAAGGGCCAACGGCACTCTGATGGTCATGTGTTGCGGGTGGGCCGGTCCTTCCCTGTGACGGCTCCGGTTCGTATCCCCGCGTCGGAGGGGGCCGAGCCGGGACTGAGGACGCAGGACGCAGGACGTACGAGCCTCCGTGACGGCGCCCCACGCACGGGCGACACCGTGTCGTGTTGCCCCGCCCAACGCGAAGGGCGCCCGGCATAAGACCGGGCGCCCCCAGGGACGCGTACCGCCGGAGGCTACGCCCCCGCTGCTGCCGCGTCGGCGGCCTGGGCGCGGAGGGCGCGTTCGACGCCGGCCCGGGATTCCGAGACCAGGCGGCGCAGGGCGGCGCTCGGGTTGGCGGAGGTCAGCCAGGCGTCCGTGCGGTCGAGGGTGTCGCGGGAGACCTGGACGGCCGGGTAGAGGCCGACGGCGATCTGCTGGGCCATCTCGTGCGAACGGGAGTCCCAGACGTCCGCGAGGACCTCGAAGTAGCGCTCGGTGTACGGCGCCAGCAGTTCGCGCTGGTCGGTCTGGACGAAGCCGGCGATGACGGCTTCCTGGACGGCGTTCGGCAGCTTGTCGGAGTCGACGACCGAGGCCCACGCCTCCGCCTTCGCCTCCTCCGTCGGGCGGGCCGCGCGGGCGGTGGCGGCGTGGCGTTCGCCGGCCGCCGTGCGGTCGCGCTCGTACTCGCCGGCGATCTCCGTCTCGTCGTAGCGGCCGACCGCGGCCAGCCGCTGGACGAAGGTCCAGCGCAGCTCGGTGTCGACGGCGAGGCCCTCGACGGTCTGCTCACCGGTGAGCAGGGCCTCCAGGAGGTCGAGCTGCTCGGGGGTGCGGGCGGTGGCGGCGAAGGCGCGGGCCCAGGCGAGCTGGTGGTCGCTGCCGGGGGCGGCGGCGCGCAGCTGGGCGAGGGTGGCGTCCGTCCAGCGGCCGAGGAGGGTCTCCCGGGCGGCCGGGTCGGCGTACAGGTCGATGGCCAGCTTGACCTGGCGGTGCAGGGACTGCACGACGCCGATGTCGGACTCCTTGCCGATGCCCGACAGGACCAGGGAGAGGTAGTCGCGGGCGGCGAGTTCCGCGTCCCGGGTCATGTCCCAGGCGGAGGCCCAGCACAGGGCGCGGGGCAGGGACGCCTCGAAGTCGCCGAGGTGCTCGGTGACGACGGCGAGGGACTGCTCGTCGAGGCGGACCTTGGCGTAGGAGAGGTCGTCGTCGTTGAGGAGGACGACCGCCGGGCGGCGCGTGCCGGTGAGCTGCGGGACCTCGGTGAGCTCGCCGTCCACGTCGAGTTCGACGCGCTCGGTGCGCACCAGCTTGCCGCTGCTCTCGTCGAGGTCGTAGAGGCCGACCGCGATGCGGTGCGGGCGCAGCGTGGGCTCGCCCTTGGCGCCGGCGGGGAGGGCGGGGGCCTCCTGCTGGACGGCGAAGGAGGTGACGACGCCGTCGGCGTCCGTCTCGATGCGGGGGCGCAGGATGTTGATGCCGGCCGTCTCCAGCCACTTCTTCGACCAGGTCCTCAGGTCGCGGCCGGAGGTCTCCTCCAGGGCGCCCAGCAGGTCGGAGAGGCGGGTGTTGCCGTAGGCGTGGCGCTTGAAGTACGCCTGGACGCCACGGAAGAAGGCGTCCTCGCCGACGTAGGCCACGAGCTGCTTGAGGACGGAGGCGCCCTTGGCGTAGGTGATGCCGTCGAAGTTGACGAGGACGTCGTCCAGGTCGCTGATGTCGGCCATGATCGGGTGGGTCGACGGCAGCTGGTCCTGGCGGTAGGCCCAGGTCTTCATGGAGTTGGCGAAGGTGGTCCAGGAGTGCGGCCAGCGCGAGCCGGGCGCCGCGGCCTGGCAGGCGATGGAGGTGTAGGTGGCGAACGACTCGTTCAGCCACAGGTCGTTCCACCACTCCATGGTGACCAGGTCGCCGAACCACATGTGGGCCAGCTCGTGCAGGATCGTCTCGGCCCGCACCTCGTACGCCGCGTCCGTCACCTTGGAGCGGAAGACGTACTGGTCGCGGATCGTGACCGCGCCCGCGTTCTCCATGGCGCCCGCGTTGAACTCCGGGACGAACAGCTGGTCGTACTTGGCGAAGGGGTAGGCGTAGTCGAACTTCTCCTGGAACCAGTCGAAGCCCTGCCGGGTGACCTCGAAGATGGCGTCGGCGTCGAGGTACTCGGCGAGCGAGGGCCGGCAGTAGATGCCGAGCGGGACGGACCGGCCGTCCTTCTCGTAGACGCTGTGGACGCTGTGGTACGGGCCGACGATCAGCGCGGTGATGTACGTCGAGATGCGCGGCGTCGGCTCGAACGTCCAGACGTTGTCCCGGGGTTCGGGCGTCGGGGAGTTCGAGATGACGGTCCAGCCCTCGGGCGCCTTCACGGTGAACTGGAAGGTGGCCTTGAGGTCGGGCTGTTCGAAGCTGGCGAAGACGCGACGGGCGTCCGGCACCTCGAACTGGGTGTAGAGGTACGCCTGGTCGTCGACGGGGTCGACGAAGCGGTGCAGGCCCTCACCGGTGTTGGTGTACGCGCAGTCGGCGCTCACCCGCAGCACGTTGCGGCCCTTGAGCAGTCCGGGCAGGGCGATGCGGGAGTCCGCGAAGACCTCGGCGGGGTCGAGGGCCTCCCCGTTCAGGGTGACCTCGTGCACGGTGGGAGCCACCAGGTCGATGAAGGACTGCGCGCCGTCGCCGTGCTCGGCGACGTCGAAGCGCACCGTGGTCACGGACCTGTAGGTGCCGCCCTCTTGCGCGCCGGAGAGATCGAGGTCGATCTCGTAGGAGTCAACGGTCAGCAGCTCCGCCCGCTGCCGCGCCTCTTCGCGAGTCAGGTTTGTGCCAGGCACGCGGTCATCTCCTCGTGATGTGTGGGTTGCGCCATCCTTCCACGGGACCTGCGTCAACGCGATGTCCGGATTCCGCCGGTGGCGCGCGGGGCGGGGCGGGACGCTGGGGGCATGACGACCTCCACGACGACCTCCATGGGGCCCTCCCCGACAGTCCTTGTCGCCCGCCCGGTACCGGCCCCCGTGCTGAAGGAACTCCGCCGGGTGGACGACGCGGGGCGTCCGCCGGTCCTGTTCACCGACGAGGAGGGCGGCGCGCCGCTGCGGTGCTGTCTGCGGCGCAGCCGGCCCGGTGAGTCGATCGCCCTCGTCTCGTACGCGCCGCTGCGGCGGTGGGCGGCCGCCACGGGCGCCGACCCGGGGGCCTACGACGAGCAGGGCCCGGTGTTCGTGCACGCACGGGAGTGCGCGGGGCCCGGGGACGGCGCGGGGCGCGGCGAGGGCGCGGGGCTGCCGTTCACGGGAGCGCACCGCACCGTGCGCCGCTACTCGGCGGAGGGCCGCATCGTGGGCGGGCGGCTGGTGGGGGCGGCGGAGGAACTGGCGGCGGCGCTGGCCGAGGCGTTCGCCGAACCGGAGGTGGCACTGGTGCACGTACGGGCCGTGGAGCACGGCTGCTTCCTGTACGAGGTGCGGCGGGAGGACCTCGCGGCGGGCGCGGACGGCGGCCGGGGCTGAGTCACGTGCCGGAGGACTGCCGTCCCGGCGGCGTCGGCCGTCCCGGGGGCGCCGGCGGCTCTGGGCCCGACGGCGGTTCCGGGGGCGCCGTGCGGTCGGCGTGGGTGACGCGGATCTTGGACTGGCCGTGCGGCAGGCGCTCCCAGTCCTCCATGAGGCGGGCCGTCAGCCCGTACCGGGCGGCCAGCGCGGTCAGGGTCTCGGTGCGGTAGTAGAAGTCCTCCCGCAGGACGTGGTGCTCCTCGCCCTCGGTGCGGTCGAAGGTGAAGTCGAACCATCCGCCCGGCGCGAGCACCCGACCGACGTTCGCCAGGCACTCCTCGATGACCGGCAGCGGGGAGTGCGAGAAGACGCTGTGGGCGTGGACGACGTCGAAGTGCGCCGGGGGCAGGAAGCGCAGCGTGAGGTCGCGGACCGGGGTGAGGGTGGGCATCCGGTCCTGGAGCCCGTGGGCGACCAGGGTGTCCTGGGCGGCGAACAGGATGTCGGGGGAGATGTCGATGCCGTAGTAGTGGCCGGGGTGCAGGTGGGCGATGAAGTGACGCCCGGCCCGCAGGTTGCCGCAGCCGATTTCCAGCATCCGGTGCTCGGGCCGCAGCCCGTGCTCCAGCAGGTAGTCGAACTGCATCGCGCCGAGGGCGTTCCAGCGTTCGCGGCTGTGGCTGCCCACGGCGGCGTCCGGGTTCCGGCGCGTGTCGGAGCGCATCACGGCCCTGTAGTAGGCGATGTGGTCGGGGGAGCGGTACCGCAGCCAGGTGTCGCGGGCGGCACGGCGCAGGTGCCGGGGTATGCGGTCCGGGTGGCGCAGCGCGTAGGAGAGGCGGTGGGCGAGGGCGGCACGGTTGGCCTGGAGGTTCTTGGCGGTCGGCATGGCGGTGCTCGTCTCCGTCGGGCGGTGCCCGGCGGTCTCACCGGCCGGCCGGGCGGGACGCACTCCTCGGACGTGAGGGTACGGCGCGGTGCCGGGGCGGACCATGCCGGACGGGACGGGCGTCTGCCGATCGGATGATGTGCCGGGGCGGACGCGGCCCGCGGCGGGACGGCGTGCAGCGCCCTGGTGAGGGAGACGTGCGGTGCCCTGACAGGGGAGGCGTGAGGTGCCCTGGCCAGGGGGAGAGGCGTCCGGTCGGTGGGACGGGTGGGGAGGACCCCGGACGGGAACGGCGGGGCCTCGGACGGCGGCGGGATCCCCGGACGGCAGCCACCGGAGCCCGGACCGCAGCAACCGGAGCCCGGACGACAGCGGCGGGCGCGCCCCGAGGGGACGCGCCCGCCGCTCACGCCGGTGCGGGGCTCAGCCCTTCAGCTCGGCCGCCACCAGCTCCGCGATCTGGACCGCGTTGAGCGCGGCGCCCTTGCGGAGGTTGTCGTTGGAGACGAACAGCGACAGGCCGTTGTCCACCGTCTCGTCGCGGCGGATGCGGCCGACGAACGACGGGTCCTGGCCGGCGGCCTGGAGCGGCGTCGGGATGTCGGTGAGGACGACGCCGGGCGCCTCGCCCAGCAGCTCGGTGGCGCGCTCCGGGCTGATCGGACGGGCGAAGCGCGCGTTGATCTGCAGGGAGTGACCGGAGAAGACCGGGACGCGGACGCAGGTGCCGGACACCTTCAGCTCCGGGATGTCCAGGATCTTGCGGGACTCGTTGCGGAGCTTCTGCTCCTCGTCGGTCTCGTTCAGGCCGTCGTCGACGATGCTCCCGGCGAGCGGCAGCACGTTGAAGGCGATGGGGCGGGCGTAGACGGACGGCTCGGGGAAGTCGACCGCCGCACCGTCGTGGGCGAGCTTGTCGGCCTCGTCGATCACCTTCCGCGCCTGGCCGTGCAGCTCCTCGACGCCCGCGACACCGGAGCCGGACACGGCCTGGTAGGTGGCGACGACCAGGGCCTCCAGGCCCGCCTCCGCGTGCAGCGGACGCAGGACCGGCATGGCGGCCATGGTGGTGCAGTTCGGGTTGGCGATGATGCCCTTGGGACGGTCGGCGATCGCCTGCGGGTTCACCTCGGAGACGACCAGCGGGACCTCGGGGTCCTTGCGCCAGGCGGAGGAGTTGTCGATCACCACGGCGCCCTGCGAGGCGACCTTCTCGGCCAGCGCCCGGGAGGTCGCGCCGCCCGCCGAGAACAGCACGATGTCGAGGCCGGAGTAGTCGGCGGTGGACGCGTCCTCCACCGTGACCCCGTCCAGCTCGGTGCCCGCGGAACGGGCCGACGCGAACAGGCGCAGCTCGGTGACCGGGAAGTCGCGCTCCTTGAGGATCCCGCGCATGACCGTGCCCACCTGACCGGTGGCTCCGACGATTCCGACCCTCACGACGACTCCCTACTGCGTCCTGTTACGTACCTGTATGCCTGGCCGAGGCTCATCCATCATGCGGCCGACCACGGCCCGGCTGTCCAATTCTTTGCCGTTCTGCCCGCCCTTTGGGACGGCTCCGGCGGCGGACCCGGTCGGCGACCGGTTGCGGACCTCCGGCCGCCACCCTCCTGAACTGCAGGAATTCAGCCACCGGAGGGCATGGGCCGCAAGGTCCCCTGCCCAACCCGGTCCGGCCCACACGAAGGTGTGACGTACGCCTCGGCGCGGTGTGACGTACGCCTCGGCCGGCTTCTGCGCGTGCGGCGAACGTTCCGGGCGGCAGCGGCGTCGTAGGGGGAACAGCGTGAGGGGGTGGGGCAGTGCTGCGCACAGGGGCCCGGCGCGGGCGGGGGACGGACCCCGCCGCGGGCGACGATCCACTGGACGCCGCGCAGGAGCGCCGGGTACGGGCGGTGCTCGCCCTGGGCGGGGTGCCGCAGGCGGACCTGCCGGACGGGGTGCAGCAGGTCCGCCTGCGGCTGCTGGAACGGGCCGCGAGCGGACAGGAGGCACCGCGGGACGTGTCGGCGTGGGCGGCCGTGGTCGCCTCCAACCTGGCGATGGACTGGCACCGGGCCAAGCGGCGCCAGGAACGCCTCGGCGAACGCCTGGCCGCCCTGCGTCCCGCGGAAGCGCCGTCCGGGGAGGAGACCAGCCTGCTCTCCCTCGCCGTCGCCCGCGGCCTGGACGCGCTGACCGACGCCCAGCGCCAGGTCGTCGTCCTGCGGTTCTACGCGGACCTGCCGGTGCGGTCGATCGCCGACCAGCTCGGTGTCCCCGAGGGCACGGTCAAGAGCAGGCTGCACACGGCGGTACGGGCCCTGCGCGCCCGCCTGCACGAGGACGAGGTGGTGTGACATGACCGCCCACGGCGACGGCACCTACGGCGACGGCACCCACGGTCACGGCACCCGCGACGACCGGAGGTACGAGGACCGTCCCCCCGAGGACCGCGTGGACGCCGACGGCGGCTCCCGCGAAGACCGCGACCACGCCTCCCACGGCCACGCCGCCCACGACGCCGCCGGACACGGAGACGCCCCCCGGCACGGCTCCGCAGACCCCCTCATGACCGCGATCCTGGCCGAGGCGCCGTCCGAGGACGACCGGCGGGACCCCGCGTTCATGGCGGAGCACGCGGCGGCCGTGGCCGACCTGGCGGTGCTCCGGGAGCAGCTGGCGTTCCTCGGGGAGGCGCTCGCCGAGCCGTCCGACGCGGTACCGGAGACCGGCGCCGACGACGGGGCACCGGCCGGGAACGCCGAGGACACGGTCATCGAGGACACGGTCATCGAGGACACGGTCGTCGAGGACACGGTCCCGGTGGGCTCGGCGTCCACCCCCACCGGACCCGGCGGAAGCACCGGGCCGGGCCGCTCGCGCGCGCCGCGCGGAGCGCGTGGACCCGGCCGGGGCGGCGGCTCCGGCCGCCGTCGGAGGCCCCTCCGGGGCGCCCTGGGGACGCTGGCCGTGGCCGCCGCGGCGACCGTCGTGGCGGGGCTGGGTTGGTTCATGGTGCAGCCCGGCACGGGCCAGGAGACGTCGAGTGCCGACGCCGGTGCCCCCGCGGCGGGCCGGGGTGACGCGGGTGCCGGTGAGGACGGTGCGAAGTCCGAGACGGCCGGGGAGAGGCCCCCCGTCGGCGATCCCCGGTGGCTGGCCTGCGCCCGCCTCGTGGCGGAGGGCGTCGTCACGGCGACCGAGCCGGTGCCGGGGACGGGGGCGAGGTCGGGGGAGCAGCGGATCACGCTCGCCGTGACCCGGGTCCACGCGGGGGAGGAGGTCACGTCCGTCACGTTCCTCCACGGGACGGCCGGGTCGTCGGCCCCCGCCGTGGGCGACCAGCTGCTCGTCGGCCTGCCCCGCGAGGGCGACCGGCCGGACCTCGTCGTCACCGGCGCCCGGAACATCGCCCTCACCCGGACCTGGATCACCGGCGCCCTGCCGGAGGCGAACCGCATGGCCTGCCAGTAGGCGGCGCCGGGCACGGACCGGACAGGAAACGGCGAGCGGAGGCCCCGGGAACAGCAGCGGCCCCGGGGCGAGCACGGCACCCGGGAACAGCACAGCCCCCGGGAACAAGGGCGCCCACGACGAAGGGGCGGGTGCCCGGTGGTCCCGGACACCCGCCCCTCACCCCTGGCGGCGTACCGCCGTTACGGGATGACCTTCTCGATCGTCACGCTGCCCGCACCCGCGACCGTGCCGCGAGCGTTGACCAGCTGGACGCGGCCGAAGAACTCGCGGCCCTCCGGCGCCTCGGCCTCGGCCGTGACGGTGCCGGAGACGGTGGCGGAGTCGCCCGTGCCCAGCTTCACCGGGGCGGAGCCGTCGACCGTGACGGTGCCGAGCGTGTCGGAGAAGAACACGTCCCGGTAGTCGTACTCCGTGGTGCCGGCCGGGACGGAGTAGCCCACGACCTCGACGAATGTCATCCCCACGAGTCGTGTGCCCCATCGGACGAGGGAGACGTGGGCGATGCCCGGCTGTGCTGCCGGCCGGGCGTACCGGGCGATCGCTTCGAGCCGCCGGTCGCCGGGTATGCCGGACGGCAGGCTGGGACGACGAGGAGGAGTGGGCGCGGACGGAGAGTGGAGAACGACCTTGACCGCGTACACCGGCCCGACCGTGGGCACCGTACGGCGCCGGGGCCGACGGGCCGTGCCCGTCAGCGCCGAGCCATGGCATCGAGGGGCCGGTTCACCGGCTCGGTGCTCGTCGCCTACGGAACCGACACCTGTCAGATCCATCCGCGGCGGACGGCCTCGGCACCAGCCTGGAACCGGCTCTGGACCCCGAGGCGCCTCTGCAGGTCCGCCGTGTTGCGTCGAACCGTGCGCAGTGAGACGCCCATTCTGCGGGCGATGCCCTCGTCGGTCAGACCCGCCGCCAACATTTTGAGCAGGGCGGTCTCCCGGTCGCTTGCGGTGTCCTCGGAGAGCTCCCGCGTCGGTGTACCGAGCGGCACCGCGCCTTCCCAGATCACGTCGAACAGTTCCTTGAGCGCCTGCACCATGCTTGGGTGGCGGATCAGCAGGGCTCCTTTACTGCTGTCGTCGGTGTCTATGGGAATGACCGCCGCCGCGCGGTCGCAGAGGATCATGCGCATGGGCAGTGTGGGCACGGTACGCGTCTCGGCACCGGCAGAAGCCAGCCACGTGGCGTACTCGACGGTTGCGGAGTCGTTGCGGACGCTGTCCAGGTAGACGGTCCGCATGCGCACCCCCCGTGCGAGGTTCTGCTCGTCCAGTGGTTTGCCCGCCTTCAGGGCGGCGGAGCTGAGCGCCCCACCGGGTACGAAGGTGCACACTTCGGTCTCGGCCCGGTGAGCGAGCTCCAGCAGCCGGACCCGCACCGCCTCCACGCCGGTGAGCCGCTCCACCCCGCTGGTGTCGTGGCCCGTCGCGAGGGCGGCGTACTCGGAGGTGAGAAGGGCCAGCGCAGCTCGCTCACGGGACAAGCCGGCTCTCCTCTCGTCCAATTCGGCTTCCTTGCGTGACAACTCCGGGGCGAGGGCTACGTCGGGGCTGACGGAGATGAACTGGTCGCCGCCGGCTGGGTGCAGCAATGAGCCGTTTCCATCTTGATCAGCTGGTGAGTTCGAGAGTGACGATGGCGCGGACGACGGTGGTGATCCTCGTGGTGCTGCAGCGCAGTTTGCGAAGTACTCGCCAGCACTTGAGGGTGGCGATGGCGCGTTCGCCGAGGCTTCGGATCTTTGCGTGATCGCGGTTGTGGCGGCGGCGCCAGCCGCGCAGGTGCTTGCCCCGGATCGGGACGCGGACGGCGGGTCCGGCGCCCTGGTAGGCCTTGTCCGCCCAGCACTTGATGCCGTCGGCGGCGAGGGCGGCGGGGATGCCGTGGGTGCGGGCCGCGGTCAGATCGTGGACGGCGCCGGGCAGGGCGTCCGAGACCCAGAGCAGCCGTCCGGCCGGGTCGGCGAGGACCTGCACGTTCATCCCGTGGTGCTTCTTCTTTCCCGAGTAGTACGGGCGGTCGGCCGCAACACGGTCGATCGGCAGGAGTGTGCCGTCGAGGATCACGTACGCCTTCCCGCGGATGGTGTGCATGGCCTGCTCCAGCGTCGGGGCGAGGGTGGCCAGGAGGCCGACGGCCTCGCGTATGTAGCGGTAGACCGTCGCGATCCCGACCCGGAAGCCGGCGGCGAGGCGGCTGTAGGTGTCGCCGCAGCGTAGGTGGGCGAGTACGAGCAGAGCCTGCCGGCCGCAGCTCAGGCGGCGCCAGCGAGAACCGATTTGGCGTCGGTGACCTGCCAGCAGACCGGAGAGGCGACGCAGGGTACGGCTGGACAGATCGATGGCAGACGGGTAGACAAGCACACGAGCTCCTGGCGGATGCGGTGATCTTGGTCGTGAACCCGTCTACCAGGAGCTTTCTTCATGCCCGCCGCCGGGGCCCGCAGCCCAACCACCCGTCAGGTTGGAAGGGGCTCAATGACAGCTGGGTCAACCGGTCGAGCGCCGCGCGCACTTCGGTGGTGGTGAGGCCGGTCTCCCGGGTTACGTCCTGCAAGGTCCAGGACGGATGCAGCAGCAGGGCCCGGTAGACATCGTGGGTCGGTCCGTCGATGCCAAGGGTCTCCAGCACAGTTTTCTCCCGGAAGGTGATGCTGGTCGGTTCAGGTGAACCGACGGTAGCCGGTCTTTTGTGCGAATCTGCCGGGAATTCCGCGCTGGCAGCCTGGGGTCATGGCTTTTGAGTGCCAGGTCGGAAGCAGTCCGCAGCGGTGCGCGTGGGCCTAGTGTCGGAGGCACGGACGGCGGACGACGAGCCAGACAGCCGTTCGGTTTTCATCTCCGTTCCACGTGCAGGAGTTCGGCGTTCCCCGACACTCGACCAGGTCCGTCAGAAGGGGCCATCACCAGCTGCTCGCCCCTCAAGGTCGGCTGGTACATGGGGGAGCGTTGAGCGGCAGGCGCTCGGGTCGGACCGCCCTCCTCGCAGCGGCCTTCCTCGTGACGGCCCTTTGCGGAGGTTGCACGAGGGGCGACTCCCCCCGCGAACCGGCAGCCAGTCCGGCCGAGTCGTCGGCACGGCCTGTGGAATCCACGAGCCGAGCCGAGCACCTCGAGGGGGAGACCGTGACTCGGGCGCCGCAGGTCGTCGACGGTGAAGTGATCGTATCGGTGGCGGACGCGCGGGGGAGCCGCACCCTGCCGCTGGACGGAGGCGTGAAGAGCGGGCCGGTGTCGATCGCCGTGAACTGCCGGGGTGAGGGAATGCTGACAGTCGAACTGAAGCCCGTCGGTCTGAGTTTTCCCGTGGAGTGCGTCCGTGACGAGGTGAGCAGTACGTACAACCGGATCTCACTGAAGAGGACGCGCGGGGAGGCGACGCTTCAGGTGACCGCCGACTCCGGTGTTCGGTGGTCGCTGTCCGTGGGGCAGTGAGGCGGACCCGGACCGGCAACGGCCTTCCGCGTCGGACGCGGAGTACGGAAAAGGGCGGGCACCCTGAGAGGTGCCCGCCCTGCTCCTTCGGTCACGGGTGTCAGTCGGTGACCTTCTCGATCGTCACGCTGCCCGCACCCGCGACCGTGCCGCGGGCGTTGACCAGCTGGACGCGGCCGAAGAACTCGCGGCCCTCCGGCGCCTCGGCCTCGGCCGTGACGGTGCCGGAGACGGTGGCGGAGTCGCCCGTGCCCAGCTTCACGGGGGCGGAACCGTCGACCGTGACGGTGCCGAGCGTGTCGGAGAAGAACACGTCCCGGTAGTCGTACTCCGTGGTGCCGGCCGGGACGGAGTAGCCCACGACCTCGACGGTGTACGTGCCGGCGGCCGGCTTGCTGATGGACACCGACTCCTCGGAGTCACCGTCGGCGGACTGGGCGACGCGCACGCCGTTCTTGTCGTAGACCGCGAGGTCCAGGTCGGCGGCGGTGTCGGTGACGTTGCCGATGGCGACGTCCAGGGACGCGGCGCCCTCGGGCACCTCGACCGTTGTGGTGTGCGTGTCACCGGTCTTGATGGACGGGCGGTCGGTCTTGGCGGAGCCGAGCGGGCCGCCGACCAGCTTGCCGTCCAGCGCGGCGAAGCGGTTCGTCACCTTCCAGGAGACGTCGGCCGGCTCGCCGGCCTTGGCCTCGGGCAGGGTCACGGTCTCCGGGTCGAAGGCCGCGCCGAGGACGGCGACGTCCAGCTTGTACGGGTTGTCGAGCAGCGGGGAGGTGCGGCGCGACTCGACCTCGATCTCCCAGACGCCCGGCTGCGGGTCCGGGTAGGAACGCACGTCGGGGCGGCAGGTGTTGGCCGGGTTGGTGTAGTTCGGGTAGCAGTTGACCGTCGAGGTCGGGTCGGCCGGGACCCCGTACGGGTGGATGGCGATGAAGCGGGTCTGGCTGTCGGCCTTCAGGCCGCTCATCGCGATCTCCAGCGTCTTCGCGCCCTCGGGCACGGTGACGAAGTACGACGTGGTGTCGTTGCGCTGGGCCTTGCCGGACGCCGAGAAGGTGTGGTTCAGCTTCTCGGAGACGACCACGGTGTTGAGGACCTGGTGGTCCACGCCCTCGGTGCGCGGGTCGTCGATCTCCAGGATCGCGCTCTTCAGGCCGGCCGAGCGCGGGTTCGCCTGGACCTTGACGGTCACCGGCTTGTTCAGCGGCAGCCGCACCTCGTCGTCACCGACGATGCGGAAGGTGCGGTCGGCGTTGTTCTCGAGGTCGAGGTCGTGCTCGATCGCGCGGTTCGGGCCGGACGTACGGGTGATCGTGATGTCGTACGTCTTCTTCTGGCGGACCTTCAGCCCGCCCTCGCGGTCGTAGAGACCGGTGCCGAAGCCGGGGGTCTTCAGGAACTGGTCGATCGCGGTGTCGACCGGCGCCTTCACCGTGTACGTGTGCGCGGTGGCACCGTCCCGGATGGCGTCCCAGGCGTCCTCGATGTCGATGAGGCCGGCGCCCTGCTCGTAGGCCTGCACGTCCTTGATGCGCTCGGCCGTGGAGGTGAGGGCGGTGCGCAGCTTCGCGGGCGTCAGGTCGATGCGCTTCTGCTTCGCGGCGGACAGCAGCAGCGCGGCGGCGCCGGCGGCCTGCGGGGAGGCCATCGAGGTGCCCTGGAGCATGCCGTAGCCGGCCGGGAGGTCGTAGCCCGCCTCGGCGACCGGGGCGCCCGCGGCCCACGTCTGGATGGTGTTGACCGCGGCGCCGGGGGCGACCAGCGTCGGCGTGAAGCCGCCGTCCTCACGCGGACCGCGCGAGGAGAACGGCATCATGCCGTACTTCTTGCGCACCACGGAGCCGTAGTTGGCGGCCCAGGTCTCGCGGGAGACGGAGGCGCCGACGGAGATGACCTTGTCGGCCAGGGCCGGGTCGCCGATCGTGTTGGCGCCGGGGCCGGAGTTGCCCGCGGAGATGACGATCTGGACGCCGTAGGTGTCGATGAGCCGGCTGTACAACTCGGCGCGGGCGTTGTTGCCGTCGTTGAGCGCCGGCAGACCGCCGATGGACATGTTGACGATGTCGACGCCGCGGTTGGCGACGAGGTCGATCATGCCCTCGGTGAGCGCCACGCTGGTGCAGCCGCCGGACCAGGTGCAGGCGCGGGAGGAGACCAGCTTGGCGCCCGGGGCGGCACCGTTCATCCTGCCGCCGAACAGGCCGTTGGCGGCGGTGATGCCGGCCACGTGCGTGCCGTGGGAGCCCTCGATGAGGCCGATGTTGACGAAGTCGGCCTTCTTGCCGATCCAGTCGCCGCCGTAGGGGTCCATCGGGACGTCCTTGCGGATCTCCACGACGAACGGCTGGCGCTCGGCGACGTCGGTCTTCGGGTCGTCGGTGCCGAAGTACCCGACGTGGAACTTGTCCTTGTAGGGCTTCATCGGGGTGTCGTCCGAGAAGTCCTGGTTGTTGTTCAGGTCGACGCGGACCGTGCCGGCCTTCGCGTCGTAGAGGACGCCCCAGGAGTCGGTGGTGTCGCCGTCGAGGTTGGTGTCGCCGTTCGCGTCACCGCCGACGGTGTACGACTCCAGGAAGGTGCTGATGCGGTAGTCGCCCGCGGGAGCCTTCCAGGTCTTGCCGTCGTAGCTGAAGCTCGGTCCGGACACGGAGGACACCATGGGACGCCAGGTCCGGTCGTTGTCCACGATCGGGTCGGTCGCCGTCACCCAGTCGACGATCTTGCGCTCGCCGGTGGTGGTCTTCTGCAGCGCCGGGTGGGCGAGGTCCACGCCGGAGTCGAGGATGCCGATGGTGACGCCGCGGCCGTCGGCCTTGCGGTTGTCCTCGACGAACTCGACGGCACCGGTCTCGAAGGACGGGTTGTACGGGTTCTTGGCCGGGGTCCGCTTGTCCGGCGCCCGGTAGGTGCCCTTGCCGCCCTTGCCCTTGGCGCCCTTGGTGGTGTCGGCGCTCGGGGTCGGGTCGTCCAGCGGGATCTCCTCGCGCAGGTCGATGCCGTGCACGGTGGAGAGCTTGGCCGCGGCGGCGATGGCCGCGTCCGCCTTGGCGGTGGGGACGGTGGCCCGGACGTAGCCCAGCTTGTCGTGGGTCGCGCCGACCGAGCCGCCCTTGACCGCGTCCAGCTTCTCGGCGACCTGCGCGGTCTTCCCGGGCGCGGTGGCGATCATCATCGTGACGTGCTTGGCGCCCTCGGCCTTCGCCTCGGCGAGCAGGTCGGCGTCCTTCGACCCCAGCTTGTCGGGCGCGGACTTGACCTCCCCGTCGACCGGGGCGGCGGGCGGCGCGTCGGCGGCGAAAGCCAGCGGGATGGGCCCGGCCGCGGAGAGCGCGGCGACCAGGCCGGCTGCCACGGCGATGCGGGCGACGCGTCTCGCGCCCGATATCGAGTCGCGCTGAGGGGAATGGGTCATCGGCATCCCTTGTAAGTAAAGGAACGATCGTGGAGCGACCCGAGCCGATCCGCCCTGGTCGCGAACGTCCGGAACAGGAACCCGGACGATCGCAGAGCCTGTCGCAAGGGGCAGGTGTTTGGGGAGTGTTGACCGAAAACGAAATGGATGTATGGGGAAAACCCCCGATGCGCTTATGGGACGATGTCCCCCTAAGCGGGCAAGTCGCCCCTCGCTCCCCGCCACGCGGCCGACGTGTCCGGACCGCCCGGAAAACCACCTGCCCGAGCGCCCGGTCCGGCGCTAACGTCCGTGGGTGCGCAAGACGTTGAGGGTGGCGGCCTACGCCGTGGTGGTACGCGACGGACAGCTCCTGCTCGCCCGTTCTCCCGTGCCCGGCGGGCCGCCCGAGTGGGTCATGCCGGGCGGGGGCATGGAGCACGGCGAGGACCCCTACGACACCGTGCGCCGGGAGGTCGAGGAGGAGACCGGCTACCTCATCGAGGTCACCGGCCTGCTCGGCGTGCAGTCCTTCCGCCGCACGCTCCCGGCCCGCCGTCTCGGCCGCCCCGCCGACCACCACGCCGTCCAGCTGGTCTACGAGGGGCGGATCACCGGCGGTGACCTGCGCAACGAGGTCGGCGGCAGCACCGAACTCGCCGCCTGGCACCCCCTGGACGCCGTCCCCGGACTGGTGCACGTCCCCATGGTCGACATCGCCCTGGCCCTGTGGCGGGAACGCCCGGCGGCGGGACGGGTGACCCCCGCCCGGGACTGACCGGGCCCCGCCAGGGACTGACCGGCCCCGCGCCCCGCCGCCCTCCGTTGGGCCGTTGACCTTCGGTGCCGGGCACGCGTCTCCTCCGCGGACCAGGCCGACTCCTTCTCCGCGCGTCAGGCCGGAGCGCCCTGCGCGTGCCGGGTTCGCGCCCCCGGACACGCGGAGGGGGCCGCCGTGTGTCCGGCGGCCCCCTCCGCTCCCCTCCTCGCGGGACGCTGCTCCGGCCCCCTACCGGGGCAGCACCACGACATAGGCGGCCGGCTCACGGTCCGGCGCCGCCATCAGGGCGGTGCGGACCACCGCGGCCTGCTGCTCCGGGGCGTCGCGCAGCTTGCGCGGAGTGACGTGCACGACCGTGATGCCGAGGCGTTCCAGCACCTCCCGCTTGCGGGCGTACTCCGACCACAGCGCGTCGTCGTCCGGGCGGGGGGACCGGGTGTCCAGCTCGACCGCGACCGCCTGGTCCGGCCAGTAGGCGTCGAGGCCGCCGAGGTGGGGGCCGCCCGGCAGCCGCAGGTCGACGTTCCACAGCGGGTCGGGCAGACCCTGCTCGCGCACCATCGCGTACAGGCGGTCCTCCGCGACCGCCCGGCCCTCCGCCACCAGGGTGTCCACCGCGTCGACCACGTGGGGCCGGTTCAGCAGCCGCGCCCGGGTCAGCTCCCGCACCACCGACGCCGCGTCGCAGTGGCCGCCGCGCACCGCCTCCGTCAGCAGCCGGCGCACCGTCACGGCGTCGTCCAGCCGGGTCACCGCGTCCGCCAGCGCACGCGCCACCGGGGCCACCGGCAGGCCGGTGACCTGTTCGGGGACCGGCAGCGCCGAGGTGCGGACGATGCGGACGCAGCCCGTGGACCGCAGGCGGCGCAGCCGGGGCACCAGGACGTCCAGGGCCTCCAGCGAGGGCAGCGGAGGGGTGCTGGAGAAGCCGTGCAGGGTGAGCGCGGCCGGCCCGGTGATCATCGCCTCGCCGTAGGGGGAGGCCGGCACGGTGTCCCGCCCGGGCTGGACGGGGACGCTCACGGACCGCTCCCGCGCCGTGTACAGCAGCACCGCGTGCAGCCGCTCCTCGCTGGTCGGCGGCCCGGGGTGGAGCAGGACGACACCGGGGAGGAGCTGCTGCCAGGCACCGCCGGGGCGGCACTGGTCGTTCGTCTCGGCGGCGGACACGCCGTGGGCGCGCAACTGGGCGGTGGTCAGCACCCGGCGGCGGACATCGGCGAGGTGGTGCAGGGGGCGGGGGGAGAGCGGGGTGTTGTGGGTCATGACCGGCAATTTCCCGTGCCGCGTCGGCCTGCGAACCCGTGTTACACGTCCGTCGACAAACAGGGACAAGCCTGCACTAAAGGACGGGTGTTCGGATGCCGAAAACCCCTGGTCCATTCGGGTGCGGACCAGGGGTTACGGCCATGATTGCCTGAAGTTCGTAACGGTCGCGGAGAGCGATGCCCGGCCCAAAGCCGGGCCCTGACCTCCTCCGCGACCTCCTCTGCCGCGACCGGACCCTCCCGATCGTGACCGGGCCCTCCCGATCGGCGACCGGGCTTCCCGGCCGCCACCGGACTTCCCCCGGCCGCGACCGGCCCCCGGCGCGGGACACTCCGCGCCCCCGCCGGGCTCTCGTGACCCCGCCAGGCGTCGGTACCGACCCCGGCGCCGGTCCCGCCGGGCGCCGGCGCGGGCCCCGCCGGGCAATGCACCAGCCCCGCCAGGCAGCGGCACCGGCCCCGCCAGGCAGCGGCGCGGCCCCCGCCGTGCGGTGTTCCGGCCCCTGTCGGGCGCCGGAGCACCGCACCGCTCCCCGTCGGGCGCCGGCGCCCGACCCGCGCCCGACCCGCGTCCGCGCCGCTCCCGTCAGACCCCCGCGCCGGCCTCCCCGTCGCCCCCGGAGCCGGCCTCCGCGTCGCGCCGCTGGCCGCGCAGACCCCGGGCCAGGTCGTCCCGGGCCTCCAGGACCAGGCGGCGCAGGGCGGGCGGGGCGTCCTCGTGGGCGGCGAGCCAGGCGTCCGTGGCGGCCAGCGTCTCCGGCGAGTCCTGGTAGGCCGGGAACAGGCCCCGCACCACGTCCATGCCGATCTGGATCGACCGCTCCGCCCACACCCGCTCGATCGCCGCGAAGTACTGCTCCGCGTACGGGGCGAGCAGCTCCCGCTGGGACGGCCGGGCGAAGCCCGCGATGGTGGCCTCCACCAGCGCGTTGGACAGCGCGTCGGACTCCACGACCTGCTCCCAGCAGCGCGCCTTGACCTCGGCCGACGGACGGGCCGCCAGGCAGCGGACCTGGTGCCGCTTGCCGGAGGCGGTGTCGTCCCGGGCCAGCTCCTCGGCCAGTGCCTTCTCGTCCGCGACGCCGTGCGCGGCCAGCGGCTCCAGGAACGCCCAGCGCAGCTCCTGGTCGACGTCCAGCCCGTCGACCGTGGCCGTGCCGGACAGCAGGTCCTGGAGCAGTTGCAGGTCGCCCGGCGCGGAGGCCACCGAGGCGAAGAAGCGCGCCCAGGCCAGCTGCTGCTCACTGCCCGCCCCGGCGCCCTGCAGCTCGCGCCGGGCCCCCTCGGCGAGGCGCAGGCCCGCCTCCTCCCGCCGGGTGGGGGCCGTGTAGTGGACGAGGGCCGACTCGGCCCAGGCGTGCAGCATCTGGAGCACGCCGATGTCGGTCTCCCGGCCGGCGAAGCGCAGCACCAGGCCGATGAAGTCCCGTGCGGGCAGCAGCGCGTCGCGGGTCATGTTCCACAGCGCCGACCAGCACAGGGCGCGGGCCAGCGGGTCGGTGAGCGCGCCGAGGTGCTCGCGCAGGGTGGCCAGCGAGGTCGCGTCGAAGCGGATCTTGCAGTAGGTCAGGTCGTCGTCGTTGACCAGGACGAGCTCGGGGGCCTCCGCCCCGGCCAGTTCGGTGACGAGGGTGCGGGCGCCGTCCACGTCGGCCTCGGCGCGGGCGTAGCGCTCCAGCGTGCCGGACGCGGTGCGCCGGTACAGGCCCACCGCCACCCGGTGCGGGCGCAGTTCGGGGTGGGACTCGGCCGCCTCCTGCACCACCGCGAGCTCGTCGATCCGGCCGTCGGCGGTCAACAGCACGTGCGGGGTGAGGGAGTTGACGCCGGCCGTCTGCAGCCAGGCGCGCGACCAGGCCGCCATGTCCCGGCCGCTGGTCTCCTCCAGCACCGCCAGCAGGTCGTTGAGCCGCGTGTTGCCGTAGGCGTGCCGCTTGAAGTAGCGCCGGGCGCCCTCCAGGAACGCGTCCTGGCCCACGTACGCCACCAGCTGCTTCAGCACCGAGGCGCCCTTGGCGTAGGTGATGCCGTCGAAGTTGAGCTTGGCGTCCTGCAGGTCGCGGATGTCGGCGGTGACCGGGTGGGTGGAGGGCAGCTGGTCGGCGCGGTAGGCCCACGCCTTGCGGCGGTTGGCGAAGGTGATCCACCCGTCGGTGAAGCGGGTGGCGCCGACCAGCGCGAACGCGCCCATGAAGTCGGCGAAGGACTCCTTGAGCCACAGGTCGTCCCACCACTCCATGGTGACCAGGTCGCCGAACCACATGTGCGCCATCTCGTGCAGGATCACGTTGGCCCGGCCCTCGTAGGAGGCCTGGGTGACCTTGCCGCGGAAGATGAACTCCTCGCGGAAGGTCACCATCCCCGGGTTCTCCATGGCGCCCAGGTTGTACTCGGGCACGAACGCCTGGTCGTACTTGCCGAAGGGGTACGGGTAGTCGACGTGGTCGTGGAAGAAGTCCAGGCCCTGCTTGGTCACCAGGAACACGTCGTCTGCGTCGAAGTGCGGCGCCAGCGCCTTGCGGCACATCGCGCCCAGCGGGATCTCCAGGCGGGTGCCGTCGTCGAAGACCCGCTCGTAGGAGTCCGTGACGTAGTGGTACGGGCCGGCGACGACACAGGTGATGTACGTCGGGATGGGCTTGGTCTCGGCGAACCGCCACACCCCGTCGGTCAGTTCGCCCGCGCCGTTGCTCCACACCGTCCAGCCCTCCGGCGCGCGCACCTCGAAGCGGTACGGGGCCTTGAGGTCGGGCTGCTCGAAGTTGGCGAAGACCCGGCGCGCGTCGGCCGGCTCGTACTGGGTGTACAGGTACACCTCGCCGTCCTCGGGGTCGACGAAGCGGTGCATGCCCTCGCCGGTGCGGGAGTACGCGCACCGGGCGTCGACGATCAGCTCGTTGTCGGCGGCCAGGTCCTCCAGCAGGATCCGGGTGCCGTCGAAGACCTCGCCCGGGTCCAGGTCCCGCCCGTTGAGGGAGACG
The DNA here is from genome assembly GCF_056323165.1 of Streptomyces sp. 3-6. Taxonomy (NCBI): domain Bacteria; kingdom Bacillati; phylum Actinomycetota; class Actinomycetes; order Kitasatosporales; family Streptomycetaceae; genus Streptomyces; species Streptomyces sp. 3-6. Next base: position 98,711 of record NZ_JBWHZP010000001.1, read on the forward strand.
GCCGTCACACTCGGCGCGATCAGGTCGGCGAAGCTGCTCGCGCCCGGCTCGGCGCAGCGGAACCGCAGGGTGGTGACCGAGCGGAAGGTCCGGGGGCCGTCGCCGCCGGCGTCCCCGGTCGCCGAGCGCAGGTCGAGGGACACCTCGTACCCGTCGACCGAGAGCAGGGCGGCCCGCTCCCGGGCCTCGTCGCGGGTCAGATTCTCACCGGGCACGGGCGGCACTCCTCATGCGTCGTCGACATGGCTGAACAGGACCGATCCTGCCATGCGCCCCTGTCGCCGGGCAGCCGGGAATGGCCGGGGCCCGCCCCGGCGTTCCCCGAGGAGGCACCCTTCCGCCGGTTCGCCGGTTCGCAGTGAGGAGCGACATGTCCGAGCAGTCCACCCCCACCCCCGTCGACTTCTGGTTCGACCCCCTGTGCCCCTGGGCCTGGATGACCTCGCGCTGGGTGCTGGAGGTGGAGAAGGTGCGCAGCATCGAGGTCCGCTGGCATCTGATGAGCCTCGCCGTGCTGAACGAGGACCGGCTGGACGAGCTGCCCGAGGAGTACCGCGAACTGCTGGAGACCAAGGCGTGGGGCCCGGTCCGGATCGTGATCGCCGCCCAGGAGGAGCACGGGGCCGGCGTCCTCGGCGACCTCTACACCGCGCTCGGCACCCGCATCCACAACCGTGACGAGGGCCCCGGCAAGGAGACCGTCGCCGCTGCCCTGAAGGACGTCGGGCTGCCCGAGTCGCTGATGGAGCACTGGGACGCCACTCCGTACGAGGCGCAGCTGCGCGCCTCCCACAAGGAGGGCATCGAGAAGGTCGGCCAGGACGTCGGCACCCCGGTCATCGCGGTGCCCGGCGCCGACGGCGAGCAGATCGCCTTCTTCGGCCCGGTCGTCACCCCGGCGCCCCAGGGCGAGGAGGCCGGCCGCCTGTGGGACGGCACCGTCGCGGTCGCCTCCGTCCCCGGCTTCTACGAGATCAAGCGCTCGCGCACCAAGGGGCCCGACTTCAGCAACCTGTGACCCCGTCGCCCCGGGGCGCGGCCGGCGTCCGGGGGGCGGTGTCGCCCGCCCCGGGCGGGCGCTGTGCCGCGCCGCCGCCCCGGACGTGGGCCGCTCCGCCGCCCCGCCTCACTCCGGGACGGGCGCGCGGACGGCCTTGGGGAACGGCTTCATGACGAACCCGGTGCGCAGGTTGCGGCACTGCCGGCCGGTGTCCGGGTCGAGGACGTTCTCGCAGAGCCAGAACTCGTTGACCCCCGCGCGGCCCAGCCGCTCCTTGAGCCAGTCCTGCTCCGTACGGGTCAGCTGACGGTGCCGCTGCTCGGTTCCGCACGTCCAGCAGGGCAGTTTCATGGTTCTCGGTGTCGACATCGCCCCACTCTGCCCCGGAGTGCCCGCAGCAGGAAGCCCCCGCGACTCACGTCGTCGCGGGGGCTTCCCTCTTTTCCGCCTGCCGGGTGAACGGTGAGAAGACGATCACGAGGCAGGACGCTCGGGGCTCCCTCGGAAAAGCGGGCGGCGGCAGGTCCCCGCCCGGGGCGCCCGCGGAACTCAGGGAGCGAGCAGCAGGACGTCCGTGCGGGACTTCGCGGCCTCGTAGCGCCGGGCCACGTCCTGCCAGTTGACGACCTGCCACATGGCCTCGATGAAGTCGACCTTCTGGTTCCGGTACTGGAGGTAGAAGGCGTGCTCCCAGGCGTCGAACACCAGGATCGGGGTGGCGCCCTGGCCCACGTTGCCCTGGTGGTCGTAGACCTGCTCCACGATCAGCCGCCCGCTCAGCGGCTCGTACGCCAGCACGCCCCAGCCGGAGCCCTGCGTGGTCGCCGCCGCCTTGGACAGCTGCGCCTTGAAACCGGCGAAGGAACCGAAGGACTCGGTGATCGCGTCGGCGAGCTCGCCCACGCCGTCCTGCGCCAGGGGCTCGCCGCCGCCCTCCTTCGGGCCGGTCATGTTCTGCCAGTAGATCGAATGCAGGATGTGCCCGGAGAGGTGGAACGCCAGGTTCTTCTCCAGCCCGTTGATCGAGCCCCAGGACTCCTTGTCCCGGGCCTCGGCGAGCTGCTCCAGCGTGTCGTTGGCGCCCTTGACGTAGCCGGCGTGGTGCTTGTCGTGGTGCAGCTCGATGATCTCGGGGCTGATGACGGGGGCCAGCGCGGAGTAGTCGTAGGGCAGGTCGGGCAGCGTGTACACGGGCATGTGGGGTTCCCCTCCGAACCTCTTATTGCAAAGAGCTTGCAACTGCACGCTAGCAGCAGAAGACTCCCTGCGCGTCCCCGGGCACAGCGAAAAGCCCCCGCGTGTCCGCGGGGGCTTCGGTCGGAGGGGGAGCGCTCAGGCGCGGGCGCGCGCCCGCTGCCAGGCGTAGCCCACGGCCGACAGGAACAGCGTCATGCCGCCCGTCGAGTACAGCTGCACGCGCGTGTCCGGCTCCCGCGCCATCAGCACGAACACCGCCGCCATGCCGGCCAGCGCCACCCACGTCAGCACGGGGAACGCCCACATCCGCACGGTCAGCCGCTCCGGCGCCTCCCGCTCCAGCCGGCGGCGCAGCCGCAGCTGCGACACCGCGATGAAGATCCAGACGATCAGGATCACCGCGCCGATCATGTTCAGCAGCCAGGAGAAGACGTCGTCGGGCCGCCAGTAGCTCAGCAGCACGCACAGGAAGCCGAAGACCGACGACGCCAGCACCGCGACCCGCGGCACCCCGCCCGACACCCGGCCGAGCACCTTCGGGCCCTGCCCGCGCTCCACCAGCGAGTAACCGATCCGGGAGGCGCCGTAGATGTTCGCGTTCATCGCGGACAGCAGCGCGACCAGCACCACCACGTTCATCAGCTGACCGGCGCCCGGAATGCCGAGCCGGTCCAGGGCGGCGACGTACGGGCCCTGCTCGACCACCGCCGGGGAGTCCCACGGCACCAGGGTGACGATGACCGCCATCGAGCCGATGTAGAACAGCGCGATCCGCCACATCGCCGTGCGCACCGCGCTCGCCACGCCGCGCACCGGGTCCTGCGACTCGGCCGCCGCGATGGTCACCGTCTCCAGGCCGCCGTACGCGAACACCGACGCCAGCAGCCCGATCACCAGCCCCTCGGCGCCGTTCGGCAGCAGCTCGGTGAGGTTCGAGCCGCCCGGCGAGTCGGTGCCCGGCAGCACGCCCGCCACGGCCAGCACGCCCAGCACCAGGAACAGCGTGATCGCGCCGACCTTCAGAGCCGCGAACCAGAACTCGAACTCGCCGAAGTTCTTCACGGCCGCCAGGTTCGTCGCGCAGAACACCACCATGAACAGCGCCACCCACGCCCACTCGGGCGTGCCCGGCAGCCAGCCGGTGACGATCTTCGCCGCGCCGATGCCCTCCAGGCCCACCGCCGTGCACAGCAGCACCCAGAACGACCAGCCCGCCGTGAACCCCGCCCACGGGCCGATCGCCCGCTCGGCGTGCGCCGAGAACGAACCCGACGACGGATACGCGGCCGACATCTCGCCGAGCATCCGCATCACCAGCATGACCAGCAGGCCGGAGAGGGTGTACGCGAGGACGATCGACGGCCCCGCGGCCGCGATGCCCGCGCCGGAGCCGACGAACAGCCCGGCGCCGATCACCCCGCCGAGGGCGATCATCGACAGATGACGCTGCTTCAGGCCGTGCGACAGGGAGGTGCCGTCCGACTGCGGCGGCTTGGTCAGGGAGGTGTTGGACACGTGGTTCGTCCAATGCGTAGACGTGGGGGACGTGCGGAACGGGCGGCCGGCCCCGGACGGGGCGGCACGTCCCGTCCGCGGTGAGCGGCGGGACCGTCGCGCCTTCCGGCGGGTGCGGCGAGGCGTGGGACCTCCGCGGGCGCGGCGCCCGGCAAAACCCCGACAGTCTGGGTGCCGGAACACCCGCCGGGCGGCCACCGCCCACGATACGGACACCCGGCGCACGCTCGGTACCCGCCCCATGACCTGCGGTACGGGGCCCGGCGGCGGCGACGCGGCCCGGTCCCGTCCGGTCCCGTCCCGTCCCGGCCGGTCGCGTCCGGCCCCGGGACGGCCCGATTGGCGAAACCCTACAGACGCCCGCGCCGCACGCGGGGTGAGAGAAGCCTCGGTGCCTCAGTGACCGGGGTCACCTCCCGTGAGGTGTGACCCGCCTACTTTGTCAGGAGCCCACCAAGGCCGTGACCCCGCCTTTGTCGACCGCTGACGGTGATCGGCGCGAGCGGGCCGGGATAGCGTCACGGTGTCCCCAACTGCCCTCACCCAGCGGAGTCCCGATGAGCACAGCCGCCGTTACCACCGCCAGCCCCGGACTGGTCCTCGCCGACCTCCTCCCGGCCTCCCGCGTCCGGGACGCCGCCCTGGTCCTCGGCGGTGCCGCCCTCACCGGCGTCGCCGCGCAGATCGCCGTGCCCGTGCCCGGCTCCCCGGTGCCGGTGACCGGCCAGACCTTCGCCGCCCTGCTCGTCGGCACCGCCCTCGGCGCCCGTCGCGGCGTCCTCTCGCTCGCCTTCTACGCGCTGGCCGGCCTCGCGGGCGTGCCGTGGTTCGCGCAGGGCACCTCCGGCTTCGGCATGCCGTCCTTCGGTTACGTGCTGGGCATGGTGCTCGCCGCCGCCCTCGTCGGCGCCCTCGCCCGGCGCGGCGCCGACCGCTCCGTGTGGCGCACGGCCGGCACGATGCTGCTCGGCTCCGCCGTCATCTACGCCGTCGGCGTGCCCTACCTGGCCCTCGCCACCGGCATGTCCGCCTCCGCCGCCATCGCGGCCGGCCTCACCCCGTTCCTCATCGGCGACGCCCTCAAGGCCGCCCTGGCCATGGGACTGCTGCCCACCGCCTGGAAGCTCGCCGACAAGCGCTGACGGCACCCGCACGGGGAGCACGGCCGGCCGGGGTACGGCCCCCGCGCCGGCCGCCGCCGCTGACACCGCGACCGCCCCGGCCGTGCGCCCCCTGGGGCGCCCCCGCGAGGTGGGAAGGCCCGCCCGCCGTACCCGGTCGGTCCCGGTACGGCCGGCGGGCCGTCGTCGCGCCGCCCGGCCCGCGTCGTCCGGCGAGGGTGACGCCGGGTTCCACTGCTCGTGGCGGTTCAGGAGCGCTCTCTGCGTGTCCGATCAGGCCTCGGTGCTCCGCACTCGTGGGAGCGCGAGGCTCGACGTGTGCGCCCTGTCGGTCCAGGCATCCGCACCGCACCGACCGCCGCACCGCACCGACCGCCTCAGGTGACACGGAAGACCGGCCAGCCGATCTCGGTGCGCCACGCGGCGGGATCGCCCGTGTCACGGGGGCCGACGACGTAGACCTCCCGCACCGGCCCGGCCACCGACATCGCGTTCTGCACCACCCACGTCCCGAGTGCGCCGTACGTGACCTCGATGTCGTCGTGCTCGCCGACATGGGTGGTGACCGCGAGTTCCGCGGCCGGCAGACGCACGGGGTGCACGCGTCCGGTGCGAGGTGGCGCCGCCGACGGCAGGTAGACGAGGGCGTGACCGCGCTCCTGCTCGAAGAGGGCGTTGTCGTAGCTGCCGCCCGGCGGTCCGGTCACGTCGGCGCCGACGGCCGCCTCCAGTTCGGCCATCGCGCCCGCGTACCAGGTCTGGATGTCGCGATGCCCGACCACGGCCTCCACCGCCGCGACCGTCCGTGCGGGTTCCGCACGCAGCTCGACGTCGATGGGCGCGGGATCGGGCCGCAGCAGGCGGCGCAGCGACACGACGGCGGCCCGGGTGCGGTCGAGCGCATCCTCGAGGCGTCGCAGGTGCTCGGCGACCAGCACCGCCCGGTCACCGGGGTCGGGGGTCCGCAGGATCCGCCGCACCTCGCTCAGGGGGACGTCGAGCTCGCGGAGCCGGTGGATGACCTGCGCGGTCGGGATCTGATCGACGCCGCGTAGTAGCGGTAACCGGTGGTCTCGTCCACCACGGCGGGTTCCAGCAGGGCCGCCTCGTGATACCGGCGCAGGGTCCGCACGCTCAGGTGGGTCAGCCGCGAGAACTCGCCGATCGTCAGCATCCCCTCATTCTGAACCTTCCCCCTGAGGGAGAGTCCACGGCTTGACCCTCCCGCGCAGCGAGGTCACACGGTGGGCTCATGACACAGCACACCGCTCTACCGTCCGATCTGCTCCCGCCCGTCGTGCGCCGGTTCCTGGGCGCCCACATCGTCCGCGACGCCGACACCGCCTCGTCGTTCCTCGCCGAGGACGCGGTGATCGTCGACCAGGACGAGACCTTCCGCGGCCGGGAGGAGACCTACGCGTTCCTGCGGGACGCCGGGTCCGAGTTCGCCTACACGACCGAGCAGATCGGCGCTCACCGTGTCGATGACACCCACTGGGTGGTCGCCGTGCGGATCGAAGGCACCTTCCCGGGAGGCGTCGCCGAGCTCGACTACCGGTTCGCGCTGCGGGACCACCTCATCGCCGAACTCGTCATCGCCAACCACCCGGCCTGACCGAACCCGCACCACCTCGGTCGTCAATGGAGAGGCGTCAGTGGAGAGGAGCATGTCCGGTTCGGATCGCGATCGCCGCAACGGTCGCCGGGCGTCGGTCACGGGCGGTTCGAAGGGCTCGGGCCTCGGGCGAGGATCCGAACGTTGCCGTCCAGGGGCACTCTCTGCTGATTGATCGAGCGTCGCCGTCCCGACGCGTGACAGCGCGAGGACGGTGTCCGGACACCGTCCTCGCCGGGGGTGACCGCGACCGAGGCGTTGTCCCCGAGAGGCCGATGCGCATCCGCCCGGGGCCGGCGCATCCACCCCGCGCCGCCCCCGGACGGCCGTCGTGCCACACTCTGTCCATGCGCGTGTACCTCGGTTCCGACCATGCCGGATACGAACTCAAGAACCACCTCGTCGAGTGGCTCAAGGGCGCCGGCCACGAGCCCGTCGACTGCGGGCCCCACATCTACGACGCCCAGGACGACTACCCGCCCTTCTGCCTGCGCGCCGCCGAGCGCACGGCCGCGGACCCCGACGCCCTCGGCATCGTGATCGGCGGCTCGGGCAACGGCGAGCAGATCGCCGCGAACAAGGTCAAGGGCGTGCGGGCCGCCCTGGCGTGGAGCGAGGAGACGGCCGCCCTGGGCCGCCAGCACAACAACGCCAACGTCGTCGCCGTCGGGGCGCGCATGCACAGCCTCGACGAGGCGGTGAAGTTCGTGGAGGTCTTCCTGGGCACGCCGTTCTCCGGCGACGAGCGCCACGTCCGCCGGATCGACATGCTCTCCGCGTACGAGACCAGCGGCGACCTGCCCCCGATCCCCGCCCACCACCCCCAGCAGTAACCGGGCCGCGCGCCGCCCCACCGGAGGACAGCACGACCCACCGGTGGGGCGCAGGCGCGCGCACCCACAGCCAGCGGCCCGGTCGAGACGCGACCGGCCGGGAGAGAGGACGCCGTGCCGGAGGGCCACACCATTCACCGGCTGGCCGAGGACTACGCGGCCGCCTTCGCGGGCCGCGGCCCGCTCCGGGTCACCAGCCCCCAGGGCAAGTTCAGCGACGCGGCCGCACTGCTCGACGGCACCGCCCTGCACACGGCCGACGCCCACGGCAAACACCTCTTCCTCGGCTTCCGCGACCCCGCGCCCGAGCACACCGACTGGGTCCACATCCACCTCGGCCTGTTCGGCAAGGTCGCCTTCGGGCCGGTCCCCGCGCCGCCGCCCACCGACACCGTGCGCCTGCGTCTCGCCGACGACCGCACCGTCGTCGACCTGCGCGGCCCCACCACCTGCGCCCTCGTCACGCACGCCGAGAAGCGCGCGATACACGACCGTCTCGGCCCCGACCCGCTCCGCCCGGACGCCGACCCGGACGCCGCGTACCGCAGGATCAGCCGCAGCCGTACGACGATCGCCGCGCTGCTGATGGACCAGAAGGTCATCGCGGGCGTGGGCAACGTCTACCGTGCCGAGGTCCTCTTCCGGCACGGCATCGACCCCTACCGCGCGGGCCGGGACATCACCCCGGCCGAGTGGGAGGCGATCTGGGCCGACCTGACCGTGCTGATGCGGGAGGGAGTGCGCACCAACCGCATCGACACCGTGCGCCCCGAGCACACCCCCGAGGCCATGGGACGCCCGCCGCGCGTCGACGACCACGGCGGCGAGGTCTACGTCTACCGCCGGGCCGCCCGGCCCTGCCACGTCTGCGGCGAGGAGATCCGCACGGCCGGCCTGGCCGCCCGCAACCTCTTCTGGTGCCCGGGCTGCCAACGCGCCTGACGGCACCCCCGGGCCCTCACCCGGCCCCGGAACACCCCCGAGGTCCGGAAAGCGCCCGAACACGTCGAGAGCCCCCGGGGAAGGCCGGAACGAGGCGCTCCGGATCTCCCCGCCGTCGCCCCCCGCCCTCGTCCCCTGCCGTCGCGCCTTGCCGTCGCGCCTTGCCGTCGCGCCTTGCCGTCGCGCCTTGCCGTCGCGCCTTGCCGTCGCGCCTTGCCGTCGCCCCCTGCCGTCGCGCCCCTTCCGAGCCGCCCCGCCGACCGGACGCCGTGCGGCGCCGCCCCGGTCCCGCCCCGCCGCCGCTCGGACACCGTGCGGCAGCCAGGGGCTCGGAAGCGGTGCGGCAGCCAGGGGCTCAGAAGCCGTGCGGCAGCCAGGGCGTGACGCCGCCGAACGCGACGGACGCCTCCGCCAGCTCGCCCTGTCGCAGCTCCCGCACCCGGCCCGCCCGCGCCAGCGCCGCCAGGCTCACCCCGCCCAGGTACGCGGCCCCCAACTCCCGTACCGACAGGGTGAGGTCGGCCGCGTCCGTGGTCCGTTCGCAGGACGCCCCCTTGGGGTCGCCGCTGAGCCGCCAACGCCCCGCGTTCCACGGGCAGAAGGCGTCCTCGACCTCCAACACGACGTCCACCGGCGCCTGGTAGGTCCGCGCCGCCAGCGCGTCCCCCACCTCGACCAGCCGCACGTACAGCCCGTCCCGCAGGGTCGGCAGACAGCGCCGGGTGTCGGACACCAGGTACTGCCAGGCGTCGTCGACCGGCCGGTTGCGCACCACCAGCGTCGAGGTCAGGTCGACGTCGAACAGGAACCGCCACAGGGCCGCGTCGGCCGCCGGGTCCAGGGCGGCCACGTCCCGCAGCACCACCGTGCCCGCGGGCCCGGCCGGACCCCACTCCGGCTTCACCTGGAAGCGCGCGTAGCCGACGGTCTCCCCGTCCCGCTCGGCGACGACGCACTGCAGGGGGGAGGCGCCGCCCCGTTCGCTCGCCGGGTCCAGCACCGGCACCCGCTCCCAGCCGGGCCCGCGCGCCAGCATGCCCGGCCGCAGCGGCACCAGCCGGGCGTAGACCGCCTCACACGTGTCCAGGACGTCGACGGGGTCCGCGTAACGCAGCCGTACGCCGTCCGTGCCGTCGGGAACGGACAGGGTGACCCGGCTGGTGTCGATCGTGGCGCCGAGCTGCTGGGTCGCCGCCGCGTAGCCGAACCGGCCGTAGATCGGCGGCTCGGACGCCGTGAGCACCGCCAGCGGCTCGCCCCAGGCCCGCACGTCGTCCAGCTGCCGCCGCATCATCCGCGTGAGCAGCCCCCGACGCCGGTGCGTGGGCGCCACGCCGACCATGGTGACGCCCGCGGCCGGCACGGCCGCCCCGCCGGGCACGGTCAGCCGGAACGAGAACGCGCCGGCCGTGGCCACGCACGCCTCGCCGTCCCACAGGCCGAGGGACCGGTCGAACTCGGCCAGCGCCCTCCACAGCTCCGTCTCCTCGTCGGACTCGGGTACTCCGCCGAAGGCGCGGACGAGGGTGCCGTACCACCGGTCCCACTCGTCCTGCCGCAGCACCCGCGGTCCGCCCGCCGTGTCCCCCGTGTCCGCCGCGCTCGTTTGTTCGCTCTCCATGTGCCATGCCTACCAGCCGCGACGAGGGCGGAGCGAGGCAATTTCCCACCCCGGGCCCCGCGACGGCGTGCGGTGAAGTTCACTGTGAAGTCGGTCCCCGCTACGGGGGACAACCAGGACCTCCCGTGCCAAGCGGCCGGTCCGATCGATAGGGTCCCGAACCAATGGCAGCAGCACGAGAACGGCGGGCAGCCGCCGAGACGTTCACGGCCCGGTGCAAGAAGCAGTGGCACCGGGCCCGCGTCGGCGTGCGCCGGGCCGCCGTGGACTACTTCCGGGGCAACGGGTCGGACTGGGTCGCCCTGGCGGGCCTGCTGCTGACCATCCCGCTGTTCACGGCGGGCACGCTCGCCAACTCCGTGTGGTGCCCGCCGGCCGCCCTGGTCCTGCCGATCGTCGCGGGCGGGCTGCTGCTCCGCCCGGCCAGCCTGCTCGGCCTGTACGCGGTCGCGGCCACCGCGCTCATCGTCGAGGCCGTCCAGCTGGGCCCGTACACCGAGGGCGCGGCCCGAGTCACCCCGGGCGTCGTCCTGACCGTCGCGGCCTGCGGGTTCTTCGGCCTGCTCGTGGCGCAGTTCCGCAGCCGTGTCGGCGTGCCCTGGCGGCGCGGCGGGACCATGCTGTTCGACCTGCGCGAGCGCATCCGGGTGCAGAGCCAGCTCCCGGCCCTGCCCGGCGGATGGCACCAGGAGATGGCCCTGCGGCCCGCGGGCGGCCAGTCCTTCTCCGGCGACTTCGTCGTCGCGGCCCGCACCAACGGCGGCCGCACCCTCGAAGTCGTCCTCACCGACGTCTCCGGCAAGGGGATGGACGCCGGCTCGCGCGCCCTGCTGCTCTCCGGCGCCTTCGGCGGCCTGCTGGGCAGCCTGCCCCCGCACGCCTTCCTCCCTGCCGCCAACGGCTACCTCCTGCGCCAGGAGTGGGACGAGGGCTTCGCCACCTCCATCCACCTCGTCCTGGACCTGGACTCCGGGGACTACGAGCTGTACACCGCCGGGCACCCGCCGGGCCTCCAGCTCAGCGCGGGCACCGGCCGCTGGGAGGAGAAGGCCGCCGACGGCCCGCTGCTGGGCGTGTACGACGGCGCCCAGTTCGACCCGGTGAAGGGCTCCCTGCGCCCCGGTGACGTGCTGATGCTGTTCACCGACGGCCTGGTGGAGACGTCCGACCGGGACATCGTGGAGGGCATCGACCGCCTCACCGGCGAGGCCGACCGCTACGTGGCCGGCGGCTTCCACGGCGCGGCCTGGCACCTGATCGAGGCCGTCGCCAAGGACGTCAACGACGACCGGGCCCTGCTGCTGATCTGCCGCGAGGGCCCCACGGCCGGCCACCGCTGACCCGCACGCCGCCCACCGATGCCCCGGCCCGGTTGTCGGCGGCCCAACGGGGCCGCCCGCCGGGTCCGCCCGTAGCCGGGCCCTCCGCCGGGGGGCCGCCCGCCCGCCGGTGCCGCCCGCCCGCCGGGGCCCTCCGTCGCCCAGGACGGTAGTCGCCGGGCCGGTGGCCGCCCGGGCACCGGCCTCCGCGCCCGGTGCACACTGATCGCGTGACCGAGACACCGCGCAGCCGCCCGTCGCCGTCCAGCCCGTCGCCGTACCTGTCCCCGGCCGAGGTCGAGGCCGTCGCCCGCGCCGCGCACGACGGCCAGACCGACAAGGCGGGCCGCCCCTACGCCGAGCACCTGGCGGCCGTCGCCGACGGCGTCCGCACGCGCGGCGGCGACTCCGAGCAGATCGCGGCGGCCTGGCTGCACGACGCCGTCGAGGACGGCCGGCTGTCGCCGGAATGGCTGGAGGGGGCGGCCCTGAGCGAGCGGACCAAGGACATCGTGCGCGCGGTCACCAAGCGGGCGGGGGAGCCGCCGGAGGCGTACGCGGCGCGCATCCTGGCCACCCCCGGCGCGCTGCTCGTCAAGGAGGCGGACCTGGCGCACAACGCCGACCCGGCGCGGCTGGCGGTGCTGGACGGACCCACCCGGACACGGCTGACCGAGAAGTACACGCGCATGCGCGCACTGCTCGGCCTGCCGGGGGACCGCCCCTGACACCGGGCCGGGGCGGTCCGGGGCGGAGCGCCCCCTCAGGGGCGGTGGGCGGACGGCCCGCCGACCGGCCCACGCCCCACGGCTCCGCTCAGGCGGAGACCTTCTCGCGGGCCTCCCGGGGCGCGTCCTGCGCGCGCTCCCGCGCCGGCTCGGCCCGGTCCCGCTTGAACGCCCAGTCCATGGCGGGCTCCATCACCGGCCGGAAGACCCGCCGCACCGGAGCGGTGCACAGCAGCGTCACCATGGCGGCGGCCAGCACGGTGACGAGCACCGCGCCGAACGGCCCGTCGAGCACGGACAGCTCGAACCAGCCGCGGTAGTCCGCCGTCTTCACCACGAACCCGTGCAGCAGGTAGCCGCACAGCGTGCCCGCGCCGAGCGCCGTGAACCACGTGCGGCGGCCCGGCACCCAGGCGAAGAAGCAGGCGGTCAGCACCAGCGAGCAGCCGAAGAGGGCCAGCACCATGACCGGACCGGCCCACCAGGGCGCCCCCAGCTCCTGGGCGGAGTCACGGTGGTAGAACCAGCTCGCGTTCAGGACGGGGGCGACCCACCACGCGAAGGCCAGCGCGGCCGCGAACACCGGCACCGCGGCGATCCGCACCGACCGGCGGCGCACCATGTGGAAGTGCTCCGGCTTCAGGCACAGGCCCAGCACGAAGTACGGAAGGAACTGCAGCACCCGCTGGAGGTCCAGGTCGTTGCCGATCCCGGGGGAGACGCTCGCCAGCGCCGCGATCAACAGGGCCAGCGGCACCGGGTACCGCACGGCCTTCCAGATCGGCGTGGTGAGCCGCCAGATGAACAGCGCGCACAGGAACCAGGTCAGGTACCAGGGGTCGAGGAGACTGATCTCGTGCTGCGGGTCGTTGTCCATGTACCGCTTGAACAGCGGGTACGCCGTCTCGAAGACGATGTACGGGACGGCGACACCGGTGACCAGCCGCCGCAGCCGGTCGGGGCGCATGTCGAAACTGCGCGAGAAGAACCCGGAGATCAGGATGAACGCCGGCATGTGGAACGCGTACACCACCATGTAGGCGGCGTCGACGGTCCGGCTGTCGTCCCTCAGGGGCTCCCAGGCGTGTCCGACCGCCACCAGCACGATGGCCAGGTACTTGGCGTTGTCGAAGAACGCGTCACGCCGTCTGCCCGCGGGGGCGGCCGGGCCGCGCGCCGTCCGTTCGGCGTCGGGCGCGGAGGGCGGACTCGGCACCCCGGACGCCGGGGACCGTTCCGGGGGGAGTGGCGTACCGCGATGGTTGCCGTTCGGTCGCGGCGAGGTCGTCACTGACCCTCCCTGGAAGAACTCGGGGTCAGGAGCGGGAAGCTCGCTGCGCTGGCGGGAGACGAGGCAGCGTGAAACATCTGAGGCACCCTAGCGTTGTCCGCGCGTATTCGTAAAACGCCCGACGTCATTACCGGTAATCCCTCCCGGGTACCCCGGATTCGGTAATGCCGACGGCTCGGAGGGCGTGACGGCCGACACATCCTCAACGTGCCGTTCCGGTAAGGGTCCTGTGCACCACCTGCGCCCCTCTTGTCAGGATTCGTCCGGGTCGAAGGGGGTGCAGGCGGGGCGAACCGCTCCCAACGGAACGATCGCTTCAGTCCACTTCCGGCCTTCCGGCGGGCGGGCCGCGACATCCGTGACCGCAATTCGAATTGGCTGCGAACGAGGTGTGGGGAATGTGAAACGATGCCGCCGAATTTCCGGTCCGGGTGGTGCCTCGAATTACCGTGCGACGCCGCGCCGTTCAGTCCGCCGCCCACCCTCCGTCCGCCCTGCCGTCCGGCCCCTCGGAGGGTTCCCGCCCGACGGCCGCCGACTCCGGAGGGCGGATGATGCGTCACCGGCCGCATAGGGCGGCCTCGTTGGTGGCACGATGGTCCTGGCGGGGTGCGCGGGGTCGCGTGTCCCGGGCCGGGAGTGTGCGGACCGATCGAGGGTGTGATCAGTTGTGGCCATTTCACTGTCAGTGGTGCTGCTGTTGGCAATCATCCTTGTGGTGCTGATGAGAGGCGGCTCCATCAAGGCGGGCCCCGCGATCGTGGCGATCCTCTTCGGCTTCTTCCTCGCCTCCACCGGCATGGCCCCGTCCATCAACCGGTTCCTCAACTCGATAGCGGAGACGATCAACTCCATCAGCTTCTGACCGGGCGGCCCGGCGGGGGGGGCGTTCCACGGTGGCGGGTGGCACGACGGTCCGCGGGCGACCGGCATCTGCGCACCCCGGTCCGGGCGCCCTGGGAGGCCAGGGGAGACCGGCGGTTGACCGGCGGTTGACCGGCGGTCCCGGGGGCGACCCCGTCCCCCTCCCCGGACGCGTCCCTTACCTCCGAGGTCATCGACGCGGGAAGCACCGGCCCGGCACGCTCGGCCCTGTACACAGCCGACCGAGCCGGAAGGACCCGCCCCATGCCCGCCTACGTCATCGCCCGTCTCCGGGAGGCCGCCCCGCACCCGGAGATCGCCGAGTACATCGAGCGCATCCCCGCGACCTTCGAGCCCTACGGCGGACGCTTCCTCGCGCACGGCACCGCGCACGAGGTGAAGGAGGGCGCCTGGCCCGGTCACGTGGTCATGATCGGCTTCCCCGGCCCCGCCGAGGCCCGCGCCTGGTGGGACTCGCCCGCCTACCGCGAGATCGCCCCGCTGCGCGCCCGTCACATCGACGGCGACATCATCCTGGTCGAGGGCGTCCCCGACGGCTACGACCCGGCCACCACCGCCCGCGCCCTGCGCGCCTCCCCGCCCGCCGGCTGAGCGACCGTACGCGTCACGGGAACGCCGAGGGCGCGGCGCCGAGCGCGTCCGCCGACGGGAACCGCGTCCGCACAGCCGGGGAAGAACACCGACCGGACCTCAAGGGGCACGTCGGGGCCACGGCCGACTGATCGGCACCCCGGAAAGCAGCCAGGGCCAGGCCGGAGGAATGACCCTCCGCCTGGCCCTGAGCCGTACCGAGCGGGCGACGGGAATCGAACCCGCGTAGCCAGTTTGGAAGACTGGGGCTCTACCATTGAGCTACGCCCGCACACGCGTGCCGCGGACCGGGTGGCCGACGGCGCTGACAGGCATCGTAGCGGGTCGGAGGCGCTCACCGCACACCCCCGCCCCCGTCGGCGTCCCGCCGCACCACGCCCGGGAAATGCCGAGGCCGGAACGCGCGGGGCCATGTACCCTACTCGTCGCACCAGACGGGGTGTGGCGCAGCTTGGTAGCGCGTCCGCTTTGGGAGCGGAAGGCCGTGGGTTCAAATCCCGCCACCCCGACCAGTCACCGGATCGTCCACCGATGATCGCCTTTGGGCGCCGTAGTCGCTGCCGTTACTATCAAGCTGCACGCCCGTGTCTCTCAGCTCTCCGAGCGTCTGATGAAGTCCTCCGGGCGACGCATCGGCCGTGCCGTTCTGGTACCGGCGGAAACCAAGAAGTCAGCCACAAGGAGACCGAACCGTGAAGAGCGCCGTGGAGACCCTGAACCCGACCCGGGTTCGGCTCACTGTCGAGGTGCCCTTCGAGGAGCTCAAGGACAGCCTCGACGCGGCGTACAAGAAGATCAACCAGCAGGTCACGGTGAAGGGCTTCCGCAAGGGCAAGGTCCCGGCCCGGGTCATCGACCAGCGGTTCGGCCGCGGTGCGGTCCTGGAGGAGGCCGTCAACGACGCCCTCCCGAAGTTCTACACCGACGCGGTCAACGAGGCCGAGCTGAACCCGCTGGGTCAGCCCGAGGTCGACATCACGGAGCTGAAGGACGGCGAGACGCTGAACTTCACCGCCGAGGTCGACATCCGCCCCGCCATCGAGATCCCGGACTACTCCGGCATCGAGGTCGAGGTCGACGCCGTCGAGGTCACCGAGGAGGACGTCGACCAGTCGGTCGAGCAGCTGCGTGAGCGCTTCGCCTCCACCACCCCGGTCGAGCGCGCCGCCGGTGACGGCGACGTCGTCACCATCGACCTGAAGGCCCGGGTCGACGGCGAGGTGCTGGAGGACGGTGTCGCCGACGGCGTCTCCTACACCATCGGCTCCGGTGAACTGCTGGACGGCATCGACGACGCCGTGAAGGGCCTGTCCGCGGGTGAGGAGGCCACCTTCACCTCCGAGCTGAAGGGCGGCACCGGCGCCGGCAAGGAGGCCGAGGTCACCGTCAGGGTCACCCAGGTCGCCGAGCGTGAACTGCCCGAGCTGGACGACGACTTCGCGCAGCTCGCCTCCGAGTTCGACACGCTCGAGGAGATGCGCGCGGACAGCCGCAAGCGCCTTGAGAACATGAAGCAGTTCGACCAGGCCACGCAGGCCCAGGAGCGCGTCCTGGAGAAGCTGCTCGAACTGGTCGAGGTGCCCGTCCCCGAGAAGCTGCTCGAGGACGAGATCAACACCCGCAAGCACAACCTCGAGCACCACCAGCTCGGTCAGATGGGCCTCGACCTCGCGAAGTACCTGGAGATCCAGGGCAAGACCGAGGAGGAGTTCGAGACCGAGACCCGCGAAGCCGCGATCAAGGGCATCAAGACCCAGTTCGTGCTGGACGAGCTCGTCAAGCAGGAGAAGCTGAACGTCAACCAGGAGGAGCTCACCGAGCACCTCATGCGGCGGGCCGCCTCCTCCGGCATGTCCCCCGACCAGTTCGCGCAGGCGGTCGTCGAGGGCGGTCAGGTTCCGCTCCTGGTCGGCGAGGTCGCCCGTGGCAAGGCCCTGGCCGTCGTGGTCGAGAAGGCCACGGTCAAGGACACCAACGGCGAGGTCATCGACCTGGACGACGACGAGGACGAGGCCGCCGAGGCCGGGGAGGCCACGGAGTCCGCCGAGGCGACCGAGTCCGCCGAGGAGAAGAAGTCCGAGGGCTGAGCCGTCCGTCACCCCGGAGCACCGTCCGGCGCACGGGGCCCGAGCACCAGCCCGCAACAACCCCCGGCGCCCCGCCGACGCCCCCACGTCCCCGCCGCGCCCCGGTGCGCCGCGCGCGGAAGCCCTGCCGCCCGTGCCGGGGCCCCCGCTCCACGCCCGCGCCCGGCCCCCCGCCCCACGCCCGTGCCCATGACGTCCCGCGCGACCACGCCGGCCCCGACTCCCGCGCCACCGCCCGTGCCTGGTCGGCCCGTGAGAAGTACGCCCCCGGCGAACACTCCCGTTACCGGGATTCCCCGGCGAGGCCACCGCGTTAGGGTCCTTGAATACCAGGGCAGGTGAGTCACCGAAACGGCCCCAGCCCCGCAGGGAAACGTGAGACGGCCCGGCGCCGTCGTAAGACGAGCAGGTGGATACGTGACGAATCTGATGCCCTCAGCCGCCGGAGAGCCTTCCATCGGTGGTGGCCTCGGCGACCAGGTCTACAACCGGCTGCTGGGCGAGCGGATCATCTTCCTCGGCCAGCCGGTCGACGACGACATCGCCAACAAGATCACCGCACAGCTGCTGCTCCTTGCCTCCGATCCGGACAAGGACATCTACCTGTACATCAACAGCCCCGGCGGCTCGATCACGGCCGGCATGGCGATCTACGACACCATGCAGTACATCAAGAACGACGTGGTGACGATCGCGATGGGCCTCGCGGCCTCCATGGGTCAGTTCCTGCTCAGC
Organism: Streptomyces sp. 3-6; assembly: GCF_056323165.1. Lineage (NCBI taxonomy): Bacteria > Bacillati > Actinomycetota > Actinomycetes > Kitasatosporales > Streptomycetaceae > Streptomyces > Streptomyces sp. 3-6. The sequence goes on from NZ_JBWHZP010000001.1 coordinate 116,191, forward strand.
GCCGGCACCCCCGGCAAGCGCTTCGCGCTGCCCAATGCCGAGATCCTGATCCACCAGCCGTCCGCCGGCCTCGCCGGTTCGGCCTCGGACATCAAGATCCACGCCGAGCGGCTGCTGCACACCAAGAAGCGCATGGCCGAGCTCACGGCCCAGCACACCGGTCAGACGGTCGAGCAGATCACCCGCGACTCCGACCGCGACCGCTGGTTCGACGCCTTCGAGGCCAAGGAGTACGGCCTCATCGACGACGTGATCGCCACGGCCGCCGGTATGCCGGGCGGCGGCGGCACCGGGGCCTGACCGGCCCCACGGGGCCCGCCGGCCCCGTGGGCCCCACCGGCCTCGCCCTCACCGGTGACCGGTGCAGCCCCAGAAGCCCCAGCCGACCGCCTCAGCCCCTTTCAGGAGAAACCGTGAACGACTTCCCCGGCCGCGGCCTGTACGACCGCATGTCCGCGCAGGACATGAGCGCCTCCCAGGCCCGGTACACCGGCCCGCAGGCCGAGTCCCGCTACGTCATCCCGCGCTTCGTGGAGCGCACCTCGCAGGGCATCCGCGAGTACGACCCCTACGCGAAGCTCTTCGAGGAGCGGGTGATCTTCCTCGGCGTCCAGATCGACGACGCCTCCGCCAACGACGTCATGGCGCAGCTGCTGTGCCTGGAGTCGATGGACCCCGACCGTGACATCTCGGTCTACATCAACAGCCCCGGCGGCTCGTTCACCGCGCTGACGGCGATCTACGACACCATGCAGTACGTGAAGCCGGACATCCAGACGGTGTGCATGGGCCAGGCCGCCTCCGCCGCCGCCGTGCTGCTCGCCGCCGGCACGCCCGGCAAGCGGATGGCGCTGCCCAACGCCCGCGTGCTGATCCACCAGCCGTACAGCGAGACCGGCCGCGGCCAGGTCTCCGACCTGGAGATCGCCGCCAACGAGATCCTGCGGATGCGGAGCCAGCTGGAGGAGATGCTCGCCAAGCACTCCACCCGCCCGCTGGAGAAGATCCGCGAGGACATCGAGCGCGACAAGATCCTCACGGCCGAGGACGCGCTGGAGTACGGCCTGATCGACCAGATCATCACCACCCGCAAGATGGACAACTCCAGCCTGCGCTGACGCGGGCGGGGCGTGACATCTGCCGCCCCTTGGCACGGTTTGACCCGGTCCACGTCACAGCGAACCGTGCCAAGGGGGGCCCGGACGGGGGGCCTGGCAAGGTACCGTCGGACATAAGGCAGCACCAGGAGCCGCTGGACGTTGACGTCCAGTCGTCTCCCAGGCGAAGGGGAAGCACACCGTGGCACGCATCGGTGACGGCGGCGATCTGCTCAAGTGCTCGTTCTGCGGCAAGAGCCAGAAGCAGGTCAAGAAGCTCATCGCAGGGCCCGGTGTGTACATCTGCGACGAGTGCATCGATCTCTGCAACGAGATCATCGAGGAGGAGCTGGCCGAGACCAGCGAGGTCCGCTGGGAGGAGCTTCCCAAGCCCCGCGAGATCTACGAGTTCCTCGAGGGCTACGTGGTCGGCCAGGAGGCCGCCAAGAAGGCTCTCTCCGTCGCGGTGTACAACCACTACAAGCGGGTCCAGGCCGGTGAGAACGGAGGCGCGCAGGGCCGCGAGGACGCCATCGAGCTGGCGAAGTCCAACATCCTCCTGCTGGGCCCCACGGGCTCCGGCAAGACCCTGCTGGCGCAGACGCTCGCCCGCATGCTGAACGTCCCCTTCGCGATCGCCGACGCCACGGCGCTCACCGAGGCCGGGTACGTGGGCGAGGACGTCGAGAACATCCTGCTGAAGCTGATCCAGGCCGCGGACTACGACGTCAAGAAGGCCGAGACCGGGATCATCTACATCGACGAGATCGACAAGGTCGCGCGGAAGAGTGAGAACCCCTCCATCACGCGCGACGTCTCCGGCGAGGGCGTCCAGCAGGCCCTGCTGAAGATCCTGGAGGGCACCACGGCCTCCGTCCCGCCGCAGGGCGGGCGCAAGCACCCGCACCAGGAGTTCATCCAGATCGACACGACGAACGTGCTGTTCATCGTGGGCGGCGCCTTCGCGGGCCTGGAGAAGATCATCGAGGGCCGGGCGGGCGCCAAGGGCATCGGTTTCGGCGCGACCATCCGTTCCAAGCGGGAGCTGGAGAGCAAGGACCAGTTCGAGCAGGTCATGCCGGAGGACCTGGTCAAGTTCGGCATGATCCCCGAGTTCATCGGCCGGCTCCCGGTCCTCACCTCGGTGCACAACCTCGACCGCGAGGCCCTGCTGCAGATCCTCGTCGAACCGCGCAACGCGCTCGTCAAGCAGTACCAGCGGCTGTTCGAACTCGACGGTGTGGAGCTGGACTTCGAGCGCGAGGCCCTGGAGGCCATCGCCGACCAGGCCATCCTGCGGCAGACCGGCGCGCGCGGCCTGCGCGCCATCATGGAGGAGGTCCTCCAGGGCGTGATGTACGAGGTGCCGTCCCGCAAGGACGTCGCCCGGGTCGTCATCACCGCCGACGTGGTCCTCTCCAACGTCAACCCCACCCTCATCCCGCGCGACGCGCGGGGCCGCGGGCCGGGCGAGCAGAAGACGGCGTAGCCTCCGGGCACGACATGCGGAAGGGGCCCCGGTCGACGACCGGGGCCCCTTCCGCTGCTTGTCCTGCCGCGCGTGATCACGCCTTCTCGCGGACCTCCGCGCGCAGCTGGGTGGTGATGTCCACCGCGGTGTCCTTGTCGACGCCCGTGCCGGAGTTGTCGCCGGGCGAGACCATCGCGACGGTGCTGTAGTCGGCCCACGCGCAGAACCAGTCGGTCGACTTCTTCTTGGTGAGCGCGTTGTCGGCCCTGGTGGACTGGCACTTGGCGACCGCGCCGTCGATCTCGATCTCCTCGGGGTCGCCGATCAGCTCGACGTTCTGCATGCCGCCGGGAGAGCCCTTGGCGTTGTCCTTGACCTGCTTCTGGATGTTGGCGAAGAAACGGTCCAGCACCTGCTGCGGGTCGTTGATCTTCCCGTAACCGCCCGCCATGGTGACGCCCTTGGCGGTCAGCAGCTCCGCGGTGCTCGGGAAGTCACCGGCGGTGCTGGGGTCCGACGGGTCGTAGTCGCCGAAGTCGGCGGTCGACCACTGGCCCACGACGGCCGTGCCGTCCTCGACACCGCTCTTGGCCATGTCGTCGACCATGTCCGAGTCGCTGTTCTCGGTGCCGTCGCCGAAGCGCTCGTACTCGCTGAGCACCGTCCTCGGCGTGGTGAGCTTGTGCGGCCCGTCGTCCTCCAGCCCGCCGCCCGCGCCGCCGCCCCCGCCTATGACGAAGTAGGCGCCCACACCGATCGCGGCGACCACCGCGACCGCGCCGATGATGATGCCGGCCTTCTTGCCGCCCCCGCCCGCCGCCGGCGGCTGGGGAGGCATGCCGTACGGCGCCTGACCGTACGGGGGCTGCTGGCCGTAGGGGGGCTGCTGGGGCGGGACACCGGGCTGCCCGGGCTGCTGCGGGTAGCCGTAGCCCGGCTGGGGCGCCTGCTGGGGGTAGCCGTAGCCGGGCTGCGGAGCCTGCGGCTGCTGGCCGTAGGGACCCGGCTGACCGTACGGACCGGGCTGCTGGGGCTGCCCGCCGTACGGGCCCGGCTGGTTGTAGCTCATCTTCTGGGTTCCCCTCCAGGTACTTACGTGTCGCTCACATCCTGACCCAGGAGGAAAGCCTTCAGACCGGCGGGGGGCGCACCGTTACAAAGGAATCGGGTTTCGGGACTGGGCCGTGACACCCGTAAACTCATGCCCGTGACCGAGAACACTCAGCAGCCAGCATCAGCGCCCACCACCGAACTGCCGACCCAGTACGCGCCGGCCGACGTAGAGGGGCCGCTGTACGAGCGCTGGGTGGAGCGCGGTTACTTCGAGGCCGACGAGAAGAGCGACAAGCCGCCCTACACCATCGTCATCCCCCCGCCCAACGTCACCGGCAGCCTGCACCTCGGGCACGCCTTCGAGCACACGCTCATCGACGCCCTGACCCGCCGCAAGCGCATGCAGGGCTACGAGACGCTGTGGCAGCCCGGCATGGACCACGCCGGCATCGCCACGCAGAACGTCGTGGAGCGGGAGCTGGCCAAGGAGGGCAAGTCCCGGCACGACCTGGGCCGTGAGGCGTTCGTCGAGCGGGTCTGGCAGTGGAAGGGCGAGTCCGGCGGCCAGATCAGCGGGCAGATGCGCCGCCTCGGCGACGGCGTCGCCTGGTCGCGCGAGCGCTTCACCATGGACGAGGGCCTGTCGAAGGCCGTCCAGACCATCTTCAAGCGGCTCTACGACGACGAGCTGATCTACCGCGCCGAGCGGATCATCAACTGGTGCCCGCGCTGCCTCACCGCGATCTCCGACATCGAGGTCGAGTACCAGGACGACGACGGCGAGCTCGTCTCCATGAAGTACGGCGACGGGGAGGACACCATCGTCGTCGCCACCACCCGCGCGGAGACGATGCTCGGTGACACGGCCGTCGCCGTCCACCCCGACGACGAGCGCTACAAGCACCTGGTCGGCAAGCTGATCAAGCTGCCGCTGACCGACCGCTCCATTCCGGTCGTCGCGGACGAGCACGTCGACCCCGAGTTCGGCACCGGCGCCGTCAAGGTGACGCCCGCCCACGACCCGAACGACTTCGAGATCGGCCAGCGGCACGGCCTGCCCGCCATCGCCGTCATGGACGAGCACGCGGTCATCACCGCCCACGGCCCCTTCCAGGGCCAGGACCGGCTGGAGGCCCGCTCCGCCATCGTCGCCGCGCTGCGCGCCGAGGGCCGGATCGTCGCCGAGAAGCGTCCCTACACGCACTCGGTCGGCCACTGCTCGCGCTGCAAGACCACCATCGAGCCGCGGCTGTCCATGCAGTGGTGGGTCAAGGTCGGCCCGCTCGCCCAGGCCGCCGGTGACGCCGTCCGCGACGGCCGGGTGAAGATCCACCCGCAGGAGATGGAGAAGCGGTACTTCGACTGGGTCGACAACCTGCACGACTGGTGCATCTCGCGCCAGCTGTGGTGGGGCCACCGCATCCCGGTCTGGTACGGGCCGGACGGCGAGGTCGTCTGCGTCGGACCGGACGAGGAGCCGCCGTCCGGCGAGGGCTGGCACCAGGACACCGACGTCCTCGACACCTGGTTCTCCTCCGGCCTGTGGCCCTTCTCCACCCTCGGCTGGCCCGAACAGACCGAGTCGCTCGCGAAGTTCTACCCGAACTCCGTCCTGGTCACCGGCTACGACATCCTCTTCTTCTGGGTCGCCCGGATGATGATGTTCGGCCTGTACGCGATGGACGGCACCCCGCCGTTCCACACCATCGCCCTGCACGGCATGGTCCGCGACCAGTTCGGCAAGAAGATGTCGAAGTCCTTCGGCAACGCGGTCAACCCGCTCGACTGGATGGACAAGTACGGCTCCGACGCCCTGCGCTTCACGCTCGCCCGCGGCGCCAACCCGGGCGTCGACGTGCCGATCGGCGAGGACTGGGTCCAGGGCTCGCGGAACTTCGCCAACAAGATCTGGAACGCGACCCGGTTCGCGCTGATGAACGGCGCGACCGTCGAGGGCCCGCTGCCGGACGCCTCGGCGATGTCGCCGACCGACCGCTGGATCCTGTCCCGGCTGAACACGGTCGTCGCCGAAGTCGACGCGTACTACGAGGACTTCCAGTTCGCCAAGCTGTCGGACGCGCTGTTCCACTTCGCCTGGGACGAGGTCTTCGACTGGTACGTCGAGCTGTCCAAGACCACCTTCCAGGCGGGCGGCGAGGCCGCCGAGGTCAGCAAGCGGGTCCTGGGCGAGGTCCTCGACGTCACGCTCCGGCTGCTGCACCCGGTCGTCCCCTTCGTCACCGAGACGCTGTGGACCACGCTGACCGGGGGCGAGTCGGTCGTCATCGCGGACTGGCCCACCGACAGCGGATTCCGGGACGCGGACGCCGAGCGTGAGATCGCCACGCTCCAGTCGGTGATCACCGAGGTCCGCCGCTTCCGCGCCGACCAGGGCCTGCAGCCCGGCCAGCGGGTCCCGGCCCGGCTCACCCTCGACGGCACCACGCTGGCCCGGCACGAGGCGGCCATCCGCCAGCTGCTGCGGCTCCAGCCGGAGGGCGAGACGTTCACCGCCACGGCGACCCTGCCGGTCGGCGGCGCCGAGGTCGCGCTGGACCTGTCCGGCACGATCGACATCGCCGCCGAGCGCAAGCGGCTCGCCAAGGACCTCGCCGCCGCGCAGAAGGAGCGCCAGCAGGCGCAGGCCAAGCTGGGCAACGAGGCGTTCCTGGCCAAGGCGCCCGACCACGTCGTGGACAAGATCCGCACCCGCCTCGCCAAGGCGGAGGAGGACATCGTCCGCATCGACAACCAGCTGGCCAAGCTGCCCGAGAGCTGACCCCGGACACGGGGCCGGGGCGCGCTCCGACCTTCCCGTCCTCCCGGCGGCACGGCACCCACGGGCCCGGCGCACACGCGCCGGGCCCGTCCCCGTCCGGGCGCCGGGCCCGTCCCCGTCCGGGCGCCGGGCCCGTCCCCGCACGGTCGCCGGGCCCGTCCCCGTCCGTCCTCCGGGCCCGTCCCCGCACGGTCGCCGACGTCCCCCGGAGCCTTCGCCGCGTCCGCCGGCGGCCCTTCCGTAGACTGGCCCCCGTGAGCGACCTCCCCCCGAACAGCGACGCCGGCGAGCCCGACCCCCTCGACTCCTTCGAGGAGATCATCGAGGCCGAGACCAGCCGCGACCCCGACCTCGCGGTGATCGAGGCCGGCAGCCGCACCCTGCGCACCCAGGGCGGACCGCCCGAGGCCGACGTGCCCGCACGGCCGGCCGACCCGGAGGTCGACCGGGCGCTCCGCGAGGTCGAGACCGAGCTGGCCACCCGCTGGGGCGAGACCAAACTGGAGCCGTCGGTCGACCGGATCGCCGCACTGATGGACGTCCTGGGCGAGCCGCAGCGCGCGTACCCGTCGGTCCACATCACCGGCACCAACGGCAAGACCTCCACCGCCCGCATGATCGAGGCCCTGTTCGGCGCCTTCGAGCTGCGCACCGGCCGGTACACCTCGCCCCACGTGCAGTCGGTCACCGAGCGCATCAGCCTCGACGGGGCGCCGATCTCCGCCGAGCGGTTCGTGGAGACGTACCGCGACATCGCGCCCTACGTCGAGATGACCGACGCCCGGCAGGAGTACCGGCTGTCCTTCTTCGAGGTGCTGACCGGCATGGCGTACGCCGCCTTCGCCGACGCGCCGGTGGACGTCGCCGTCGTCGAGGTCGGCATGGGCGGCACCTGGGACGCGACCAACGTCATCGACGCCGACGTCGCCGTCGTCACGCCGATAGACCTCGACCACACCGACCGCCTCGGCACCACGCACGCCGAGATCGCCGGTGAGAAGGCCGGGATCATCAAGCCCGACGCCACGGTGATCATGGCGCAGCAGCCGGTGGACGCGGCCCAGGTGCTGCTGAAGAAGGCCGTGGAGGCGGACGCCACGGTGGCCCGCGAGGGCCTGGAGTTCGGCGTGGTGTCCCGGCAGATCGCGGTCGGCGGGCAGTTGCTGACGCTGCGCGGCCTGGGCGGCGAGTACCCCGAGGTGTACCTGCCGCTGCACGGCGCCCACCAGGCGCACAACGCGGCCGTGGCGCTCGCCGCCGTGGAGGCGTTCTTCGGCGTCGGCGCCCAGCGTGCCGAGCCGCTCGACCTCGACACCGTGCGCAAGGCGTTCGCCTCGGTGGCCTCGCCCGGCCGCCTGGAGGTCGTGCGCCGCTCGCCCACCGTCGTGCTGGACGCCGCCCACAACCCGGCGGGCGCGCGGGCCGCCGCCGCGGCGGTGGGGGAGGCGTTCCAGTTCACCCGGCTCATCGGGGTCGTCGGCGCCAGCGGCGACAAGAACGTGCGCGGGCTGCTGGAGGCGTTCGAGCCGGTCTTCGCCGAGGTCGTCGTCACCCAGAACTCCACCCACCGCGCGATGGACGCCGACGCCCTGGCCGCGGTCGCGGTGGAGGTGTTCGGCGAGGACCGCGTCCAGGTGGAGCCGCGGCTGCCGGACGCGCTGGAGTCGGCGATCACACTGGCCGAGGAGGAGGGCGAGTTCGCCGGCGGCGGCGTCCTCGTCACCGGTTCCGTCATCACGGTCGGCGAGGCCCGGCTGCTCCTGGGGAAGGGCTGAGAATCCGTTGCGTACGCTCTGCGCGTCGACGCTGATCGGCGAGGTCTTCATCATCGGCTTCGCCGGACTCGTCGCCATGAAGGACCCGGACATGTCCATGAGCACGGTGTGGACGGTGTGCGGTGTCGCCATGGTCCTGTGCGTGCTGCTGTGCGGCATGATCACCCGGCCGGGCGGGGTCGCCCTCGGCTGGGCCCTGCAGATCGCCCTGATCGCCTCAGGGTTCGTCGTCCCGACGATGTTCTTCCTCGGCGCGGTCTTCGCGGCCCTGTGGTGGGCTTCGGTGCATTACGGGCGAAAGGTGGACGAGGCGAAGGCCCGGTTCGCCGCGCAGGGGGACCAGCCTGACGCTGCGTGACCAGGGCCGCGACACGCCGGGTAATCTCGTGTCCCCGCACATCTTTGACCCGCAAGGAGCTCCGCCGTGACCCAGCGCACCCTCGTCCTCCTCAAGCCCGACGCCGTCCGTCGTGGCCTGACCGGCGAGATCATCAGCCGCATCGAGCGGAAGGCCGGCTGGCGGATCACCGCGCTGGAGCTGCGCACCCTGGACCAGGAGACGCTGGAGCAGCACTACGGCGAGCACCGGGGCAAGCCCTTCTACGAGCCGCTGATGGAGTTCATGGCGTCCGGCCCGGTCGTCGCGCTGATCGTCGAGGGTGACCGGGTCATCGAGGGCGTGCGCCAACTGGCCGGTCCGACCGACCCGATCGCCGCCGCGCCCGGCTCCATCCGCGGCGACTTCGGGGTCATCGTGCGGGAGAACCTCATCCACGCCTCGGACTCGGAGGAGTCCGCCGAGCGCGAGGTGAAGATCTTCTTCCCGGGCCGCGCGTAACGATCTCGTCGCGCCGGTGCGCGGCGGCTTCGACCGCCTGTCGGATGGTCTGGGGGTTTTGCCCCCGGACCATTTCTGGCATATGCGCGGCGTTCGGGGGAACGCATGCCCCCGATGGCCCGTCTGCACAAGCAGTGCGGGGCGCCGTCCGGTGACAATGGCGAAGACCCTCGCACAGTGTTCGCGACGGCGCGTCTACCATGGAAGCCATCGCGTCACCGCACCCACCTCGCCGACCTGAAAAGCCCTCAAAAGCTCGTGGGAAGGCCAGACGAATCCTGATGGGGAACTCAATGTCGTTCATCGGCCGTGACATGGCTGTCGACCTCGGGACCGCCAACACGCTGGTGTACGTCAGGGGTCGCGGGATCGTACTCAACGAGCCGTCCGTCGTGGCGATCAACACCAACACCGGCGGCATCCTCGCCGTCGGTGCCGAAGCGAAGAAGATGATCGGGCGCACCCCGGGCAACATCGTCGCCGTGCGTCCGCTGAAGGACGGCGTCATCGCCGACTTCGAGATCACCGAGCGGATGCTCCGCTACTTCATCCTGAAGATCCACAAGCGGCGGTATCTGGCTCGTCCGCGGGTCGTCGTCTGTGTGCCCTCGGGCATCACCGGCGTCGAGCGCCGCGCCGTCATCGAGGCGTCGTCCCAGGCCGGCGCCCGTCAGGTGCACATCATCGAGGAGCCCATGGCCGCGGCCATCGGCTCCGGCCTGCCGGTCCACGAGGCCACGGGCAACATGGTGGTGGACATCGGCGGCGGCACCACGGAGGTCGCGGTCATCTCCCTCGGCGGCATCGTCACCGCCCAGTCGATCCGCGTCGCGGGCGACGAACTGGACAACGCGATCATCCAGCACATCAAGAAGGAGTACTCGCTGCTGCTGGGTGAGCGATCGGCCGAACAGATCAAGATCACGATCGGTTCGGCGTACGACCTGGACACCGACGAGCACACCGAGATCCGCGGCCGTGACCTGGTGTCCGGGCTGCCCAAGACCGTCGTCATCTCCGCCGCCGAGGTGCGCAAGGCGATCGAGGAGCCGGTCAACGCCATCGTCGACGCGGTCAAGACGACCCTCGACAAGTGCCCGCCGGAGCTGTCCGGCGACATCATGGACCGCGGAATCGTTCTGACCGGCGGCGGAGCACTGCTGCGCGGCCTCGACGAACGACTGCGCCGCGAGACCGGCATGCCGATCCACATCGCGGAGGACCCGCTGGACAGCGTGGCCCTCGGCTCCGGCAAGTGCGTCGAGGAGTTCGAGGCGCTGCAGCAGGTGCTGGACGCCCAGCCGCGCAGATGACACGCCTCTTCGATTCCGCCGTACGGGACGATCTCCTCTCGTGCGGCGGATCGCTGATATAGAGGCATCAGCTCCCGCCCCGGGCCGGCCGTCCGGACGGGGGCGGCAGCACCCGCACACCACATCACCCATCCGAACCAACCGACACCTCATACCCGCTCTCGACGAGGAAGGCACGGCCGCCGCACGTGAGGGACACACGAGAGAGCCGGCTGCTCCTGGTGCTGCTGATCGCCATCGCGTTCGCACTGATCACGGTGGACATCCGCGGCGGGGAGGACTCGCCGGTCGACGGTGCCCGGGGGGCCGCGGCGACGGTCTTCGGCCCCATCGAGAACGGCGTCTCCAGCGCGGTCGATCCGATCGGCAACGCCGTCTCCGCGATCCGCGCCTCCGGTGAGCGCCACGACCGGCTCGCCCGCCTGGAGCAGGAGAACGCGGCCCTCAAGGCCGAACTCGGCAGCGACGACCGCAACCGCAGTCGCCTCAAGCAGCTCGACAAGATGCTCAAGGTGGCCGGCCAGGGCCAGTACGGCATCAAGGGCGCCCAGGTCATCGCCATAGGAGCGGCCCAGGGCTTCTCCTGGACCGTCACCATCGACGCCGGCGCCAACGACGGCATCGAACGCGACATGACCGTCCTCAACGGCGACGGTCTCGTCGGGCGCGTCACCACCGTCGGCCCGAACACCGCGACCGTCCTGCTCGCCAGCGACCCCGACTTCACCGTCGGCACCCGCATGGAGGACAGCGACGAACTCGGCTTCGCCTCCGGTCAGGGCGACCGCCCGCTGCGCGTGGAACTGCTCAACGGCAAGGCCGAGATCAAGAAGGGCGACCGGCTGGTCACCTTCGGCTCGCAGGCCGACAAGCCCTTCGTGCCCGGCGTCCCGGTCGGCGTGGTCTCCCGCGTCGACCCCTCCGGCGGCGACCTGACCCGCACCGTCTACGTCACGCCCTTCGTCGGCTTCACCAAGCTCGACATCGTCGGCGTCGTCGTCCAGGCCCCCGAGAAGGACCCGCGCGACACGGTGCTGCCCCGCAAGGCCGAGCCGACCCCCACGCCGACCGTGACGGTGACCGTCACCCCGTCCGCCCCGGCCGACGGCCAGTACCAGCCAGAGCAGTAGGAGCTGTCACCCCATGCGCGTCAACCGGATCCTGCTCTCCAGCGCACTGATCGTCGTCGCCCTGGTGCTCCAGGTGAGCGTCCTCGCCCGCCTCCACCTGCCCGGCGCCGTCCCCGACCTGCTGCTGCTCACCGTCCTCGGCCTGGCCCTGGTCTACGGCCACGTCGGCGGCGCCCTCGTCGGCTTCTCCGCCGGCCTCCTCGCGGACCTCGCCCCGCCCGCCGACCACGCCGCCGGCCGCTACGCGCTCGTGCTGTGCGTCATCGGCTACCTCGCCGGACTGGTCAAACCCGAGACCGGCCAGGTCAAGTCGGCCACCGGCCCCATGGTCGTGGTCGTCGCGGCCGCCGTCGGCTCCACCCTCCTGTACGCGGGGGTCGGCGCCCTCGTCGGCGACACCGCCGCCCGCCATGTCGGCCTCGGCAGCCTGCTGTTCACCGCCGCCCTGTACGACCTGCTGCTCGCCCCGTTCGTCGTTCCGGGCGTGATGGCCCTGGCCAGACGCGCGGACAACGACCCGCTCGCCGAGAACACCTCCACCAAGTCCGGCGGCGACATCGCCTCCGGCTGGCTCTCCGGCGGCACCGGCCTGCGCATCGGCGGCCAGCGCGGCGGCATGCGGGTCAAGGCCGCCCGGGCGCGGGTGGCCCGCGCGGGACGCATCAAGGGGGTCAAGCGCCTGTGAACAGCGCGAAGTTCACCCGCACGGGTGAGGCGCGGCGGAACCCGGACCGGGACACCGGCCGTTCCACACCCGTACGCACTCACACGACCCGCACCGACACGTCCCGCATTCCCACGTCCCGCACCTTCCGGTTCGGCACCGACACGTTCCGCACGCGCACGTCACCCGCGTCCGCGTCACCCGCACCCACGTCCACGCAGCGAGAGGGGGAGAAGCCCGCGTGACCAACATCCCCGAGACCGGCCGCAGCCCACGCGTCCAGATCCGGCTCGTCGTCATCCAGGTCCTCGTCGTCTCCCTCCTCGCCACCCTCGGCGGGCGCCTGTGGTACCTCCAGATCCGTGAGGGCGCCGAGTACGCCAAGGAGGCGTCCGGCAACCACGTCCAGCAGGTCGTCCAGCCCGCCGTGCGCGGCTCCATCCTGGACGCCCGCGGCGTCGCCCTCGCCGACAACGAGACCCGGCTGGTCGTCTCCGCCTCCCGCACCGACCTGATGAAGATGAAGGACGACGGCAAGGCGGTCCTCACCAAGCTGGCCGGCGTCCTCGGCATGGCCCCCAAGGAGGTCATGGAGAAGGTCCGGCTGTGCGACGCCAAGACCCCCCAGCCCTGCTGGAACGGCTCGCCCTACCAGCCCATCCCCATCACCGACGAGGCCACCCCGAAGCAGGCCCTGCAGATCCGCGAGCGCGCCGAGGACTTCCCCGGCATCACCGCCGAACCCCAGGCCGTCCGCCGCTACGCGAGCCCCGGCAAGTCCAACACCGCCCAGGTCCTCGGCTACCTCTCACCCGTCACCGACGAGGAGATCACCAAGGCCCAGGACACCGACTCGCCCTACCTGCGCTCCGACATGGTCGGCCGCTCCGGCCTGGAACGGCAGTACGACAAGCAGCTGCGCGGCAAGGCCGGCGTCACCCGGTACGAGGTCGACAAGCTGGGCCGCGTCATCGGCCGGGCCCAGTCCGACCCCGCCGAACCCGGCGCCAACCTCGTCACCAGCATCGACGCCCGCGTCCAGCGCGTCGCCGAGTACGAGCTGAACGAGGCGATGAAGGCCGCCCGCAAGGAGCACGACCGCAACACCAACCGCAACTACGAGGCCGACTCCGGCGCCGTCGTCGTCATGGAGGCCAAGACCGGCCGCGTCGTCGCCATGGCGTCCAACCCGACCTACGACCCCAACGCCTGGGTCGGCGGCATCTCCTCCAAGGACTACGCGCGCCTCACCGGCAAGAACAGCAACTACCCGCTGCTCAACCGCGCCATCCAGGGCCAGTCCGCCCCCGGCTCCATCTTCAAGGTCATCCCCACGGCCGCCGCGATCAACGCCGGCTACTCCTTCGACGGCCCCTACGAGTGCTCCAGCTCGTACTCCATCGGCGGCCAGGTCTTCAAGAACTTCGAGTCCCAGAGCTTCGGCGGCATCAGCCTCGGCCGGGCCCTGGAGGTCTCCTGCGACACCGTCTTCTACCGCCTCTCCCACCAGGAGTGGAAGCGCGACGGCGGCAACAAGCCCAAGAAGAACGCCAACGACTGGTTCTACAAGACCGCCCACCAGTTCGGCCTCGGCCAGGAGACCGGCATCGACCTGCCCAACGAGGTCACCGGCCGCGTCCCCGACCGCCAGTGGAAGGCCGACTACTGGAAGGCCAACAAGGACGCCTGGTGCAAGACCGGCAAGAAGGGCGGCACCTACGCCGAGCAGATCGCCTACGAGAACTGCCTCGAAGGCAACCGCCTGCGCGCCGGTGACTCCGTCAACTACTCCATCGGCCAGGGCGACACCCTCGTCACCCCCATCCAGATGGCCTCCGTCTACGCCGCCCTGTCCAACGGCGGCACCATGCTCACGCCCACCGTCGGCAAGGCCGTCATCAGCCCCGACGGCAAGACCGTCACGGAGATCGAGCCCGAGGCGCAGGGCAAGCTGCCGATGACCAAGGCGACCCTGAAGCGGATAGACGAAGCCCTGGAAGGCGTCGCCACCCGCGGTACGGCCGCCTGGCGCTTCGGCGGCTGGCCGCAGGACGAGATCCCCATGCACGCCAAGACCGGCACCGCCGAGGTCTACGGCAAGCAGACCACCTCCTGGTTCGCCACCTACACCAAGGACTACGCGATCGTCATGACGATCGCCCAGGGTGGTACGGGCTCCGGCGCCTCCGGCCCCGCCGTCCGCAACATCTACAACGCGCTGTACGGCGTCTCCCCGGACGGCGAGATCGACAAGAAGAAGGCGCTGCTGCCCACCCCGCAGAAGAAGCTGCCCACCATCCGCACGGACGGCACCATCGCCTCCCCGAAGATCGCCAAGGACCCGGTCAAGGAACTCCAGGCCGCCCAGAAGGCCGCCCAGGAAGGCGAGGGCACCCCGGACGGCGGCACGGCCCCCGACGACGGCGGGCAGGACGCCACCGTCAACACACCCCCGCCCGCCAACCGCGACACCCGCCGCCGGGACGCCCGCCGCGGCCCGGGCCGACGCGGCACCGGACGCGGCGGAGATCCCGCCCGCCCCGGCCGCGGAAGCGGCGGCGACGGCCGAGGCGGTGACGGCCGGACACCCGACGGCCCACGCGACCGCGGCGCCCCACCCCGGGCCACCGCACCACGGCGCCCGCGCGGCCAGGCACGCAGGAGGTCCGCGACATGACCGGCGGCGTCAACAGCTTCCAGGTCTCCGGATACGGACCCGAGCGGGGCGGATGGACCCGCATCTTCGCCCGCGACTCCCTCGCCCGGCGCCTCGACTGGCCGATACTGCTGTCGGCCCTCGCCCTGTCGCTGCTCGGCTCCCTCCTGGTCTACTCGGCGACCCGCAACCGCACCGAACTCAACCAGGGCGACCCGTACTACTTCCTGGTCCGGCACTGGCTGAACACCGGCATCGGACTCGCCCTCATGATCGGCGCCATCTGGCTCGGGCACCGCACCCTGCGCACCGCCGTGCCCGTCCTCTACGGCGCCTCCGTCTTCCTGATCCTGCTGGTGCTCACGCCCCTGGGCTCCACCATCAACGGCGCCCACTCCTGGATCAAGCTGCCCGGCGGCTTCTCCCTGCAGCCCTCCGAGTTCGTCAAGCTGACGATCATCCTCGGCATGGCCATGCTGCTCGCGGCCCGGGTCGACGCGGGGGACAAACCCCACCCCGACCACCGCACCGTCCTGCAGGCCCTCGGCCTCGCCGTCGTCCCGATGCTGATCGTGATGCTGATGCCCGACCTCGGGTCGGTCATGGTCATGGTCATCATCGTGCTCGGTGTGCTGCTCGCCTCCGGAGCCTCCAACCGCTGGGTCTTCGGCCTGCTCGGCGCCGGGGCCATCGGCGCCGTCACCGTCTGGCAGCTCGGCATCCTGGACGAGTACCAGATCAACCGCTTCGCCGCCTTCGCCAACCCCGAACTCGACCCGGCCGGCGTCGGCTACAACACCAACCAGGCCCGCATCGCCATCGGCTCCGGCGGCCTGACCGGCTCCGGCCTCTTCAAGGGCTCCCAGACCACCGGCCAGTTCGTGCCCGAACAGCAGACCGACTTCGTCTTCACCGTCGCCGGCGAGGAACTCGGCTTCGTCGGCGGCGCCCTCATCATCGCCCTGCTCGGCATCATCCTCTGGCGCGCCTGCCGCATCGCCCGCGACGCCACCGACCTCTACGGCACCATCATCGCCGCCGGCATCGTCGCCTGGTTCGCCTTCCAGACCTTCGAGAACATCGGCATGACCCTCGGCATCATGCCCGTCACCGGCCTCCCCCTGCCCTTCGTCTCCTACGGCGGCTCCTCCATGTTCGCCGTCTGGCTCGCCGTCGGACTCCTGCAGTCCCTCCGCGTCCAACGCCCCATGTCCGCCTGACCGGCGCACATCACCCGGACAGCCGGGTGCGGAGCGGCGGCCCCCTGCCACTCCGCACCCCCGGCGACTACAGTCACGTCATGGCGGACACCAAGCGCGAGATCGAGCGGAAATACGAAGCGACCGACGGCCGGCTGCCCGACCTGACCGGCGTCCCCGGTGTCGCATCCGTCGCCGACCGCGGCGTCGCCCACCTCGACGCCACCTACTACGACACCGCCGACGAACGCCTCGCCGCGGCCTCCATCACCCTGCGCCGCCGCACCGGAGGCTCCGACGCCGGCTGGCACCTCAAGTTCCCCGTCGCCCCCGGAGTACGGGACGAGATCCAGGCCCCCCTCTCCGACGACCTCCCCGAGAGCCTCGCCCGCCTCGTCCGCTCCCGCGTCCGCGACCGCGCCGTCACCCCCCTGGTCCGCCTGCGCTCCGACCGCGACGTGCGCCACCTCCTCGACGACGACGGCCGGCTCCTCGCCGAGGCCAGCATCGACACCGTCCACGCCGAACGCCTCACCGGACACGGCGGCACCACCCGGTGGACCGAGATCGAGGTCGAACTCGCCGACGACGGCGACCCCGCCTTCCTCGACCAGGTCGACGAGCACCTGCGCCAAGCCGGCCTGCGCCCCTCCGCCTCGCCCTCCAAACTGGCCCGCGCCCTCACCGCCACGGCCCCCGCCGCCACCGACCCCCGCGCACCCGACAGCGCGGCCCCCGCACCCGCCCCCTCCCCGGCCGCCGCCCCCGGCCACAAGCGCAAGACCCGACCCGTCGGCGAACCCGTCACCGCCGGCGACCACGTCCTCGCCTACGTCCGCGCCCAGCGCGACGCCCTCGTCGACCTCGACCCCGCCGTACGCCAGGACGTCCCCGACGCCGTGCACCGCATGCGCGTCGCCACCCGCCGCCTGCGCAGCACCTTCCGCAGCTTCCGCTCCGTCCTGCACCGCGACACCACCGACCCGATCGGCGCCGACCTGAAGTGGCTGGCCGGCGAACTCGGCCTCGAACGCGACCAGGAAGTCCTCGCCGACCGCCTCACCACCGCCCTCGACGACCTCCCCGACGACCTCGTCCGCGGCCCCGTCCACGACCGCCTCACCACCTGGTCCCGCGCCCGCCGCAGCAGCGCCCACGGCCACGTCACCGGCGTCCTCGACTCCGCCCGCCACCTCGCCCTCCTCGATGCCCTGGACGCCCTCCTCGCCGACCCCCCGCTGCGCAAGAAGGCCCACGCCAAGCCCGCCAAGACCCTCACCCGGGCCCTCCACAAGGACCTCGACAAGCTCTCCGGCCTCGTCACCCGGGCCCTGGACCTCCCGCCCGGCCACGACCGCGACCTCGCCCTCCACGACGCCCGCAAGAAGACCAAACGCACCCGCTACGCCGCCGAAGCCGCCGTCCCCGCCCTCGGCGGCGACGCCAAGGACCTCGTCAAGGCCATGAAGTCCCTCCAGGAACTCCTCGGCGACCACCAGGACAGCGTCATGGCCCGCCGCGCCCTGCGCGAACTCGCCGCCGTCGCCCACGCCGCCGGCGAGGACACCTTCACCTACGGCGTCCTGCACGCCCGCGAGGAACGCCGCGCCGAACTCACCGAAGCGGCCCTCCCGGACACCTGGAGGACGATCACCAGGAACACCGCGTTCTGATCGGCGTGCGGGGGAGCCGTCCGACCGGGTTAGGCTGGATGGTCACCCCTCCCGGCCGCTCCGGGAGACCCCCGTCAGCACACGAAGGTTCGCGAGATGCCTGCCGAAGCCGCCGAGTCTGTGTTCCCGCAGCTCGAAGCGCTCCTCCCGCATGTGCAGAAGCCGATCCAGTACGTCGGCGGAGAGCTCAACTCCACGGTCAAGCCCTGGGACGGCTGCGACGTGCGCTGGGCGCTCATGTACCCCGACGCCTACGAGGTCGGACTGCCCAACCAGGGCGTCATGATCCTGTACGAGGTCCTGAACGAACAGCAGGGCGTCCTCGCCGAGCGCACCTACAGCGTGTGGCCCGACCTCGAAGCCCTGATGCGCGAGCACCGGGTCCCGCAGTTCACCGTGGACAGCCACCGCCCCGTGCGGGCCTTCGACGTGTTCGGCCTGAGCTTCTCCACCGAGCTCGGCTACACCAACATGCTCACCGCGCTGGACCTGGCGGGCATCCCCCTGGAGTCCAGGGACCGCACGCTCGACGACCCCATCGTCGTGGCCGGCGGCCACGCGGCCTTCAACCCCGAGCCCATCGCCGACTTCATCGACTGCGCCGTCATCGGCGACGGCGAGCAGGCCGTCCTGGAGATCACCGCCATCATCCGCGCCTGGAAGGCGGAGGGCCGCCCCGGCGGCCGGGAGGAACTCCTCTTCCGCCTGGCGCGCACCGGCGGCGTCTACGTCCCCGGCTTCTACGACGTCGAGTACCTCCCCGACGGCCGCATCGCCCGCGTCGTCCCCAACCGCTCGGGCGTCCCGTGGCGCGTGTCCAAGCACACCGTCATGGACCTCGACGAGTGGCCCTACCCCAAGCAGCCCCTCGTCCCGCTCGCCGAGACCGTCCACGAACGCATGTCCGTGGAGATCTTCCGCGGCTGCACCCGCGGCTGCCGCTTCTGCCAGGCCGGCATGATCACCCGCCCCGTGCGCGAACGCTCGATCACCGGCATCGGCGACATGGTCGACAAGGGCCTCAAGGCGACCGGCTTCGAGGAGGTGGGCCTGCTCTCCCTGTCCTCCGCGGACCACTCGGAGATCGGCGACATCGCCAAGGGCCTCGCCGACCGCTACGAGGAAGACAAGATCGGACTCTCCCTCCCCTCCACCCGCGTCGACGCCTTCAACATCGACCTGGCCAACGAGCTGACCCGCAACGGCCGCCGCTCCGGCCTCACCTTCGCCCCCGAGGGCGGCTCGGAGCGCATCCGCAAGGTCATCAACAAGATGGTCTCCGAGGACGACCTCATCCGCACCGTCGCCACCGCCTACGGCAACGGCTGGCGCCAGGTCAAGCTGTACTTCATGTGCGGCCTGCCCACCGAGACCGACGACGACGTCCTCCAGATCGCCGACATGGCCACCCGCGTGATCGCCAAGGGCCGTGAGGTCTCCGGCTCCAACGACATCCGCTGCACGGTCTCCATCGGCGGCTTCGTCCCCAAGCCCCACACCCCCTTCCAGTGGGCCCCGCAGCTCTCCGCCGAGGAGACCGACGAGCGCCTGGGCAAGCTGCGCGACAAGATCCGCGGCGACAAGAAGTACGGCCGCTCCATCGGCTTCCGCTACCACGACGGCAAGCCCGGCATCGTCGAGGGCCTCCTCTCCCGCGGTGACCGCCGCATCGGCGCCGTCATTCGCGCCGTCTACGAGGACGGCGGCCGCTTCGACGGCTGGCGCGAGCACTTCTCCTACGACCGCTGGATGGCCTGCGCGGACAAGGCCCTCGCCGAGTTCGGCGTCGACGTCGACTGGTACACCACCCGCGAGCGCACCTACGAGGAGGTCCTGCCCTGGGACCACCTCGACTCCGGTCTCGACAAGGACTGGCTCTGGGAGGACTGGCAGGACGCCCTCGACGAGACCGAGGTCGACGACTGCCGCTGGACGCCGTGCTTCGACTGCGGGGTCTGCCCTCAGATGGACACCAGCATCCAGATCGGCCCGACGGGCAAGAAGCTGCTGCCGCTGACCGTCAAGAACGCGGCACCGGCACCGAGCGGTCACGCCCACTGAGGTGTGCGGCCGGTCCCGTCGGGTGAGCGTGCCCGACGGGGGCGGCCGACACCGTGCGCATGACGGTGCGCATGACCGTGCGCGGAATTGAGTATTCCCTGAGGGAATTGCTCCCGTGGGTGAATGTGGTGCAGCGATTCGGCTCGAAATGCGGGGTGGCGTCATGGTGTGGTCGGAGCTGACTGTCCCTGATGTTTGAGCGCGAATTCGAGTTTTTCTTTCTCGGCGCCCAGTTGTTTCGGGTCGCGTGAGGTGATGTCCGTGACGTCGCCGATGTGGCCCCTTTGTCCCTCCTCCGGGAGGGCGCGGGGGGCAGCGCACGGGTGATGTCACCTCGGTGAGGACGAAGCTCGGTGGGGGTAGGCGTGAAGGATCTCGTGGGGAAACTGGCGCTGGTGGCCGCCGTCTTCGTGGTTCTGCTGCTGATGCCGGGGGTGGGTTTCGGGCGCGTCGAGATGTCCCTGTGGTGTGCGGCGCTGACCGGATCGCTCGCGTTCGTCGTGTGGCGGCACGGGGTGCGGAAGAGGAACGTGTAGCGCGTCCGTCCCAGCCTTTCTCGTCGCATCCCATCCTTTCCCGCCGCTCGGGTGACTTCCGTGCGAGTTCGGTGCGCATTGTCCGACGATGCCGTTCGATCTCGTTCTCGTTCCGGCTTTTCCTTCGGCTGTTCCGTATTCTCGCCGCGTCTCTCCCGGCGAACGCGGGCGTGAGGAAGGTCCGCCGCCGTGCGTGGTCGGCCGTCACGCCCACGTGAGCGGCCTCGCCTCCCGTCGGAGTGGTGGGCCGCAGTCGCAGGCCAGCGGCGGGATCCGCCGGCCCGCCCCTTGCGTCCCTGCGGGTATGGATCTGGAGAAGCAGGCAGACCCGCGAGGCCGGGCGGTGGCGGAGGGCGAGGGGTGTCTCGCCGTGGCGGTGCGGCTTCCCGTCCGGATCGTGGTGCTGGTGCTGGTCGTGCCGGTGCGGATGGTGTGGGACGCGCTGGTGGTCGCCGGGCGGGTCGTGAACGATGCCGTGCTGCGGCCCGTGGGGCGGGCGTTGGTGTGGCTCGGGCGGGCGGTGTTCGTGTGGCCGCTCGTGGGGGTGTGGCGGTTCGTGCTGGTGCCCCTCGGCGCGGTGCTGGCGTGGCTGGGCAGGGTGCTGGTCGTGGCGCCGGCCGGGTGGCTGTACCGGTGGGTGCTGACGCCGCTGGGGCATGCCGTGCTGTGGGTGTACGCGCGGGTGCTGACGCCGGCCGGGCACGGGGTGCTGTGGGTGCTCCGGGTGGTGGGCGCCGTGTCGTCCGCGATCGCGGGGGGTGTGTACCGGGGGCTGGCGTGGCTGGTGCGGCTCCTGCTCGTGGTGCCGTCGGTGTGGCTGTACACGTGGGTGCTGACCCCGGTCGGGCGGGCGTTGCTGTGGTGTGGCCGGGGGATCGCCCAGGTGGTGGGACTGGTCGTGACCGGGGTCGGCGTGGCGCTGTACTGGCTGGCCAGGGTGGTCCTGGTGCTGCCCGCGCTGGCCGTGTGGCGGTGGGTGCTGGTGCCGGTGGGCCGGGCGCTCGCCGTGGTGGGGCGTGAGGTCCGGGACGCGCTGGTGTACGGATGGCGTGTGGCCGGTCACATCTCGCTCGCCGTCGGGCGCTTCCTGATGGGCCTTCTGCGGTGGACCGTGGTGGAGCCGTCGCGGTGGGTGTACCGGAGCGTGCTGACGCCGGTCGGGCACGTGGTGCGGGACGGTGTGCTGCGGCCGGCGGTGCGGGCGGCCCGGGGGATGGGGCGAGCCGTCCGGGATGCCCTGGTGTCGGCCCGCGCGTCGGCGGGGCGGGTTCGCGCCGACATCCGCCGGGCGCTGCTGGGGCCGGCGGGCGCGGCACGGACGGCCGATCGGCGGAACTCCGGCCGCTGACACCCGTGCCTTTTTGTCTCGTGATGGCGTCATATGTGCCGGTCGTCGGGGTGGTTGTACGTCGACTTCCGGCCGGACTGGCCGATTTACACGTGTAATCTGCAGGGGCGCTACTTCTCGTATGGAAGTCGTACAAGGTGCACGCCTGCCTCCGAGCGTGCACGTCGTTCGAGGGACAGCAGGAACATGCAAGGCACAGTCGACGGCTTCAGCTACGGCCTGGTCACCCCCATAGCGGCGTTCCTCATGGCATGCCTCGGCGGAGCCCTGGGACTGCGGTGCACCACCCGCTCCCTGGGGCGCACGGGCTCATGGAAGCCGGGCTGGCTGGCACTCGGTGCGGCCTCCATCGGCTGTGGCATCTGGACGATGCACTTCATCGCGATGACCGGCTTCTCCATCGAGGAGGTGTCCATCAGCTACGACGTCCCGCTGACCCTGCTCAGCCTGCTGGTCGCGATCGTCGTGGTGGGCATCGGCGTCTTCATCGTCGGCTACCGCGGCACGGGCCGCGTCCCCCTGTCCTGCGCGGGCGTCCTCACCGGGCTCGGCGTCGCGGGCATGCACTACATCGGCATGTGGAGCATGCGGATGCACGGCGAATTCCGCTACGACCCGCTCCTGGTCGGCCTCTCGGTGGTGATCGCCGTCGTGGCGGCCACCGCGGCGCTGTGGGCCGCGGTCACGATCCGCGGCTTCCGCGCCAGCCTCGGCGCCAGCGTCATCATGGGTGTCGCCGTCACCGGCATGCACTACACCGGCATGTCCGCCATGAGCGTGCACCTGCACAGCGGGGAGGCCGGAGCGGGGGCCGCGTCGCTGAGTTCCGTCCTGCTGCCGATGCTGCTCGGTCCCCTGGTCTTCCTGCTCCTCGCCTCGGTCGTCGTGATGTTCGACCCGTTGCTGGTGGCGGGTGAGGACCGCGACCCGGTCGTGCGGGCCCCCCGGCCCGTCCCGAGCCCCGCACTCGACGCCTTCACCCAGCAGTACGCGAGCCCGGCGGCGCCGGGCGGGCCGGCCGCCCCCGGCCCACAGCGGACCTCCGGCCTCGCGGACGACTTCGACTTCGGCTTCCCGGACCGCTCCGGTCTCCCCGGCGACCCCGGATTGGGCGCCCCGGGATTCGGAGGCCCGGGCGGAGCTCCGCGGTCCACCGGGTCCGGCGATCCGCGGCTCGGCTCGTACCACTCCGGGAGCCTCGCCCCGGACGCCCCCGCTCATGGGCCGGGCACCCATGGAGGCGCCGCACATGGCGTCCCCGCACATGGGGCTCCCGCACAGGGAGGCCCGGCACAGGGGGCAGGCGCCCACGGTGTCCCCGCACATGGAGGCCACGCCCACGGAGGCCCCTCACACGGAGGCCCCGCACACGGAGGCCCCGCACAGGGGCCCGGCGTTCATGGTGCTGCTCCTCACGCCGCCGCCCCGGACGACGGGCGCGCCTTCGGCTCCCGTCCACCAGGGCAGGCATGACGGACCCCGTCACGGGGCACCTGGCAGGAGGCCGCTCCGCGCCCCCGGAGGCGCCGGGAAAACGGGGAGCGGTGATCCCGGCTGGTGACCGGGAACTCCGGGGACCGTCTTGGACGTACTCTGGGGAGAGCAACGACCGCTGTCCCGGTGCCGGCCCGCAGGGGCCGGACAAGCCGGAGTCGGTGGTCCCACCGCCGTACGACAGAGGGCGGCGCACACCGCGCCTCCCTTCCCACGAGGAGAAGAACCCCTGGGCAAGCGACAGCCCGAAGGCCCGCCGCCCGCACCCGCGGTGCAGCGCATCCGACTGCGCTACACCAAGCGCGGCCGCCTCCGGTTCACCAGCCACCGTGACTTCCAGCGGGCCTTCGAGCGTGCCCTGCGCCGCGCCGAGGTACCGATGGCGTACTCCGCGGGCTTCACTCCGCACCCCAAGGTGTCGTACGCCAATGCCGCACCCACCGGCACGGGCAGCGAGGCGGAGTTCCTGGAGATCGCCCTCACCGAGTCGCGGGACCCCGAGCGGCTCCGGGCCCTGCTCGACGCGTCGATGCCCACCGGCCTCGACATCGTCGACGCGGTGGAGGCCCGCACCCCGGGCCTGGCCGACCGGCTGACGGCCTCGGTGTGGGAGCTGCGGCTGGACGGGGTCGACCCCGAGGACGCCCGCCGTGCGGTGGACGCCTTCCGGGCGGCCGGGACGGTGGAGGTCCAGCGCCGCACCAAGAGCGGCATGCGCACCTTCGACGCCCGTTCCGCGGTCGTTGCCCTGGAGTGCGGGGAAACGCACACCTCATCGGCCGATAGGCCGAGCGACCGGCCCTGTGCGATACTGCGGCTGGTTGTTCGGCACGTGACGCCTGCCGTACGACCCGACGACGTCCTGTCCGGTCTCCGCGCCGTGGCCGACCTGGCGCCGCCGGTCCCCGCTGCGGTGACCAGGCTGGCGCAGGGGCTGCTCGATGAAGAGACTGGCACGGTGACCGACCCGCTCGCGCCCGACCGCGAGGCAGCAGTGACCGAGCCGCAACCGGCCGGCGCCACTGCCGCCGCGACGGCGCCGGTGTAAGGAAGGTCCCGCGTAGGGACGGACGTCGTAGCGCCGCCCTCGAACTCGGGAGCCACCTGGGTCGGGCAGCGCACCGACCAGAAGACTTTCGCCAGGCCGTGCGCATTCGGTGTACGGAACCGGCGAGACAGGACACAGAGAGCTTCCGTGCGGCGCCCGCGCCCCGGACGGCGGTCAACGCGCATCGCGCGGGCCGTGGACGTCACCGGCATCGCCGGGCCAGGTGCGGCGCCCGGGAGCCTGACGGGAGAAACGCCCGCATGCTCGAACCGACCGAGCCCACCCAGGGCTCCGAACAGAACAGCCCCAGCGACACCCTGCCGCCGCGTCGGCGCAGGCGCGCCGCCTCACGGCCGGCGGGACCGCCGGCCGGGGCCTCCGACAGCACCGCGGAGACCGTGGCGCCCCCCGTGGCGGCCGCGGACGCCTCCGGCACCGGTGACCCGGCGGACCAGACGGACCCGGCGGACCAGACAGGCACCGAGGCCGCGGCGGCCGAGACCCCGGCCGCCGCACCGGTGACCGCCGCCGCACCGGTGACCGCCGCCGCATCCGCCGCATCCGAGTCTTCCGAGGCGCCCGCCGAGGCCCGGGAGGACGCCGCTCCGCCCCGCCGCCGCCGTGTGGTCCGCCGTGCGGCCGCGCCCGCCGGGGCTCCCGCGTCGGCGGAGGCCGCCGAAACCGTCGTCCCGGCGACGACCGCGTCGGCCGCCGAGCAGGAGACGCCCGGTTCCGAGGACGCCGAGGGCGCGGCCCCTGCCGCCGACGCCGCACACGGCTCCACGGACGCCGCGCCCCGCCGTACCCGCCGCCGCGCCACGCGCACGGTGGCCTCCCCGGAGGAGAGCGCGGCGACGGCCCCCGCAGCCGCCGCCACGACGGACTCGGACTCCTCCGCCCCTGCCGCCGACGCGCCTGCGGGTGACACGACCGGCGAGCAGGCCGACGCCGCCGACACCCCTGACGCCGCCTCCGCCGCCGTCGAGGACGAGGCCCCGCGCCGTACCCGCCGCCGCGCCACGCGCCGGGCGTCCGCGCCCGCCGGCGCGCCCACCGCCTCCGCCCCCGCGGACGCGCAGACCGCCCCGTCGGCCACGGACGGCGCAGCAGTCGCCCCCGACGACACGGCGGCCGTCGACGACACGGCCGCCCCCGACGACACCGCCGCCCCGGCCTCCGCGCCCGCCGGCGCCGCACCCGACTCCTCCTCCGCCGAGGAGGCGAAGCCCCGCGTGACCCGGAGCACCCGAAAGACGACGTCCGCGACCGACGAGAGCGCCGCCGCCGAGGCCGAGGCCCCCGCCGAGGACACCGCTCCGCGCCGCCGTCGCCGCGTGGTCCGCAAGGCCGCCGCCGGGTTCGCGGAGCCCGCGCGCCCCGCCGCCGGGCAGCAGGCGGCCTCCGACAGCGAGGCCGGGAGCGCGAGCGGGGCGCGGTCGCGTCCCGCGCGTCCGGCCGTCGCCGTGTTCCAGCCGCCGGTCTTCACCGAGCCCCGGTTCCAGACCCCGGAGCGGGCCGCCGCCGAAGCGGCAGCCGAGGCCGTCGGCGCGGACGACGCCGACGAGACGGCGGAACTCCCCGAGGAGCAGCCGACCGCCTCCCGGCGCCGTCGCCGCCGCCGCGGCGCGGCCGACGAGCCCGAGGCGGCGCCGTCCGCGGCCCCGGAGCAGGACACCCGTCCCGAGGACGACGACGAGGAGGACTCCGACTCCTCCGCCGAGGACCACGCCGACGACGGCGACGACCAGGACGACAACGAGACGTCCGGTTCGCGCCGCCGGCGCCGCCGCGGAGGCCGTCGCCGCCGGCGCGGAGACTCCCCCGAGAACGACACCGACGGTGACGACTCCACGGACGCGGACACCGGCCGGGCCGCCGCCGAGCAGGCCGCCCAGGACGCCGAGGACACCGCCGAGCAGGCCCAGGAGGACGCGGCCGACGCGGCGGACGACGACGGGTCTGCCGAGGACCACTCCGACACGGGCTCCGGCAACGGCTCCAGCAGCAGCCGCCGGCGCCGCCGTCGCCGTCGCCGGGCCGGGGACAACGGGGGCGAGGCCGAGACCTCGACCGACGACCCGGAGCGCACGGTCGTGAAGGTGCGCGAGCCGCGCAAGGCCGCCGAGCCGTCCGACGAGGTGCAGTCCATCAAGGGCTCGACCCGTCTGGAGGCGAAGAAGCAGCGCCGCCGGGAGGGCCGCGAGCAGGGCCGCCGGCGCGTCCCGATCATCACCGAGGCCGAGTTCCTCGCCCGCCGCGAGGCCGTGGAGCGGGTGATGGTGGTCCGTCAGCACGGCGACCGCACCCAGATCGGCGTGCTCGAGGACGGGGTGCTCGTCGAGCACTACGTCAACAAGGAGCAGTCGACGTCGTACGTCGGCAACGTCTACCTCGGCAAGGTGCAGAACGTGCTGCCGTCGATGGAGGCCGCCTTCATCGACATCGGCAAGGGCCGCAACGCCGTCCTGTACGCCGGTGAGGTCAACTTCGAGGCGCTGGGCATGGCCAACGGCCCGCGCCGCATCGAGTCCGCGCTGAAGTCGGGACAGTCGGTGCTGGTGCAGGTCACCAAGGACCCGATCGGGCACAAGGGTGCCCGTCTGACCAGCCAGGTCTCCCTGCCGGGCCGGTATCTGGTGTACGTCCCCGAGGGTTCGATGACCGGGATCAGCCGCAAGCTGCCCGACACCGAGCGCTCCCGGCTGAAGACGATCCTCAAGAAGATCGTCCCCGAGGACGCGGGCGTCATCGTGCGCACCGCCGCCGAGGGGGCGAGCGAGGAGGAGCTGCGCCGGGACGTCGAGCGGCTCCAGGGGCAGTGGGAGGAGATCCGCAAGAAGTCCCGGAGCAGCAGCGCCAGCGCGCCGTCCCTGCTCTACGGCGAGCCGGACATGACGGTCCGGGTCGTGCGGGACATCTTCAACGAGGACTTCACCAAGGTCGTCGTCAGTGGCGACGAGGCGTGGCAGACCATCCACGGCTACGTGTCGAACGTGGCGCCGGACCTCGCCGAGCGGCTGTCCCGCTGGACGAGTGAGGTCGACGTCTTCGCCACGTACCGGATCGACGAGCAGCTCGCCAAGGCGCTGGACCGCAAGGTGTGGCTGCCCAGCGGCGGCTCGCTGGTGATCGACCGGACCGAGGCGATGGTCGTCATCGACGTCAACACCGGGAAGTTCACCGGGCAGGGCGGCAACCTCGAGGAGACCGTCACCCGGAACAACCTGGAGGCGGCCGAGGAGATCGTGCGCCAGCTGCGGCTGCGCGACCTCGGCGGCATCATCGTCATCGACTTCATCGACATGGTGCTGGAGTCCAACCGGGACCTGGTGCTGCGGCGCCTGCTGGAGTGCCTGGGCCGGGACCGCACCAAGCACCAGGTCGCGGAGGTGACGTCGCTGGGCCTGGTCCAGATGACCCGCAAGCGGGTCGGCCAGGGCCTGCTGGAGTCGTTCTCGGAGACCTGCGTCCACTGCAACGGGCGCGGTGTGATCGTGCACCTGGACCAGCCGTCCTCCAACGGGGGCGGCGGGTCCAAGCGCCGCAAGCGGGCGCGGGCCGGTGCCGCGGACCACACGCACGAGACCCACGAGCACGAGACGGCCGCCTCCGTGACCGCGCCGGACGCGGAGCAGGAGGCCGAGCGGGAGTCCGAGGCCGAGGTGGCGGCGGAGGCCGCCGCTCCGGTCGCGCTGCCCGCGCCCGCCTTCGAGCCCGACGAGGAGCTGTACAGCAGCGCCGCCGAGGCGGAGGCCGCGGCCACCCGTGGCCGCAGCCGCCGCCGGGCGAGCAGGCGGGCCTCGGCCCCGGCGGGCGCGCCGAAGCGCGAGGAGGTCCGGCGCGAGCCGGCCGCCGACGAGGTGCCGACGGCTCAGGACGTGACGGCGGAGGAAGAGGCCGCGCGTCCGGTGCGGCCGGAGCCGGCCGCCGAGGCCCAGGCCGCACCGGCAGCCGCCGAGGACCCGGTCGTCGAGGCGCCCGTCGACGAGAAGGAGTCCGAGAGGGAATCCGCGCAGGAGTCCGAGAAGGAGTCCGAGAAGGAATCCGAGCAGGACGCCGGGCGGGCTGCCGCCGAGGAGCAGGCTCCGTCCGCCGGGGACGAGGCCCCGAAGGGCCGTACCCGGCGCCGGGCCACCCGCAAGGTGTCCGCGCCGGCCGGTTCCCCCGCGGGTGCCGAGGCCGCCGTGGTGACGGTCGCCGAGACGGCCCCGTCGGCCGCCGCGACGCCCGAGCCGCAGCCGCAGCCCGAGCGGGCGGAGGAGGCGCCGGCCGAGGCCGCCCCGGCCCGTCCGCGCCGTCGCGCCGTGCGCAAGCCGGTGGCGTCCACCGCGTCGGAGGAGGCGGCCGTCCTGGTCGTGCCGTCGGCGACGGCCGACGAGCCGGCCCCGCAGGCGGAGCCCGAGCGGGCTGCCGCCGGTGACCCGGCGGGGGAGACCACCCCCGCCACGGACGCCGAGGGCACCGCAGCCGAGGGCACCCCCGCCGAGGACGCCGCGTCGGACGACACCGCCGAGGCGGCCGACGGGGAGGCCGCGCCGGCCAAGAAGACCGCCCGCAAGGCGGCCAAGAAGGCCACGGCGAAGAAGGCGGCCACCAAGAAGACGGCGGCGAAGAAGACCACGGCCGCCAAGAAGACCACGGCCACGAAGGCGGCGAAGAGCACCACGACCGCCAAGAAGGCCACGGCGAAGAAGGCGACGGCCAAGAAGGCGCCGGCGAAGAAGACGACCGCGAAGACTGCGGCCGCCGCTCAGCAGCCGGCCTCCTCGGTCACCGCCGACACGGAGGACTGACCGGTCCCGCCCCCGGACGGGGCGGGACGGCCTCCGGGCCCGGTACGACGAAGCGCAGGACACCGCACCCTCGGTGTCCTGCGCTTCGTCGTGCGGCGCGATCCGGCCGGGTCACTTAGGATGCGAATAAGGTCACTCTCCGTGCGGGTGTGACCGACCCCCTGACCGGGCGGAGGTACCTCTGTGGCGACTCCGAGCAGACCGTTCCCCCCTGCACCGACGACGCCCGCGTGGTCCCGGCAGCCAGGACCGCGCCGTGCCGGGCCCTCTTCCCCGCGGGTGGCACCCGCGGCACCCGCCTCCCCCCGAAAGGCCCCCGAGAGTGACGCGGCCTCCCGGCCCCCGGCGGACGGCGCCCCGTCCCCCTGACACCGACACCGACACGGACACGGACACGCTCACGGACCCGGACAGGGCCGTCGTGTCCGGACCTGGACCGCCGTGTGCGTGACCCTTCGTTCCCGGTCCCCAGGGTCCCCATCGAGGTGCGCCGCCCGGCCTCCGTACGAGGAGGGGAGACGACGATGACCGACACCCACGCGTCGATACCGGCCGCACGGCCGGTCATCGGCGAGGAGGAGATCGAGGCCGCGGTGCGCGTGCTGCGCAGCGGGCGGGTGGTGCAGGGGCCCGAGGTGGCCGCCTTCGAGGAGGAGTTCGGCGAGGTCGTCGCCGGCCGCCACTGCGTCGCCGTCAACTCCGGCACGTCCGCGCTGCACCTGGCCCTGCTCGCGCTGGGCATCGGCCCGGGCGACGAGGTCGTCGTGCCGTCGTTCTCCTTCGCCGCCTCCGCCAACGCGGTCCGGCTGGCCGGGGCCGACGTCGTGTTCGCCGACATCGAGGCGGACGGCTTCTGCCTGGACCCGGCGGCCGTCGAGGCGGCCCTGACCCCGCGCACCGCCGCGATCCTGCCGGTCCACCTCTACGGGCACCCGGCCGCCATGGACCGGATCACCCGGTTGGCGGACCGGCACGGCCTGGCCGTCGTCGAGGACGCCTGCCAGGCCCACGCCGCCGCCCTGCACGGCACCCCGGTCGGCACCTTCGGCGACGCCGGCGCCTTCAGCTTCTACCCGACCAAGAACATGCACAGCCTCGAGGGCGGCATGATCAGCACCGCCGACCCGCGGCTGGCCCGCACCCTGCGCCTGCTGCGCAACCAGGGCATGGAGCAGCGCTACGCCCACGAGGTCGTCGGCGCCAACCTGCGCATGACCGACGTCTGTGCCGCCGTCGGCCGGGTGCAGCGCGCCCGGCTGGCCGACTGGACCGAACGGCGCATCGCCCACGCGGCGTACCTCACCGGGCACATCACCGCGGCGCACGTGGTCACCCCGGCCGTCGCCGAGGGGGCCCGGCACGTCTACCACCAGTACACCGTGCGGATCCGCGGCGACCGCGACGCCGCCGCGGCCCGCCTGGCCGGGGCCGGCATCGGCACCGCCGTGTACTACCCGACGCCCGTCCACCGGCTGAAGCCGTACCGGGAGCCGGACCAGAGGGCGGGCCGGACCTGGGACCTGCCCCGGACCGACCGCGCCGCCGCCGAGGTCCTCTCGCTGCCCGTCCATCCCGGCCTGTCGCGCCGGGACCTGGAGCGCGTCGTGGACGCCGTGAACTCGCTGGAGGAGCCGTGAGCACCGGGAGACGTCTGCGGGCCGGCCTGATCGGCCTCGGTTCCATGGGGCGTCACCACGCCCGCGTCCTGTCCGCCCTGGAGGGCGTCGACCTCGTCGCGGTCGTCGACCCCCTGGGCGACAAGCACGGCGCCGCGCAGGGCGTGCCCGTCCTGGACACCGTCGGGGAACTCCTCGGTCTGGGCGTCGACTACGCGGTGGTGGCCTGCCCCACCGCCCGGCACGAGGAGGTCGGCCTGCAGCTCGCCGAGGCCGGGGTCTGCGCGCTGGTGGAGAAGCCGCTCGCCGACACGGTGGCCGGCGCGCGCCGCCTCGTCGACGCCTTCGAGTCGCGCGGCCTGGTCGCCGGTGTCGGCCACATCGAGCGCTGCAACCCGGCGCTGCGCTCGCTGCGCGCCCGGCTGGAGGCCGACGAGCTCGGTGACGTCTTCCAGGTCGTCACCCGCCGCCAGGGGCCCTTCCCGCACCGCGTCGCGGACGTCGGCGTGGTCAAGGACCTGGCGACCCACGACATCGACCTGACCAGCTGGGTCGCGGGCCGGGAGTACGTGTCCATCGCGGCGCACACCGTCTCCAAGAGCGGGCGCGAGCACGAGGACATGGTGTCCGCCGTCGGGCGCCTCGACGACGGCACCATGGTCAACCACCTCGTCAACTGGCTGAGCCCGCTCAAGGAGCGCTTCACCTCGGTCACCGGCGAGCGCGGCTGCTTCGTCGCCGACACCCTCACGGCCGACCTGACCTTCCACTCCAACTCCGCCGTGGCCACCGAATGGGAGGCCCTGCGGGCCTTCCGCGGCGTCGCCGAGGGCGACATGATCCGGTACGCCATCCCCAAGCGGGAGCCGCTCCTCGTCGAGCACGAGCTGTTCCGGGACGCGGTCCTCGGCGTGCCCGCCGACATCTGCACCCTGCGCCAGGGGCTGCGGACGGTGGAGGTCGCGGCGGCGGTGCTCGCCTCCGCGGCGGGCAACCGCAGCATCTCGCTCACCCCGGAGGGTCTGACCAGCCATGACAGCTGAGAACCGCACGGCGCGAGGGTCCCGCGGGGGCCGGATCGTGATGCTCGTCGACAACGGGGTCACCGGCGACTCACGGGTGCAGAAGGAGGCCCGGTCGGCCGCCGCGGCGGGCTGGGACGTCGTCCTGCTGGGCCGGGCCCGCGGCAGGAAGGACGTGGGCCGGACCTGGCGCCTCGGTGACGCCGAGGTCCGGCTGCTCGCGGTGCCCACGCCACTGTTCCGGCGCCGTCACGAGTTCCGGCGGGCGCCGCTGCGCTCACCGCTGGCCTACCGGCCCGGGCCGCTGGCCGCGTACCGCCGGCAGAAGGTCAAGGCGTGGCGCGCCGACCTCCACGTCCGCTCGGCCGTCGCCCGGAGCGAGGGCTCCGCCCTCGGCCGGCTGCGCCTGCTGCCGCCCCGCGTCCTGGCCCGGCTGCTGCAGCCCTGGGTGGGCCTGCGGTACCGCAGGACGCAGCAGCTGGCCCGGCGGCGCAGGGCCATGGACTCGGCGCTCGACCGCCTCACCACCGCCTTCTGGCGGACGACGATGGGGGTCAGGGCCTGGCGCCGGCTCGACCCGCACCTGTGGGACTTCGAGCTGGCCTACGGCACGGTCGTCGACGGGCTGGAGCCGGACCTGATCCACGCCAACGACTTCCGCATGCTCGGCGTCGGGGCCCGCGCCGCGCTGCGCGCCCGCGCCCGGGGCCGGGACGTCAAGCTGGTCTGGGACGCCCACGAGTTCCTGCCCGGCATCAGGCCGTGGGACCCGCACCCGCGCTGGCACGTCGCCCAGTGCGCGCACGAGAGCGAGTACGCCCGTTTCGCGGACGCCGTGGTGACCGTGTCCGACACCCTCGCCGGCCTGCTCCAGGAACGGCACAGCCTGGCCGAGCGCCCCACGGTCGTGCTCAACGCGCCCGAGGGCACGCTCTCCGCCGAGCGGACCGCGGAGCCGGTGCCGGACCTGCGGGAGCTGTGCGGTGTCGGCGACGGCGTGCCGCTGGCCGTGTACAGCGGTTCCGCCGCCCCGCAGCGCGGACTGGACATCATGGTGGAGGCACTGGCGCTGGTGCCGGACGTGCACACCGTCCTCGTCGTCCCCGACACCGGGTCCGGGTACGTCAGGACGTTGCGGGCCCGGGCCGAGGCGCTGGCCGTCGCCGGCCGGCTGCACGTCCTGCCCTACGTGCCGCACCACCAGGTGACGCGTTTCCTCGCCGCGGCCGACGTCGGCGTCATCCCGATCCACCACTGGCCGAACCACGAGATCGCCCTGATCACCAAGTTCTTCGAGTACGCGCACGCCCGGCTGCCGCTCGTCGTCAGCGACGTGCGCACGATGGGCGCGACGGTCCAGCGGACCGGCCAGGGCGAGGTGTTCCGCGCCGAGGACCTGGAGGACTACGCCCGCGCGCTGAAGTCGGTGCTGGGGGACGCCGGGCGGTACCGGGCCGCGTACGAGGCGCCCGGACTCCTGGACACCTGGACCTGGGAGGCCCAGGCTGAGCGGCTGAACGGGATCTACTCGAAGCTGCTGACGGGTTCCGGCGCCCGGTCCGGCGCCGGCCGGAGAGAGGCGGGGACACAGGCATGAGCGGGGTACCGGATGTCAGCGTGGTCGTCGCGGTCTACAACACGATGCCGTACCTCACGGAGTGCCTGGACTCCCTGGTGGGCCAGAGCATCGGACGGGACCGGCTGGAGGTCGTCGCCGTCGACGACGGCTCCACCGACGGCAGCGGCGCCGAGCTCGACCGCTTCGCCGAGCGGTATCCGGGCACCGTCCGGGTGATCCACCAGGAGAACTCCGGCGGGCCGGCGGCGCCCAGCAACCGGGCCCTGGACGTCGCCACCGGCCGTTACGTCTTCTTCGTCGGCGCCGACGACCACCTGGGCGAGG
Organism: Streptomyces sp. 3-6; assembly: GCF_056323165.1. NCBI lineage: Bacteria > Bacillati > Actinomycetota > Actinomycetes > Kitasatosporales > Streptomycetaceae > Streptomyces > Streptomyces sp. 3-6. The sequence continues at coordinate 149,660 of NZ_JBWHZP010000001.1, forward strand.
AGGCCCTGGAGCGCCTGGTGGCCTACGCCGACGCGCACGGCTCGGACGTCGTGGCCGGCCGGATGGTCGGCACCAACGGCCGCTACGTCCACCAGGCGCTGTACCGGGAGAACGCCCCGGACGTCCGCCTGCACGGCTCCGCCCTGCCGTTCACCCTGTCCAACACCAAGCTGTTCCGCCGCGAGCTGGTCGAACAGCACAAGCTGCGCTTCCCCGAGCACCTGCCGGTGGGCAGCGACCAGCCGTTCACCATCGAGGCGTGCGTGCGCGCCCGGAGGATATCCGTGCTGGCCGACTACACCTGCTACTACGCGGTCCGGCGCGGCGACGCCGGCAACATCACCTACCGGGCGGACCACCTGGCCCGGCTGCGGTGCACGGCGGAGATCATGGACTTCACCGCCGGGCTGATCGAGCCGGGGGAGGAGCGCGACGCGGTGCTGCGCCGGCACTTCACCTGGGAGCTGGCCAAGCTCGTCCAGGACGACTTCCCCGGTCTGGACCGTGCCCTCCAGCGGGACCTGTGCGCCGGCATCGCCCGGCTCGCGGACGCCTACTTCACGGACGGCATCCGCGACGCGATGGACGTCCGGCGCCGGGTGCGGATCTGCCTGGCCCGCGCCGGGGCGGTCGACGAGCTGTGCGAGGCGATCACCTCCGAGAAGCTGCACGGCCCCCCGCCCTTCGTGCTGGACGGCGACCGCGCCTACGCCCGCTACCCGGGGTTCCGGGACCCCCGCACGGGGCTGGCCGACCGGTGCTTCGAACTCCTCGGGGAGGCCGTCCCCGGCCGGCTCGCCCAGGGCACCGAGCTGCTCGCCTCCGGCTGGGAGCAGTCGGAGAGGGGCATCGCCTACACGGCCTCGGTGCGGCTGCCCGTCCTCGGTGACGTGGACGGCGCGGTGCTGCGTCTGGTCCCCGGGGAGGTGCCCCCGCCTCCCGACCGGCCCGGGGCGCGGCGGCTTCCGGCCGGCCACCCGCTGCCCGGGCCCGTGGGCGAGCACCGCCCGGAGCCCGCCGAGGGCGGTGCCGCCACCGTGCTGCACGCCCGCGTCCCTCTGGAGCGGCGGGACGCCCGGCTGGGCGTGCGGGTGTACCTGGACGTGGCCGGGTCGACGTACGAGATACCCGTGCGGGGCAGGGGCAAGCCCATGCCGCTGTCCCGCCGCTGGGGAGGCACCGACGAGCCGCGGCGTGCCTCCGCCACCCTCGACACCCAGGGCCGCGTGGTGGTCTCCACCGCCCTGATGCACCCGCCGAGGACGTCCCGGGCCTCCCGGGTGCGGTCCGCCGTCTCCCGTGCCGTCAAGAGGAAGTGACCCCCGGTCATGAACATCTGTGTGGTGGCGCTCGGCAAGATCGGGCTTCCGCTGGCCGTGCAGTTCGCCGCCAAGGGCCACCGGGTCGTCGGCGCGGACGTCGACGAGCGGGTCGTCGAGCGGGTCGGCGCCGGCGCCGAGCCCTTCCCGGGCGAGCACGACCTGGACGTGCGGCTGAAGGCGGCCGTCGACGCCGGGCTGCTGAGCGCCACCACCGACACGGCCGCCGCGGTGGCCGCCTCGGAGGCGGTCGTCGTGGTCGTCCCGCTGTTCGTCGACGCGGACGGCGTACCGGACTTCGGCGGGATGGACTCCGCGACGCGGGCGATCGCCCAGGGCCTGAAGCCGGGCACGCTCGTCTCCTACGAGACCACGCTGCCGGTCGGCACCACCCGCACCCGCTGGGCGCCGATGCTCGCCGAGGGGTCCGGGCTGACCGCGGGGGAGGACTTCCACCTGGTCTTCTCGCCCGAACGGGTGCTCACCGGCCGGGTCTTCGCGGACCTGCGCCGCTACCCGAAGCTGGTCGGCGGCATCGACGCGGCCTCCACCGCCCGGGGCGTCGCCTTCTACGAGGCGGTCCTCGACTTCGACGCCCGCGAGGACCTGCCCCGCCCGAACGGCGTCTGGGACCTGGGCACGGCCGAGGCGGCCGAGCTGGCCAAGCTCGCCGAGACCACCTACCGGGACGTCAACATCGGCCTGGCCAACCAGTTCGCGCGCTTCGCCGACCGCCACGGCATCGACGTCCAGAAGGTCGTGGAGGCCTGCAACTCGCAGCCCTACAGCCACATCCACCAGCCGGGCATCGCGGTCGGCGGCCACTGCATCCCGGTCTACCCGCGGATGTACCTGTGGAACGACCCGGCCGCGACCGTGGTGCGCTCCGCCCGTGAGGCGAACGCCGCGATGCCCGCCCACGCCGTCGACCTGCTGGCCGCCGCCTACGGCGACCTGACCGGGGCCGGGGTGCTGGTGCTGGGCGCGGCCTACCGCGGGGGAGTGAGGGAGACGGCGTTCTCCGGGGTCTTCCCGACGGTGCGGGCGCTCCGGGCCCGCGGGGCGGTCCCGTACGTCTCGGACCCGCTGTACACCGCGGGGGAGCTGTCCGCCCTGGGCCTGACCCCGCACGCCGGTGAGGAGGTCACCGCGGCCGTCCTGCAGGCCGACCACCCGGAGTACCGCACGCTGACCCCCGCCGACCTGCCCGGCGTCCGGGTCCTGGTCGACGGCCGGCGCACCACCGACCCCGAGGCGTGGAAAGGCGTCCGCCGGGTGGTCATCGGCGGAGGGGGCGCCGACGCCTGAGGCCGGGGGGGACGGCGGGCCGCTGGCCGGCGCGTCAGGGCCGCGGGGCCTGGGGCGGTGCGGTGCGCTCGGTGAGGGCGCCGTCCTCCTCGTCGTACAGGGCGCCCGTCGCGGGGCACTCCCACACGCCGGGCTCCCGCTCGGTCAGCCGCACCCCGGCGCGCCCCACCCAGCCCGTCCGCCGGGCCGGGACACCGGCCACCAGGGCGAAGTCGGGCACGTCCCGGGTGACCACCGCCCCGGCGGCGACCATCGCCCAGCGCCCGACGCGCACCGGGGCCACGCACACCGACCGGGCGCCGACCGAGGCGCCGTCCGCGATCCGCACGCCGACCGCCGCCCAGTCCCCGGCCCGTTTCTGCCGGCCGCCGGGGTCCACGGACCGGGGGTTGCGGTCGTTGGTGAGGACCACGGCCGGGCCGATGAAGACACCGTCGCCGAGTTCGGCCGGCTCGTAGACGAGGGCGTGGTTCTGTAGCTTGCAGTCGTCGCCCATGCGCACGCCCGGGCCGACGTAGGCGCCGCGGCCGATCACGCAGCGCTCGCCGAGGCGTGCGTCCTCCCGGATCTGCGCGAGCTCCCAGACACTGCTGCCCGCCCCGATCACCGCGCTGTCGTCGACCTGCGCGCCGGGCTGGATCCTGTGGTTCACGTCGCCGCCTTCCGCCGTCCTTCGCGCGGTGAGCATAAGGGGCGAAACGTACGGAGTGGGATCGCCGGGCGGTGTCGGCGGGGCGGGCCGGTCCGGTGGCGGACGGCGTGACGGGGCGAGCGGGCCGGTCCGGTGGCGGACGGCGGGGCGCGGACCGCGCCTCAGGCGGCGCAGTCCGGGCAGAGGCCGTGGTACGTCAGTTCGGCCTCGGAGACCGTGTAGCCGAAGCGCTCCGACTCCGGGAGGTCGGCGAGGGGGTCGCCGGTGGGGTGCACGTCGCGGATGGTGCCGCAGCCGTCGCAGAGCAGGTGCTGGTGGGTCCGGTGGGCGTTCGGGTCGTAGCGGATGGCGCGCTGGTCGGTGGAGACCTCGACGAGTTCGCCGAGCGAGACCAGCTCGCCCAGGGTGTTGTAGACCGTCGCGCGGGATATCTCCGGCAGCCGCTGCGAGGCGCGGGCGTGCACCTCGTCGGCGGTCAGGTGGACGTGCTCCCCGCCGAGGACCTCGGCCACGACACGGCGCTGGGCGGTCAGGCGCCAGCCGCGGTCGCGCAGCCTCTGCAGAAGATCAGTCATGGGCCCAGCCTAAGCCGCGATCCATCCCAGCTCAAGAGTCGATATGGTTCTGAAAACAGCCTTGACTTAGACTGAGTCCAACATAGGGTGGGACCGACGGCGGGCCGCGCAGCAGCCCGCGCGGAGACTTCGGACGGCCGCCGGCCCTGCCGGGCCCGGCCCACCCGCGACGCATCACACGCCGAGGAGCGAGCTTTGACCGAGAACAACCAGAAGCCGTTGACCACCGCCGCCGGCGCGCCGGTCGCCGACAACCAGAACTCGCTGACGGCCGGTCCGCGCGGCCCGATGCTGCTGCAGGACGTGTGGTTCCTCGAGAAGCTCGCGCACTTCGACCGCGAGGTCATCCCGGAGCGCCGGATGCACGCCAAGGGCTCGGGCGCCTTCGGCACCTTCACGGTCACGCACGACATCACGCGCTACACCAGCGCGAAGATCTTCTCCGAGATCGGCAAGAAGACCGACCTCTTCGTCCGCTTCTCCACCGTGGCCGGTGAGCGCGGCGCCGCCGACGCCGAGCGCGACATCCGCGGCTTCGCCGTGAAGTTCTACACGGAGGAGGGCAACTGGGACCTGGTCGGCAACAACACCCCGGTCTTCTTCTTCCGCGACCCGCTGAAGTTCCCGGACCTCAACCGCGCGGTGAAGCGCGACCCGCGCACCAACCTCCGCGACCCCGAGAACAACTGGGACTTCTGGACCAACCTCCCCGAGGCCCTGCACCAGATCACCATCGTCATGTCCGACCGCGGCATCCCCGCCACGTACCGGCACATGCACGGCTTCGGCTCGCACACCTACAGCTTCATCAACGCCGAGGGCGAGCGCTTCTGGGTCAAGTTCCACCACCGCACCCAGCAGGGCATCAAGAACCTCACCGACGCCGAGGCCGAGGCCCTGGTCGGCAAGGACCGCGAGTCCCACCAGCGCGACCTCTATGAGGCCATCGAGCGCGGCGACTTCCCGAAGTGGAAGCTGTACGTCCAGATCATGCCGGAGGCGGACGCGGAGAACTACCGCTTCCACCCCTTCGACCTGACCAAGGTCTGGTCGAAGAAGGACTACCCGCTGATCGAGGTCGGCGAGTGGGAGCTCAACCGCAACCCGGCGAACTACTTCGCCGACGTCGAGCAGGCCGCCTTCACCCCGGCCAACGTGGTCCCGGGCATCAGCTACTCGCCCGACAAGATGCTCCAGGGCCGCCTCTTCTCCTACGGTGACGCCCAGCGCTACCGCCTCGGCGTGAACCACCACCAGATCCCGGTCAACGCCGCCAAGGCCCCGGTGAACACCTACCACCGCGACGGCGCCATGCGGGTCGACGGCAACCAGGGCTCCGTCCCGGGCATCGAGCCCAACTCCTACGGGCGCTGGCAGGAGCAGCCGGCCTACCGCGAGCCGGCCCTCGCCGTGGGTGCCGTCGCCGACCGGTTCAACTACCGCGAGGACGACGACAACTACTTCGAGCAGCCCGGCAACCTGTTCCGCCTGATGACGGCCGAGCAGCAGCAGGTGCTCTTCGAGAACACCGCGCGCGCCATCAACGGCGCCTCGGAGCAGACGGTCGCGCGCCACATCGCCAACTGCACCAAGGCCGACCCGGCCTACGGCGAGGGCGTGCGCAAGGCGATCGAGGCCCTGGCCGCCGGCACCCTCTGAGCCGTGACCTCCGGGCGGGCCGCGGCACGCACGTGACCGCAACGCGCCCGTCCCACCCCGACGGGCGGCCGGCGGACCCGGCCGGCGCCCGAACGACCCACGCTGAAAGGCAGGACACCTCCATGAGCAGCGGTCTGACCGCCGAGCAGACGGAACGCGTCGTGGCCATCGCCATGGACCTGGCACGCGCCGGCGAGACCGGGGAGCTGTCCGGCTTCGTCGAGCACGGCCTGCCCGTCGACGTGACCGACGCGGCCGGGAACACCCTCCTGATGCTCGCCGCCTACCACGGCCACGCCGACACCGTGCGCGCCCTGCTCCGCCTCGGCGCCGACCCCGACCTGCGCAACGACCGGGACCAGAGCCCGATCGCGGGCGCCCTGTTCAAGGGCGCGGACGAGGTCGTGCGGGTGCTGCTCGACGCCGGCGCCGACCTGGACGCGGGCACCCCGAGCGCGCGGGCCGCGGCGCAGATGTTCGGACGCGCCCACCTGCTGGCGGCCTGAGCCGCGCGGCCACGGGCTGGCCACGAGCGAGCCGGTGCCGCCCGGGTGCGCGCGCCCTGGGCGCGGAGGTGCCGGGCCGCGCCGCCCCGGTCCCGCCGCCCACGCGGCACGGACGGGCAGGCCGCGGGAAGCCGCCGTCGAGCGACGGGGGACCGTCCACGCGTCGCGGACCGTACGCCGGTCCGGGCCCCCCAGGGCCCGGTTTGACCCGCCCCGCCCCGCCCCCGTAACCTTGACCGTCGGCGTGTCGCCTGACCCGCCACATCCCCGTAAACCTCTTCCTTCCGGGTGCCGCGGTGCCCGGAAGAGGTCGTCCGTGTCCATGCCCGGCGGCTGGCCTGCGGGGGTGCCGTTCTTCGAGCGAAAGAGAGATCCGCGTGTACGCCATCGTGCGCAGCGGTGGTCGCCAGCACAAGGTTGCTGTCGGCGACATCGTTGAGGTTGACAAGATTTCCACCGCCAAGGTGGGCGACACGGTCGAGCTCTCGACCCTGCTCGTCGTCGACGGCGACTCCGTGACCAGCGACCCCTGGGTGCTGGCCGGCATCAAGGTCCAGGCCGAGGTCGTGGACCACCACAAGGGCCAGAAGATCGACATTCTGCGCTACAAGAACAAGACCGGCTACCGCCGTCGTCAGGGCCACCGCCAGCAGTACACGGCGATCAAGGTCACTGAGATCCCCGCGGCTGCGAAGTAAGGGACTGAGGAGAGATGGCACACAAGAAGGGCGCATCGTCCACCCGGAACGGCCGCGACTCGAACGCCCAGCGGCTCGGCGTGAAGCGCTTCGGCGGTCAGGTCGTCAGCGCGGGTGAGATCCTGGTCCGCCAGCGCGGCACCCACTTCCACCCGGGCGCCGGCGTCGGCCGTGGCGGCGACGACACCCTGTTCGCGCTGCAGCCGGGTGCCGTGGAGTTCGGCACCAGCCGCGGCCGCAAGGTCGTGAACATCGTTCCGGTCGCCTGATCGGACAGCTTGCGCGAGGCGGACCTCACTTCCCCCGGCGGGAAGGCGGGTCCGCCTTTCGCGTGTTAAGACAAGACACTCATCGGACGTCTCTGGAGGCACCCCACCATGACCACCTTCGTGGACCGCGTCGAGCTACATGTCGCCGCGGGTAACGGAGGCCACGGCTGTGCCTCCGTCCACCGTGAGAAGTTCAAGCCGCTCGGCGGACCCGACGGCGGCAACGGCGGACGCGGCGGGGACGTGATCCTCACCGTCGACCAGTCCGTGACGACCCTCCTGGAGTACCACCACTCCCCGCACCGCAAGGCCACCAACGGCAAGCCCGGCGAGGGCGGCAACCGCAGCGGCAAGGACGGCCAGGACCTGGTGCTGACGGTGCCGGACGGGACCGTCGTCCTCGACAGGGCGGGCAACGTCCTCGCCGACCTGGTCGGGCAGGGCACCTCCTACGTCGCTGCCCAGGGCGGACGCGGCGGACTCGGCAACGCGGCCCTCGCCTCCGCGCGGCGCAAGGCCCCCGGCTTCGCCCTGCTCGGTGAGCCGGGCGACCTGCGGGACATCGTCCTGGAGCTCAAGACCGTCGCCGACGTGGCCCTGGTCGGGTATCCCAGCGCCGGCAAGTCCTCCCTCATCTCGGTGCTGTCGGCCGCCAAGCCCAAGATCGCCGACTACCCGTTCACCACGCTGGTGCCCAACCTCGGGGTCGTCACCGCCGGGTCGACGGTCTACACGATCGCCGACGTGCCCGGCCTGATCCCCGGTGCCAGCCAGGGGCGCGGGCTGGGGCTGGAGTTCCTGCGGCACGTCGAGCGGTGCAGCGTGCTCGTGCACGTGCTGGACACCGCCACCCTGGAGTCCGACCGCGACCCCGTCTCCGACCTGGACGTGATCGAGGAGGAGCTGCGCCAGTACGGCGGCCTCGGCGACCGGCCCCGGATCGTGGTCCTCAACAAGATCGACGTCCCCGACGGCCAGGATCTCGCCGACATGGTCCGGCCGGACCTGGAGGAGCGCGGCTACCGGGTGTTCGAGGTCTCCGCGGTCGCCCACAAGGGCCTCAAGGAGCTGTCCTTCGCTCTGGCCGACCTGGTCGCGCAGGCGCGTGCCGCCCGGCCCGCGGAGGAGGCGACCCGGATCGTCATCCGGCCCAAGGCCGTGGACGACGCCGGGTTCACCGTCACCCGCGAGGAGGTGGGCGGCGAGCCGCTGTTCCGGGTGCGCGGCGAGAAGCCCGAACGCTGGGTGCGGCAGACCGACTTCAACAACGACGAGGCCGTCGGCTACCTGGCGGACCGCCTCAACCGCCTCGGTGTCGAGGAGGAGCTGATGAAGGCCGGCGCCCGCCCGGGCGACGGCGTGGCCATCGGCCCCGAGGACAACGCGGTCGTCTTCGACTGGGAGCCGACCGTGATGGCCGGCGCCGAGATGCTCGGCCGCCGCGGCGAGGACCACCGCCTGGAGGCGCCCCGCCCGGCCGCCCAGCGCCGGCGCGACCGCCAGGCCGAACGGGACGAGGCCGAGCGGGAGTACGACGGCTTCGAGCCCTTCTAGCCGGGGTTCCCCTCCCCTCCCCGCCGGGCCGGGGAGGGGTCCCGCTCCACCGCGCGTTCCTGGGCCCCCGGGGCGCCGGGTGTCGCCCGCCGCTCACCGCGGTGACCCGTCGTGGCCACGGGCCGTTCCCGTGCCGCGGCGGGTTTCCTGTTGTCCCACCTCTTGTCATGGACGCGCCCCACCGTGTTCAGTGCGCGGACCGCCCCGACGGCGACCTTCCCCTTGTCCACCAGGCAGACGAGGCAAGGGAGTTCGCCGATGACCGGAACACCGCGGCCCGACCGCCGACGCGTCCTGACCGCCGGTGCCGCCGTCCTGGGGACCGCGGCCTCCGCCCCGGTCTGGGTGCCCGGACCCGCCCGCGCCGCCGTCCCCCTCCGGCTGCCCGACGGGGTGTTCACCCTGGGAGTCGCCTCCGGCGACCCGCTGCCCGACGGGGTCGTGCTCTGGACCCGCCTGGCCCCCGACCCGCTGCACGGCGGCGGCATGCCCGGCCGGCGGGTCCCCGTGGAGTGGCAGGTCGCCGCCGACGCCCGGTTCACGCGCATCGTGCGCCGGGGCACCGCGCAGGCGCGGCCCGCGTCCGGGCACAGCGTCCACGTCGACGTGCGCGGCCTGCGCCCCGCAACCCCGTACTGGTACCGCTTCCGCACCGGCGGGCAGCTCTCGCCCGTCGGCCGCACCCGGACCGCCCCCGCCCCGCACACCGTCGGCGGACGGCTGCGGATGGCCCTCGCCTCCTGCCAGAACTGGCAGCACGGCTACTTCACCCCGTACGCCGACATGCTGGCGCAGGACCCCGACGTGGTGGTCTTCGTCGGCGACTACATCTACGAGTCGGGCCCGTCCGCGACCGCCGTACGCCGCCACGAGGGGGCGGGGGAGCCGTACAGCCTGGAGCAGTACCGCAACCGGTACGCCCAGTACCGCTCGGACCCGGACCTGGCGGCGATGCACGCCCACGCGCCCTTCGTCGTCACCTTCGACGACCACGAGGTCGACCACGACTTCGCCGGGCAGATCCCCCAGGACCCCGGTGCCCAGCCGCACGCCGCGTTCGTGGCCCGGCTGACCGCCGCCTACCGGGCGTACTACGAGCACATGCCGGTCCGTGCCACCGCCGTGCCCGACGGGCCGCACATCCGCATGTACCGGCGGCTGGAGTTCGGCCGCCTCGCCCGGCTGAACGTGCTCGACACCCGCCAGTACCGCAGCGACCAGGCGACCGGCCAGGAAGGCGCCCGGGACCCGTCCCGGACCATGCTCGGCGCCGCGCAGAAGCGGTGGCTGGTGGACGGCCTGCGCCGCTCGACCGCCCGCTGGAACCTGATCGCCTCCCAGATCATGATGGCCGAGACGGACCTGCGCCCCGGCCCCGGCAAGCTCTGGTACTACGACGCCTGGGACGGCTACCAGGCCGAACGCAACGCCGTGCTGCGGGAGTTCCGCCGGGTGGACAACCCCGTGGTCCTCACCGGCGACCGGCACCTGACCATGGTCAGCGACCTGCGGGCCGACTTCGCCGACCCGGGCTCCCCGGTCGTCGGCGCCGAGTTCGTCGGGACCTCCGTCTCCAGCAACGGCGACCAGGACCAGGCCGCCTTCCGCGCCGAGTGGGACCCGCGCCGTCCGGACAACCCGCACTGGAAGCTGCTCGACGCCCACCGCGGCTACCACCTGTTCGACATCCGCCCCGACCGGATCGACGCCCGCGTGCGGGTCGTGGACACCGTGCTGCGGCCCCGGGCCGTCCCCCGCACGCTGGCCCGGCTCCGGGTCGACGCGGGCAGGCCCGGCGTCCGCCTGGTGTAGCGGCGCGGGCGCGGCGGCGGAGGCGCGGCGGCGGGGCCGGCCGGTCGGGCCTGCCCGTGGCCCGGGCCCGCCCGTGCCCCGGGCCACGGGCCGCCAGGGTCACGGGGCCCGGAGCCGCCCTCCGCCGCCCCCGCCGGGACGCACCGCCCCGCGCCCGCCCCGCGAGGACGCGCCCGGGCACCGCGCCCGGCGCACCACCGCGAGCCGAGCCCCGCCCGCACACCCCGCGCCCCCCGCCGTCCCCCCGCACCCCCGCCCGACGTGCCGTGAGCCCGGGACCGCCCGCCCGCGGTCCCGGGCTCACGGCATGCAGACCGCCGCCCCGCACCCGGCAAGGCCGAAAAGCTGCCGGATGCTAATAAATGAATTGCGCGGCAAAAGGGGCACGCCGCGCGTCGCATTCCCCGCCCGGGCCGGACGAGCCGCGGGCAGGGTGTATGAAGAACTGGTGCACCCCGCCTTCGCGGGACGTGAAGATCCCGCACCCCCGCGCCCACCGTCCGTCACCGGGCAGCTACCGTCCTCGCTGCTCCGCAGACGTTCCGGAGCACCCTCCGCGGTGCCCTCACGGAGGTCACACGCGTCAATCGAATGACTTCTGTGTACTTACTCACAGCAATTCATCGAAGGTTCAGGGAACCGGCATCCACGGTCAGGGGTCTTCTGTGAATGAAGGGTTGCGTGCGGATATGCAGAGGAGGACGGTCGCCTTGCACCGCGGTTACCACGAGTGGGACCATTTTGAAGTTCACTGTCGCCCCGAGGTAGGTCACCTGTGTCCCAGCACATAGCCAAACCCCGTACCACCGCAGTGATCCTGGCCGGCGGTACCGGACAGCGCGTGGGTCTGTCGATTCCCAAGCAGCTGCTGAAGATCGCCGGCAAGGCGGTCATCGAGCACACCCTGACCACGTTCGAGAAGGCCGACTCGATCGACGAGATCATCGTGCTGATGGCGCCGGGCTACGTGCCCGACGTCGAGCGGATCGTCGCCAAGGCCGGGTTCACGAAGGTCACCAGGGTCATCGAGGGCGGCTCGACGCGGAACGAGACGACCGAACGCGCCATCGCCGCGCTCGGCGAGGGGCTGGCCGAGGGCGAGGACCTCAACGTCCTCTTCCACGACGCGGTGCGCCCGCTGCTGTCGCAGCGCGTCATCGACGACTGCGTGGCCGCGCTGGAGCGCTACCAGGCCGTCGACGTGGCGATCCCGTCCGCGGACACCATCATCGTCACGCGCACGCACGGCGAGGACGGCGAGTTCATCACCGAGATCCCGGACCGCTCCCGGCTGCGCCGCGGCCAGACCCCGCAGGCCTTCAAGCTGTCGACCATCCGCCGCGCCTACGAGGTCGCCTCCGACGACCCCAACTTCCAGGCCACGGACGACTGTTCGGTCGTACTCAAGTACCTGCCCGACGTGCCGATCCACGTCGTCGCGGGCGACGAGTACAACATGAAGGTCACCCAGCCCGTCGACGTCTTCATCGCCGACAAGCTGTTCCAGCTGGCGTCCACCGCCACGCCCGAGCGCAGCGGCGAGGAGACCTACCGCAGGCTGCTCACCGGCAAGACCCTGGTCGTCTTCGGCGGTTCCTACGGCATCGGCCAGGACATCGCACGGATGGCCGAGGGCTACGGAGCCACCGTGTACGCGCTGGGCCGCTCCACCACCGGCACCCACGTCGAGAACCCGGAGGAGGTCGACGACGCGCTCTCCAGGGCGTACGCCGAGACCGGGCGCATCGACTTCGTCGTCAACACGGCGGGCGTGCTGCGCATCGGCAAGCTGGCCGAGACCGACAACGCCACCATCGAGGAGGCACTGAAGGTCAACTACCTGGCCCCGGTGCAGATCGCCCGGTCCGCGTACAAGTACCTGGCCGAGACCAAGGGACAGCTGCTGCTGTACACCTCCAGCAGTTACACCCGCGGTCGCGCCGAGTACAGCCTCTACTCCTCGACCAAGGCCGCCATGGTGAACCTCACCCAGGCCCTGTCCGACGAGTGGGCCGGCGAGGGCGTCCGGGTGAACTGCGTCAACCCGGAACGCACCGCCACGCCGATGCGGACCAAGGCGTTCGGACAGGAGCCGGCGGACACGCTGCTCTCGTCCGAGGCGGTGGCCCGCACCTCTCTCGACGTGCTGCTTTCCGAGCTCACCGGCCATGTCATCGACGTGCGTCAGCAGGATCCGACGGCGGGTGCCCAGCGGGCGTCCGGTTTCGAACAGGCCCTCGCTTCGGTGCTGGACCGTCAGGACGGCGTGTAATAATTGCTCGCAAATAGGCTCCGGTAATTCAGGCCCCTGCGGTCTCCCGTGAACAACGGGGTTTCGCGGGGGCCTGAATCCGTCCTTCAGTAAATCACCACAGGCACAGAACCGGAACTCCCCTTCCAAGAGCAGGTTTCCCCGTGATAACCACTGCTATTCGCGTCGCCCGGGTGGGCAGCGCGGCGGAACTGGCCGCCGCGGTCCTCATGCTGCTGGGATATCCCGGCCTCATGGTGGCCGCACTCGTCCCGAACGTGCCCGCCTTCGCGGCGGCGGCCGCCGTCACGTACCTGGCGGACCACTATCTGCACCTCAAGGGCAGCTACCTGATCAACCGCCTCGGCAAGGTGCGCGCCGGGCTGCCGATCCGCTTCCTGATCAGGCAGTTGCTGCTGGTCCTGCTGCTGGCCCGCCTCGACCTCGCGGACAACCTGATCTACTACGGGGCGATCGCCTGCTTCATCGCCTTCTACGGACTCCAGGCCGCGCAGGGCGCCCTGACCACGCTGATCCGCAACCGGCGCCGCATGCCCGTCGCCACGCGCAACGTCGACCTGGCCGCCCGCATCCGCATCCCGGACGCGCCGCCGCAACTGCTGCTGCACCGCTCCGGCGAGAAGATGCTGCACCTCGACCTCCTGGCGGTCGTCGGCATACTGGCCGCGGCCCACCTCGACTCGTCCCTGATCGGTTTCGCCGGCATCGCCGCCACGGTCGCCCTCAGCACCCTGTACGTGCTGGTGCTCATGCCGTACCTGCGCAGTGGCCGGATCCCGCCGAACGCCGACCGGGTGCTCGAAGCCCTCGACGCCTGGCTGAGCGAGTACCGGCCCGAGACGGTGCTGTACTTCTCCGGCTCCAAGGACTCCGCCTACCAGGTCAACATGTGGCTGGAGACCATGGAGCAGCTGGACACGCGTCCGATGATCATCCTGCGCGAGCGCGTGATACTGGAGAAGCTGGCACCCACCACAGTCCCCGTCGTCTGCGTGCCCGGAGGGGTGCACCTGATGAACATGGACCTGTCCACGGTGCGGGTGGCGCTGTACGCGGCCAACGTCGGCAAGAACATCCACCTGCTGCGCGTGCCCACCATGAAACACGTCTTCATCGGCCACGGCGACAGCGACAAGATCGCCAGCGTCAACCCGTACAGCAAGGTCTACGACGAGGTGTGGACCGCCGGCCGGGCCGGCCGGGACCGCTACGCCATCGCCGACGTCGGCGTCCGCGACGACGACATCGTCGAGGTCGGCCGCCCCCAGCTGGCGCCGATCCGGACCTGGCAGGGCCCGCCCGGCGACCGCGTGCCGACGGTCCTGTACGCCCCCACCTGGGAGGGCTGGGACGACAACCCGGGCAACACCTCGATCCTGCTGGCCGGCGAGAACATCGTGCGCCGGCTGGTCCGGGCCGAGCCCCCGGTCCGCGTCCTGTACAAGCCGCACCCCTTCACCGGCACCCGCAGCGCACGGGCCAAGGCCGCCCACCAGCGGATCACCGAACTCGTGGAGCAGGCCGCCGCCGAGCGGGCCGCCGACCCGCGCTTCACCACCGACACCGCCGCCCAGGCCGACGCCCGGGCGGACCTGGCGCGGATCGAGGCCCGGCTGGCGGAGCTGACCGTGGGCGGCGACCGGGGCGACGAGGCCGAGGCCACCCGCGACGGCCTGGTCGACATGGTCCGGCACGAGGAGACCGCCCGGCTGCGCACCGAGTGGAACGACGCCTACTGGCGCTCCTTCCCCGACTGGGAGCACCGGGTCATCACCGGTGCCGAACCGCTTCTGTACGACTGTTTCAACGTCTCCGAGGCGATGGTCTCCGACATCTCCAGCGTGGTGTCCGACTTCATCGCCAGCGGCAAGCCGTACGCGGTCACGGACTCCGCCGAGCTGGGCGCGGAGGAGTTCAAGCGCCAGAACACGGCGGTGCGGGCCGCAGTGATCCTCGACAACGACGCGACCGGGCTGGATGGCCTCCTGGACGCCGTCCGCGACCCGTCCGCCGACCCGCTGGCCGAGGACCGGCGGGAGCTCAAGCGCTACCTGCTGGGTCCGGACGAGCCGCCGTCCCTCACCCAGTTCAACACGGCGGTGGCGCAGCTCGCGCTGAAGGCCGAGACGCGCAACCTCGGCCAGCAGTCCCGGATCAGCACCGGGGGACCCGACGTCGAGATGGCGGACGCGGTCCCGGTCCAACGGGCGACCGCGAACGGCGACGCGGACGACATCACCGCGGGCTGACCGCCCGCCGCGCTGCAAGAGGGCCCGGCCGGAAGGGAGTTGCTCCCCCTCCGGCCGGGCCCTTCGTCGTACCCGCCCGGCTGGACGCCCGTCCCCCGTCGCCCGGAACGGGCCCGTGTGACCTGGGGCACGGAAACCGGGGTGCCAGGCAACCGCCCTCTTCGAACTCCCGTCTTGCAGGTAGCGAATGAAGTGATACGGGGGAAATGTTCCATTGATGAGGGGGAAGTCATGAGGGGGGAACGTGACCGTGGCGCAGCCTGATGTCACCGTGGTCATCGGGGCGTACGAAGCGATGCCGTACCTGGTCGAGTGCCTCGCCTCGGTGGAGGCACAGACCATCGGCCCGGAACGCATCGAGGTCGTCGCCGTCGACGACGGATCGACGGACGGCACGGGGGAGTACCTGGAAGCGTTCGCGGACCGGGCGCCCATGCCGGTGACCGTCATCCGGCAGCGGAACTCGGGCGGGCCGAGCGGCCCGCGCAACGTCGGCCTGGCCCGGGCGACCGGCCGCTACGCCTTCTTCCTGGACGCCGACGACCGGCTCGGCACCGAGGCCCTGGAACGCATGGTCGCCCTGGCCGACCGGGCGGGCACCGACGTGGTCCTGGGGCGGGTGGAGGGCGTCAACCGCAACGCGCCGAAGTCCATGTGGGGCAGGACCCTGGAGCGCACCGACGTGCACTCCTCGCGCATCAAGTACACGCTCAGCGCACAGAAGTTGTTCCGCCGCGCCCTGCTCGACCGGCACGGCATGCGGTTCGACGAGTCGCTGTTCACCGGCGAGGACGCCCTGTTCACCATGGAGGCGTACCTGCGGGCGGACGGCGTGTCCGTGCTCGCCGACTACACCTGCTACTACCTGGTGGGCCGCGAGGACGGCAAGCACGTGACGAAGAGCGGGAGTTACACCCTGCGCTTCGACTCCGCGCGCATGCTGATGAACCTGATAGCCGACCTCGTGCCGGAGGGGCCCCGGCGCGACGAGCTGATGCTGCGGCCCTTCACCATCACCCTGCTGCCCCAGTTCGGGCCCCGGTTCCTCAAGGACACCGACCAGGTGCGCCGGCACAAGCTGGAGCTGGCCCGGCCGCTGATGGAGGTGCACTTCACCGAGGGCGTCGCCCGGCGGCTGAAGGTGGAGGAGCGGCTGCGCCTGCACCTGGTGGCCCGGCAGCGGCTCGAACCCCTCCTGGACGTCGTGGAGTTCCTCCGCGCCAAGCGGCACCCGCCGGCCGTGCTGGAGCGGCGGGGGCGCCGCGTGTACCTCGCCTACCCGCACTTCCGCGACCGGGCGTCCGGTGTGCCGGACGCCGTCTACCTCGCGGGCCCCCGGGAGGCGCGCGCGGTGCCCGGCTACCGCGAGGACACCGGCGGCACCCCGCTGCGGCGCGTGCTGCGCCGGACCCGCCGGCTGCTGTCCACGGGGGCGAAGCCCGCCCGGGACCGCACCTCGGCGGCGGCGTGAGCGGACCGGGACCGACAGGGCGGGCGGGCCGCGGCGGGCGCCGTCGGGCCGCCGCCCGCGAGTGTTCCCGGGCCGGACGGCCCCGGCCGGCCCGCACGCCGCGGTGGGCACCGTCGGGGCCGGTGCGCCGCGACCGGGATGCGCGCGGGGCCCGTGCGACGGCACGGGCCCGGACGTCCGGAACGCCGCGGCCCCCGTCCCGGGCCCGCGGCGTTCCGGCGGCACCCGCCCGGCGGGGCGGGTCGCCTCAGACGGTGGCCCGGGTCCTCAGACCGTGGCCTGGGTCTGCGCGGGGGACTGGCCGCGCTGGGCGGGGAGCTCCGCGATGAGGCGCTGGACGGCACGGGCGCGGTGCTCCTCGGCGGCCCTGCACAGGTCCTGCACGGCGTCGTCGAAGCGCTGCTGGGAGCTGGGCTCGGCCGGGCCGAGGAGGCGCACCTTCAGCTCGGCGCGGGCCGCGGCCAGCTTGTCGAGCTCCGGCTTGCGCACCGACTCCAGCAGGGCCGGGATGCCGGCCGCGTCCGGCGTCAGCACCGTCGCCGCCACCACCGTCGGGAACGCCTGGCGGAACGCCTCCTCGGACAGCCCGCTGGTGTTGGCCACGGCGTACGGCTTCTCGCTGGCCAGGAAGTCGCTGATCACGCTGGACACGTCACTGATCAGCAGGTCGGCCACGTCGAAGCAGGAGTACAGCGCGGGGCGGACGTCCGTGACGATCTGGTGCTCCCACTCCGGCAGCGACGCCCAGTACGCCTCCTCCCAGGCCGCCGTCGTCCGCGCGACCGCCTCGGCCCGGCCGGGCTCGGGCGCGGACTGCGCCCGCATCCGCTCGACCTGGTCGGCGGATTCGCGGTACGTGGTGGCGGTCAGCCGGTCCAGCTCGGCGGTCAGCCGGGCGAGCTCGCCCGACGGTGCGGGACGGGGGCCGTTGCGGCGACGGTTGGCGGCCCGGATCAGCTCCCGGATGCGCAGGTCGGCGGCGCCCGCCCGGGGGTCCACCGAGCCGGTCAGCGGGTGCGGCTTGTACAGCAGGCGGACGCCCGGGTCGGCGAGCAGCGCCCGCACCAGGTTCTCCCCGGCCTCGACGACCGACGTGTTGCCCGGGTTGCCGTCCCAGCCCTCCCAGGTGGGCGCGTACAGCACGGTGGTGTACGGCCCGGTGGGCGGGCCCGCGTACGGACGCACCGCGTCCAGCTGCGGACGGCCGATCTCCACCACGTCCTTGTCCTCCACGCCGACCTCGGCCAGCGCGTACCGCTCGCGGGCCGCCGGACCGGCCACCCACACCTCGTCGTACGCCTTCGCGTACGGGTTGCAGGAGGACAGCTTGTCGCTCTCGCCGTGGTTGACGAAGGTGTTCTTGATCGTCGGGATGCGCAGCACCTGCGAGGTCTTGCCGGAGTTGGACGGGTGGATGAGGACCTGGAGGGTGGACTGCTCCAGCCGCATCAGCGTGGACACCTTGGGCAGGCACACGATGGGGATGTCGGTCGGAGCGATCCGCGGCACCATGAACCGCTCACGGAGGATGATCACCGGCCGGGCGTTCAGCTTGGCGATCGGTTCCAGCCACATGTTCGCCTGGTACGCCGAGGAGGGGCCGCCGGAGAAGTACAGGCCGACCGTCGGCTTGTACTCGGCCAGCCAGGCGTCGAACCACTCGAGCACCTCCTGCTCGCCCGCCGGCCGCCGTCCGGGCAGCAGCCGGACCAGGAGCATGCCGAGACCGACGAGCCCCAGCAGCACGGACAGGGCCACACCGGCCTGCGCGACCCACCCGGGGACGCCGCCGACCGCGGTGGAGGCGAGCCCGGCCGTGGCCGGCAGCCCGAAGATCAGCAGCCGGTGGCCCGGGCGGCGCAGCAGGGTGGCCGGGGCGGGCGACAGGCGCAGCGCGGAGGCGTCGATGTTGCGGGTTACGACGGGCAGCGTGCGGGTCCGGCGGACCAGGACCGACACGGCCTGGATGGCGCAGTGCAGGGCGTAGAAGACGAGCAGACCCGCGACCAGCGGTGCGTAGGTGCCCTCCTGGTCCTGCGCGTCCAGCCGGAGCAGGCCCACCACGAGCAGCAGATCGCGCAGCACCTGGCGGACGGTGACGTCCGCGTGGGACTTGGCGAACAGCGTCAGCAGGCCGGGCTGCCAGCGGTGGAGTGCGCCCTCCACCGCCAGGGACACGGCGGTCGCGCCCAGCAGCAGCGGTGCGTGCGGCAGCAGTGCACCGGCTGCCTGCGCGACCACGGCGGCCGCCGGGACGGCGAGGAGGAGGAGCTTGGCGGCGGTGTGCCGCCGTGGGGACGAGGGTTCGGGCACTGCGGTCACTCCAGGAGCGTCGGGGCGGACCAGGTCGTCCGCCCAGGTTAATGGGCGGTGACCGTCCAACGACACGCGCGTATCCGGGGAGTGGTCGCGGGAGACGAGATGCCGCTTTGAGCCAGTCCGTCGGGTTCCGGTCTTCCGAGTGCGGAATCGAACATTACGCAAATGCATTGCGGTAGCTTCATGGCCACGTCAAGCACACGAGTAACAGCAGCACCAGGACTCATGTCAGGGGAAGTTGACTGTGCGTAAGAAGACAATCCGTCCCGCCGTCGCGCTCGCGGCACTCCTGTTGTCGTTCGCCGGACTGCCTGCTTCGGCCCATGCCCAGGAAAGTCAGGGGGTCTTGACCACGCCCTCCGTCGGCGACGGGGACGGGACGGTCGGGCCGCTGATTATCGGCGGTACGAAGCCCGAATCCCGTGGTATGGCCGCGATATCACTCGACGGGTCGCCGCATTGCAGCGGGTCGATAGTCGACAACTACTGGATCCTCACGGCCAAGCACTGCGTCAGGGTCAATGGCGGCGACGGGGACAAGTACGCCTACAGCAGGCTCAAGGTGCGGGTGAAGAGCGTGTACGCGGACACCGGCGGGGGCGTCGTGAGCGTTTCCCTGACGAAGTCACGTGACAATCACGATCTCGCGCTGATCAAGCTCAGCCGTTCCGCGAATGCCGAGCCGGTGCGTCTGGCGACGGCGCACTCCGTCATCGGTGCGACGACGTACGTGTTCGGATACGGAGTCAACTCGACCAGTGGGGCGAGCGATCACCGGCTGCGCCGGGGCACCGAGCGCGTGGTGGACAATTCCTTCCCGGGAATCCTGACCACGGCGATCGACGGGAAACCGTGTCACGGAGACTCCGGCGGTCCGTTGTTCAAGCTCGTCGACGGAAAGCGCTACCAGATCGGCGTGGTCTCACGGCTGCCGCAGGGGGATCCCCTCGACTGTTCGGCCGGGCGCACGGTCTACTCCTCCGTGCCCAACAGCCTGGACTGGATCAAGCGCGTGATGCGGGACTTCTGACCGATCCCGCACGGCCGATGCCCGCTGGAAACCGCAGCGGGCATCGGTGTGCTCCCGACCCCTCTCAACGAAAGCGAGAATCGCCGTCGTGTTCAACCGCGGACGTACGCCCAGCAGCCTGCCCGTGGCGGCCGTAGTAGCCGGGGCCCTTCTCCTGTCTGCCACCCCCGCCGTGGCGGCCCCGCAGGCCGCGCTGATCAGTACCGGCGCGGTGTTCAACAACCCCAAGGGCTCGGCGGCGCAGCAGAACGCGGTGAAGGACCACATCATCGCCTCGATCGACAACACACAGAGCGGCCGGATGATCCGGACCGCCCTCTACGCACTGAAGGACCAGGACTACACCGACGCCCTGGTCGCCGCCCATCGGCGAGGCGTTGCCGTGCGGGTGGTCCTGGACGCCAAATTCAAGTCGTCCGCGGCCACCCAGAGCCTTCTCTCGGCACTCGGGACCGACAAGTCCAAGGACTCGTGGGTGCACGTCTGCACGACGGGGGCCGCCTGCATCGCGACGGGCCGCAGCAGCATGATCAATCACAACAAGTTCTTCACCTTCTCGCGCATCGGAAACGCCGGAGAGGCGGAGGACGTGGTGATCCAGACCTCCGCGAACCAGACCTCCCTCAACACGGAGAAGTACTGGAACAACGCCTATACGGTCGTCGGGAACACGGGGCTCTACACCGCCTACCGTGATTACTTCAACGATCTGGCGGCGATGAAGAAGAACGCGAACTACTTCAGGAGCGGAAAGGTGGGAACGGAGAAGTACTACTTCTTCCCGCAGCAGACCGGAGACATCGTTGTGGGCGTCCTCGGCAATCTCTCGTGCGCCGCGGGCGGCACGGTGCGTGTGGCGGCGTTCGCCTTGCACAGGGACGCGGTTGCCGAGAAGCTCAGGTCGATGGCCGACCAGGGATGTTTCATACGCATCGTCTATAACGACAGCAACGACGTCGGTAAACTCTCCGGGCACAAGAACATCGCCCTGCGTCGGTTGAGCACCGCCGACGGGTATCTCGTCCACTCCAAATACTTCTTGATCGAAGGCAACTACGCCGGACACAAGGACACCAAGTGGACCTTCACCGGTTCGCACAATCTGGACGAGTCGTCGCTGCGTGACAACGACGAGGCGATGCTCCGGCTGGAAGGGGCGGCGCCGCACGATGCCTACCGCCAGAACTTCGACAGCCTGTTCGCCGTCGCCACTCCCTCCTGACCGGCGGCCCGGAGCTGTCCGCAGCATGGACCGGTGCCCCGCCGCACATCCGTTTCACGTAGATTGCCTTGCGGCGAGGCGGTCTACGTGAGGGGACGGGCGGCAAGGTGGCAGGGGCAAGACACACCGTGAGCGGGGCCCGCAGGATCGTCGTCAAGGTCGGGTCCTCCTCGCTGACCACCGCCTCGGGCGGCCTGGACGCGGACCGCGTCGACGCCCTGGTCGACGTGCTCGCCAAGGTGCGCGGCCAAGGGGGCGCCCGCGGAGCCTCGGCCGAGGGGGCCGGCGGGAGCCGGGCGGGCGGCGGCGAGCGGGAGATCGTCCTCGTGTCCTCCGGTGCCATCGCCGCCGGGCTGGCCCCCCTCGGGCTGGCCCGCCGCCCCCGCGACCTCGCCCGCCAGCAGGCCGCCGCCAGCGTTGGCCAGGGCCTGCTCGTCGCCCGCTACACCGCCTCGTTCGCCCGCTACGGCGTGCGGGTCGGCCAGGTGCTGCTCACCTCCGACGACATGAGCCGGCGCGCCCACCACCGCAACGCCTCGCGCACCCTGGACAAACTCCTCGCCATGGGCGCCTTCCCGATCGTGAACGAGAACGACACGGTCGCCACCGACGAGATCCGCTTCGGCGACAACGACCGCCTCGCCGCCCTCGTCGCCCATCTCGTCCACGCCGACCTGCTGGTGCTCCTCTCCGACGTGGACGGCGTCTACGACGGCGACCCCGCCAGGCCCGGCACCTCCCGGATATCGGAGGTGCACGGCCCCGGGGACCTCGCCCACGTCGAGATCGGCAGCGCCGGGAAGGCGGGCGTCGGCACCGGCGGCATGGTCACCAAGGTCGAGGCCGCCCGCATCGCCGCCGCCGCGGGCATCCCGGTGGTGCTCACCAGCGCCGTCCACGCCGCCGACGCACTCGCCGGCCACGACACCGGCACCTTCTTCCACCCCACCGGCCGGCGCTTCGCCGACCGGCTGCTGTGGCTCCAGCACGCGTCCACCCCGCAGGGCTCGCTCACCCTCGACGACGGGGCGGTGCGCGCGGTCGTCGACCGCCGCATGTCGCTGCTGCCGGCCGGCATCGCGGGCGTCGACGGCGACTTCAGCGCCGGTGACCCGGTCGAGCTGCGGGACACCACGGGCCGTGCGGTGGCCCGCGGACTGGTCAACTTCGACGCGAAGGAGATCCCTCGGCTGATCGGCCGCTCCACCCACGAACTCGCCCGGGATCTCGGACCCGCGTACGAACGGGAAGTCGTACACAGGGACGATCTGGTGCTTCTGCATCCGTAATCGGCCGAAACATCCGCCCTCGGTGGTGGACGTTCCGCAAAACCGCCCCGCGAGCCCCGGCGGCCTGCTCAACTTTGTCCCAGGGACACATCCGCCCGACCCGCGGGCCGGTCCGTGCGCGAAGGAGGCCGTCGTGAGACGAGTACGCCCTGGGACGACGGCGTCCCGCGGTGGTGCCGGCTCCCGGGCGGCCGGCGAGGAACGCACCCTCACCAGCGTCGCGGCCGGGGACCGCTTCGAGGGCGGCGAGCCCCGCGACCTACCGCGCCTGTGGCACGTCACCCTCAGCGTCTCCGGCGCCCGCGCCCCCATCGAGGACGTCCGCCGCGCCCTGGAGCAGCTCGCCCACGACCACCCCTTCCTGCTGACCAGCCGCTACGCCGACGACCACGCGGAGATCCGCTACTGGGAGGAGGCCCGCGACCTGCACGACGCCGCGGCCGTGGCCCTGCGCCTGTGGGGCGAGCACCGGCTGACCGCGGGGCTGCCGCCCTGGGAGATCGTCGGGCTGGAGGTCATCGACCGGGCCACCTACCACCAGCGGGTCGCCGAGGGCCACGGCCCGGTCCGGGCACATCCCGTAGGGGTCCACCCCTTCTGAGCCTCCCGGCTGTCCGCAGGCCGGGGGCGAACCCTGTGGGCGCCGCCGAGACCCGTAGGGGAGCGGCCCCGGGCAGTCGCTTGCCCCGGGGGAGCCGCCCCGGGCGGTCGCAGGCCCGTACGGGAGCGGCCACGGGCCCCCGCGGACCACCGGGCGGCCCTCCCGCTCGTCCGCGTCCGCAGGCCGCAGGCCGTAGGGGAAGACCCTCCCGGGGTCGTTCGCGCACCGTTCCGAGGAGACCCCGCCGGGGACCTCCGCACGTCGCGCGGTGAGCCTCCCCGGGGCGTCCGGGGAGCCGTCCGGTGGCCCTCCTCGGGCCCTCCGCCGGCACCATCGGAGGGCCGTCCGGGGACAGAGACCCGCGTCTCGTCGTGTGGGACAGGGTCCGGATCCGGCCCCCTTCCGCACTACCCTTCCCTCATGACCACGCTCTCGCCGCTCGATTCGATGTCCCCGGTCAATCAGGCCGCCTACCGGGCCAAGGGCGCCGCCGCCACCCTCGCGCCGCTCACGCGCGCCGAGAAGGACGACGCCCTGCTCGCCATCGCGGACGCGCTGGAGGTCCGCTCCGGTGAGATCGTCGAGGCCAACGCCCAGGACGTGGCCAAGGCCCGCGAGGCGGGGACCGGAGAGGGCCTGATCGACCGGCTCACCCTGACCCCGGAGCGGGTCCGCGCCATCGCCTCCGACGTGCGCGACGTGGCCGCGCTGCCCGACCCCGTCGGCGAGGTCGTCCGCGGCTCCGCCCTGCCCAACGGCATCGACCTGCGCCAGGTCCGGGTGCCGCTCGGGGTGGTCGGCATGATCTACGAGGGCCGGCCCAACGTCACGGTCGACGCCGCCGCCCTCTGCCTGAAGTCCGGCAACGCCGTCCTGCTGCGCGGCTCCTCGTCCGCCTACCGGTCGAACACCGCCCTGGTGCGGGTGCTGCGCGACGCCGTGCACGGCGCCGGGCTGCCCGCCGACGCCGTCCAGATGGTGCCGGGCGAGAGCCGTGAGAGCGTCCGCGAGCTGATGCGCGCCCGCGGACTGGTCGACGTGCTCATCCCGCGCGGCGGCGCCTCCCTGATCAACACCGTCGTGCAGGAGTCCGTCGTCCCGGTCATCGAGACCGGCACCGGCAACTGCCACGTCTACGTCGACGCCCAGGCCGACCTCGACATGGCCGTCGAGATCCTGATCAACTCCAAGGCCCAGCGGGTCGGCGTCTGCAACGCCGCCGAGACCCTGCTGGTCCACCAGGACATCGCCGCCGACTTCCTGCCCCGCGCCCTGGACGCCCTGGCCGACGCCGGCGTCACGGTGCACGCCGACGAACGCGTGATGGCGTACGCCAAGGACTCCCGGGCCACCGTCGTGGAAGCCACCACGGAGGACTGGGAGACCGAGTACCTCTCCCTCGACATCGCCGCCGCCGTGGTCGACTCCCTCGACCGGGCGGTCGAGCACATCCGCCTGTGGACCTCCGGGCACACCGAGGCCATCGTCACCGCCTCCCAGCAGTCCGCGCGGAGGTTCACCCAGCTGGTGGATTCCACCACCGTCGCGGTGAACGCCTCCACCCGCTTCACCGACGGCGGCCAGTTCGGCTTCGGCGCGGAGATCGGCATCTCCACCCAGAAGCTGCATGCCCGCGGACCCATGGGTCTGCCCGAGCTGACCAGCACGAAGTACATCGTCACCGGCGACGGGCACGTGCGGCGCTGACCCGCCCCCGCCGCGGTGCACCGGCCGGGCGGCGCGGGCCGACAACGGCGCGGACGGCCCGGCCGGCGCGGACGAATTTCCGTACCGTCTGCCCAAATTGACCCCCCAGGTCTACTCTGGATCCGTGCCGGAGGACGTGGGGGGCACGCCGTTCCCGGACGGCTGGGAGCCCGACGACGACCACGACCGCGGGGTGACGGACGAAGAGTTCGCCTCCGTGGTCTTCGACGAGGACTTCGTCCGGGCGGCCCGGGTGCACGAGCCGAGCGCCGTCGAACGCCTGCTCGCCGCCGCCCGGGCCAGAGCCGAGGCCGCCGAGGCGGAGGCCGCCCGCGGGGAGCGGTACCCCGACCGGTACGGCCACCGCGGCGCCCGCGGCCCCGACGGCCCGGACGACGACCCGGACGTCCTGGAGGACCCCTACGGCTCCCGGCCCTACGGGGGCCAGGCCCGCTGGCACCGCTCCGTCGCCTGGATCCTCGCCCTCGTGATGGGCATCGGCATGGTCGCGCTGGCCTTCTCCGCCGTCTACCGGGGCGGCTCCGCGCACCGCCAGGACCCCGTCCCGTCGCCCACCTCGACCGTTCCGGAGCGCGACGGCGCCGCCGCCCCGTCCGCCTCCGCCGACTACTCCCGGCCGACCGTCCCGGTGATCCCGCAGGGCCCCTGAGACCCGCCGCCGGCCCGATGGGGACACGTCCGGGACGGACGGCCCGGCGGGGCGTTCACCGGGGCGCGTCGGGACCTACCCTGAAGGTATGGCAGGGCCTGCGGACCCACCCGAGGGGAACCCCGAGGGCGCCCCCGGTGGCAGTGAGGACGAGTACCGGTCCGTCGTCTTCGACGAGTCCTTCGTCCGTGCTGCCCGCCTCCAGGAGTTCTCCGCCCGGGAACGCATCACCGACCACGCGCCCGCCGTGCGCGACCGGCCCCCGCCGCGCCGGGCGGCCGGACCGTCCCGGCAGGCCCTGATCCTCGTCGTGCTGATCGCCGTCGCCTTCGGCACGGCCGTCTACATGGGCGTGCGCCACCCGTACCAGTCGCCCGCCGCCCGGCAGCCCGCCGACCCCCTGCGCATGACCGTCGTCCCCCTCGCCCCCCGGGGGACGGTGCCCGGGGCCGCGGACGCCGCGCGCCTCTACGCCCGCAGCCCGGCGGCGGGCTTCGCCGGCGGCGCCGAGGGCATCACGCTGCCCGCCTCCCGGCGCACCGCGCACTTCTCCGACGGCCAGGTCGTGAGCGCCCTGACCACCGCGAAGGACTACATCGTGCGCTCGGCCCTCGACCCCCGGGTGCTGACCGGCGGCGACACCCGCCCCGTGCGGGTGCTGCTCGACCCCGACCAGCTGGCCCAGTTCGACCGCAGCTTCGCCCGTCCCACCGCGGACGGCCGGCACGCGCCCACCGGATGGCTCGTCCGCTTCGACCCCTCCCGCGCGGAGCTCGCCGACGACCGGGTCCGCGTCCGCGGGACGCTCCAGGCCGCCGAGACCGACGCCGGCACCCTGGAGGTCACCGCCGACCACACCTCCGTCTACGCGCTGCGTCCGGCCGGTGCCGGGGACGGGGCCGAGGTGTCGCTGTTCACCGTCCGGCGCGAGCTGCGCTTCCGCTTCGACCACGACGACCTGCGCGCGCACCAGGCCCAGCTCGTCCTCGCCCACGTCCAGGCGGGCCCGCTGTCCTGCGCCGAGGACACCACCGGCCACCTGCGGCCGCTGCTCGCCGGCCAGAGCGCCGACCCGGACGGCCCCACCGGGACCGACCCCTACGCCGTCGACGCCGTCCCCGCCCTGTGCGGCTCCCTGGCCGCGGCGGCCCAGCCGAGCCCCTGAGCCGACCCGCACGACCCGCACACCACGATCTGCACCGGAGGGGACGGCCCCCCCGCCTCCGACGGACGCAGATGACGCCGGGGCCCGGGATGCCGACGGGCGCCGACGACCCCGGACGCGCGGAACGCCGGGGGCGGGCAGGCCCCCGGCGTTCCGGGTGTCGCGTCACCGCCCCCGGCGGCTCAGCCGTCGTCGCGCGGCGGACGGCTGCCGTTCGCGCCGCCGCCGTCCTTACCGCCGGTACCGTCCGACGGTCCCGCGTCCCCGGGCTCCCGCGAGGACTTCGAGGACCCCCCGGAGGCGAAGCCGCCGAAGCCGCGGCGGACGCGTTCGCCCAGGTCACCGGCGCCGCCCGCGATGTCGTTGACCAGTTTCATCAGCGGGTCCTTGGAGTTCCTCACCTCGCCGGCGTAGCTGCTCGCCGACTCCCGCCAGGAGTCCCGGACCGAGGCGTCCCCGTCCTCGTCGCGGCGCGGGTAGTGGCCGTCCATGATCCGCTGGAAGTCCCGGGAGGCATGCCACTTCTTCAGCTCGGCGGCGCGCACCGTGGTGAAGGGGTGCGAGCGGGGCAGCACGTTGAGGATCTTCAGCACCGAGTCGCGCAGGTCGCCCGAGGCCTCGTACTCGTCGGCCTGCTCCAGGAACGCGTCCACGTTCATCTCGTGCAGGTGGTTGCCGCCCGCGATCTTCATCAGGCCGCGCATCGACGCCGTCAGGTCCTGCCCGACCAGCAGCCCCGCGCGGTCCGCGGACAGCTCCGACTTGCGGAACCACTCGCGCAGCGCGGTCACGATGGCCATGATCGCGATGTTGCCGAGCGGGATCCAGGCGACCCGGACCGCCAGCGAGGTCAGGAACAGCAGGATCGTCCGGTACACCGCGTGGCCGGACAGGGCGTGCCCGACCTCGTGGCCGACGACCGCCCGCATCTCCTCCTCGTCGAGCAGCTCGACCAGGCCCGTGGTCACCACGATGATCGGCTCGTCGAGACCGATGCACATGGCGTTGGGGTTCGGGTCCTGCTTGACGTACATCGGCGGGACCTTCTCCAGGTCCAGGATGTAGCAGGCGTCCCGCAGCATGTCGTTCAGGTGCGCGAACTGCCGGTCGGAGACCCGCACCGAGTCGGACAGGAACAGCAGCCGGAGACTGCGCTCGGGCAGCAGGCCGCTCAGGGCCTTGAAGACGGTGTCGAAGCCCGTCAGCTTGCGCAGCGCCACCAGGGCGGAGCGGTCGGCCGGGTGTTCGTAGGCCCGCGAGGAGATTCCGGGGAAGCGCCTGCGCTGCCTGCTCGGCACGTTCTCGTGCCCGTTGTGCTGATGGCCGTCGGACATCTTTCCCCCAGTGCGTCTGAGTGACCTGTGCGGATCCCGTGCCGCCGTGTCCTCCTCCGAGGCGAGCCCCAGCTTAGGGCCTGCCGTCACGTTCGCGTCGTCCGCGCGAAGGGCGGGCCGTGCGCGCGGTCCGCATCCGGAACGCCGCCGGGCTCCAGGCACAAGGACGACACAGCCCCGCGGATGGTTGCCTGCCCCGCCCGCCGCGACAGGCGTCGCCGCACCGCATCGGCGGAGTCGGCGTGATCACCGCAAGGGCCCCCGCTTACGATGTCCGGACGTCCTTGTCCCGCCCACAAGCGATAGGTCCTGCCGAAGATGAGCATCCAGAGCACCGCCGCCCAGTTCGTCACTCTCGCCGCCGAGGGCGGGGGCCACGGCGGCAACCACGAGAGCCTCAACCCCTACCTCGCCGGCGGCGGAGCCCTGTTCGTGCTCCTGCTGCTGCTGTTCATCACCACCCGCTTCAACCGCGACCGCTGAGCCCCGCGGCGGACGCCGCCGCGACGGGCCCGGACGGGGCATCCGGAACGGGCCGGTAGGGTCTGCTCGCATGGAGCAGGACATGCCTACCGGCCCGGCGGACGGCACGGCCGGTGAGACGACACGCGGCGACGGCGGGCACCGCCCCGCGCCCCGCCGCGCGGCCGACGGCCCGGGCAGCGGCCCGGCCGGGCAGGGCAAGCGCCGTCTGGGCGTCATGGGCGGCACCTTCGACCCCATCCACCACGGCCACCTGGTGGCGGCCAGCGAGGTCGCCGCGCGCTTCCACCTCGACGAGGTGGTCTTCGTGCCCACCGGCCAGCCGTGGCAGAAGAGCCACCGCACGGTCTCCCCGGCGGAGGACCGCTACCTGATGACGGTCGTCGCCACGGTGGAGAACCCGCAGTTCTCGGTGAGCCGCATCGACATCGACCGCGGCGGCCCCACCTACACCGTGGACACCCTGCGCGACCTCAGCGCGCTCAACCCCGACACCGACCTGTTCTTCATCACGGGCGCCGACGCCCTCGCCCAGATCCTCACCTGGCGCGACAGCGAGGAACTGTTCTCCCTGGCGCACTTCATCGGCGTCACCCGGCCCGGACACCACCTGAGCGACGCCGGGCTCCCCGAGGGCGGCGTCTCCCTGATCGAGGTGCCCGCCCTCGCCATCTCCTCCACGGACTGCCGTGCGAGAGTCGCCAAGGGAGACCCCGTCTGGTACCTGGTGCCGGACGGAGTCGTGCGCTACATCGCCAAACGCGAGCTGTATCGCGGCGAGTGAGCCGAGAGGGGCACCGGTGAACGACGGATACGACGCGGGGTACGGGAACGGCGGGGACGGCGCGCAGTACGAGCTGGTCGGCTACGACGCCTACGGACAGCCGGTCTACCGGCAGGTCCAGGCCCCGCAGCAGCCGCCCGCCCACGACCCGTACGGCTCCTACGACCCCTACCACCCGCAGCAGGCCGCCGCCCCCCGCGCCCCGCACCAGCGGCAGGACGAGCAGGGGTACGACTACGGCTACGACCCGTACGACACCGGCACCGGACAGCGGCAGCCCTCCCACGACCCGTACGGAGACCCGCGGCAGCAGCCCGCGCACGACCCCTACGGGACCCCGCAGCAGCAGCCCGCCCACGACCCGTACGACCCCTACGGCTCCTACGACCCCTACGGGCAGGCCACGGCCCCCGGCGGCGCCCCGGCCGCCCCGTACGCCCCCTGGACCGACCCCCACGGCCACCCGCAGGGCGCCCCCGGCGGCACCGGGCAGCAGCCCCGGACCGCCGAGCAGACCGCGCACATCCCGCAGCAGGCCGGCCCGGTGGACGACGAGGACGCCCCGGCCTCCGACGACGGCGAACCGGAGTACCGCACCGAGCAGTTCGCCTTCGTCGAGGAGCCGGACGGCGACTCCGAGGACGTCATCGACTGGCTGAAGTTCACCGAGAACCGCACCGAGCGCCGCGAGGAGGCCAAGCGCCGGGCCCGCAGCCGGATCATCGCCCTGACCGTGGTCTTCGCCCTGGTCGTCGCCGGCGGCGTCGGCTACCTCTGGTACGCCGGGAAGCTGCCCGGCCTGTCCGGCTCCGGCACCGGTACCGGCACCACCACCGCCGCGGGCGCGCAGAAACGGGACGTCATCGTCGTCCACCTGCACGACACCAAGAAGGGCGGCACCGCCACCGCGCTGCTGGTCGACAACACCACCACCAAGCAGGGCACCACCGTCCTGCTGCCCAACTCCCTCGCCCTCACCGCGGACGACGGCACCACCACCACGCTCGCCAAGTCCGTCGAGGACGACGGCTCCGGCGGTACCCGGGGCGCGCTCGACGCGGTCCTCGGCACCGACATCGAGGGCACCTGGCGCCTGGACACCCCCTACCTGCAGAACCTCGTCGACCTGGTCGGCAACATCGACATCGACACCGACGCCGACGTGCCCGACCCGTCCGCCAAGAAGAAGGGCCAGGCGCCCCTGGTCCGCAAGGGCGACAGCCAGACCCTCAGCGGCAAGATGGCCGTCGCGTACGCCACCCACCGCGCCTCCGGCGAGGGGCAGAACGCCCAGCTGGAGCGGTTCGGCCAGGTCATGCAGGGCGTGCTGCGCAAGATGACCTCCGACCCGGACGCGGCGACGCTCACCGTCCAGACGCTGGGCCAGATCATCGAGCCGCCGCTGACCGACAAGGACCTCGGCTCCTTCCTGGCCCGGCTCTCCGACCTCGCCAAGGGCGGCGACCACACGACCGCCCTGCTGCCCGTCGAGGACGACGGCACCCTCACCGCCGAGGCGAGCGACGAGGTGGTCAAGAAGGTGCTCGGCGGCACCGCCAAGAGCCCCGACCAGGACGCCGCCGTCAGCGTCTCGGTGCGCAACGCCACCGGGGTGAAGGACCACACCGAGAAGGCCCGCGTGGTGCTCCTCAACGGCGGCTTCACCTTCCTGGAGGGCGGCACCGCGAGCGCCGAGGCGACCTCCGAGGTGGTCTACGCCGACGCCGCCGACAAGGAGAACGCCTCCGAGGTCGCCAAGACCCTGGGGCTGCCCGCCTCCGCCGTCACCAAGGGCAAGATCTCCGCCAACGCCCGCGTAGCGGTGGTCCTCGGGCAGGACTACGACCCCGGGTCGTAGCGGGGACGTCCCCGGGGCGCGGCGGAGTGCGCCCCGGGTCGTTGTCGCGGTCGGATGCCCCCGACCCCTGGCCCTGCGGGGGCGTCCCCCCGGGCGCGGCGGAGTGCGTCCCCCGGTCCTGGTCGTGGTCGCGGCCGGGGGCCCGGTGCGCCCGCCGTGGTCACGCGTTATCGCGTGGGGTGCGCCGGGCGGTCCGTGAGACCCTGGGGGCAACCGACCACCGACCGAAAGCCGTGCAGTGACCGCAACCGACCGTTCCCTCCAGCTCGTCACCGCCGCCGCCCAGGCGGCCGCCGACAAGCTGGCGCACGACATCGTCGCCTACGACGTCAGTGACGTGCTGTCCATCACCGACGCCTTCGTGCTCGCCTCCGCCCCCAACGACCGCCAGGTCAAGTCGATCGTCGACGAGATCGAGGAGCGGCTCGCCAAGGAGCTCGGCGCCAAGCCGGTGCGCCGCGAGGGCGACCGCGAGGCCCGCTGGGTGCTGCTCGACTACGTCGACATCGTCGTCCACGTCCAGCACAGCGAGGAGCGCGTCTTCTACGCCCTGGAGCGGCTGTGGAAGGACTGCCCCGAGCTGGACCTGCCCGCCGACGCGGTGGCCTCCCGCGGCAAGGCCGAGGAGCACGCCCGGCAGCTGGAGGCGGAGGCCGCCGAGGCCGCGGAGCCGGGTGGTGAGTGGCGGTGAGCGCCGCCACCGACGCGGCCCGCTCCGGCCGGGGCCGCCGCATCATCCTGTGGCGGCACGGCCAGACCTCCTGGAACGTGGAACGCCGCTTCCAGGGCAGCACCGACGTGGAGCTCACCGAGACCGGTGTGTCCCAGGCCCGTCGTGCGGCCCGGCTGCTGGCGGGCCTGCGGCCGGACGCGATCATCGCCTCCGACCTGAAGCGGGCCGCGGCGACCGCGGCCGAGCTGGCCGCCCTCACCGGCCTTCCGGTGACCCACGACGAGGCGCTGCGGGAGACCTACGCGGGCTCCTGGCAGGGGCTGACGCACGACGAGATCATCGCCCGCCACGGTGACGAGTACCGCGCCTGGAAGCGCGGTGAGCCGGTCCGCCGGGGCGGTGGCGAGCTGGAGAGCGAGGTCGCCGACCGCGCCGCTCCCGTGGTGCTGCGGCACGTGGAGAAGCTGCCCGAGGACGGCACGCTCGTCGTGGTCAGCCACGGCGGCACGATCCGCACGACCATCGGCCGCCTGCTCGGTCTCGCCGCGCACGACTGGGAGAGCCTCGGCGGCCTCACCAACTGCTGCTGGTCCGTCCTGGGCCGGGGCGCCCGCGGCTGGCGCCTGCTGGAGCACAACGCCGGCACCCTGCCGGAACCGGTGCTCGGCGACGACGACTGACCGCCTGCGGACCGGCCCCGGCGCGGCCCGGGGCCCGGATTTCACTTTCCGGCAGGTCGCAGGCTAAAGTTCTTCTTGTTCGCCCCGCCGAGCGGGGCGAAACACCATGTGAGCCGATCACATGGGGCAAGGGGCTATAGCTCAGTTGGTAGAGCGCCTGCATGGCATGCAGGAGGTCAGGAGTTCAATTCTCCTTAGCTCCACATCACGAAGATCCCGTCCTCCGTCAGAGGGCGGGATTTTTCGTCGCCCGCGTTTGAGCAGGAACGCTCCGCCGGGCGTATAGCTCTACGAGGCGCCGGGCCGTGTCCCGAACGGTATCCCGGCGTCGCTGACCGTATTGGCCCGGTCGTGGCAGAATCAAACGGCCGGAAGGGGGCGCGGCCCGACGGGAGGGAGCAGTGATGCCTGCGAGCATCTTCGGGGAGGGCGACCGCCTCCTCGGAGCGGTGGTGACCCGACGCACCTCGACCCGACTCGCCTGCCCTTCCTGCGGTTCCGCGCACGTCGCCCAGGTCCTCGGGGACAACGGTGGCATGTCCTACGTGTGCACGGCCTGCGGCCACAGCTGGAGCTGAGCGATGGGTGCACACAGGCGGAAGTGCGACTGGTGCGGCAGCGGGACGCCGATCGTACGGGACATGGAGCCGCTCAACCCCGAGTACCAGTACTGGTGCGAGGAGTGCGCGCGGGCGCTGATCATAAAGGGCGACCCCATCGAGACCTACCGGGAACTCGAGGGCGAACCGATCTACGGCCGGCTGCTGGAGGAGCACTGCACGCTGAAGCGGTTCTACTCGTTCGTCACGGCCTGAGCGCCTGAGCCCTCAGAGCCCCTGAGAGCTTTCGAGGGCCTCCGGGCAGTCTCCGAGGGCATTTGGGGCATAGCCGAGCGAAGCGAAACCGATTTGGTGTTGGCCCGGGTGGACCGTGTAAAGTTGGCGTCGCCGCCGGGGAAACCGGGCGGAACGCAGCACGGGGCTATAGCTCAGTTGGTAGAGCGCCTGCATGGCATGCAGGAGGTCAGGAGTTCAATTCTCCTTAGCTCCACAGAAGTCGAAGGCGGATCATCCTCCCGGATGATCCGCCTTCGGCGTTGTGCGCTGTGCGCAGGGGAGGCCGGGCGGCCCGGGGCGCGCCGGCCCCGGGCCCGCTCTCTAGCGGCCCAGGGCGCGCCGGCCGCGGCCCTGGGACAGCACGGGCAGGTTGCGCGAGGGGGCCTTGGCCCGGGGCGCCTCGTCCTCGATGCGCAGCGCCAGCGCCGGGCAACGGCGCACCGCCCGCAGCGCCTTGGCCTCCGCGAACCGGGGCACCTCCGCCTGCGCCACGGTCGGGAAGCCGTCCGCGCCGAGCTGGAACACCTCCGGGAGGATGTCCGCGCACAGGCCGTGGCCCCGGCACAGCGTCCAGTCCACGTAGATCTTCTGGCGGCTGGGGCCGTTCTCCTCGCCCCCGCCGCCCGGGATGCCCGTAGGGGCCCTGCCGCCCTCGAAGAGCGGCAGGACGCCCGCCACGGGCCGTCCGCAGCCGTTGCCGAGGACGTGGGCGGCGAGGTCGTCGGTGAACGCCTTGACGGTGGACTCCAGGAACATGGCGGAGCCGTCCGGGTGCGAGCACGCGCCGCGCCGCTTCACGTTCTTGGCGACCTGCTTGACCGCCTCCAGGGCGGCCGGGCCGCCCCCGTTGAGGATGTCCTCCAGGCCGCGCGCGGCGGCCGGCAGGCCCAGGTAGCAGGGTCCGCACTGGCCGGCGCTCTCCTCGGCCAGCCACTTCGCCACCATCAGCGACTCGCCCAGCGGGCAGGTGTCCTGACTGATCGGCAGAATCGCCCCGGCGCCCAGCGAACCGCCCACCGCGTCCAGGGAGTTGCGGGAGACGATCGCCTCGTTGACGGTGGCCGCGTCGATCCACTTGCCGTGGTAGCCGCCGGTCAGCACGCCCTGCGGCACCGGGGGCGCCCCGGCCAGCTGGAGGACGTAGCGCAGCGGCACGCCCGTGGGCACCTCGACCACCATGGGGCGGGCCACCGCCCCGGACACCGTCAGCATGACGGTGCCCGGCTCGTCGTACAGGCCGGTGTTGCCGTAGCGCTCCGGGCCGATGCGGGCGGCGATGGCCAGTTGGGCGAAGGTCTCGGCGTTGGACAGCAGGGTGGGGGCGCCGCCGACGCCGTTCTTGGAGGCGCTGGTCTTGCGGCCCGGGGGGATGGCCGGGCCCCCGTCGATCGAGCGGATCAGGGAGGCGGCGGCACCGGTGACCATCCGCACCGGGTTGCGCTGCACGCGGGCGCGCAGCGCGGAGCGGCGCCCGTTGCTCAGGCCGCGTTCGGCGAGCGCGGCCTCCATGGAGCGCTGGGTGGACTCCCGGGTGACCCCCACCACGAGCGTGCGGGCCCCCATCGCCTCGGCGCACAGCAGCGCGCCGTCCAGGATCAGGTGCGGGGCACGGTTGATCATCACCGTGTCCTTGCGGCAGGCCGGCTCGTCCTCACTGCCGTTGACGACGACGACCGGCCGGACGCCGCGCTTGATCGCCGTCTCGGCGACCGAGCGCAGCTTCTTGTGGAAGGGGAAGCCCGCGCCGCCGCGCCCCCTGAGGTTGATGCGTTCGGCGAGCTGGGCGAGCTGTTCGCCGCCCATGGGTTCGAGCGGCCCGTGCACCTTGAGGTGCATGGGGAGGTCGAGCCGGTCGACAAGGTCGAAGCCCGACGTGAGCTGGGGAAGGCCGACGACGCGGACTTCGGGGACGTCGGGCAGGGCCTCGTTCACTTAAAGCCTCCGGAAGGCGTGTTCCAAGGTTCGCCCGATCCCGGTGCGCCGAAGTCGTAGGTGGACGACGGCGACGCACCGGGGCGTGTTTCAGTGGCGGGACCGCTGTTGTACGTGTCATCCGGGTTGTACGTGCCGTAGAGGCCGTTCGTCTCACCGGTGTCGTACACGTCACGTGCACCGTACGGCGCCGCGGGCGAATTGTCGTAGGTGGGGATGTTGTATCCGGTGTCCTGGAGCGGGTCGTAGGCCGACGGTGGGGCCTCGCCGACGGGCGGCGGGGACGGGATCGGCCAGCTGCCGGAGGTGCTGGAGACCCCGTCGACGCGCGGGACGGCCTCCGTGGGCTGGAGGTCCGGCGGCAGTTCCATGCGGGCGGTCTGGTCCGCGGCGAAGGGCTGCTGCGGCATTGAGGGCGCGGCGGGCGCCGACACCGCGCGGTAGGCGGCGGCGAAGCCGTTCGCCGGTTCCGGGGCCGGCCGTTCCGCCGTCTCGTACAGCGATCCGGGGGAGGGCGACCCGGCGAACGCGGCCGGACCGCCGGTGCGCTGCTGCTGGGACCCGCGCGGGTCCTCGTAACCGCCGAGGGCGTTCTCGGCGGCCCGGGAGCGGCTCTCCTCCAGCCGGTCGCGGCCGCCCTGCTGGTCGAGGCCGGCCACCAGGCCGGAGAGCCGGTCGGCGATCCTGCGCTTGACCGGGCGCGGGGCGGCGCGCAGCACGAGCGCGGTCAGCACGCCGAGCAGGGACAGGCCGTACAGGATCAGGAAGACCGGCTTGGCCTCGCGGCCCGCGAAGAGTCCGTGCACCAGGGCGGCGCACCAGGCCGGGTAGGCCAGCATGTGCATCGCCCGCCAGCGCGCCGCGACCGGCGCCGGGGTGGCGAAGCGGTTGCGCAGCACGCCGGTGATGCCCACGAAGATCATCAGGAAGCCGGCCAGGGTGCCCAGACCCACCAGGAAGCTTCTCCCCATGACGGCCTCGTCGTCCGTCAGGGCGAGGCCGAACGGGATCACCGCCGCGATCCAGGAGACGTGGTCCTGGCCGATCTTGATGCCGATGTGCACGATCAGGAAGACGATCGAGGCGACCGCGGTCGACCGGTGCACCCCCTGGGCCAGGATCCGCTGGCGGGGGCCGAGCAGGATCCGGTCCTGCGCCACCAGCCCCCAGATCACCGAGCAGCTCAGGCAGACCAGCGACAGGACGCCGACACCGAAGCTCAGGAACTCGGCGAGCCAGTCGTCCGCGGTGCTGTCGTGCGGGTTCATGACGCACCTCCCGGCGTCATGACTCGGAGCGGGCACAGCGGAGCCGCAGCCGACCTGCCCCGTGCGGGGGGTGGGCTGCTGTCTGGGCGACGGTTCATGGGGCAACTCCGAGGTATCGGTAAAGCGGTCCCGGGCCGAACTCTAAGCCCGGTCGTACCGATCAGTACGAGGTTTGAGTTATTGCGCTGTTACCAAAGGATCATCGGCTCGTTGTGATGCCCCTTAGCGTCTGTTACGCGAAGTAACCTTTGACTGAACTTCAGTAAATACGGCGGGACACCGTCCCGGGAGGCGGGATTTCCGCGGCCCTCCCGGCGTCCGGAACGGCGTCGCGACCGCCCGCGGGCCTGCGGTACCCTTGCGCCATGCGTGCCGTACGCCTCCTGCTTAGCGAGCCGCGCTGATCAGTCCCGACCGCCGGTGATGGACGGTCGGAATCGGCGCGGCGTCCCCTCCTGTGCGAGGGGTTTTTTCATTTCCGGCAGCCGCAGGCGCAGGCAGAGACGATCGATGGAGCTTTGAGGATCATGAGCGAGACGAACCCCGCGGCCGCGGAGGCCGCGCCGTACCGCTACACGGCCGCCCTGGCCGCCGAGATCGAGGCACGCTGGCAGGACTTCTGGGACGCCGAGGGCACCTACGCCGCCCCCAACCCCAAGGGCGACCTGGCGGGTGACCCGGAGCTGGCCGCCCGGCCCAAGAAGTTCATCATGGACATGTTCCCGTACCCCTCCGGCGCGGGACTGCACGTCGGCCACCCCCTGGGCTACATCGCCACCGACGTCTACGCCCGCTTCCAGCGCATGACCGGACACAACGTCCTGCACACCCTGGGCTTCGACGCCTTCGGCCTGCCCGCCGAGCAGTACGCCGTGCAGACCGGCACGCACCCGCGCGTGTCCACCGAGGCCAACATCGAGAACATGACCGCCCAGCTGCGCCGGCTGGGCCTGGGCCACGACAAGCGCCGGTCGTTCGCCACGATCGACCCGGACTACTACAAGTGGACCCAGTGGATCTTCCTGCAGATCTTCAACTCCTGGTACGACGAGGACGCCCGCCGGGCCCGCCCGATCGCCGAACTGGTCGAGCAGTTCGCCTCCGGTTTGCGCCCCGTCCCCGGCACCGACCGCGCCTGGAACGAGCTGAGCGAGGCCGAGCGCGCCGAGGTCCTGGGCGAGTACCGGCTGGCCTACGCCTCCGACGCGCCGGTCAACTGGTGCCCCGGCCTGGGCACCGTCCTGGCCAACGAGGAGGTCACCGCCGAGGGCCGCTCCGAGCGCGGCAACTTCCCCGTCTTCAAGGCGAAGCTGCGCCAGTGGAACATGCGGATCACCGCCTACGCCGACCGCCTGCTGGACGACCTGGACGCCCTGGACTGGCCCGAGGCCATCAAGCTGCAGCAGCGCAACTGGATCGGCCGCTCCGAGGGCGCCCGCGTCGACTTCCCCATCGACGGCGAGAACATCACCGTCTTCACCACCCGCCCCGACACCCTGTTCGGCGCCACCTACATGGTGCTGGCGCCCGAGCACCCGCTGGTGGAGAAGTTCACCCCAACCACCTGGCCCGAGGGCACCCGCGAGGCGTGGACCGGCGGCCACGCCACCCCCGCCGAGGCCGTCGCCGCCTACCGCGCGCAGGCCGCCTCCAAGTCCGACGTGGAGCGGCAGGCCGAGGCCAAGGACAAGACCGGCGTCTTCACCGGCGCCTACGCCGTCAACCCGGTCAACGGCGAACAGGTGCCCGTCTTCATCGCCGACTACGTCCTGATGGGCTACGGCACCGGCGCGATCATGGCCGTCCCCGCCCACGACTCCCGCGACTTCGCCTTCGCGCGCGCCTTCGACCTGCCCATCGTCTGCGTGGTGGAGCCCACCGACGGCCGCGGCACCGACCCGGCGGCCTGGGACGACGCCTTCGCCTCCTACGACGCGAAGGTCGTCAACTCCACCGGCGACGGCGTCACCCTGGACGGCCTGGGCGTCACCGAGGCCAAGGCCCGCATCACCGAGTGGCTGGAGCGCGAGGGCCACGGCGAGGGCACCGTCAACTTCCGCCTGCGCGACTGGCTGTTCAGCCGCCAGCGCTACTGGGGCGAGCCCTTCCCCATCGTCTACGACGAGGACGGCGTCGCCCACGCCCTGCCCGAGTCCATGCTGCCGCTGGAGCTGCCCGAGGTCGAGGACTACTCGCCGCGCACCTTCGACCCGGACGACGCCGACACCCAGCCCGAGACCCCGCTGTCGCGCAACGAGGACTGGGTCAACGTCACCCTGGACCTGGGCGACGGCCGCGGCCCGCGCCGCTTCCGCCGCGAGACCAACACCATGCCCAACTGGGCCGGTTCCTGCTGGTACGAGCTGCGCTACCTGGACCCGCACAACTCCGAGCGGCTGGTCGACCCGGAGATCGAGCAGTACTGGATGGGCCCCCGCGAGGGCATGCCGCACGGCGGCGTCGACCTGTACGTCGGCGGCGCCGAACACGCCGTGCTGCACCTGCTGTATGCCCGCTTCTGGTCCAAGGTGCTGTACGACCTGGGCCACATCTCCTCGGCCGAGCCGTTCCACAAGCTGTTCAACCAGGGCATGATCCAGGCCTACGTCTACCGCGACAGCCGCGGCATCGCGGTGCCCGCCGCCGAGGTGGAGGAGCGCGACGGCGCCTACTGGTACCAGGGCGAGAAGGTCTCCCGGCTGCTGGGCAAGATGGGCAAGTCCCTGAAGAACGCGGTCACTCCGGACGAGATCTGCGCCGAGTACGGTGCCGACACCCTGCGCCTGTACGAGATGGCGATGGGCCCGCTGGACGTGTCCCGCCCTTGGGACACCCGCGCGGTCGTCGGCCAGTTCCGCCTGCTGCAGCGGCTGTGGCGCAACGTCGTCGACGAGGCCACCGGCGAGCCGACCGTGGTGGACAGCGAGCCCGACGAGGACACCCTGCGTGCCCTGCACAAGGCCGTCGACGGCGTCCGCCAGGACCTGGAGGGCCTGCGCTTCAACACCGCCATCGCCAAGGTCACCGAGCTGAACAACCACCTGACCAAGGCGAACGGCCCCATCGCGCGGTCCGTCGCCGAGGCCCTGGTGCTGCTGGCCGCGCCGCTGGCCCCGCACGTCGCCGAGGAACTGTGGCGCAAGCTGGGCCACACCGACTCCGTCGTCCACCAGGACTTCCCGGTCGCCGACCCGGCCTACGTCGTGGACGAGACCGTGACCTGCGTCGTCCAGGTCAAGGGCAAGGTCAAGGCGCGGCTGGAGGTGTCCCCGGGCATCTCCGAGGACGAGCTGGAGAAGGTCGCGCTGGCCGACGAGAAGGTCGTGGCCGCGCTGAACGGCGCCGGCATCCGCAAGGTGATCGTGCGGGCGCCGAAGCTGGTGAACATCGTCCCGGCGTGACCGTCGCGGGAGCCCTCCCGGGCGGGGGCTCCCGTCCGGGGTCGGCCGTGGGCGTCACGTGAGGTGTCGACCGCGTGTGTGACGCGGTGGGTCGACGGTGTGTGTGACGCGGTGGGTCGACGGTGTGTGTGACGTGGTGGGTCACGGTGTGCGCGACGTGGTGGGTCACGGTGTGCGCGACGTGGTGTGTCGACCGCGTGCGTGGCGTGGTTTTCGGGGTAGTCCCCTACGGGCAGGTTCGGGGTTCGGACGGAACTCCGCGCCTGCCCGTTGCGTTTACCGTTGAAGAGCGGCGCGGAGCGTGCCGGAACAGGCCGAAGGGCCGGAGGAGGAGCCCCGTGGAAGCAGTGATCGCAGTGTTCGCCCTGCTTTTCGTGCTCTTCGTGGTACTCGGTGCCTACGCCACCGTGAAGGTGGTGGGCGCGGCCAAGCGCACCGCCGACCGCCACATCACGCAGGCCCGCCGCACGGTCGAGGACCACACCCTCAAGGCCAAGGCCCTCGGCCGCCCCGGCCCCGCCGGTGAGATCGCCCAGCTCCGCCTGAAGCTGCGCACCTCCATGCGGGCCACCCAGGAGGCGCTGGAGTCGGCCGCCACCGAGGACGCGTCCGTCAAGGAGTCCCTCGGCCTCTTCGAGCGGCTCAGCGCACACGGCCGCGAACTGGACGACGAACTCCGCCGCCTGGAGTCCGATCCCGACCGCGCCACGCTCGCCGCCCGCCTGCCCGACCTGCGCGAGCGCACCCGACGCATCACCCACTCCGCCGACTCCCTGCGCTGGGCGGCCCGCGACCGCGCCCGCCGCTTCGCGGACGACGACCTGGAATCGCTGAGCGCCCAGATCGACATGGAGGCCGGCGCGCTGCGGCACTGGACCACTGCCGACGAGGGCGCCGCGCCCGCCGAGCCGCATCACGGCGGCGCCCCGGCCGCCGGCACTCCGTCCACCCGTCCCACGTCCGCCCGCCCCACGGCGCAGGACTCCTCGGGGCGGACCCCGACGCGGGACTCCGTATCCGATCCCGCGCGCCCCGCCATCACCCCGCCCACGCCCAGGCCCACCTACCCGTGGCAGAAGCAGGCCCGCCCGGAGAGCACCACGTGACGGTGCTGTGCTTGCCGCGCGGCGGGGAACGCCCGTGTCCGGGACGGTCCCGGGAACGGGCGGCGGTCGGAGGGCGGCGGTCGGAGGGTGAGGTCGGCCCCGTGAGCAGGGAGCGGTCACAGGTGAGGACGGTCCGGGGAGCAGGGTGCGGTCGGAGGTCAGGACGGTCCGGGGAGCAAGGTGTGCGGTCGCAGGTCAGGACGGTCCGGTGAACAGGCAGCGGTCGGGGGCGAGGACGCTTGGGTGAACGGGCAGCGGTCGCAGGTGAGGTCGCCCCGGTGAACCCGCCGTGGTGCCGGGGCGGGAGGATCCCGAGCACCGGGAGCGGCGCGTTCCGGGGGAGCGGGGCGTGATCCGGACACGGCGGTGCCCGACGCACGGGGCCGGGCTGCCACGAGCCCACCCCGGCAGGTAACCTCCAGCTCATGTCCCGCCATGTCGCGATCGTCACCGATTCAACGGCCTACCTTCCGGCCCGGACGATGGAGCGGCATCGCATCACGGCGGTCCCCCTGACCGTGGTCCTCGGCGACCGCGCCCTGGAGGAGGGCACGGAGATCTCGACCCGCTCCCTCGCCCAGGCGTTGCAGAAGCGCCGCCCGGTCACCACCTCCCGCCCCGGCCCGGAGGTGTTCGCCGAGACCTACCGCAGGGTCGCGGAGAACGGCGCCGACGGCATCGTCTCCCTCCACCTGTCCGCCGAGCTGTCCGGCACCCATGACGCGGCCGTCGTCGCGGCCCGTACGGCACCGGTACCGGTACGGGTGGTGGACACCGGCATGATCGCGATGGCCCTCGGCTTCTGCGCCCTGGCCGCCGCCGAGACCGCCGAGGCGGGCGGCACGGTGGACGAGGCGGTGACGGCCGCCGAGAAGCGCGCGGCCAACACCTCCGCCTACTTCTACGTCGACACCCTCGACTACCTGCGCCGCGGCGGACGGATCGGTGCCGCCCAGGCCCTGCTCGGTTCGGCCCTCGCCGTGAAGCCGCTGCTGCAGCTGGCGGACGGCCGGATCGAGCCCCTGGAGAAGGTGCGCACCGCCTCCAAGGCCATCGCCCGCCTGGAGGAGATCGCCGCCGAACGGGCGGGCGGGGCCGAGGTGGACGTCGCCGTCCACCATCTCGCCGCCCAGGAACGCGCGGACGCCCTCGCGGACCGCCTGCGCGCCCGGCTGCCCGGCCTGGCCGACCTGCACGTCAGCGAGGTGGGCGCGGTGATCGGCGCCCACACGGGGCCGGGGCTGCTGGGAGTCGTCGTCTCGGCGAGGTGAACCGGGGCCGGGGCTGGGATTCGGACCGGACGCGACCAGGGGCGGAGGGCCCGGATCTCCGGGACACCGTGGGCTGTCCTTACCCCCGTTGCTGCTGCCGTTGCCGGTCCCGCCTCTGCCGCCGTTGCCCGTTCGGGTGACGGAGTTTTCCACAACTCCTCGGTGATCCACGGGTTTCGAGCAAGATCATCGCGAATCGCCCGGATGTCCGATGCTCCTCGCATGGCACTTCGATCACGTTCACGCACAGCGGCGGCGAGCAGCGGTCCCGGCCGGGGCGCGACGTCCGACGGCCGGGTCCGGCACGGCGGTCCCGCCGGACCCGGCCGGCGGAGTCCACGGCAGGGCGCATGGCAGGGCGCATGGCGGGGTGCACGGCAGGGAGGCCGGGGACGGCACTCCTACCGGCCTCCGGACCGCGTGGCATCGGCGGTCCTGCTCCGCCGGCGCGCGGAGACGCTGTTCGGTGAGCGGGACGCGGGGGGAGAGCGGGAAGCCTGGGGCGCCGGGGAGGCGCGGGAGGCGGCGGGCGCGGGCGTTGCGGGCGGGGCTGTGGGGGGTGGCGCCGTGGGCGGCGGGATCGGTGACCGTCGGCTCGCGAAGGGCGGCGCAGCTCCCAAAGCGTCGACGGCGGGCACGTCGACCGACGGACCGTCGGCTGCGGACGCGGGCGCGGCTGCGGCTGCGGGTGCGGCAGCTGCGGGCGCCGACGTCACCGAAGCGAGGCCGACGCGGCGCGTCCCGCGCTGGGCGGTGGCAGCGGCGACGGATGCCGGTCCGCGCAGGGACAGCAGGGACAGGGGCGCGAACGCGGGCCCCGGCACCCGCCCGACAGCGCGCGCAGGCGTGGACGCGGCCGGTGCGGACGCAAGCCGGATGCCGGACCGGGACCTGGGCCCCGGCCCGGTGGTGAGGCACCCGGATCCCCTGCCGGCAGCCGACGAGGAGACTGTCGATGAGGACGCCGAGGCCCCCCG
This sequence comes from Streptomyces sp. 3-6, assembly GCF_056323165.1. Classification (NCBI taxonomy): domain Bacteria; kingdom Bacillati; phylum Actinomycetota; class Actinomycetes; order Kitasatosporales; family Streptomycetaceae; genus Streptomyces; species Streptomyces sp. 3-6. Next base: position 192,610 of record NZ_JBWHZP010000001.1, read on the forward strand.
GCGCGGCGAACGGTTCGGACTCGCCCTGCGTGAGCGGCTGCCGTTGTGGGTCCGGACGCGCTGCGGCCTGGAGCGGCGCAACGTGATCGCGCTGACGGTGATCTTCGTGATCGCCCTGGCCTTCGCCGCTCACCATTTCTGGTCCGGACGGACCCAGCCGGTGCGGACACCGGACGTGCTGCGCGCCGCGGCCTCGCACCCGCCGACGGGTGAGAACGGGGCAGCGGGCGCCGAGGCCGGACCCGGTGCCGTCTCCGGAACCCCGCCGCCGGCCGGCCCCTCGGCCCCCGAGATCGTGGTCGACGTCTCCGGCAAGGTCCGCGACCCGGGCGTGCACCGGCTGCCCGCCGGAGCCAGGGTCGAGGACGCGCTGCGCGCGGCGGGAGGGGTACGGCCCGGCACGAAGACGGACGGACTCAACCGGGCCCGGTTCCTGGTGGACGGGGAGCAGGTGGTGGTCGGAGGCCCGAGGCCCCCGCCGGGAGCGGGCGGAACGGGCGGTGTCCCGGCCGGCGCGGGCGGTCCCGGTGGCTCCGGCGGCGCGGGACCCGTCACGCCGGTGTCGCTCAACACGGCCACCGCGGACCAGCTCGACACCCTGCCCGGAGTCGGCCCCGTCCTCGCGCAACACATCATCGACTACCGCACCCGCCACGGCGGCTTCCGCTCGGTCGACGAACTCCGCGAGGTCAACGGCATCGGTGACCGCCGCTTCGCGGACCTGCGGAACCTGGTGCGGCCATGAGGCACCCCGTCCACGCCGCCGCCGGTAACCGGCTCGGCGCGTCCCGCCCGCGGCAGGAGGCCCCGGCCGACCTCCGTCTCGTCGTGCCCGCCCTCGCCGTCTGGGCCACGGCCGCGCTCACCCTGCACGCCGCGCCCGGCTGGGTGGCGACGGTGGCACTGCTCGCCGGCACGGGTGCGGGCGCCCTCCTGCTGCTGCACCGCCGCCCGCCCGGCGGAGACGGCGCGACCAGCCGGGCACGCCCCGGCCCGGCACCCCGGTACGGTCCCCTCTCCGCCGGGGCCCGGATCACCGCCGCCGCCGCGCTGCTCGGCATCGCCACCGCCGCCGTGGCGGCCGGGCTGCACGGCGCCGACCTGCGGCGCGGCCCGGTCCCGGACCTGGCGCGGGAGTACGCGCGGGTGACGGCGGAGGTGGAGGTCACCGCCGACCCCCGGCGCGCCCGCCCGGGCTCCGGCAGTGGCGGCTTCGCCCCGCCCTCCCTCCTGATCGAGGCCGACGTGCGGACGGTGCGGCGGGCGGGTGAAGCCCCCGTCGAGGTCCGCACCCCGGTCCTGGTGATCGTCGACGACCGCTCCACCCGGCGCGACGGCTCCCACACCCGGACCCACCGGGAACCGGAGGCCTCCCCCTGGCTCGCGCTCCTGCCCACCACCCGGTTACGCGTCGAGGCACGCCTCGCGCCGACGGCGTCCGGCGACCGGTTCGCCGCCGTGTTGAGGGCCAGGGGCGCGGGCGGGCCGGAGGTCGTGGGGGAACCCTCGGGAGCGCAACGGCTGGCGGGGGGACTGCGCGCCGGGCTGCGCGAGGCCACCGACGACCTGCCCGCCGACGCCCGCGCCCTGCTGCCCGGGCTGGTCGTGGGGGACACCGCACGCGTCCCGCCGGACCTGGACGAGGCGTTCCGGGAGACCGACCTCACTCACACACTGGCGGTGTCCGGAGCCAACTTCACGATCCTCCTCGCCCTGTTCCTGGGCCCTCCCGGCCTGGCACAGCAGGCCGAGCGGCGCGGTCTCGCTCCCCGGCTCGGCCTCACCCTGCGGGGGACGGCGGTGCTCGGCGCCGCGCTCTCGCTCGCCTTCGTGATCGTGTGCCGCCCCGACCCGAGCGTGCTGCGGGCCGCCGCCTGCGGCTCGGTCGCCCTCCTCGCGCTCGCCACCGGCCGCCGCAGATCCCTGATCCCGGCCCTGGCCGCGGCGGTCCTGCTGCTCGTGCTCCACGACCCGTGGCTGTCGCGCAGTTACGGCTTCCTGCTCTCCGTCCTGGCCACCGGCGCGCTGCTCACCCTGGCGCCCCGCTGGAGCGCGGGACTGCGGCGGCGCGGTGTCCCGCCCCGGCTCGCGGAGGCGCTGGCCGCCGCCGGCGCCGCGCAGGCGGTGTGCGCCCCGGTGGTGGCCGTGCTGTCGGCCCGGGTGAGCCTGGTCGCGGTGCCGTGCAACCTCCTCGCCGAGGCCGCGCTCGCTCCCGCCACCGTGCTGGGCTTCCTGGCCCTGGCCGCCGCCCCGGTGGCCATGCCGGCCGCCGAGGCGGCGGCCTGGTGCGCCGGTTGGCCCGCCGAGTGGATCGCGGGCGTCGCCCGCACCGGGGCCGCACTGCCCGGCGCGGGCGTGGACTGGCCGGGCAGTTGGGCCGGGGCGGCCCTGCTGGGCCTCGCCACCCTGGCCGTGCTGTTCGTCGGCCGACGCCTGCTGGGGCACCCCTGGTGGTGCGCGTTCTGCGCGCTGCTGCTGGTCCTGGTGGTGGTGCGGCCACCTCCGCTCACCCGGGTGATCACCGGCTGGCCGCCGCCCGGCTGGCGCATGGTCATGTGCGACGTCGGCCAGGGGGACGCGCTGGTCCTGGCGGCGGGCGAGGACACCGCGGTGGTCGTGGACACCGGCCCCGACCCGGCCGCCGTGGACCGCTGCCTGCGCTCCCTGGACATCACCAGGATCCCCCTGGTCGTCCTCACCCACTTCCACGCCGACCACGTGGCGGGCCTGCCCGGAGTGCTGCGCGGGCGCTCGGTGGGAGCCGTCCAGACCACCGGGCTGGAGGAACCCGCCGAACAGGCCGCCTTCGTCCGCCGGGCCGCTGCCGCGGCCCGCATCCCGGTCACCCGGGCCGCCACCGGGGAACGGCGACGCACCGGCGGACTCTCCTGGGAGGTGGTGTGGCCCCCTCCGGACGCCCCCGCGGCCCCACCACCCGGGCAGCCGTTCCGGCCACCGCCCCCGGCACCCGCGCCCGAGGGACCGAACGACGCCAGCGTCGCCCTGCTCGTCCGCACCGGAGGTCTGCGGCTCCTCCTGCTCGGCGACCTCGAACCCCCGGCCCAGCGCGCCCTGGCACGATCACCGGCAGCCGCCTCCCTGACCGGCGTCGACGTCCTGAAGGTCGCCCACCACGGCTCGGCTCATCAGGACGTGGGCCTGCTGCGCCGCGCGGCCCCGAGGCTCGCCCTCATCAGCGCGGGCGAGGACAACCCCTACGGCCACCCGGCCCCGAGCACGGTGGCCGCCCTGCGCGCGGGCGGCGCGGAGGTGCTGAGCACGGACCGGGAGGGGGACCTCGCGGTAGTGGGGGCGGGGGAGGAGCTGGGGGTGGCTGGGAACTGAGGAGCGGGTGGGGCCGGTTCGGTCGGCCAGGAGGGCGCATCGTGACCGTCCATCGTCCCATCAGTGCCCTTCACAAGGGACCGGCGCTTCCGGGGGCGGTGTCCTCCGAGACCCTCCCAAGAGGCCTGGGACACCCCCAACCGCGCATCGGTCCGGGCTCGATGCAGGCTCGTGTGCAGGCGCGTCGGAGACCTGCCCCGCAGTGGTCCGGCATTCAGTCTGGAAGGCCCACAGGAAACGGCCTTGCCCCTAGTCTTGCAGTGACGAAGCTGCGAGGAGGGACAAGGCCGTGATGCCTCGAGATGCTACCCCCGATCCATACGCCGACTCCCTGCGATTCGGTCAGCGAGTACAGATTCTGCGTGAGCGCCGCGGCATGACGCAGACTCAGCTGGCTGACCTGGTAGGCGTGTCACCGCACACCCTGCGGAAGATCGAGAACGGCCAGCAGAAGACCCCCAGCCTTGACATGGTGATGCGCATCGCCGAAGCGCTGAGGGTGCGCGACCTTGCGGATCTGACCGGCCGGCCGGAGACCCACGTCGATCTGTTCATCGGCCCAGGGCACCCCCGCTTGGCTGCCGTAAGAGCCGCAGTCGACAGCTTCCCGCTCACCAGCAGCGCGGAGCCGCCTCCTGTCGCGCACCTCGAGGCACGGCTGCACGCAGCCTGGCGGGAGCGGCACGCGTCCAAGAATCACCGCGAAGCGATCGGTCGGCTGCTGCCGGACCTGATCCGGGACGCGCAGGCCCTTGTGCGCCACGCCGACACCGCCATGGAGCGCCGCCGCGCCCAGGCCGTCCTCGCGGAGGTCTACAGCCTGAGCCAGTTCTTCGTCGCCTACCAGCCGGACAGCTCCCTGCTGTGGCGGGTGGCGGAACGCGGCATGGTTGCCGCCCAGGAGAGCGGGGACCCGCACGCCATCGGTGTCGCCTCGTGGCTGCTCGCGCAAGCTCACAGGGACAGCGGGCCACGCCACTTCGAAGCAGCCGACGCGGTGAACCGGGAGGCGGTGTCCTACTTGAAGCCGCTGCTTGCGGACGCCTCCGACGATGTCCTCGCCATCGCGGGCGCTCTCGAGTTCGAGCTCGGATACACCGCGGCCCGCCGCCGGGAGACCGGCACGGCGTGGAGGCACTGGGACAAGGCCAACGACATGGCCAAGCGCCTGCCTGCCGACTACTACCATCCCGCCACCAGCTTCAGCAGGGCCATCATGGGCGCGCACGCCGTCACCGTGGCGGTGGAGCTCCACCAGGGCGGCGAGTCCGTGCGGCAAGCCGCGCGCGCGGACCAGAACGTCATCAAGTCCCGGCCGCGCCGCGCTCGCCACCGCATCGAAGAGGCCCGCGGCTATCAACTGGACAACCAGCCAGAGACCGCCGTCGCGTCGCTGGAGAAGGCTGCCGAGGCCGCGCCGGACACGATCCGCTACAACGGCTACGCCCGGGCGATCCTGCTCGAAGAGGTCGAGTCGACCCAGGCGGCTCGTCGGCGTCGTGCCGCTGAACTGGCCTCGCGCATCGGCATCCTTGCTGCCTGAGCGTAGCGACCGGATTACGGTCGGCGGTTGGGTGCTGGCGCCCCTACGTTCATAAGCGTCCGTCCCCGACGAGGTGGTGAGACCTCGCCGGGGTGCCAACGCTGCAAGGAGCGCCGACACCATGAACCGTACAGCTCTACGAAACCGGGCGTCAGGATGACCATCCAGGTCCTGCGAGTGGACCGGCACGGCCGGGTCCTCGAGGACCGCGGCACCGTCGTATTCGCGGGCACCGGCGAGACGCCGCCGCCGACCGACTGCGCCTGGCCGCCGTGCAGGTGCCCCCGCCACCGCCAGGCGGTGACCTCGTGACCGCCACCCAGCCGCAGACCCCCGACTGCCGCATCACCGGCATCGGCTCGATGCGCAGCAACGCCGCCTGGTTCCTGGACCAGGTCCCCCTGCCCCGGCACGGCCTGGTGGCCCTGTTCGCACGGGACCTCACCCGCAACCTCCAGGAGCTCATGCCGTGCATCGAGCAGCTCGCCGCGCGATGCGGTGACGACGACGTGCCCGCGCAGGTGGCGCTCGTCGGCGTCGGTGAGGCACGCCGGCGTCTGACCGAGCCGGAGGCCGCCGGCCTCAGCGGGGAAGTGGCCCGCGTGAAGCGGCTGGCCCGCTCGGTGCGCGCGCTGTGCGACCACTACGACGCGCTGACCGCGGTCCGCATGTGCGTGGCCTGCGACCGATCGGTCGAGAACGGCGACGACACCGTGCCGTACGACCAGATCTCGCCCACCGCCGGTGGCGGCCGGTCCGCCCTCATCCACGCCGGATGCGCCAAGAGGGCGCGCTTCAGCCGCTGACCGCGGCCCTTCCCCGCCCCTGGTGTGACGGGGCCCCACGGCGACCGCAGGGTCAGGGTCGCATCCCTCGAACGCCTCTCCCGTCGTGGTCCTCAAGCCGCGACGGGAGGGTCTCGCCCGTCCCGTCGGAAAGTACGCAAGCCTCCGGCGGGGTGGGTTCCGAAGATCCCCGCCAGGACCCCTAACCCTGGCAAACCCGGCCCTGAGGGCGGGTTCATTCCCAGTGCAGGAGAGAGGAAGAACCGTGTTCGTGCACTCTGATCGCTTCCCGGTCTCGTCGCCGCTTCCGTCCGGCGTGCCCACCGTCGCCCCGTGGGGTGTCAGCCGTATGGCTCCCTACCCGACGATGGCGCCTGGCTACGCGCGCGCCGAGCTCGACCCGACCTCCCAGACCGCCCGGTTCTACGACGAGACCGGCCAGGCCATGGAGATGGGGAGGCACAACACCAGCACCGGCACCAGTCCGTCCACGGGGACCAGCCCGGACGGCAACGGCTCCACGCAGGACAGCGACACGGGGAGCGACAGCGACCAATGAATGAGCCGCGTCCGGTGCTGGTCGTCACCAGCCTGTACGACCCCACCGCCGACGTAGTGATCAGCGAGCTGCACGACCGGGGCATCCCGGTCGTGCGGCTCGACTCCGGGGACTTCCCCGCATCACTGTCGATGGAGGCAGAGGTCGCATCGAGCGGCTTGCAGGGGCGCCTTCGCACTCCGTCCCGCACGGCCGACCTGGCGAACGTGCGGGCGCTGTACTACCGGCGCCCGTCGGGCTTCGCCTTCCCCCATCTGGGCGCGCAGGACGCCCAATTCGCCGTCACCCAGGCCCGGTACGGGCTCGGGGGCGTACTCGCCTCGCTGCCCGGCTGCCTGTACGTGAATCATCCACACCGGGTCGGGGACGCGGAGTTCAAGCCCTCTGGCCTGGCGGCCGCGACGGCGGCCGGCCTCCTGGTCCCGCCCACACTCATCACATCCAGTCCCGACGCCGCCAGGGCCTTCATCAAGCGGCACGGCCCGGTCATCTACAAGCCCCTGCACAATCCGGTGTACCTGGTCGACGGCGTCTCCAACGTGGTGAAGATCGCCGAGGTTGCCGCCGACGGCATCGACGACAGCGTGGCCGGGACGGCGCACCTGTTCCAGCAGCGGGTCGACAAGGCCGCGGACGTGCGGGTCACCGTCATCGGCGACGAGGTCTTCGCCGTCCGTATCGACTCGGACCTGCTGGACTGGCGCACCGACTACAGCTGCCTGCGCTACAGCGTCACCACACCCCCGCGCGGTATCACCGAGGCCGTGCACGCATACCTGTCCCACTTCCATCTCGTCTTCGGCGCTTTCGACTTCGCCGTCGACCGCCAGGGCAGATGGTGGTTCCTGGAGTGCAACCCAGCCGGCCAGTGGTACTGGCTGGAGACCGAGACCGGCCTGCCGATGCTCGCGTCCATGGCCGACCTGCTGGAGAGGACGATCCGCTGATGACCGTCATGAAGTCCGCCGCCCTGCGACGGGCGCTGGCCGACCGTCTTGCCGCGGGTGGTTCCCTGCGTACCGAGCAGTGGCGGCAGGCCGTCGAAGCCGTGCCCCGGCACGAGGTCCTGCGCGGCGGGTTCTTCGACCGCTCCGGGGATGCCTGGCGGTCGGTGCCGGCCGACACCGACGGCTGGCTGGAGCGCTGCTACGCGGACGAGTCGCTGGTCACCCAGATCGCGGGCACCGTCGTGCCCGGTGACATCCACGGTGAGATCCTGCGCGAGCCCACCTCGTCCAGCACGCTGCCGAGCCTGGTCGTCCGGATGCTGGAGGACCTCCGGGTGGAGGACGGCGACCGGGTGCTGGAGATCGGCACCGGCACGGGCTACTCCACCGGGCTGCTGTGCCACCGGCTCGGAGACGGCCTGGTGACGTCGGTGGAAGTGGATGCCGAGGTGTCCCGCCGTGCCGGTGACGGCCTGGCCGCGTGCGGCTACTTCCCGGAGCTGGTCGTCGGTGACGGCCTGGCCGGGCACAGGGACGGCGCCCCGTACGACCGGCTGGTGGCGACCTGCGGGGTACGGGAGCTGCCGCACACGTGGGTCGGGCAGACCAGGCCGGGCGGCACCATCCTGGCCACCGTGTGCGGCTGGATGCATGCCTCGGAGCTGGCCCGGCTGACCGTCGGCGACGAGGGGGTGGCCCGCGGCAGGTTCCTCGGCGGGCAGGTCTCGTTCATGCTCGCTCGGCCGCAGCTGCCGCCGCCGCTCGGCATGCTCCCCGACCTGGAGTCCGGGGAGGAGCGGCCGGCCCGGCTCGGTGCCGATGTCCTGGACGACTGGGACGCCCGCTTCGTGGCCCAGCTGGCGGCCCCGCGGACACAGCGCCTCAGCCTGACACCGGCCGGCACGACCCAGCACGTCCTCGTCGACGTGGAGGCCGGTGCCTGGGCGGCCCTCACCCAGGACGGGGAGCAGTGGACCGTCCGTCAGGGCGGCCCCGGGCGGCTGTGGGACGAGGTGGAGGACCACCTGCTGCGCTGGCGGGCGGACGGCTCCCCGGACCTGGGCCGCTTCGAGATCGTCGTCACGCCCGAGGGGCAGCGCATCACCTGGCCGAAGGTCTGACCGGCCTGACCGGCTCCGCTCCGGTACCACTCCCCGGCACCCCCGCCGGTCGTCTCGTCGGGCGGCCCGGGCCCGAGGGAGGCGGGAAAGGGGCCGTCTCGTGCGAAGGGGCCTGTGGGGTGCGCCACACGCCGTAAACTGCCGGGTGCGACGGCCCGGATGCGGAACCGGGTCGTCGGTGCTTCCGGGGGAGGGGTAGTGGAGCGGTGGGGACCACTGGTTCCGGCGGTGGCGGGCATCTGGCCGAAGGTGCCGGAACGGGTCGCCGACGAGGAGCTGAGCGACCTCGAGGACGACGTGCTCGACGGCTTACGGGCGTATGAACAGGCGTGCCGCGACGACGGGGGGACGCCGGAGCACTTCGACGCGGTGGAGGACGCCGCACGGCGGGTGGAGAGCGCCCTGCGGGCTCGGCCGCCCCTGGGGGCCTGGCTGAGCGAGGAGTTCGACCGGCTCGCCGACGGGCGGGAGCGCTTCGGGCCGGCGGCGGCACCCGCGTACTGGACGGAGTTCCGGCGCGCGCTGCTGGTGCCCGTCATGTACGCGACCGACCGAGCCCCGGAAGACGCCCCCGAGCCGTGCGGGGTCCGGTACGGAGCCCGGCGCGGGGACCTGTCGCAGGGCAGGGCCACGGTGAGCGTGCCGGACGACCGGCCGGTCGGCTCGGTGACCAAACCTCGCTGGTGGCGCCTGCAGTTCCGGCCGAACCCGGAGCGCGACCTGGTGGTCGGCGCGTCCGAGCCGCTGGACGCGGGCACCTTCGCCGAGCAGGTGCGCGAGCAGCTCGACCAGGGCACCGACCGGGAGGCGCTGGTCTTCGTGCACGGTTACAACGTCACCTTCCCCGGCGCCCTCCGGCAGGCCGCCCAGATCGCCTACGACCTCAACTTCACCGGTGTGGTCGCGCTCTACAGCTGGGCGTCGAAGGGCGCCGTCCGCGACTACGTGGCGGACGGTGAGGCCGCGGCCCGAGCCGTGCCCCACTTCCAGGACTTCCTGCGCACGCTGCTCACCCGCACCGGCGTGCGCCGGACGCATGTCGTCGCGCACAGCATGGGCAACCGGGTGCTCACCGCGGCACTCACCGGACTGGACACCACCACGCTGCGCGACGGCTCCGGGCGGCTGGGGCACGTCGTGTTCGCCGCCCCCGACGTCGACAGTGACGTGTTCCGGCAACGGCTGCCCGCCGCGTTGCGGCAGGCCGAGACCTGCACGTTGTACGTCTCGGACCGGGACAGGGCGCTCGCCGTCGCCCGAGGGCTCGCTGACTTCCCCCGCGCCGGGCAGGCCGGCCGGTCGGTGATCGTCGAACCGGGGCTGGACACCATCGACGTCACCGCGCTCGGCGCCGATCTCCTCGGCCACTCCTACGTGGGCCGGCACACGTCGGTCCTCTCCGACCTCCACGGGCTGTTCCGGTTCGGGCACCGGCCGGGTCAGCGCTACGGGCTCACCCGTGTCCCGCATGCGGCCGGCGACCACTGGGCGTTCCAGCCGCAGAAGTGATCCTTCCCGGCGGCCACCGCCCACGAGCGACGACGAGTGAAAAGACCATGACCCACTTCGTGGACAGAGTGCCCTTCGACTGGACCGCGCCCGGCGCCCTGGAGCTGCGCGACCTGCTGGCCGCGGTGTACGACCGGCCGAGCCGGGCCGAACAGCTAGCCAAGACGGCCGGGGTGCACACCGGGTACGTCAACTGGGAACGTCCCGCCATGACGGTCTGGTTCGACCTGATCGGGGTGGCGAGCAACCAGAAGCGGCTGAGGCCCCTGCTGGAGGCCGTCGTCGCCGGGCCGGACCGTGCCGCGGGCGACCGCGTACGGGAACTGCTCGACGCGCGTCCGGTCCTGGCGGCCCGCGCGAGCGCGGACGCCCCGGGCGACTTCGCGCACTTCACGGACCCCGATGCCCAGGAGCTGCAGGTCTTCCGTGCCGGCACCCTGCAGGACGTGGACTTCCTGCGCAGGGGGACACGCATGGCCGGCGCGGTGTGCCGCCTGCTCGTCACGTCGGCCGACGGGTCCCTGTACCACGGCACCGGGTTCCGGATCACCGACGACCTGCTGCTGACCAACCACCACGTGCTGTTCGGCGCCGAAGGGCGGGCGCCGACCGCCGTGGAGGCGTGGTTCGGGTACGAGGCGGACCTCGACGGGCGGGTCCGGCAGCACCAGGTGGTCGCCTGCGATCCGGCGTCCGCCGTCGGCGAGGCCCGACCCGACTGGGCGGTGGTGCGGGCGGCGGACGGACTGCCGGACGATGCCGTCCAGGTGTCCCTCACGGACTTTGCGGAGGTGGCCGTCGACGACCGGGTGTACATCATCCAGCACCCGAACGGTGCCGTGAAGAAGCTCGCCGCCCGGCACAACGTCGTGCGGCACGTGGACGACACCGTGATCCAGTACTGGACCGACACCGAGAACGGCTCGTCCGGCTCGCCGGTCTTCGACGACCACTGGCGGGTGGTCGCCCTGCACCGGCGGTGGCGGCGGATCGGTGGCGTCGACCAGCCCGCCGAGTACCGCAACGAAGGGCTCCGCATCGAGCGGGTCGTCGAAGGGCTCGTCCGGAAGGCGCTGGTGTGAGGCGATGACCGCGTTGCTCGACGAAGGCGCGTTCCACCTCGACGACAAGCGTGCCAAGGAACTCCTGAGGGCACTCACCGCCGTGTACGGGGACAAGCAGGCGGCCCGTGAGCTGGTCGTCGGCGCGGGGCTCAGGACGGCCGACATCCACTGGGACACCTGCATGGCGGACGTGTGGCCGGAGGCCCTGGAGAAGGCCGCCGCCGGGGGCCACCTGCGCACCCTGGTGGCCCGGGCCGCGGAGGACATCAACACCGCCGCGTACCCCGTCTTCCAGTACCTGCTGACCGAGGAGCCCTCGGTGCCGGAGGCGAAGCCCAGCGCGGCCCATCTGGTCAGCAATCGGCAGCGTGCCTTCTTCAACCGGGTGTCCTTCCGGAGCACACTGCACAAGATGGTCACCGGTGAGGGGAAACGGGTGCTGGCCGTACAGGGGCCGCGACGGGTCGGCCGGACGCACAGCTGGTACCTGATCGCCCATGTCCTCGGCAGCCACCGGGCCAACTGCCGCCGCATCCGCATGAGCGACTACCTCTCTCCCGCCCGGGTCAAGGACATCGCGGACACCCTGGAGGACCTGTTCGGGTGGCCCCTGACGATCGACCCGCACACCTCGGAGGACAGCCAGGCGCGCCGTCTGGTGCACCTGATCGAGCACCAGATGAACGGGGCCCGGGAGGGCGGTGGCTGCGATGCCAAGGACGGGCACTGGCTGGTGATCGACGACTCCCAGTCCGTGCGCTTCACCGAGCCCGCGCTCAGGGCACTGACCCGGCTGGTCACGGCCGTCGTCGAGGACGAGATGGCCGACCGTCTCCGCATCGTCCTGCTCGCCTACGACGGCTGGCTGCCGTCGGACCTGTATCCCTACGTGTCCCACGAGAAGTTCGGCCCCCTCCTGGGCAGGGACCTGCACGCGTACGTGGCGGCGGTCACCCGGGAGGCCGGCCGGCCGGTGGACGACCAGGAGGTCCTCGGGCTCGCCAACGAACTGAGCAACAGCGCGGGAGGCGGTGACGTGGTCGCCGACGCGCCCTTGCCCGTGCCCGACCGACTGCAGGTCGCCGCGGCCTCCTGGGCGCGCGACCTGTACAGCCGGGGAGGGGGAGTGACGTGACAGGCACACCGCCCCGGGGCGGGGTTCCGGAGCCGGCGGCCCGGGACCGTCGGTCCCTGCGGGAACGCGCCGTCCTCCTGGGCTCGTTCACCGCCCGGGACCTGGCCGGTCCGGACGAGGCCGACGCGGTACTCCAGGACTTCCTCCTGGAGGACTGCCTGCGCGTCACGACGTCCCGGGGCCGCCGCTGGTGCCTGGACCGGGACGTCCGGGCCCGCACCCTCGACGAACTGTGCACCCTGGACCGTCTGTTGTCGGCGGCCGAGGCGGCGCCCGACGCCGGGGACCCCGCGCGGGCATGGATCGAACGCTTCCTGCGGCGCACCGCACCGCCCCTGGGCGAACAGGACTACGACGAGCTGTACACCGCGCTGACGGTCGCCGACTGGTTCGAGGACGCTCCGCTGGCCCGCGCCTGCCTGGCCCGGGAGGGCCTCGCCCTGCCGAAGCCGCACGCCGTCGAACGGGCCATGGGACGGGCACGTCTGCTGCAGCCGCTGCACGCCCTGGCCGACGCCACCTTCACCGGGCGGGAGGACGAACTCGCCCAGCTCGGCGCCCTGCTCGGCGGGTCCCGCCTCCCGGCCGGGGGAACCCGGCGGCCGGGAGGCGGGAGCGCCCGGGCCGACGACCCGGGCGGCACGTCGGCGCGCGGAGCACTCCACGGCGCGGCCCACGGACGGTGGATGTTCGTGCACGGGCCCGGCGGGGTCGGCAAGTCGACCCTGTTGGCCCGCTTCGTCCTGGACCGTGACGCCGGCTCCCGGCGGCGGGGCGCCCGGCCCCTCGACCCAACCCCTTGCCTCTACCTCACCTTCGACCGGCACGACCTGGCCGCCGGGAGACCCCTCACCCTGGTGGCCGAGGTGGTACGCCAACTGGGCCTGCTGTACCCGGCGTTCGTACGCGAGACCGCGGAGCTGGCACGGGAGCTGGAGGGCACCCTGGCCGCCGACCGCCTCAGCGGATCGGAGAAGGGCTCCCTCGGCGGTCGCACCGCCCGCCGGCGCGACGAACGAACCCTGGTCGACGCCCTGGCGGCCCTCGTCACCTCGATCACCGGCGGCATCGGGGCGCGGTGGCTGCTCGCCCTGGACGCCTTCGAGCACGTACAGCGCAGCGGACCGGTCGCCGAGCGGCGTCTGCTGGACTTCCTGCACCTGTTGCACCGGGCCCACCCGGGCCTCCGGGTCCTGGCCGCGGGACGGGCGCCCTGCGCGGACGACGCGTTCGAGCAACTGCCGCTGGCGGGCTTCGACACCGCGACCGCGCGTGCCTTCCTGCACGTCCTGCTGACGGACGGTGCCGACGGCACGAGCGGCGTCGGGCCCGTACTCGACCTCGACGAGGTGCTGGACACCGTCGGCACCAGCCCGCTCAACCTGAAACTGGCCGCAGCCCTGATCCGGCGGGAAGGGGCCGACACCCTGACCGAGGGGAGGCTGCGGGCGGAACTCCTGAGCGAAGTGGGTGCCGAGACCCTGCAGGGCGTGCTCTACCGGCGGATCCTGGACCACCTGGAGGACCCGGACCTGCGCCGCCTCGCCAGCCCCGGACTCGCCGTCCGGGTCCTCAGCCCGGAGATCATCCGTGACGTGCTGGCCGAGCCGTGCGGTCTGGGACGGGTGGACGACGAGCGGGCCCGACGGCTGTTCGCCGCCTTCGTGGCCGAGGCCACCCTGGTGCAGAAGGTGGCCGACCGGGACGCCGCGGTGCACCGCGGCGACGTCCGCCGGGTCATGCTGCCCATGATCCGCGTCGATCACCGGGGGGTCATGGAGCGGATCCACCGCCGGGCCGTGCGCCACTACGAGCGGCTCGACGCGCAGGACGCCCCCGGGGAACACCGGGTGGAGAACAGGGTGGAGGAGCTGTACCACCGGCTGTCGCTGGCCCAGCCGACCCGGACCCTGGACCGGCGGTGGATCGACCAGGCGGGGCCCGTGCTGGAAGACGCGCTGGACGAGTTGCCGCCGCGCGGCCGGGTCTACCTCATGGAGCGCCTTGGTACCACCGCGACGGCCCTGCTGCGGGCCGAGGCGGACGACGACACCTGGTGCCGTCAGGCGGCACGCGTCGGCAGGGAGCTGCTGGCGGCGGACGACCCCGAGGGGGTGACCGGTGTGCTCGACGAACGCCGGCACCTGGTGGCCGGCGACCTGGACCTGACGCTGCTCGGCATGCGGGCCCGGATCGCCCAGCGCCGGCCCGCGGACGCCTTCTTCATGCTCGACCGGGCCCGGGAGCTGGCGCGGCGCGCACCCGACCCCGATGTCTTCGTCGACGTGGCCCTGCTCGGGGCGCGCGCCTGTGAGGACCTGGGCCGGTTCGACGACGCGCTGCACCTGCTGGCGCATGCCCGCCGTGTCACGGACCGGCCGGGCGGGGAGATCCGGCTGCTGTCGGTGGCCGCCGCGCAGCTGCGCGCCCATCGGCGTGCGGGCACCTCCACCAGCCCCGAGGCGATCCGCCTGCGGGAGGACACCCTGACGCGGGTCGGCGGGCTCTCCCTGCGGGCCCAACGGCGTCACCCCCTGCTCATCCGCGAACTCGCCGCCGAGATCGGTGACTCGATGCCACGGCTGGTGACCGACACGGCGAGGTCCCTGGGCGTCGGCGGCAGCGAGGGCAGCGACGACGCCCGGCTCGGTTCGCTGACCGGGGAGGTCGTCGCCACCCCGCGCCCCGAACCGGTGCGGTCGGGGCAGAACGACACGGGGGGAGCGGAAGCCGGGGGCGCGGTGCGGATCGGCCCGCCGCCCGGCCGGCCCGGGTCGGTGACCGGCAGCGTGAGCAGCGTGGGCCGGGGGACCGCCATCGGTGGCTTCCTGGCCACCTCCGCCGACAGCGTCGTACCGTGGCACCGCGCCCTCATCGACTCCTACCGGCACGAGGTGGACCGTCCCTACAGCGGGGACGCGGTGATCGTCCTGCCGGGCATCGGGGGGAGCACCCTGGTGGAGACGGGGGAGAACGGCAGGACCGTCTGGCCGGGGGTCGGCTTCCTGCGCCTGCTCGCCTCGACCACCCTGCCCCAGCTCCCGGTGAGCCTGCCGAACAGCGGACGCCGCGCCCCCTCGCGCTCCGCCCTCACGGTGACGAGGGCGGAGCGCGAGGGGCACTCCCGGCGCCTGCGGGCCCGGCAGTTGCTCCCGGAACTCGCGTGGCTGCCCCTGGTCGGCGGTCAGGCTCCCTACCACGACCTCCTCGAGGGCATCCGCTCCGTGGTGCTGCACGACGACGCCGTCCTGGAACACCCCTACGACTGGCGGCTGTCGGTGGCGGACACCGCGCGCCACTTCACCGAGACCGCCCTGCGGCACCTGGCGCGGTGGAGGAACCACCCCGCCCGGCGGGCGTCCGGGGTCCGGTCGCCCGCCGACCGGCCGAAGCTGGTGCTGGTCGCCCACTCCATGGGCGGTCTCGTCGTCCAGGCCGCCCTGGCGGCCTCCCCGGAACTGGCCGAGCGGACCCGGGACGTGATCGCGGTCGGCACCCCCTTCCACGGCATCCCCGGCGTGATGGACCTGCTCGCCGCTCCGGGGCGGCGGAGGACGCTGCGCAACCCGCTCGGCCCGGCGGCGCGCACCATGCCGGGCCTGTACGACCTGCTGCCCGCCACCCGGTGCGTGCGGACGCCCGACGGAGGGGTGCGCCGGCTGACGCCCGCCGACGTCGCTGCGGTCGGCGGGGACGCGGAGCTCGCCGAGGCCGCGGAGGAGGCGCGGCACCGGAGGTCGCTGGCCTCCTGGCGGGTGCACGCCGTCGCCGGCACGGAGCAGCCCACCGCCCAGAGCATGACCCTGCAGGACGGCACGCTGATGCTGTTCACCCACGTCCCGCGCCTGCGTGACGACGGGACCCCGCTGCGCGACGGACAGGGGCAGCCGGTGCTGGTGGACGAGGGCGGCGACGGCGTGGTGCCGACGCGGTCCGCGTGGCCGACCGGCCCGGCCGCCTACCGGCCCGTGGTGGGGCACCACAACTCGCTCGCCACCGGCGCGACGGTGATCAACCTGATCCGGGAGATCCTGACGGACCGGCCGGGAACCGGCGGACCGGACGCCCCGGCCGACGTCGCCTCCCTCGCCCCGTCGTTCGGCATCACCGCGCCGTCCGAGGTCGTCGTGGACCGGGACTGGTCCCTCACCGTCACCGGCGCGCAGGCGAGCGCCCTCGCGTGCCGGCTGGTGCATGCGGAGACGGGTGAGGTGGTGGCGCGCATGAACCCGGCCCCGGTGATGGGACAGCCCGGTACGTCGACGGCGTGGGCCCGCGTGCACACACCCGGCTTCTACCAGATCATCGCCCAGGCGGGCGGACTGTCCGCGAGTGCCCTGGTCGTGGCGGTCGAGTACCCGCCGGACGACCGGTTCCCGGGCCACCCGCGGTGACCGGGACCCGGGAGCGCGGGGTCAGCGGGCGACCACCAGACTCATGACGATCACGAACGCGACGGTCGCCAGGACGACGAGCAGGAGCACGCCCCCGGCCGTGACCACCGACCGCGTCAACGGGGCGACGCGGCGGGAGGTCGCCGGGAGGCTCCCGGGACCGTCGTCCGGCGGTCCGTCGGCGGCACCGGCGTCGGCGTCGGTGCCGCCGACGGGCGGCTCCAGGACGTCCGACGGCCCGGGACGGCCCGACGTCTCCGGGACGTCCGGTGCCTCGCGGGAGGGCGGGGCGGTGCGCCCGGCACCGCCGGGGGCCGCGAGCGTGCCGGGATCCAGGAACGGCCGGGGCGAAGCGGGCACACCGGTCCGGGAGCGCCACACCATGCTCGTCCGCACGCCCGGGACCGAGGCGACCTCCGGCCGCGGTTCCAGGTCGGGCTGCTGGTCCGCGGGGGTGTCGAGCAGTTCCCTGAGCCTGAGCGCGGCGGAACGGACCTCCCGCCGCTCGTGGTCCAGCAGGACGGGCCAGCCCCGTGATCCGGCCGGGTCACGGAAGTCCGTGCGGGACACCAGCAGATGGTCGGCGCCCGGCTGGTGGAGCCTGCTCCACAGCGACACGTCGTGACTGAGCATCAGCAGGGAGGCGTGGATGACGTGCGAGGGGAAACGGTCCCGGTGCAGCGCCGCGAGCGCCGCCTCATCGCCGAACGGCGCCCTGGCCGATCCGCTCGCCGTGTGCCGCAGCTCGGTGGCCCCGTCCGGGCCCCGCTCTCCCTCGCGCGGCAGGCGGAAGTCGGGGTGCCCGTCCTCGCGCGGCCGGTCCGTCCAGGCGGGAACGGTCATCGCGTCGTAGTCCACGAACCGCACCTGGGTGTCGGAGGTCACCAGCACGTTGCCGCTCTGCAGATCGCCGTGACTGATGCCCGACCGGTGCATCCGGTGGACGGCGACGGCGAACCGGTGGGCCACCCGCCGCAGTTCGTCACCCGCCCGCTCCGGCCGTTCGTCGAGCAGCACGTTGATCCAGTCGGTCAGGCGCGCCCCCGCCACCCACTCCATGACCACGACCGGCCACCACTGCTCCCGGACCCACAGCCCGTTCGCCAGGTGGCGGACCTCCGTCCGCCAGGTCCCCCGGTCACCCGCCAGACAGGCGGCGATCTCGCGGTACCGGCGTTCGCGGCCGGGCTCGGCCCGCAGGAAGCACTTCAGTGCCCAGTCCCGTCCGTCCTGCGGGTCGTGCAGCCGGTAGACCGCGCCGAAGGTCCCGCCGTCCGCACCGGGCAGGCCGTCCGCGCCGCACTCCGGTCGGCACCGCTTCAGCAGGGGGTCCTCGCTGCACCGGTCGAGCCGGGCCACGGCCGCCTGGTAGTCGGCGAGGGTGGGCCGCCGGCCCGGTGGTGTCATCACGGGCGGCACTCCGCTCTGAGCAGCGTCACGTCGTCGTCCTGCAGGGCCCTCCGGTCGCGCTGGTCCCGCACCCAGTCGGCGAACCGGTCCGGCGCGGCGCACAGTTCGTCCGCGGTCGCCCACGGCCGGCCGCCGTCCTCGATGCGGCGGACCCACCACCGGGCGAGAGCGTCGGTCATCAGGTAGAACACGTCCCCCCGCTCCCATCTGCCCTCCCGGAGCACCAGGCCGGGAGCGGGCACGACACCGCGCACCCTCACCAGGTGCGGCACCCGGGGCAGCCGGGCGACCGACTCCACCGGCCGGTCGGCCCGGACCTGGAACAGGCACGAGTCCCCGACCGACACCAGCTGCCACATCCCGCCGGCGGGTCCGGTGGGCGGAAGCAGGCGGACGCCCAGCAGGGCCGTCGAGGGCCCGTCCTCCGTGCGCCGGGCGGTCAGCCACTGCTGGAACGCGGACTGTCCGCCCTGTCCCAGCACGACCCTGCGGCGGCTGGGCCATCGCAGGGCGGCGAGGGCGACGACGTCGTGGAACGCCCGGGAGTCGGCGAAGGCGCGGCCGGGAGCCGCGCACAGGTCCCGCGTCAGCTGCCGCGCCCACCAGCCGCTGTCCGCCGAGCCGCTGCCGCCGTCGGCCACGACCAGGCGGGTCTCTCCGGCACGGCCCCGCGCGGGAAGCGCCGTGTGCGCCGCGTCCTCGCTCAGGTGACCCGGCAGGCTGGACTTGGGCGCCTGCACCCGGGCACAGTCGGTGATCACGACGGTGTGCCGACGTTCAGGAAGAGCATCAGAGCCTGCATGCCGGCGTTGAAGACGAAGCCCCGCGCACCCTGCTGGACGGACAGACCGAGGTCCAGGGCGGTCTCCCGCATGTCGGGCGGGAGGACGTCCGACATGGAGAACAGCTTCGCGCCGGCCGGGGGCAGGGCGTCATCCGTGCTCGGGAACGACGTGGGTGTGGCGATGTCCGACGAGAGGTGGAGGTTGAACAGCAGGACGCTGCCGTCCTCCGTCCCGAGGGACCGCAGCCGCTGGGCGGCGCCCACCGGGTCCCCGTCCGTCGACTCGCCGTCCGTGACGTTGAGGACGATGGGAGGAAAGGCGCTGGGGTGCTCGGTCACCCATCCGTCGACCACCTTGTGCGCGTACTCCAGCGCCGCGCACATCGGCGTGGTGCCGGAGGCGGCGGACTCCAGCCAGACGGGCAGGTCGGCGGCGTGGTCGGTGGAGGTGCCGTCCGGCAGCCTCTCGGTGAACACGTGCCGTTCCATGCGGATGCTGCCCTGGGCGAGGGCACTGGTGGGCACCAGGTCGCGGCCGGCGAGCGGACCTCCGAGGGCGGGGCCCACCTGTTCTCCGTAGCCGATGACGGCGACGTGGAAGAAGTCCCAGACCTCGTCCACGCCCCGGCCGCAACGGAGGACCAGCTCGCGGAGCATGGTGTTGACCGCGTCGGCCACCGCCAGCTGCTTCGGCTGACCGGTGCTGGGCATGGCCGCCCGCATGGAGCTCGACCGGTCGATCAGGAACACGATGCACGCCGGGTTGGCCCGGCTGATCTCTGCCTCGTACATGGGGAAACGCCCTTCTGGTCGGACGGTGGGTGACGGGTCGGCGGCGCGGGCTCAGCTGTGGCGCCGCCAGGTGCTCAGGCGCCCGTCGGCGAAGCCGACGTGCAGGTGGTCCCGGGTGACGGTCACGCTCGTGGGTGTCGGACCGTCCTGGGTCAGCGGCTCCAGCTCCCGGCCGGTCGCCGCGTCCAGACGCCGGACGGCGCGGGCGCCGCACACGTACACCACGGCGCCGAGCACGGCCACGGGGCGTTGTCCGTCACCGTCGGTGGCGGCGCGCCACCGCACGGCTCCGTCGTCGAGGGCGAGGGCGGTGACCGTGCCGCCGTGGTCGGTGACCAGGAGCAGGCCCTCGTGCGGGACGGGAGGCGCGCTGACCGGCAGGGCCGAGACGGTCCACCGGCCGCGCGTGACGGCCGCGGTGTTGAGACGGCGGACCGTGCCGGTGGCGTCCCCGATGTACGCGCCGTCGGTGAGGAGGGCCGTCGCGCAGCCCGCCGCGTCCCAGGGCGGATGGGGTCCGTGGACGACGCCCGTGGAGGGGTCCACGGCGATCAGGCCGCCCCGCTCGGTGGGAACCCACAGGCGGACCCCGTCGGTGGCGAGCGGGGAGACCACGGGTTCCTCCACCTGGGGCAGCAACCGTCCGACGGCCTCCGAGGACGCGAGGGGCCGGAACTCGAACAGGCCGCCGGTCGTGCCCGTCCACAGCCGGTCGTCCAGCACGACCGGCGAGTGGGAGCCGGGGTCCCCGTCGAGCTCCAGGCGGACGCGGTGGTGCGGATCGTTCAGGTTGTGCCCGCTCAGCGCGCCCTCGCGCAGGGCCCACCACATCCGGCCGTCCCAGCGGACCGGCGCCGATTCGGCGGTTCCGGGCAGGGGGATGCCGAACTCACGGCTGCCGGTGGTGGTGTCGACCGCGTGGGCCTCGTTCCCGCACGTCAGCAGCAGGAGGCTGCCGAGGGGCAGGGGCGGTGCCAGCAGGGGACCGTTCGTCTCGACGGTCCAGGTGGGAGGCGGCACCCGCCCGGAAGCGCCGGTGACGGGGCGGGCCGGGGCCGGCGTCCTGTCCACCGCGGTGACCGCGGGGTCCGGGGCCGCGGGTGAGGGCGGACGCCCGGGCGGCGACGTGTCCCGGGCGGTGGCCGGGCCCCGGGACCCGGCCGTGGCGCCGGTGGGCCGGGAGGCTGTCCGGTCGCGGGCCGTCCTGCCCGGCACGGTGCTGGCCGCGGAGATCACGGGGGCCCGTCGCCCGCCCGGAGGGGCGGTGGAGGGACCGGGGGCGGGGATCACCCGGGGCGGGGGCGGCGCCACGGGGACGCCGTGGCCCGGGCCCACGCGCAGCAGGCGCCGCATCTCCTCGTCCCAGGCGGTGCGGTACTCCGTGCGGTGGTGGTTGCCCCACAGGGGGGAGGCGATGATCCGTTCGAGGCGCCGGGGGCCGGGCCGGGTCCAGGGGCGGTGCCTGACCGAACGCAACGCCGTCTTCTTGAGCTTGAGTCCCACGTTGCCGTGGTTCGCGGCCCAGCGGGCGAGGGCCTCGTCGGTCCACCGGCGGGTGTGCTTGTGGTGCGTCAGCGCGTCGACGGCGTCCGTGGCGGGACGCAGCGGGGTGCGGGTACAGGCGAAGACGGCGATCGCGCCGACCGCGTGGATGCTGCCCGCGGTGCGGGTTCGGGTGCCGAACCGCCGCAGTTCCGGCGGCAGCCACGCCGGGTCCGCCCAGAGGAACGGGCGGTGCGGTGCCGGGTCCGCGGGGGACCGGTGGTGGAGCAGCTCGCGCAGCGCCAGCGCCAGGTGGATGTCGACCACCACCGGCCCGCGGGCGGTGAGGAAGAGGTTGGTCGGCTTCAAGCCGGAGAGACTGAGTCCTTGTGAGTGCAACTGGCGGGCCAGTGAGGCCAGTTGGTACATCAGGTGGAGGATGGCCCCGGCCGGGAGCGGATGCCGTACGTCCGCGAGGCAGACCGCGGGGGTGCTGCCGCCGGCGTGCGTGCCGTCGCCCAGCCAGGGGGTGGCGGTCCAGGCGCGGTCGGCCACGGGGTCGTATCCGCCGACGACGTGCGCCGTGTGCCGGGCCACCGGGGAGTCCGGACCCGTGTCACGCATCCAGTCGAGGCAGCGCAGGACCGTCTCGATCCGCCTCCCGGCTTCCGACGGCGGTCCCCAGCTGGTGTGCACCTCCTTCACGGCCCGCTGCTGTCCGTCCGGCCCGGCGCCCAGATAGGTGTGGCCGAGTTGTCCGCTCCCTATCCGGTGCAGGAGGCGGTGCCCTCCGAGTTCGCGCATCAGTGCGCCCTCCCGTGCGGTGGTCGACGTACGTGGGTGCGCTCCGGCCGGAACGTGCCGGTGGCAGCCGCGCCCGGCCGGTGGGCCCGGTCCGGCCGTGTCACCGGGCACCGTGCGGGGGGAGGGGCACGGCCTGCACCCTGCAGTTCACGGTCCCGACGTACACGTGGCCGTGGGCGATGAGCGGGGAGGCGTGCATGCTTCCCTCGGTGATGCGCTGCCAGCGAACGGTGCCCGTCGGGGCGTCGAAGGCGGTCAGGGTGTCCTCGGTGCCGACGTACAGGGTGCCGTGGTGGTACACGGGAGGGCACTTGAGGCGTTTCGCGCTCGAGGACCACCACACCGGGTGGCCGGTCGTCATGGAATGGGCCCGTACGGTGCCCCGTGCCGTCCCCACGAAGAGCAGGTCGTCGCCGGGGACGGGCCCGGTGCAGGCGGTGGGGCCGTCCACCATGCGCCACTTCTCCCGTCCGGTGAGGGAGTCGACGGCGCAGAGGGTGCCGCTCCGGACGGCGACGAAGAGGGTCCCTCGCGCCTCGGCGGGAGCGCCCACCAGATCCCGGAACTGGGGCAGACGCACCACCTCCGTGCCGTCGCCCAGGGACAGGGCGCGCAGGCGTCCCTGCCAGCCCGAGACGAACACCACGCCGTTCGCCACGGTGGGGCGGTGGTACACCGGCCCCGCGTCCCGGTCGCTGACCCACAGGCGGGTGCCGGTGCGGGCCGAGACGCAGTGGACGGATCCGTCACGCGTGCTGACCACCACGCGGTCACCGGTCACGACCGGGGCGAAGACACCGCTGTCACCGGCGGGGTGGACCCACCGGGTGGACCCGTCCGCGGTGTCCAGGGCGACCAGTGTGCGGTCCGAGCAGGGGACGTAGAGCAGACCGTGACCGGCGGCCGGGGTGTGCTCGATGCGGGCGGCGAGATCGCGTCGCCACATCACGTGGCCGTCGAGCGCGTCCACCAGTGAGACGGTGCCGTCGAGGGAGCACAGGGCGATGCCCCGGCCGGCGTCGACGGGGGAGGTGAAGTGGGTGAGCCCGCTGAGCCGGTGGAGCCAGCCCGACGGGGCGCGGCCCGGAGGAGGCGTGGCGGGAAGGAAGGAGCGGACCCGTTCCAGGTGTCGCAGGACCGTGTCCCGGGCCTCGGCCGGGAGCCAGGGGGCGTGGTCGGCCGGGCCGTTGAGCGGGGGGACGCGGTGGTCCGCGAGCAGGCCCAGGAGGTCGGGCGCGGTCACGCGCTCGGCGGGACGCGGGCGGGTGCACGCCGACACGATCGTCCGCAGCGGCTGTGCCAGCCGGCTGAAGGCGTCGGGAGGCAGTTCGGCGCCCCGGTGCCGGCCGGCCCCGTTGGTGCCCTCCAGGCGGGCCAGGTCGGTCCGGTCCACCGGGGTGCCGGTCGCCGCGTAGCTGAGTGTCAGCCCGAAGGAGAACACGTCGCTGGGATGGTCCGCGCCGCCGAACAGCTGCTCCGGCGCCATGTAGGCGCGGGTGCCGATCCTCTGGATCGGCAGGGTCCAGGTGTGGTCCAGGCGGCGCACGACGCCGAAGTCGATGAGGCGCAGGGTGCCGTCCGCGAGGACGAGGATGTTCGACGGTTTGAGGTCGCGGTGCACGATCCTGTTGTCCCGCAGTCGCATCAGGAGGGGTGCCAGTCGGCCCGCCAGGCCGAGGGTCTGCGCGGTGTCGAACGGGCCGTGCGCGTCCAGAAGCGACTGCAGGTCCATGCCCGGTACGTATTCGGTCGCGAACCACGGGCGTTCGCCGTTCGGGTCCGACGCGATGACTTCCAGCGTCCCCCCGGCGTTCATCGCGTGCAGGACGGCGATTTCCCGGCGGAAGAGGCGCAGCAGGTATTCGTCCGAGAGGAAGTCCTTCCGGAGCACCTTCACGACCGCCGGTGTGGTGTGCCCGCCCCGGCCGTCGCGTGCGCTGCCCAGGTAGACGGTCGCCATTCCGCCCATACCCAGGACGGCGTGCAAGGTGAACGGCCCCATGTGCGACGGATCGCCGGGCTGCAGTTCCTCCACGTCCTCTTCACTCCCCCCCCCTGCTGAAAAGGACCGTACTTTCGACCGCGTCGCGGTCCCGGGGAACGAGGCGTTCGGCTGCGCTGGAAGGCACGTGGAAGCGGTCCCGGGAAGGTGAGAATACTTGATGACTTGCTTATGTGTGCGCGGGAGAAAAGATGAAAGTCGAGCGAGAAGAATGATGTGAAGAGATGGCGTTTTCCTTTTTCCATTGGGGTCCTTTGGTGGCCGAATGACGTCGATGTGCGATCACTTCGGATCGTCTTCGGGCTTCAAGGAGGTACACCGGCAGGCAACACTGGCGGCATGGACGCAACGACGATCGATGCCTACCTGTCCCGCCTCCGCGCCGAGCGCCCCGCGCGGCCCACCTCCGAGGCGCTGCGCGACCTGCACCTGCGGCACCTGCGGACCGTGCCGTTCGAGAACCTCTCGCTGCACCTCGGCGAGGAGATCGTGCTGGACGAGAAGCGGCTGGTGGACAAGGTGGTGGCGGCCGGGCGGGGCGGCTTCTGCTACGAACTCAACGGGGCCTTCGGGGCGTTGCTCGCGGCCCTCGGCTACGACGTGACCCTGCTGGCGGCCCGGGTGTACGGGGACGGGGGCCGGCTCGGCGTCCCGTACGACCATCTCGCGCTGCGGGTGGGCACGGCGGACGGCGGTGACTGGCTGGCCGACGTGGGGTTCGGGGCGCACTGCCACCTGCCCCTGGCCTTCCGGGACCGCGAGGACCAGGCCGACCCCGCGGGCACCTTCCGGATCGCGGTGGCGGCACCGGACGCGGCCGGGGTGCGGGGCGGGCACGGTGACGTGCCGGAGGCCGCGGACCTGGACGTGAGCGTGGACGGGCGGCCGGTGTACCGGCTGGAGGTCCGGCCGCGGGCCCTCGGCGACTTCACGGCCGGGGTGTGGTGGCACAGCACCTCGCCCGTCTCCCACTTCACCCGCTCCCTGGTCTGCTCGCGGGTGACCGACGACGGCGGGCGGATCACCCTCAGCGGCAGGCGGCTCACGGTCACCGCCCCGGACGGTGCCCGCCGGGAGCGGTCCCTGGAGCGGGACGAGGAGGTGCTCGCGGTGTACCGGACCCGGTTCGGGATCGAGCTGGACGCGGTGCCGGACGTGCGGGGGAGCTGACCGGGACGTCGGGACCGTGCCCGACAATGGCTCGCGTGAGCGATGTACGACATGTGCTGGTGCTGCCCGACCGGGATGCCGCGGAGGAGGTCGTGGAGGCCCTGGCGGAACGGTTCCGGATCGACGAGGAGCCGCTCGTCGTCCGGGACGCGCTGGCGGGTGAGGACGATGCGGAGGACGCCCAGTGGCTGGTCGTCCTGCGCGACGAGAAGGGCGAGCTGGACCCCGGGCAGCTGGACGACTTCGCCGGGGAGTGGGAGGGCTGGCGGGAGGAACCGTAGGGCGGCGGACGCGGGTCAACGGACGCCGGACTGCGCGCGCGACGCCGGGCCCCCGGCGCGACCCCCGCACGCGAGAGCCGGACGCGCGGACCCATCACCGGACGTACGGACCATCACCGGACGCACGGACCAGTCACCGGAAGCCGGTCGCAGCCGCGCCCGCCGTCCGGTGAGGCCGGTCGCGGCCGCGCCCGGCCGCACGCCTGCCCCGGGCGGCGGGTCCGTCTCCCCGGGGCCGCCCCGCGTTGTCGGTGGTGCGTGGGATGCTGGTCGCGATGGCCAGGAAGAACGCATCCGACGACCCCCTCGCCCCGGTGACGCTCGCCGTGGGCCAGGAGGACCTGCTGCTCGACCGCGCCGTGCGGGAGGTGGTGGCCGCCGCGAAGGCCGCCGACGCCGACACGGACGTTCGGGACCTCACCCCCGACCAGCTCCAGCCCGGCACGCTCGCCGAGTTGACCAGCCCGTCCCTGTTCGCCGAGCGCAAGGTCGTGGTCGTGCGCAACGCGCAGGACCTGTCGGCGGACACCGTCAAGGACGTGAAGGCCTACCTCGGGGCACCCGCCGAGGAGATCACGCTGGTCCTGCTGCACGCCGGCGGCGCCAAGGGCAAGGGGCTGCTGGACGCGGCGCGCAAGGCGGGGGCGCGGGAGGTGGCGTGCCCGAAGATGACCAAGCCGGCCGACCGGCTGGCCTTCGTGCGGGGCGAGTTCCGCACCGCCGGCCGCTCCGCCACCCCGGAGGCCTGCCAGGCACTGGTCGACGCCATCGGCAGCGACCTGCGGGAACTGGCCTCGGCGGTGTCCCAGCTCGCCGCCGACGTCGAGGGCACCATCGACGAGGAAGTCGTCGGCCGGTACTACACCGGCCGGGCGGAGGCGTCCAGCTTCACCGTCGCCGACCGCGCGGTCGAGGGGCGGGTGGCGGACGCGCTGGAGGCACTGCGCTGGTCGCTGTCGACGGGCGTGGCCCCGGTGCTCATCACCAGCGCCCTCGCCCAGGGCGTGCGGGCCATCGGCAAGCTCTCGGCCGCGCGCGGCGGCCGGCCGGCCGACCTGGCCCGGGAGTTGGGCATGCCGCCGTGGAAGATCGACCGGGTCAGGCAGCAGGCGCGGGGCTGGACGCCGGACGGGGTCGCCGTGGCGCTGCGCGCGGTGGCCGAGGCGGACGCCGGCGTCAAGGGCGGCGGGGAGGACCCGGAGTACGCCCTGGAGAAGGCGGTCGTCACCATCGCCCGCGCGGCCCGCTCCCGCGGCCGGAGCTGACCGCTCCTCCGGTTTCCCCGGTCCCGGTTTCCCCGGTCCCGGCTTCCCTGGTCCCGTCCCTCCGGTCCCGTCCTCCCAGGGGTCGGGTACCCAGCGTCGCCTCCGAGGCCGGTCACCGCGCGTCCCCGCGGCGGCGTCGCCCGGCGGTTGATCGAGTCGCCCGCGTACCCGCGCGAGGAGGAGAGGAACGGATGCCTCGTCTTCCGGATCGTCGGCGGCAAGATCACCGACCTCGACGAGCGCGTGGAGGACATCGACACGGCGAACGAGTCCTGTTCGTAGGAACAGGGGTAGGTGCGGACGCAGACGCAGACGCGCAGGCGCAGATCGGCGCGGTGCAGTCGTAGGCGCGGTCGCGGCAGGGGCCGCGGCTCGGGGTCCCGCTGGGCCGAAGCCCCCCACAAGCCGAAGGACCCCACGAACCGAAGGACCCCGTCCAACCCGAAGAACCCCGTCCAAGCCGAAGGACCCCGTCCATCCCCCCGGGGAAGGGGGACGGACGGGGTCCTCGGTGAAGCCGGTGAGCCCGTACCCGCGTGGCGAACGCAGGCCGCGTACGGGCTCGGGGCGCCGGTCGGGGGCGGATGAGAGAGGGCCCGCCCGGGGTCCTTCCGGCGATCAGATCAAAGAGTGGTTCAGCCCTTGACGGACGCGACCTTCTGCGCCAGCGCCGACTTCTTGTTGGCGGCCTGGTTCTTGTGGATGACGCCCTTGGAGACGGCCTTGTCGAGCTGACGCGCGGCGACGCGCTGGTACTCGGTGGCCTTCTCGACGTCACCCGCGGCAGCGGCCTCGCGGGCCTTGCGGATCGCGGTCTTCAGAGACGACTTGACGGCCTTGTTGCGCAGCCGCGCCTTCTCGTTGGTCTTGTTCCGCTTGATCTGGGACTTGATGTTCGCCACGAATGAGCCTCTACAGTTCTGGCACGGTGCCGTCCGGTGCCGCGGACATGCGGCGCCGCACGAATCCGTGCCGGGTGATTTTCCGATCGGTGTCCCGTGCTGAGAGGGCAGGAGACACAGCCCCCCACACTAGCAGTGGCCCTTTCGGTGGCCCAAACCCGTCCCGGGTCCTCACCCGTGGGACCATGGAAGCTACGTAACGATCCGACCCGAGACCGCAGACGCACCAGCACACGTATGCGGACGCCTCAAGAATCAGGACCCTGCGTGCCCGCGATCCCTAGCCATGTGCCCGAGCCGAGCCGTACCGACCCGGCTCTGATCCGCAACTTCTGCATCATCGCGCACATCGACCACGGCAAGTCCACACTCGCCGACCGGATGCTCCAGCTGACCGGTGTGGTCGAGCAGCGGCAGATGCGCGCCCAGTACCTCGACCGCATGGACATCGAGCGCGAGCGCGGCATCACCATCAAGTCCCAGGCGGTGCGGCTGCCGTGGGCGCCGACCCACGACAAGAGCGCCACGCACATCCTCAACATGATCGACACCCCCGGGCACGTCGACTTCACGTACGAGGTGTCCCGCTCGCTCGCCGCCTGCGAGGGCACGATCCTCCTGGTGGACGCCGCCCAGGGCATCGAGGCCCAGACGCTCGCCAACCTGTACCTGGCGATGGAGAACGACCTCACCATCATCCCGGTGCTCAACAAGATCGACCTGCCGGCCGCGCAGCCCGAGAAGTTCGCCGAGGAGCTGGCGAACCTGGTCGGCTGCGAGCCCGACGACGTCCTGCGGGTCTCCGCGAAGACCGGGATGGGCGTGGAGACGCTGCTGGACAAGGTCGTCGCCGAGGTGCCCGCCCCGGTCGGCGTCAAGGACGCCCCCGCCCGCGCGATGATCTTCGACTCGGTGTACGACTCCTACCGCGGTGTCGTGACGTACGTGCGAGTCGTCGACGGGCAGCTCAACAAGCGCGAGCGGATCCGGATGATGTCCACCGGCGCCACGCACGAGCTGCTGGAGATCGGCACCAACTCGCCCGAGATGCTCTCCTCCGACGGCCTCGGCGTCGGCGAGGTGGGCTACCTCATCACCGGCGTGAAGGACGTCCGCCAGTCCAAGGTCGGTGACACCGTCACCAGCCAGCACAAGGGCGCGGAGGAGCCGCTGGGCGGGTACAAGGACCCCAAGCCCATGGTCTTCTCCGGGCTGTATCCGCTGGACGGCTCCGACTACCCGCTGCTGCGCGAGGCCCTGGACAAGCTCCAGCTCAACGACGCCGCGCTGGTCTACGAGCCGGAGACCTCCGCCGCCCTCGGCTTCGGTTTCCGCGTCGGCTTCCTCGGCCTGCTGCACCTGGACGTGATCCGCGAGCGCCTGGAGCGCGAGTTCGGGCTCGACCTGATCGCCACCGCGCCCAACGTGGTCTACCGGGTGCTCATGGAGGACGGCACCGAGCACACCGTCACCAACCCGAGCGAGTTCCCCGAGGGCAAGATCGACGAGGTGTACGAGCCGGTCGTGCGGGCCACGATCCTCGCGCCCAGCGAGTTCATCGGCGGGATCATGGAGCTGTGCCAGAACCGGCGCGGCACCCTGCTCGGCATGGACTACCTCTCCGAGGACCGGGTGGAGATCCGCTACACCCTGCCGCTCGCGGAGATCGTCTTCGACTTCTTCGACCAGCTGAAGTCGAAGACCCGCGGCTACGCCTCCCTGGACTACGAGCCCACCGGCGAGCAGAGCTCCAGCCTGGTGAAGGTCGACATCCTGCTGCACGGTGACAAGGTGGACGCGTTCTCCGCGATCACCCACAAGGACCAGGCGTACGCGTACGGCGTGCGGCTCGTCGCCAAGCTGAAGGAGCTGATCCCGCGGCAGGCCTTCGAGGTGCCCGTGCAGGCCGCCATCGGCTCGCGCGTCATCGCCCGCGAGACGATCCGCGCCATCCGCAAGGACGTGCTCGCCAAGTGCTACGGCGGTGACATCAGCCGGAAGCGCAAGCTGCTGGAGAAGCAGAAGGAGGGCAAGAAGCGGATGAAGATGGTGGGCTCCGTGGAGGTCCCGCAGGAGGCCTTCATCGCCGTCCTCTCCAGTGACGACGGCGGGGGTTCGGGCAAGGGCAAGAAGTAGCCGGACGTCCGGCCCCGAGGTTACTGCGGGTTACTCCGCATATCGGGCGGAAAGGGGGCCTGTCGCACGCCGGCGCGACAGGCCCCCACGTCGAACGGGTAGCTCTCCGTGAAAAGTGTCGGGTCGCAGCCCCTTACGCGGGCGGCGGTCGGCCTTTACTCTGTCCGTGCTCGATAGTTACTCGCGAGTTAAACAACGGCGTGCGAGTGAACCCAGCCGCACTGAGCCAGCCGCACCGTAGCGGGCCCCGGAGGATGTCTTGAGCGACACACAGACTTTGATCGAGAACCGTCCGCCGAGCGTGGCGGCCCTCTTCCTGGAGCGTGTGGCGTCCACACCGGAGGCGGAGGCGTACCGCTACCCCGTCCCGGCCGCCTCCGGCACGGGCCCGGACGACTGGAAGTCGCTGACCTGGGCGCAGACGGCGGACCGGGTCACCGCGATCGCCGCCGGCCTGGTCGAGCTGGGGGTGAACCCCGAGGAGCGGGTCGCCCTGGCCTCCTCGACCCGGGTCGAGTGGATCCTCGCCGACCTCGGCATCCTCTGCGCGGGCGCCGCCACCACCACGGTCTACCCGCAGACCAACGCCGACGAGTCCGCCTACATCCTGTCCGACTCGCAGAGCCGGGTGCTCGTCGCGGAGAACGCGGAGCAGGTCGCGAAGGCGGTCGCCAAGCGTGACGAGCTGCCCGACCTGACCCGGGTCGTGGTCGTCGACGCCGAAGGTGTCGAGACCGACGACTTCGTGATCACCCTGGCCGAGCTGGAGCGCCGCGGCGCGGCCCGGCTCGAGAAGGAACCGGAGCTGATCAAGGAACGCGTCGCTGCGATCACCAAGGACCAGCTCGCCACCCTCATCTACACCTCCGGCACCACCGGCCGCCCCAAGGGCGTCCGCCTGCCGCACGACAACTGGGCCTACATGGCCCGCGCGATCCCCGCCACCGGCATGGTCCACGCCGACGACGTGCAGTACCTCTGGCTGCCGCTGGCCCACGTCTTCGGCAAGGTGCTCATCTCCGGCCAGATCGCGGTCGGCCACGTCACCGCCGTCGACGGCCGCGTCGACAAGATCATCGAGAACCTCCCGGTGGTCCAGCCGACCTACATGGCGGCCGTGCCGCGCATCTTCGAGAAGGTCTACAACGGCGTGGCCGCCAAGGCGAAGGCCGGCGGCGGCGCCAAATACAAGATCTTCCAGTGGGCCGCCGGGGTCGCCCGCGAGTACGCCAAGGTCACCCAGGACAACTTCCGCCGCACCGGCACCGCGAGCGCGCCCCTCGGCCTGCGGACGAAGCACGGCATCGCCGACAAGCTGGTGTACGCCAAGATCCGCGACGCCTTCGGCGGCAACCTGCGCGCCTGCATCTCCGGCTCCGCCGCCCTCGCCCCGGACATCGGCTTCTTCTTCGCCGGCGCCGGAGTGCACATCCTGGAGGGCTACGGCCTCACCGAGTCCTCCGCCGCCTCCTTCGTCAACCCCGGCGAGGCCTACCGCACCGGCACGGTCGGCAAGCCGCTGCCCGGCACCGAGGTGCGCATCGCCGACGACGGCGAGATCCTGCTGCGCGGCCCCGGCATCATGGAGGGCTACCACAACCTCCCGGAGAAGACCTCCGAGGTGCTGGAGGAGGACGGCTGGTTCCACACCGGTGACATCGGCGAGCTGTCGCCCGACGGCTACCTGCGCATCACCGACCGCAAGAAGGACCTGATCAAGACCTCCAGCGGCAAGTACATCGCGCCCGCCGAGGTCGAGGGCCAGTTCAAGGCGGTCTGCCCCTACGTCTCCAACATCCTGGTGCACGGCGCCGACCGGAACTACTGCACCGCCCTCATCGCCCTCGACGAGGCCGCCCTCACCGCCTGGGCGGCGGAGAACGGCATGGAGGGCAAGTCCTACGCGGACATCGTCGCCGCCCCGGCCACGGTCGAGATGGTCGACGGCTACGTCCAGCAGCTCAACGAGGGTCTGCAGCGCTGGCAGACCATCAAGAAGTTCCGTCTCCTGCCGCGCGACCTCGACGTCGAGCACGGCGAGATCACCCCGAGCCTGAAGCTGAAGCGGCCCGTGGTGGAGCGCGAGTACAAGCACCTCATCGAGGAGATGTACGAGGGCACGCGCGAGGCGTGACCGGCGTGCGGTGACATCGCGGGCGGGGCCCCGGGCCGGTACGGTCCGGGACCCCGCCCGTCGTTGCTCCGGCCCCTTCCCGTCCCTTCCCGCCCCTTCCCGTCCCTTCCCGCCCCTTCCCGTCCCTTCCCGCCCCTTCCCGTTCCTTCGCGTCTCTTCCCGCCCCTGGCGGCCTCCTGTCCACTCCGCCCGCCGCTCCCCGCCGCTCCCCGCCCACTCCTCGGCTTCCCCGCGCCACGTTTCCCGTCGCCGGGCTCGCCGCGCCCTTCGCTGCGCATCCTGATCGGAAACGGACGCCCTTCTGTCCGTTCCTGAGCATGCGTCGAGCATTGTTCCCCCTCGGGGCGGTCCAGTTCGGTAACTCCTTGCTCATGGACCGGGTCGGTCTGTCACCCTGTCGGCAACGATCGGCGTGTCTTCGTACGAACTGCCCGGGGAGCTGCCCATGGGGGCCATTCCGACCCAACGGGAGACCACCTCGCGCGCCCGTGAGGCGCCGGAGCGCGCGCGGGCGGACGCGACCCTCACCGGGAGCCCCCTCGCGCCCGGCTCCGCCCGGGCCGTGGTCCGGGCGGCGCTCGCCGAATGGGCCGAGCGGGCGCTGCCCGGGACCGAGCACCTCACCGCCCGCGCCGGCGACGACGCCGCACTGGTCGCCAGCGAACTCGTCACCAACGCCGTGGTCCACGCCGGGACCGACGTACGGCTCACCTGCCGCCTGGAGGGCGGCACCGGTGCCCTGGTCGTCGAGGTGACCGACCGCCACCCCTCGCGCCCCCCGCGCGACCACGAGCCGGAGGCGGCCGCGCACCTCGTCCCCGAGTTCGGGCGCGGCCTGGGGCTGGTCGCCGCGCTCTGCGAGGTGTGGGGCGTGACCTACCGGCCCGGCGAGAAGACGGTGTGGGCCCGGCTGCCGCCCGGGGACCGCCCGGAGGCGGAGGGCGTCGCGGCGTACGCGGCGGAGCGCACTCCGGCGCACGACCGGGACCCCGCGCGGGCGCCCGCGCGGCAGGCGCCGGGCGCCCCCGGTTGCCCGGACGCCCCCGCGCCGCAGGACGCACCGGACCCTAACGGGGAGCCGCAGTCGCAGCCGGGAGCCGTCCGTGCCGGCGAGACGTGGGCCGGCGAGGACTCCTGGGCCGGCGACGACACCTGGGCCGACGACGACACCCGCGCCGGGGTGCCCGCCTCGCGCGACTCCGGTACCGAGGCGGGCGCCCCGTCCGGGGCCCCGGTCGGATTCCCAGCCGAGTCCTCGGCGGGACCCCCGGCCGGAACGGGCCGACGGCCAGGAGACCCGGCCGAGGACGCCGACCCCGCCGGAACCGGCCCGGGGCAGCCCGGCACCCCGCTCGGCGGGCGCTCACCCGCCCCCCGCGGCCCCTTCCACGCCCCGCCCGCAACCACCCCCGACACCGCCGGCACCCCGGGCACCCCCGGCACCACCGCCGGCACCCCAGGCACCGCCGCCACCCCCGCCCCCCGCGGCACCGCCGGGTCCCCCAGCCTCCCTGGCCTCCCTGACCTCCCCGGCCGCCCCGCCGACGACTGCCCCGCCCGCCGGGAGAGCCACGAGGGCGCCTGGCTGGGGCGCGGCGCGCTGTCCTTCCTGGCCGAGGCGTCCGACCTGCTCGCCGGGCAGTTGGACGAGGACCTGGTCACCGCCCTCACCGGGCAGCTGATCGTGCCCCGGCTGGCGGACTGGTGCGCCGTGTGGCTGGCCGACGAGGCCACCCCGCACGGCGGCTGGGGCGGCGGCCGGGCCGCCCACGCGGGCGGTCCGGCCCGGGTCTGGCACGCCGGCGAGCACCTCATCGAGGAGCTGCACGCGGCCCTGGACCGCGACCCGCCCCAGCTCCCCGACCCGTTACGCCCCGGCCCCACCCCCTACCCCTGGCCGGCCAAGGCCCTCGACACCGACACCGGCGCCGGCCCGTCCGCCGGCCCGTTCCCGGGCCCGTCCGCCGGCCGGCCCGCGGACACCGGTTCGTCCGGCACCGCCCTCGCCTACCCGCTCGTCGCCGGCGGGCGGTCCGTGGGGACCCTGGTCATCGGACGGGCCGGCATCGACCGCTTCCCCGACGAGATCACCGGCCTCGTCGAGGACCTCGGCCGGCGCGTGGCGCTCGCCATCGGCGCCGCCCGCCAGTACGCCCGGCAGGCCACCATCAGCTCCGTCCTCCAGCGCGGGCTGCTGCCCGGCGCCGTCGCCGAGATCCCGGGCCTGCGCAGTGCCCTCGTCCACGAACCCTGCGACAAGGGCGGGCCCAGCGGCGACTTCTACGACCTCTTCCCGGCCGGCCGGGGCCGCTGGTGCTTCGCGGTCGGCGACGTCCAGGGCAAGGGCCCGGAAGCGGCCGTGGTCATCGGCCTGGTCCGGCCCTGGCTGCGGCTGCTGGCCCGGGAGGGCTACCGCGTGGCCGACGTCCTCGACCGCCTCAACCAGCTGCTCCTGGACGACGCCACCGAGGCCGCCGACGCCGCCGCCCGCGCCCTGGTCGCCGCCGGGGCCCGCCCCACCGCGCCCGGCGACGGCCCCCAGACCCGCTTCCTGTCCCTCCTCTACGGCGAACTCGTCCCGGTCGACGGCGGGGTCCGCTGCACCGTCGCCTCCGCCGGGCATCCCCTGCCGCTGCTCCTCGGCCCGGACGGCGCGGTCCGCACGGTCGCCCGGCCCCAGACCCTGCTCGGCGTCGTCGAGGACGCCGCCTACGGCAGCGACACCTTCGAGCTGCGCTCCGGCGACACCCTGCTCTGTGTCACCGACGGCGTCACCGAGCGGCGGTCCGGCTCCCGCCAGTTCGACGACGGGGACGGGCTGGCGGCGGCCCTGGCGAGCTGCGCCGGCCTGGACGCCGGGACGACGGCGGAGCGCCTCACCCGCCTCGTCCACGACTTCGGCGACAGCCCGCCGGCCGACGATCTCGCCCTGATGGTGCTCCAGGCCGAGTGACACCGCCGGTGCGGGACAATGGAGCACATGCCCTCCGCACTCCCCGACGGCGAGCCCGTCCCCGCCGACGGTGCCCTGCCCGCCTCCGCCCTCGCCGGGGCGGCCGACCGGCCCCTCGGCTTCTACCTGCACGTCCCGTACTGCGCCACCCGCTGCGGCTACTGCGACTTCAACACCTACACCGCCACCGAGCTGCGCGGCTCCGGCGGCGTGCTGGCCTCCCGGGACAACTACGCCGCCACGCTCGTCGACGAGGTCCGGCTGGCCCGGAAGGTCCTCGGCGACGACCCGCGCGAGGTGCGCACGGTGTTCGTCGGCGGCGGGACGCCTACGCTGCTGGCGGCCGGTGACCTGGTGCGGATGCTGGAGGCGATCCGGGAGGAGTTCGGGCTGGCCGCCGACGCCGAGGTGACCACGGAGGCGAACCCCGAGTCCGTCGACCCGGCCTACCTGGCGGCCCTCCGCGAGGGCGGCTTCAACCGGATCTCGTTCGGCATGCAGAGCGCCCGGCAGCACGTGCTGAAGGTGCTGGACCGCACCCACACCCCCGGCCGTCCCGAGGCGTGCGTCGCCGAGGCCCGCGCCGCCGGCTTCGACCACGTCAACCTCGACCTGATCTACGGCACCCCCGGCGAGTCCGACGACGACTGGCGGGCCTCGCTGGACGCGGCGGTCGGTGCCGGGCCCGACCACGTCTCCGCGTACGCGCTCATCGTCGAGGAGGGCACGCAGCTCGCCCGTCGCATCCGGCGCGGCGAGGTCCCGATGACCGACGACGACGTGCACGCCGACCGCTACCTGATCGCGGAGGAGGCGCTGTCCGCCGCGGGCTTCGCCTGGTACGAGGTGTCGAACTGGGCGACCTCCGACGCCGGGCGCTGCCTGCACAACGAGCTGTACTGGCGGGGCGCCGACTGGTGGGGCGCGGGGCCCGGCGCGCACTCCCACGTGGGCGGGGTGCGGTGGTGGAACGTCAAGCACCCGGGGGCGTACGCGGCGGCCCTCGCGCAGGGCCGCTCGCCGGGCGCGGGCCGGGAGCTGCTGTCGGACGAGGACCGGCGGGTGGAGCGGATCCTGCTGGAACTGCGGCTGGAGGAGGGGGTCCCGCTCTCGCTCCTGCGGACGGAGGGGCGGGCGGCGGCGGACCGTGCGCTGCGCGACGGGCTGCTCCGGCCGGCCGCGTACGAGGAGGGCCGCGCGGCCCTCACCCTGCGCGGACGGCTGCTGGCGGACGCGGTGGTGCGGGACCTGGTGGACTGAGCGGGCGCCGTGCCGCCCGGGGGCGGGCGGCACGGCGACCCCGTCAGGCGCCCGGCGCCGTGACGAAATCGATCAGTTGCTCCACCCGGCCCAGCAGCTCCGGCTCCAGGTCCTTGTAGGAGCGGACCCGGCCCAGGATGTGCTGCCAGGCCGCCCCGGTGTTCTCCGGCCAGCCCAGCGCCCGGCACACCCCCGTCTTCCAGTCCTGGCCGCGCGGCACCCGGGGCCAGCCGGGGATGCCCACCGAGGAGGGCTTCACCGCCTCCCAGACGTCGATGAACGGGTGGCCCACCACCAGCGCGTGCTCACTGGTGACCGCCTCGGCGATGCGCCACTCCTTGGAGCCCGGCACGAGGTGGTCGACCAGCACCCCCAGGCGGGCGTCGGGGCCGGGGGAGAACTCCTCGACGACCGACGGCAGGTCGTTCACACCCCCCAGGTACTCCACGACCACGCCCTCGATGCGCAGGTCGTCGCCCCACACCTTCTCGACCAGCTCCGCGTCGTGCCGCCCCTCGACGTAGATGCGGCCCGCGCGGGCGACCCGCGCGCGGGCCCCGGGCACCGCGACGGAGCCGGACGCCGTACGGCTGGGGCGGGACGGTCCGGAGGCGGGCCGCACCAGCGTCACCACCCGGCCCTCCAGCAGGAAGCCGCGCGGTTCCAACGGGAACACCCGGTGCTTGCCGAAACGGTCCTCCAGGGTCACCGTGCCGGCCTCGCAGCGGATCACCGCGCCGCAGAAGCCGGTGCCGGGCTCCTCGACCACCAGACCGGGGTCGGCGGGCACCTCGGGCACCGGGCCGGACTTCTTCCAGGGAGGGGTCAGGTCGGCGGAGTACTGGCGCATCCTGCCGACGATACGAGGCAGCCCCCGTCACGGCCGGCGCGACACGCCGAACCGGGCCGCCAGCGCCCCGCGTTGGGCCCGCACGAACGCCGCGTCGACCACCGCCCCGTGACCGGGCACGTACCGCGCGTCCGGGCCGCCCAGGGCCAGCAGCCGGTCCAGGGCGTCCGGCCAGCGGGACGGCACCGCGTCCGGCCCGGCCTGCGGTGCGCCCGACTCCTCCACCAGATCGCCGCAGAAGACCACCGGCGGGTCGCCCGGGACCAGGACGGCCAGGTCCCGCGCGGTGTGCCCCGGGCCCGCGTTCACCAGCACCGCCTCCGTGCCGCCGCCGAGGTCCACGACCACGTGGCCGGACACCTCGTGCCCCGGCCGGACCAGCGCGTCCGCCGCCCCGGCCGCCTCCCGCTCGTCCAGCCCGTGCCGCACCGCGTCCGCGCGCAGCCCCTCCGCCGACCACGCCGCCGCCGGGCCGGTCGCCGCGAACACCTCCGCGCCCGCGAACACCGCGGCCCCCAGCACATGGTCGAAGTGGGGGTGGGTCAGCGCGAGATGCGTCACACGCCGCCCGGCGAGCGCCTGCGCCTCGGCCCGCACCCGCGCGCCCTCGCGCAGACTCGAACCGGCGTCGACCAGCAGCGCGCCGCCGGTACCGGTGACGAGCCCCGCCGTGCAGTCCCACACCGGAAGGCGGCACCGGAACACCCCCGGCGCCACCCGTTCCCATCCCGACACGTCCCGATCGAAGGTCATACCGCGACGCTAGCGGGCAGAACGCCCACCTGCGCGAACCCGTCGCGCCGGGCCTTGCCCGGGGCGTACTCCCCGGCCGTACACTGGGCCGGGGAAGTCTGGCACTCGCATGTGAAGAGTGCCAGGACCAGCAACGGGCAGCGGCGGATCGCTTCTGGAGGTGTGTGCGCGATGCTCAGTGAACGCAGGCTCCAGGTGCTGCGCGCCATCGTTCAGGACTATGTCGGCACCGAGGAGCCGGTGGGCTCCAAGGCGCTCACCGAACGGCACAACCTCGGCGTCTCCCCGGCCACCGTGCGCAACGACATGGCGGCCCTGGAGGACGAGGGCTACATCGCCCAGCCGCACACCAGCGCCGGGCGCATCCCCACCGACAAGGGCTACCGCCTGTTCGTCGACAAGCTCGCCGGGGTCAAGCCGATGAGCCCGCCCGAGCGGCGCGCCATCCAGAACTTCCTGGAGGGCGCCGTCGACCTGGACGACGTGGTGGCCCGCACGGTGCGGCTGCTCGCGCAGCTGACCCGGCAGGTGGCCGTGGTGCAGTACCCGTCGCTGACCCGCTCGACGGTGCGGCACGTGGAACTGCTGTCGCTCGCCCCGGCCCGCCTGATGCTCGTGCTGATCACGGACACCGGCCGGGTCGAGCAGCGCCTGGTGGACTGCCCGGCGCCGTTCGGCGAGGCGTCCCTGGCGGACCTGCGGGCGCGGCTCAACAGCCGGGTCGCGGGCCGCCGGTTCACGGATGTGCCCGGCCTGGTCGAGGACCTCGCGGAGGCGTTCGAACCGGAGGACCGGGGCGCGGTGTCGACCGTGCTCTCCACCCTCCTGGAGACCCTCGTCGAGGACAACGAGGAGCGGCTGATGATCGGCGGCACCGCCAATCTCACCCGTTTCGGACACGACTTCCCCCTGGTGATCCGGCCCGTCCTGGAGGCACTCGAGGAGCAGGTCGTGCTCCTCAAGCTGCTCGGCGAGGCGAAGGATCCGGGCGTGACCGTCCGTATCGGTCACGAGAACGCCCACGAAGGACTCAACTCCACGTCCGTCGTGTCGGTCGGCTACGGTTCGGGCGGCGAAGCAGTCGCCAAACTGGGTGTGGTCGGACCGACCCGCATGGACTACCCGGGAACGATGGGAGCGGTACGCGCAGTGGCACGGTACGTCGGACAGATCCTGGCGGAGTCGTAGTGGCCACGGACTACTACGCCGTACTCGGCGTGCGCCGCGACGCGTCGCAGGAAGAGATCAAGAAGGCCTTCCGGCGGCTCGCCCGCGAGCTCCATCCGGACGTCAACCCGGATCCGAAGACCCAGGAGCGGTTCAAGGAGATCAACGCCGCCTACGAGGTGCTGTCGGACCCGCAGAAGAAGCAGGTCTACGACCTCGGCGGCGACCCCCTGGCGCAGGCGGCCGGCGGCGGCGCGGGCGGCTTCGGGGCCGGTGGCTTCGGCAACTTCTCCGACATCATGGACGCGTTCTTCGGCACGGCCTCGCAGCGCGGACCGCGCTCGCGCACCCGTCGCGGCCAGGACGCGATGATCCGCATCGAGGTCGAGCTCGACGAGGCCGCCTTCGGCACCACCAAGGACATCCAGGTCGACACCGCCGTCGTCTGCACCACGTGCAGCGGCGAGGGCGCCGCGCCCGGCACCACCGCGCAGACCTGCGACATGTGCCGCGGCCGGGGCGAGGTCTCCCAGGTCACCCGGTCCTTCCTGGGCCAGGTCATGACCTCGCGCCCCTGCCCGCAGTGCCAGGGCTTCGGCACGGTCGTGCCCACGCCGTGCCCGGAGTGCGCCGGTGACGGCCGCATCCGCTCCCGGCGCACCCTCACCGTCAAGATCCCGGCCGGTGTCGACAACGGCACCCGCATCCAGCTCGCCGGCGAGGGCGAGGTCGGCCCCGGCGGCGGGCCCGCCGGCGACCTCTACGTCGAGATCCACGAGCTGCCGCACCCGACCTTCCAGCGGCGCGGCGACGACCTGCACTGCACGGTGACCATCCCGATGACGGCGGCGGCCCTCGGCACCAAGGTGCCGCTGGAGACGCTGGACGGCATGGAGGAGGTCGACATCCGGCCCGGCACCCAGTCCGGCCAGTCGATCCCGCTGCACGGCCGGGGCGTCACGCACCTGCGCGGCGGCGGCCGGGGCGACCTCATCGTGCACGTCGAGGTGCAGACCCCCTCCAAGCTGGACCCGGAGCAGGAGCGCCTGCTGCGGGAACTGGCCAAGCTGCGCGGCGAGGAGCGTCCCCAGGGGCAGTTCCAGCCCGGCCAGCAGGGCCTGTTCTCCCGCCTGAAGGACGCGTTCAACGGCCGCTGACGGCGTCCCCGGGACCGGTCCGTGACCGGTCCCGGCCCGGGCCGCGCGGGCCGGGGAGCCCGCCCGCGCCCTCCCCGACCCGCCCCCGCGTCTCCCGTCGAACGGAATGTGCCGGCGGGAAGGGTCAATTCGGACGCGTCCCGCGGACGTGACACCATGCCGTCATGTCCTCCGCGCTGACCGATCTCCTCCCGCACCCGATCGTGCAGGCCCCGATGGCGGGAGGGGTCGCCGTGCCGCGCCTCGCCGCCGCCGTGTCCGACGCGGGCGGGCTCGGGTTCCTGGCCGCCGGGTACAAGACCGCGGACGGGATGTACCAGGAGATCAAGCAGCTGCGCGGACTGACCGGCCGCCCCTTCGGCGTCAACGTGTTCATGCCGCAGCCCGAGACCCCCGACCCCGCCGCCGTCGGCGTCTACGCGCACCAGCTGGCCGGCGAGGCGACCTGGTACGAGACCGAGCTGGGCGACCCCGACAGCGGCCGCGACGACGGCTACGACGCCAAGCTGGCCGTGCTGCTCGACAACCCGGTGCCGGTGGTGTCGTTCCACTTCGGCGTGCCCGCCCCCGAGGTCCTCGAAGCGCTCCGCCGGGCCGGCACGTACACCCTGGCCACCGCCACCACCCCCGAGGAGGCCCTGGCGGTGGAACGCGCGGGCGCCGACGCCGTGATCGCCCAGGGCGCCGAGGCGGGCGGCCACCAGGGCACCCACCGGGACGCCCCCGAGGCCGACGGCTCCGCCCTGGGACTGCTGTCCCTGCTCGCCCAGGTCCGCGAGACCGTCTCGATCCCCGTGGTCGCCGCCGGGGGCATCATGCGCGGCAGCCAGATCGCCGCGGTGCTCGCCGCCGGGGCCGACGCCGCCCAGCTCGGCACGGCCTTCGTCGCCACCCCCGAGTCCGGGGCGCACGAGGCGCACAAGCAGGCCCTCACCGACCCCCTCCACGTCCGCACCGAGCTGACCCGGGCCTTCTCCGGCCGCCCGGCCCGCGCCCTGGTCAACCGCTTCCTGCGCGAGCACGGCCCCTACGCGCCCGCCGCCTACCCCGACGTCCACCACCTCGCCGCGCCCCTGCGCAAGGCGGCGGCCAAGGCCGGTGACCCGCAGGGCATGGCGCTCTGGGCGGGCCAGGGCCACCGGCTGGCCCGGGAACTGCCCGCCGGGCGGCTGGTGGAGGTGCTGGCCGCCGAACTGGCCGCCGCCCGGGCGGCGTTGTCCGACGGAGGTGCCCGATGACCGCGCCGGTGTTCGTCGTCGACGGCTTCGATTCCGACCCGGCGGGCCCCTACGTGCTCGACGGGCCGGAGGGCCGGCACGCCGTCTCCGTCAAACGCCTGCGGGCCGGGGAGGACGTCGTCCTCACCGACGGCGCGGGACGCTGGGCCGAGGGCCGGGTCGAGGGGACCGAGGGCAAGGACCGGCTGCTCGTGCGCCTCGCCGACGTCGTCACGGAGGAACCCGGAACGCCCCGCCTCACCGTCGTCCAGGCCCTGCCCAAGGGCGACCGGGGCGAGCTGGCCGTGGAGACGATGACCGAGGTCGGCGTCGACGCGATCGTGCCGTGGGCGGCCTCGCGCTGCATCACCCAGTGGAAGGGCGAGCGCGGACTGAAGTCCCTCGCCAAGTGGCGGGCCACCGCGCGCGAGGCGGGCAAGCAGTCCCGCCGGGTGCGTTTCCCCGAGGTCGCGGACCCGGCCACCGGCAAGCAGGTCGCGGCCCTGCTCGCCGGGGCGGACTTCGCGGCGGTGCTGCACGAGAGCGGCACCGAGCCGCTGGCGACCGCCCCGCTTCCCGCCGCCGGGCACATCGTGCTGGTGGTCGGGCCCGAAGGCGGAGTGTCCCCCGAGGAGCTGGACCTGTTCGCCGGCGCCGGCGCGCGGGTGTGCCGCCTGGGCCGGAGCGTGCTGCGCACGTCGACCGCCGGGACCGCCGCGGCGGCCCTGCTGCTCGGCCGCACCGGACGCTGGGGCTGACCCGCCCGCACCCCCTGCCCCGCGGAACCCGCCGGAGCCTCCCGGGTCGCCGGGAGCTGCCCGGCCTCCCACCACGGCCCCCGCTCGACGCCCCCGGCCCACCACCGTGACCGCGCGGGCGGACGCCGTGCGCGGGGGCTCGTGGCGCGGCCGAATGCGCCCTACCGCCGGGCCCGCGAGGGTGGCAGTCTGCCGTTCATGCGGGTACTGGTGAGGAGTTGGCTGCGGCCGGTGCTCATGGCGGGGGGTGCCGTGCTCGCCGTCGGCGGCCTCGTCGCGTGCGAGCCGGGCGGACTGAGTTCCGCCGCCGTGGCGTACACCACGGACGAGACCGTGACCGAGGAGCTGGAACGGCGCAAGGCCGGTGTCCGGTGGCTGAACTGCACCGCGGACTTCGGCGAGCGGAGCGGCGCCTCGGCGTCCTCCGGCGAGAGGACCGTGGCCTCCGTCGACTGCGAGGGCGAGACCGACGACGGCAAGGACATCACCGTCACCGGCAGGATCACGCACGCCGTCAACGGCGCCTGCGTGCGCGGGACCATCGTCGCGAAGGTGGACGGCAGGCAGCGCTTCCGGGTCGACGGGCTCGGCGACTGCGACGCCGCCACCCCCTCGCCCGTCGGACAGGCCCCGGACGACGGCCCCCGCCCCACCGTCACGGTGACCGTCACCACCACCGTGTGGTGCGAGCAGTACCCCTCGTGCCGCCCCGTCGAGGGCAAGTGATCGAAACCCCTGGCCGGGGGCACCGCCGCGTGCGTAGGGTGATCGGGTGACACAGCCTGCATCGGACGCATCCGCCGCGTATCTCCGGTTCCCGCATCCGCACGGCGAGTTGGTCGCCTTCACCGCCGAGGACGACGTGTGGCTCGCCCCGCTCGACGGCGGCCGGGCCTGGCGGGTGAGCGCCGAGAACGTGCCGGTGGCCCACCCGCGCATCTCGCCCGACGGCACCACCGTCGCCTGGACCTCCACCCGCGACGGCGCCCCCGAGGTGCACGTCGCCCCCGTCGACGGCGGGCCCGCCCGGCGCCTGACGTACTGGGGGAGCGTCAAGACCCAGGTGCGCGGCTGGACCTCCGACGGTCAGGTCATCGCGGTCACCACCCACGGCCAGCCCGGCATCCGCCGCACCTGGGCGCACGCCGTCCCGCTCGACGGCGGGCCCGCCACCCGGCTGCCCCACGGCCCCGTCGGCGACCTGGCGTTCGGCCCGGCCACCGTGCTGCTGTCCGCGCAGATGGGCCGCGAGGCCGCCTGGTGGAAGCGCTACCGGGGCGGCACGGCCGGCAAGCTGTGGATCGACCGCGAGGGCGACGGTGAGTTCGTCCGCCTCCACGAGGACCTCGACGGCAACATCGAGTACCCGCTGTGGGCCGGTGACCGGATCGCCTTCCTCTCCGACCACGAGGGCACCGGCGCCCTGTACTCCTCCCTCGCCGACGGCTCCGACCTGCGCCGCCACACCCCCCTCGGCGGCTTCTACGCCCGCCACGCCGCCACCGACGGCACCCGCGTCGTGTACTCCAGCGCCGGTGAACTGTGGATCCTGGACGACCTGGACGGCGCCGAACCGCGCCGCCTCGACGTCCGGCTCGGCGGCCAGCGCGTCGACCTCCAGCCCTTCCCGGTCAACGCCGGCCGCTGGTTCGGCTCCGCGTCCCCCGACCACACCGCGCGCGGCAGCGCCGTCTGCGTCCGCGGCACCGTCCACTGGGTGACCCACCGCTCCGGTCCCGCCCGCGCCCTGGCCGCCACCCCCGGCGTCCGGGCCCGCCGCCCGCGCACCTTCCGCGCCGACGGCGAGGAATGGGTGGTGTGGGTGACCGACGCCGAGGGCGACGACGCCCTGGAGTTCGCGCCCGCCACCGGCCTCGCCCCCGGCACCACCCCCCGCCGGATCGCCGCCGGACGGCTCGGCCGCGTCCTGGAGCTGGCCATGGCGCCCGACGGCAGCCGGGCCGCGGTCGCCTCGCACGACGGCCGGCTGCTCCTCGTCGAGCGGGAGACCGGCGAGGTCCGCGAGGTCGACCGCAGCGAGAACGGGGACGTCTCCGGGCTGGTGTTCTCCCCCGACTCCTCCTGGCTCGCCTGGTCCCACCCCGGCCCGCGCCCGCTCAGCCAGCTCCGCCTCGCCAACACCACCGACCTGTCCGTCACCGAGGCCACCCCGCTGCGCTTCCAGGACTACGCGCCCGCCTTCACCCTCGACGGCAAGCACCTGGCGTTCCTCTCCACCCGCGCCTTCGACCCGGTCTACGACGAGCACGTCTTCGACCTGGCCTTCGTCGAGGGCGCCCGGCCGCACCTGATCACCCTCGCCGCGACCACCCCGTCGCCGTTCGGCCCGCAGC
This sequence comes from Streptomyces sp. 3-6, assembly GCF_056323165.1. NCBI lineage: Bacteria > Bacillati > Actinomycetota > Actinomycetes > Kitasatosporales > Streptomycetaceae > Streptomyces > Streptomyces sp. 3-6. The sequence continues at coordinate 236,643 of NZ_JBWHZP010000001.1, forward strand.
GCCACGGCCGCCCCTTCGAGACGCCGGACCGGGAGGAGACCCCCGACAGCGAGGGCACCCCCACCACCCGCGTCGACCTGGACGGCCTCGCCGACCGGATCGTGCCGTTCCCCGTCGAGGCCGCCCGCTACTCCCACCTGCGCGCCGCCAAGGACGGGGTGCTGTGGCTGCGGCACCCGGTGCGCGGCGTGCTCGGCGCCTCCCGCGCCACGCCCGACGACCCCGACCCCCGGACCGAGCTGGAGCGCTACGACCTCGCCCAGCACCGGATCGAGCACCTCGCCGCCGACGCCGACCACTTCGAGGTCAGCGGCGACGGCAAGCGGGTGCTGCTGTGGACCGACGGGCGGCTCAAGGTCGTCCCCAGCGACCGGCGCGCCCCGAACGACGACGACAGCGACGGCAACATCACCGTCGACCTCGGCCGGGTCCGCCAGTTCGTCGACCCGGCCGCCGAGTGGCGGCAGATGTTCGACGAGGCGGGCCGCATCATGCGGGACCACTTCTGGCACCCGGAGCTCAACGGCGTCGACTGGGACGCCGTCCTGGACCGCTACCGCCCCGTCCTCTCCCGCCTCGCCACCCACGACGACCTGGTGGACCTGCTGTGGGAGGTGCAGGGCGAACTCGGCACCTCGCACGCCTACGTCACCCCGCGCGGCGGGTACGGCGACGGCCCCCGGCAGGGACTGCTGGGCGCGGACCTCTCCCGCCACGAGGACGGCACCTGGCGCGTCGACCGCATCCTGCCCTCCGAGACCTCCGACCCCGACGCCCGCTCCCCGCTCGCCGCGCCCGGCGTGGCCGTCCGTCCCGGCGACGCGATCGTCGCCGTCGCCGGACAGCCCGTCGACCCCGTCACCGGCCCCGCCCCGCTGCTGGTGGGCACCGCGGGCAAGCCGGTCGAGCTGACCGTCTCCCCGGCCGGCGGCGGCGAGCCGCGGCACGCGGTCGTCGTGCCCGTCGCCGACGAGGAACCGCTGCGCTACCACGCCTGGGTCACCGACCGGCGGGCCTACGTGCACGAGACGTCCGGCGGCCGCCTCGGCTACATCCACGTCCCCGACATGCAGGCCCCCGGCTGGGCGCAGATCCACCGCGACCTGCGCGTCGAGGTGACCCGCGAGGGCCTGATCGTGGACGTGCGGGAGAACCGCGGCGGCCACACCTCCCAGCTCGTGGTGGAGAAGCTGGCCCGGCGCATCGTCGGCTGGGACCTGCCCCGCGGCATGCGGCCCGAGTCCTACCCGCGGGACGCGCCGCGCGGCCCCGTCGTCGCCGTCGCCAACGAGTTCTCCGGTTCCGACGGCGACATCGTCAACGCGGCGATCAAGGCCCTCGGCATCGGCCCGGTCGTCGGCACCCGCACCTGGGGCGGCGTCGTGGGCATCGACAGCCGCTACCGCCTGGTCGACGGCACGCTCGTCACCCAGCCCAAGTACGCCTTCTGGCTGGAGGGTTACGGCTGGGGCGTGGAGAACCACGGCGTCGACCCCGACGTCGAGGTGGTGCAGCGCCCGCAGGACCACGCGGCGGGCCGCGACCCCCAGCTCGACGAGGCCGTCCGGATCGCGCTCGCCGCCCTGGAGGAGAACCCGGCGAAGGAGCCGCCCGAGCTGCCCTGACCGCGGGCCGTCGCCCGGCCCCGGCGGATACGATGCCCCGGTAAGCGAGCATCCGGGGCCGAGGAGGCACACCCATGGCAGGCGAGCCGCAGGACGACTGCCTGTTCTGCAAGATCGTCGCAGGACAGATCCCGGCGACGATCGTCCGCGAGACGGACACGACCGTCGCGTTCCGGGACATCAACCCGCAGGCGCCGACCCACGTCCTGGTGATCCCCAAGGCGCACCACCAGGACGCGGCGGCCCTCGCCGCGGCGGCACCCGACATCGCGGCGGACGTGCTGCGCGAGACGCAGGCCGTCGCCGACCAGGAGCAACTGGACAGCTACCGCATCGTGTTCAACACCGGCAGCGGCGCCGGCCAGACCGTCTGGCACGCCCACGCCCACGTGCTGGGCGGACGCGGCCTCGAATGGCCCCCCGGATAGTCCGGACCGGCCGTCACATGTCCGTACGCGAACTGGTCGTGCTCGGCACCGCCAGCCAGGTCCCCACCCGGCACCGCAACCACAACGGCTACCTGCTGCGCTGGGACGGCGAAGGCATCCTGTTCGACCCCGGCGAGGGCACGCAGCGCCAGATGCTGCGCGCCGGGGTCGCCGCGCACGACCTGAACCGGATCTGCGTCACCCACTTCCACGGCGACCACTGCCTCGGCCTCGCCGGGGTCATCCAGCGCATCAACCTGGACCGCGTCCCGCACGAGATCACCGCCCACTACCCGCGCTCCGGGCAGCGCTTCTTCGACCGGCTGCGCTACGCCACCGCCTACCGGGAGACCGTCGCCCTCACCGAGGCCCCCGTCGACACCGACGGACCCGTGGCCCGCACCCCCGGCTACACGCTCCGGGCCCGCCGCCTCTCGCACCCGGTGGAGTCCTACGGCTACCGGCTCACCGAGCCCGACGGCCGCCGCATGCTCCCGGACCGGCTCGCCGCGCACGGCATCACCGGCCCGGACGTCGGCCGCCTCCAGCGGGACGGCGTCCTCGGCGGGGTCCGGCTGGAGGACGTCAGCGAGGTGCGGCGCGGGCAGAGCTTCGCGTTCGTCATGGACACCCGGCTGTGCGACGGGGTGCACGCGCTCGCCGAGGGCTGCGACCTCCTCGTCATCGAGTCGACCTTCCTCGACGAGGACGAACAACTCGCCACCGACCACGGTCACCTGACGGCCGGTCAGGCCGCCCGGGTGGCCCGGGACGCGGGCGTGCACCACCTCGTCCTCACCCACTTCAGCCAGCGCTACAGCGACCCGGCGGAGTTCGAGCGGCAGGCCCGCGCCGCCGGTTTCGAGGGCGAGCTGACCGTGGCCCACGACCTGCTCCGGGTGCCGCTGCCCAAGCGCCGCTGACACGGTCCCCAGGCACCCGGTCGTACGATGCTTCGATGCCCGTACCCAAAGCCGAACTGCACCTTCACATCGAAGGCACCCTGGAACCCGAGCTGGCCTTCGAGCTCGCCGCCCGCAACGGCCTCACCCTGCCCTGGGCCGGCACCGAGGCGCTGCGCGAGGCGTACCGCTTCGAGGACCTGCAGTCCTTCCTCGACCTGTACTACGCGCTGATGGCGGTGCTGCGCACCGAACGGGACTTCGAGGACCTCGCCGACGCCTACCTCGCCCGCGCCGCCGCCCAGGGCGTGCGGCACGCGGAGATCTTCTTCGACCCGCAGGCCCACCTCGCGCGCGGCGTCCCCCTGGACACGGTCGTCGACGAGCTCTGGCGGGCCCTGGGCCGCAGCGAGGAGCGGCACGGCGTCTCCACCCGCCTGATCATGTGCTTCCTGCGCGACGAGTCCGCCGCCTCCGCCCTGGCCACCCTGGAGGCCGCCCGCCCCCACCTGGACCGCATCACCGGCGTGGGCCTGGACTCGGCCGAGGCCGGCCACCCGCCGTCGACGTTCCGCGAGGTGTACGAGGCCGCCGCCGCGCTGGGCCTGCGCCGGGTCGCCCACGCCGGGGAGGAGGGCCCGCCGGAGTACATCACCGAGGCCCTGGACGTGCTCGGCGTCGAACGCGTCGACCACGGGCTGCGCTGCGTGGAGGACCCCGCGCTGGTGGCACGGCTGGTGCGCGAGGGGGTGCCCCTGACGCTCTGCCCGCTGTCCAACGTCCGCCTGCGCGCGGTCGACACCCTCGCCGACCACCCGCTGCCCGCGATGCTGGACGCCGGCCTGATGTGCACGGTCAACTCCGACGACCCGGCCTACTTCGGCGGCTACGTCGGCGACACCTTCGACGCCGTCGCCGAAACCCTGGGCCTCGGCCCGGAGCGCCTGCGCGACCTCGCCCGCAACTCCTTCCTCGCCGCCTTCCTCGACGACGACGAGGAACGCCGGGCGCGCTACCTGGCCGAGGTGGAGGCGTACGCGTTCGACTGACGCCCCGGGCGGGCAGGGGGCGCGAGCGGCGGACGTCCGCGCCCGGCTCACACCGCCCCCGGCGCCCGGGCCGCCGCGGCCGTGTCGTAGGCGCCGCGAGCGGGGGCGGGGGTGCCGTCGAGGGGGATCTCCACGACCTCCTGCTCGGCGGCGCCGACCTCCGGGACCGCGCCCGCCGGGGTGCCGGGGGCCGCGGCGACCACCACGGCCGCCGGGTGCCCGCCGCGGCGGCGGACCGCGCCCGGCAGCAGCGGCCGGCCGCCGGTGTGCAGGGCGACCGCGGTCATCGGGACCGCGACGACCAGTAGTCCGGCGCCGAGCACCGCGCCCATCACCGGGAAGCCCGCCTGCGCGGACAGCAGGCTCCCGGTCAGCGGACCGGCCGCCGTGCCCAGCGAGGAGGCCGAGCCGACCAGCACCGCCCACCGGCCGCGCGGGTCCAGGGAGGCGGCGAGGCCGATCAGGTAGGACAGGACGGCCGGGTAGACGGTGTTCCAGGCGATCTCCCCGGCGGCGAAGCCGGCCAGCCCGGTCGCGGAGGCGCTGAGCGCGATGCAGCCCGCGATGAGCACGGTGCCGCCGCCGATCGGCAGCGCCCGCCCCAGCCGCGCCCCGAGCGCGCCCGCGGCCAGCACGCCCAGCAGCCCGGCGCCCAGCGACACCGCGAAGACGGCGCCGACGGTGGGCTCGCTGAGCCGGGCCTGGGTGACGCCGATCCGTCCGCTCATGCCCCACAGGGCGTTCTGCGCGAGGGACCAGAACACCATGGCGCCCGCGAGGACCAGCCCCGACCGCCGGTACGGCAGCCGGCCGGTGCCGGGGGCGGCGCGGTGCGCGACGGGTGCCGGGCCGGGCAGCCGGGACGTCAGCGGCCACACGGCGAGCGCGGTCAGCGCGATGGCCGCCAGGGTGAGCCCGTGACCGGGGAGGTGAGGCACCGTCAGGTACACCACGCCGGCCAGCGCGGAGACGCTGAGCAGACCGAGGGTGGACCCGCGGTGCGGGTCCGGTTCGGCGGCGATGCGGGTGGCCGCCACGGTGGTCGCCGTGCCGGAGCCGAACCCGCCGATCACCGCGCCCGCGACGACGGCCGGGACGGCGGTGGTGACGGCGGCGGCGCCGTAGCCGATCACCGCCAGGGCGAGTCCGAACCGGGCGAGGGCGCGCGCCCCGGCCCGTTCGACGCGGGCGGCGAGCAGGAAGCCCGCCAGGGCGGAGCTCAGCAGCAGCGCGCTGCCGACGGCGCCCGCCTGGGTGGGGGAGAGGTCCAGCCCCCGTTCCAGCCGGCCGACGGTGGTGGGGAGCAGATACGGGGCGAGGTACCCGGCCGTGAACAGGGCGACGAGGGGCCAGGGGGTGGTGCGAGGGGCGAACACGGGCGTTCCCGGGGCGTGCGAAGGGGAGGGTGCGGAATGCGGGGTGGGAGCGACGACCGTCGACGGACGGGAACGCGCCGGCAATTTGTATCAAGCGGAAGAAGCGATTCGGGAGGATGATCGATGTGATCCGCACCACACTTTGGTTTGCGGATGTCTGTACCGGGTAGCAGTGCACGCCAACGCCTCCCCGGAGCGCCGTTCCGGCAGGTGGGAGCGGCTCCGGCGCGATGACCGCGGCGATGTCGGCGGCGTGGTGCAGACTGGCCTGATCCGCACCATGTCAGGGAGCGCACCGTGATGGCGTCCACCGGACCGGCCGGAGAACGGAACAGCGACGACACCGCCGCCCGCGGGGCGCCGGCTCGGGAGCGCACGCATCTCGACCCGCTCGCCGCCCTGCGCACCCGCGACGACCCGCCCTGCGACGTCTACCTCACCGGAACGGTCTTCCTCGACATCGTCTTCACCGGCCTCGACTCCGCGCCGGTGCGGGGCACCGAGTCCTGGGCGCGCGGCATGGGCTCCAGCCCCGGCGGCGTCGCCAACATGGCCACCGCCCTCGCCCGCCTCGGCCTGCGCACCACCCTCGCCGCCGCCTTCGGCGACGACCACTACGGAGAGTACTGCTGGGACACCCTCGCCCAGGGCGAGGGCATCGATCTCGGCCCCTCGCGCACCGTCCCCGGCTGGCACTCCCCGGTCACCGTCTCCATGGCCTACGAGGGCGAGCGCACCATGGTCTCCCACGGCCACGAACCGCCCCCCGAGGAACCCGCCCCCACCTGCCCGCCCCGCGCCCGCGCGGCCGTCACCTCCCTCACGCCGGGCCGCAGCGCCCCCTGGATCGCCCAGGCGGCCCGCCGCGGCACCCGCGTCTTCGGCGACGTCGGCTGGGACGACACCGGCACCTGGTCCCTGGCCGGACTGCCCGACCTGCGGCACTGCGAGGCGTTCCTGCCGAACGCCGAGGAGGCCATGCGCTACACCCGCACCGACTGCCCCCGGACCGCCGCGCACGCCCTCACCGAACACGTGCCGGTCGCCGTGGTCACCCTCGGCGCGGACGGGGCGTACGCGGTGGACCGGCGGACCGGGGAGACCGCCGAGGTGCCCGCCATCGCCGTCGAGGCGCTGGACCCGACCGGGGCGGGCGACGTGTTCGTGGCCGGGTTCGTCGCCGGCAGCCTGGCCGGCTGGCCGCTGGCCGACCGGCTCGCCTTCGGCGGCCTCACCGCGGCGCTCTCCGTCCAGGAGTTCGGCGGCTCGCTGTCGGCGCCCGGCTGGACCGAGATCGCGGCCTGGTGGCGCGAGGTGCGGTCGGTGCAGGGCGAGGACGCGGCCGAACTCGGGCGCTACGCGTTCCTGGACGCCCTCGTCCCGCGCGCGGCGGACCCCCGCTGGCCGCTGCGGCGAGCGGTCCCCACCATCGGCTTCCGCAGCGCCCCCTGACGCCTCCCACCGCCGTCCCCGCCCCCGGTTACGTGCGGCCCCCGAGGCACCGGAACGGCGGCCTCCCCCCGTCGGGGGCACCCGGGAACGCCCGCGCGAAAAGCCCTTCGGCGTTGTCGGTCCCGCGTCGTACCCTGGGAGTCGCGAGGCCGCCCTCAGCTGCGCGGCCCTGACGAGGAGGAATCGCAGGCCTTCAGCGCCGGCCCATGACTCAGACACCCACAGCTCACACCCCCGCGCAGGAGCAGGCGAGAGTCCAGCTCACCGTGCCCGCCCAGCACCCCATGGTGACCGTGCTGGGATCCGGCGACTCCCTCCTGCGCGTGATCGAGAAGGCCTTCCCGGGGGCCGACATCCACGTCCGGGGCAACGAGATCAGCGCGGTCGGCGATCCGGGCGAGGTGGCCCTCGTGTCCCGCGTGTTCGACGAGATGATGCTGGTGCTGCGCACCGGACAGCCGATGACGGAGGACGCGGTGGAACGCTCGATCGCCATGCTCAAGGCGACTGAGAGCGGGGAGAGCGACGGCCAGGAGACCCCGGCCCAGGTGCTCACCCAGAACATCCTCTCCTCGCGCGGGCGCACGATCCGCCCCAAGACGCTCAACCAGAAGCGCTACGTGGACGCGATCGACAAGCACACCATCGTCTTCGGGATCGGCCCCGCCGGTACCGGCAAGACGTACCTGGCCATGGCCAAGGCGGTGCAGGCCCTGCAGTCCAAGCAGGTCAACCGCATCATCCTGACCCGGCCCGCGGTCGAGGCGGGGGAGCGGCTCGGCTTCCTGCCGGGCACCCTGTACGAGAAGATCGACCCCTACCTGCGCCCGCTCTACGACGCGCTGCACGACATGCTCGACCCCGACTCCATCCCCCGCCTGATGGCGGCCGGCACCATCGAGGTCGCCCCGCTGGCGTACATGCGCGGACGCACGCTCAACGACGCCTTCATCATCCTGGACGAGGCCCAGAACACCAGCCCCGAGCAGATGAAGATGTTCCTCACCCGCCTCGGCTTCGACTCGAAGATCGTGATCACGGGTGACGTCACCCAGGTCGACCTGCCCACCGGCACCAAGTCCGGTCTGCGGCAGGTCCAGGAGATCCTGGACGGCGTCGAGGACGTGCACTTCTCCCGCCTGTCGTCGCAGGACGTGGTCCGGCACAAGCTGGTGGGCCGTATCGTCGACGCGTACGAGCAGTACGACAGCGAGCACGGCACCCAGAACGGCGTCCACCAGGGCGGCCGGGGCAGGTCCGGGCACAAGGGGAAGTAGACCGAGCACCAGATGTCGATCGACGTCAACAACGAGTCCGGAACCGAGGTCGACGAGCAGGCGATCCTGGACATCGCCCGCTACGCCCTCGCGCGCATGCGCATCCACCCGCTCTCCGAGCTCTCGGTGATCGTCGTGGACGCGGCCGCCATGGAGCAGCTCCACATCCAGTGGATGGACCTGCCGGGGCCCACGGACGTCATGTCGTTCCCGATGGACGAGCTGCGTCCGCCGTCCAAGGACGACGACGAGCCCCCGCAGGGCCTGCTCGGCGACATCGTGCTCTGCCCCGAGGTCGCCGCCCGGCAGGGCGCCGAGGCGCCGACGCAGCACAGCATGGACGAGGAGCTGCAGCTGCTCACCGTCCACGGCGTGCTGCACCTGCTGGGCTACGACCACGAGGAGCCCGACGAGAAGGCCGAGATGTTCGGTCTGCAGGCCGCCATCGTGGACGGCTGGCGCGCGGAGAAGGGCCTGACCGGCCCCTCCCCGGCGCCGACCGTGTCATGACTCCCGGGCTCCTCCTCGGCGCCCTCGCGCTGGTCGTCGTCGCCTGGCTGTCCGCCTGCGCGGAGGCCGGCATCGCGCGGATCTCCAGTTTCCGCGCCGAGGAGGCCGTCCGGTCCGGGCGCCGGGGCAGCGCCCGGCTCGCACAGCTCGCCGCCGACCCGACCCGCTACCTCAACGTGGCCCTGCTGGTCCGCGTCGCCTGCGAGATGGCCGCCGCCGCCCTGGTCACCTACGCCTGCCTGCGCGAGTTCGACGGCACGGCCGAGGCCCTGCTGATCGCCATAGCGGTCATGGTCCTCGTCTCCTACGTGGCCGTCGGGGTGTCCCCGCGCACCATCGGCCGCCAGCACCCGCTGAACACGGCCACGGCGGCGGCGTACGTGCTGCTGCCGCTGGCGCGGATCATGGGCCCGGTCCCGTCGCTGCTGATCCTCATCGGCAACGCCTTCACCCCGGGCAAGGGCTTCCGGCGCGGCCCGTTCGCCTCCGAGGCGGAGCTGCGGGCGCTGGTGGACCTCGCGGAGAAGGAGTCGCTGATCCAGGACGAGGAGCGCCGCATGGTGCACTCCGTCTTCGACCTGGGCGACACCCTGGTGCGCGAGGTGATGGTGCCGCGCACCGACCTGGTGGTCATCGAGCGCTACAAGACCATCCGCCAGGCCCTCACCCTCGCCCTGCGCTCCGGTTTCTCCCGCATACCGGTCACCGGGGAGAACGAGGACGACATCGTCGGGATCGTCTACCTCAAGGACCTCGCCCGCAAGACGCACATCAGCCGGGACGCGGAGAACGAGCTGGTGTCCACCGCGATGCGCCCCGCGTTCTTCGTGCCGGACACCAAGAACGCCGACGACCTGCTGCGCGAGATGCAGCAGCAGCGCAACCACGTCGCCGTCGCCGTCGACGAGTACGGCGGCACCGCGGGCATCGTGACCATCGAGGACATCCTGGAGGAGATCGTCGGTGAGATCACCGACGAGTACGACCGGGAGATCCCGCCGGTGGAGGAGCTCGGCGACGACCGTTACCGGGTCAACGCCCGCCTCGACATCACCGACCTCGGCGAGCTGTACGACCTCGGCGAGTACGACGACGAGGACGTGGAGACCGTCGGCGGACTGCTCGCCAAGGCCCTCGGTCGGGTGCCGATCGCCGAGGCGTCGTCGGTGGTCGAACTGCCCGACGGCCGGTCGCTGCGGCTGACCGCCGAGGCCGCCGCCGGCCGCCGCAACAAGATCGTCACGGTGCTGGTGGAGCCCGTCGGCCCCCCGCCCCCGCCGGCCGAACCCGTGGTGGAGACGGCCGAGTGACCCCTCGCGAGCCGCGCGAGCCGTGACCGTCCGTCGAGGCGGCCGTGGCCGTGGACGTGGCCGGGCTGCCGCGCGGCCACGTCCACGACCGCACCCGGACCGGCCGTGATCCGCACGGCCGCCCGCGTGGCGCACCGGACGCGAGCCGTGGGGCCGGCCGCGTGACGCACCGCTCGCCAGCCGCTCGGCCGACCGCGTGGCGCACCGCTCGGCCGACCCCGCGGGCGGCTGCGTGGCGCGCCGGCCGTGATCCGTATGCTCGGGGCATGACCGACAGCAGCGCGCTCGACCCCGAGGACCACAAGATCGTGACCCTGGCCCGTGCCACCCGGGCCCGCAACGGCGTGCCCGAGGGCGCCGCCGTGCGCGACGGGAACGGCCGCACGTACGCCGCGGGCACCGTGGCCCTCGACTCCCTCCGGCTGAGCGCGCTGCGCACGGCGGTGGCGATGGCGGTGGCGTCCGGGGCGACGACCCTGGAGGCGGCGGCCGTGGTGACCGAGGCGGGCGCGGTGCCGGACGAGGACCGCGCGGCGGTGCGGGACCTGGGCGGGCCGGCCACCCCGGTCCTGGTGGCCGGCCCCGACGGCACCGTGCGGGAGACCGTCCCGGCGGGCTGACCCACCTGCTGTTACCGGCGGTAAATAGGCCGGATTCCTACCTTGCCGCGCACCGCCTCTCGCGCATCAATGGAAACCGGACGACCTGATGCCACGTCAGGTCGTCCGGTGTGCAGCGGGTCCGGACCCCACCTGCCGATCAGTTCCCGAACGTTCCCCCCACGGAGTCCCTCCCCACGGGACTCCCCCCACACGGAAAGGGAGCCGGAATTCCATGAGAGGCAAGCGAATCGGACTCGGCCTGTCCCTGACGGCGGGCACCCTCGCGGTCTGCGGACTCGCCTTCGCCCCCGCCGCGGCGGCCGTCGCCCCCGGGTCGGCCACCGTCAACGCCGACTGCGGAAGCTGGGGCGGTGGCGCCGCCACCCTCACAGCCACCCAGAACGGCACGTCCGCCACCCTCACCATCAACACCTCCGCGGTCACCGCGCCGCTCGCCATCGGCAAGGACTCGCTGGTGTCCGAGCTGAAGATGGTCAAGGAGGGCGGCGGCACCACCGTGTTCAAGGGCACCAAGAACCCGGCCATGTCCACCGGTGACGCCCTGGAGGTCGGCCCGCTCACCGGCACGGTCGCCCCCGGGGACAGCCTGGAGGCCTTCGGCGGCACCCTGAAGGTGACGGCGTTCGGCTTCATCACCATCACCTGCACCGCCACGGGACCGCAGTCCCCGGGCCCGTTCGTCTTCGACTGATCCGCACCGGGCGGAGCGCCGGGCCGGGGACCCTCGGGTGCCCGGCCCGGCGCCCCGGCCCCGGGGGCGCCAGGGCCGGGAGCCGGCTCCGATGGTGCGGCGGGGCTCCGGGGATCAGCGACAATGGGCGCATGAGCGTTCGTACCCAGTCATCCGAGCAGCCGGTCGAAGCTGTGCACCGGGCCGGTTTCGCCTGCTTCGTGGGCCGCCCCAACGCCGGCAAGTCCACCCTCACGAACGCGCTGGTCGGGCAGAAGGTGGCGATCACCTCCAACCGGCCGCAGACCACCCGGCACACCGTGCGCGGCATCGTGCACCGCCCCGACGCGCAGCTGATCCTGGTGGACACGCCAGGCCTGCACAAGCCGCGCACCCTGCTCGGCGAGCGGCTCAACGACGTGGTCCGCACCACCTGGGCCGAGGTCGACGTGATCGGCTTCTGCCTCCCCGCCGACCAGAAGATCGGCCCCGGCGACCGCTTCATCGCCAAGGAACTCGCCGGGATCAAGAAGACCCCCAAGATCGCCATCGTCACCAAGACCGACCTGGTGGACAGCAAGGCCCTTGCCGAGCAGCTGATCGCCGTGGACCGGCTGGGCCAGGAGCTGGGCATCACCTGGGCGGAGATCGTCCCGGTCTCCGCGACCGCGAACCAGCAGGTCGACCTCCTGGCCGACCTCCTCATCCCGCTGATGCCCGAGGGCCCGGCGCTCTACCCCGAGGGCGACCTCACCGACGAGCCCGAGCAGGTCATGGTCGCGGAACTGATCCGCGAGGCGGCCCTGGAGGGCGTCCGGGACGAACTGCCGCACTCCATCGCGGTCGTCGTCGAGGAGATGCTGCCCCGCGAGGACCGCCCCGCCGACAAGCCCCTGCTGGACATCCACGCCAACCTCTTCATCGAGCGCTCCAGCCAGAAGGGCATCGTCATCGGCCCCAAGGGCAAGCGCCTCAAGGACGTCGGCATCAAGTCCCGCAAGCAGATCGAAGCCCTGCTCGGCACTCCGGTCTTCCTGGACCTGCACGTGAAGGTGGCCAAGGACTGGCAGCGGGACCCGAAGCAGTTGCGGCGGCTGGGGTTCTGACGCGGGTGGGGTGGGGGCTGGCGTCTGAAGGGCGTCGGCGTCTGGTCCCGCAGGCAGACTGAGGTGCTGCTCGGTACTCCGCCGCGCGGCGGTAGCCGCATGTCGATGCAGCCTGGACCTGCACGTGAAGGTGGCCAAGGACTGGCAGCGGGACCCGAAACAGTTGCGGCGGCTGGGGTTCTGAGCCGGGCGGCTCAGGCCCGCTGCTCCCGCAGCAGCTCCCGGTACCAGGCGTAGGACGCCTTCGGCGTGCGCTTCAGCGTGTCGAAGTCGACGTGGACCAGCCCGAAGCGGCGGGCGTAGCCCTCCGCCCACTCGAAGTTGTCCAGCAGCGACCAGACGAAGTAGCCGCGCACGTCCACGCCCGCCTCCAGCGCCCGGTGCAGGGCCCGGAGGTGGCCGTCGAGGTAGGCGATGCGCTCCCGGTCGTCCAGGCCCTCGTAGGAGCAGCCGTTCTCGGTGACGACGACCGGGGGGAGCCGGTCGCCGTAGCGGTCGCGGAAGGCCGTGAGAATCTCCGTCAGCGCCTCCGGCACCACCGGCCAGCCGAAGTCGGTCACCGGCCGGTCCGTGATCTCCCGTACCGAGAAGGGCAGTTCGGCCGGCATCCGGACCCCGCCGAAGTCGATCTCGGCGCCCTGCGGGGCGCCCACCCGGGTCGGCGCGTAGTAGTTGATCCCGTACCAGTCGAGGGGTTCGGCGATGACCTCCAGGTCCGCCGCCACGTCCCCGGGCATCAGCGCGTCGATGCCGTCCGGGTAGCGGCCGAGCAGCAGCGGGTCGGCGAACAGCCGGTTCAGCAGCAGGTCGTAGAAGTCGGCCGCGTCCACGTCCGCCGCTTCCCGCGACGCGGCCCAGGTGGGGCCGTGGGAGTTGGCGATGCCGATGTCGCGGGCGCCGGACGCGCGCAGCGCGCGCACCGCGAGACCGTGCGCGAGGAGCTGGTGGTGGGCCACCGGCAGCGCGTCGAACAGCAGCTTCAGACCGGGCGCGTGGATGCCCAGGGCGTGCCCGAGCAGGGTGTGCTCGGCGGGCTCGTTGAGCGTGATCCACTTCGTGACCCGGTCGCCGAGCCGCGCGACGACCTCGGACACGTACGCGGCGAACCGCTCGGCGGTGTCCCGCTCCCGCCAGTCCAGCCCGGCCGGCAGATCCCAGTGGAACAGCGTCGGCACCGGCCGCACCCCGGCCGCGCACAGGTCGTCGACCAGCCGGTCGTAGAAGTCCAGCCCGCCCCGGGCCCGCACCCGCGGCCAGGACACCGAGAAGCGGTACGCGTCCACGCCCAGACCGGCCAGCAGCGCCACGTCCTCGCCGTGCCGGCGCACGTGGTCGCAGGCCACCTCGGCGGTCGAACCGTCCCGGACCCGGCCCGGCTCGGCCGTGAACACGTCCCACACGGACGGCTCCCGCTCGTCCACCGCGCCCTCGATCTGGTGCGCCGAGGTGGACACACCCCACAGGAAGCCGTCCGGGAAGCGGGGCACCGGGTTCGTCGTCGCCATGGGGTGGATCATCCGTACCACCGGGGAGCGGCGTCAACGCCCCGGCCGTAAAAGGCTGTTACGCGCCCTCCCGGAGCACGCGGGAGACCAGCGCGCGCTGCTCCTCGGTCAGCCGGGGGTCCGCGCAGTACACCGACCGGCCGTCCACCGTGATCCGGTAGCCGAAGCCGTCCGGCACCCCGGCGGGCGGCGAGCCGCTGCCCTCGGCCAGCGCCCGCTCGGCGAGCGCGTGCCACTCCGCGGCGTCCGCCCGCCCCGCCGTGTCCACCTCGGCCTGCCGCTCGATGCCCGCGAACCCGCCCGAGCGCCGTACCTGAATCCGCATGGCTCCCTGTCTAGTACGAGAACGACCGGCACGCCCACCCGCTCCCACGCCTTCGTCACCGCGAGCAGCTCCTCGCCCTCCCCGAAGCGGGCCCGCGCCGCCTTCACCGTCAGCGTCGCGAAGTCCGTGAACATCGCGTCCTGCGGCAGCTCGCCGCCGGTCAGCACGTCGTACCAGACCTGCCCCGCACGTTCCCAGGCGTGCCCGCCGAGGGTGGTCGCCGCCAGGTAGAAGGCGTGGTTCGGGATGCCCGAGTTGATGTGCACACCACCGTTGTCCCGGCCGGTGCGGACGTAGTCGTCCATCGTCGCGGGCTGCGGGTCCTTGCCGAGGACGTCGTCGTCGTACGCCGTGCCCGGCTCCTTCATCGAGCGCAGCGCCGTGCCCGTGACCCGCGGGGCGAGCAGCCCGGCGCCGATCAGCCAGTCGGCCTCGGAGGCGGTCTGGCCGAGCGTGTACTGCTTGATGAGCGCGCCGAAGACGTCCGACACCGACTCGTTGAGCGCCCCGGGCTGCCCGAAGTAGGTCAGGTTGGCGGTGTGCTGGGTGAGACCGTGCGCCAGCTCGTGCCCGATCACGTCGATCGGCAGGGTGAAGTCGAGGAAGATCTCCCCGTCCCCGTCGCCGAACACCATCTGCTCGCCGTTCCAGAACGCGTTGTTGTAGTCGCGGTCGTAGTGCACGGTCGCCACCAGCGGCATCCCGGCGCCGTCGATCGAGTCGCGCCCGTACGCCGACAGCAGCAGCTCGAAGGTGGCGCCGAGGCCGGCGTAGGCGCGGTTGACGGTGGCGTCCGGCCCGGGCTCGTCGCCCTCGGTGCGCACCGCCCGCCCCGGCAGGTCGGTGCCGTGACCGGCGTCGTGGACCGTGCGGTGCGGCTTCCCGGGCTCGGCGGCGAGCGGGGCGACGGCGCGGGCGCCGACGACCGTGGTCAGCCGGCGCTGGGTGCGCTCGTAGGCGTCGCGCTGCAGGGTGCGGCGTGCCGTTCCGGCGAGCACCGGGTCGTCGGCCTGCGCGAGCCGGTCGAGGACGTGGGGCGGGACGATGGTGCAGAAAACGGGCTCGAAGCCCCCGTGAGTGGCCATGAAGAAACCATCGCACTGCGTATTCACATAGTCACTGCCTGCGACGGCAGTGCAACCGTGACGGATGAAATGACCCGCCAACGCCCCTCTTGTCCGCCCTCGACGTGGTATTCGGCACTTTCGGCCCAGTTCTCCGTCCCGGTCCCGCATACTGATACACGCCCCCGCACGCAGCGCGACTCGGTTAGGCTACGGAGCATCATGCGTTTCGGGCTGCTTCTCCTTAGCTGCCGCGGCGAGGGCCTGCAGTAGAGGCCGACCCCCTCCCCGCGGAGTGTGGCGCTGCGCCGTCGGCCGTCCATCCGGACACCCCCGCGGACCCCCGAGGAGCCCACGCACCATGGCAAACCGCCAGCAGCCCAGTTCCATGCCGTTCCACAAGTACGGCCGCTACGAGCAGGTCGACATCCCCGACCGGACGTGGCCGGCCAACCGGATCACCACCGCCCCGCGCTGGCTCTCCACCGACCTGCGGGACGGCAACCAGGCGCTGATCGACCCCATGTCGCCCGCCCGCAAGCGCGCGATGTTCGACCTGCTGGTCCGCATGGGCTACAAGGAGATCGAGGTCGGCTTCCCCGCCTCCGGCCAGACCGACTTCGACTTCGTCCGCTCGATCATCGAGGACCCGGACGCCATCCCGGAGGACGTCACCATCTCCGTGCTGACCCAGGCCCGCGAGGACCTGATCGAGCGCACGGTGGAGTCCCTGAAGGGCGCCCGGCGCGCCACCGTCCACCTGTACAACGCCACCGCGCCCGTCTTCCGCCGCGTGGTCTTCCGCGGCTCCAAGGACGACATCAAGCAGATCGCCGTCGACGGCACCCGCCTGGTGATGGAGTACGCGGAGAAACTGCTGGGCGAGGAGACCGAGTTCGGCTACCAGTACAGCCCGGAGATCTTCACCGACACCGAGCTGGACTTCGCCCTGGAGGTCTGCGAGGCGGTGATGGACGTCTACCAGCCCGGCCCGGGCCGCGAGATCATCCTCAACCTGCCCGCCACCGTGGAGCGTTCCACCCCCTCCACGCACGCCGACCGCTTCGAGTGGATGGGCCGCAACCTCTCCCGCCGGGAGTACGTCTGCCTGTCCGTCCACCCGCACAACGACCGCGGCACCGCCGTGGCCGCCGCCGAACTGGCCGTGATGGCCGGCGCCGACCGCGTCGAGGGCTGCCTGTTCGGGCAGGGCGAGCGCACCGGCAACGTCGACCTGGTCACCCTGGGCATGAACCTGTTCTCCCAGGGCGTCGACCCGCAGATCGACTTCTCCGACATCGACGAGATCCGTCGCACGTGGGAGTACTGCAACCAGATGGACGTCCACCCGCGCCACCCGTACGTGGGCGACCTGGTCTACACGTCCTTCTCCGGCTCCCACCAGGACGCCATCAAGAAGGGCTTCGACGCCATGGAGGCCGACGCGAAGGCCAAGGGCGTCACCGTCGACGACCTGGAGTGGGCGGTCCCGTACCTGCCCATCGACCCCAAGGACGTCGGCCGCTCCTACGAGGCCGTCATCCGCGTCAACTCGCAGTCCGGCAAGGGCGGCATCGCCTACGTCCTGAAGAACGACCACAAGCTGGACCTGCCGCGCCGGATGCAGATCGAGTTCTCGAAGATCATCCAGGCGAAGACGGACGCCGAGGGCGGCGAGGTCACCCCCGCCGACATCTGGGCGGTCTTCCAGGACGAGTACCTGCCCAACCCGGACAACCCCTGGGGCCGCATCCAGGTCGCCACCGGCCAGTCCACCACCGACCGGGACGGCGTGGACACCCTGACCGTCGAGGCCACCGTCGACGGCGAGCAGACCACCCTGACCGGCTCCGGCAACGGTCCGATCTCGGCCTTCTTCGACGCGCTGCAGGGCATCGGCATCGACGTACGCCTGCTGGACTACCAGGAGCACACCATGAGCGAGGGCGCCTCCGCACAGGCTGCCTCGTACATCGAGTGCGCGATCGGCGACAAGGTTCTGTGGGGGATCGGAATCGACGCGAACACCACGCGCGCCTCCCTGAAGGCGGTCGTCTCGGCCGTCAACCGGGCGGCCCGCTGACCTGCCGTTTCGACGGACTCCCGGGCTCCGTCCGCCTCCCGGGGCGGGCGGAGCCCGCGTCGTCAACCGGCCAAAAAGGTGTGGAGGTCACGGAGAGGTCTCGTCCGAGGTGCTGACTCCGGCTCGTGGATGTGGCTAACATCACGCAAGCGGCAAGGGTGCCGCCGGGGGCACCGCCCGCGCCGTCCGGCAGCGGGGGAGTTGTGGAGGTGCGACGTGCTGCCAGGACGGGAACCGAACGGCCGTGCCGCCGCCACCGGGCTGGCGCGCCTGCTGGGCACCCGCACGGCGTGGACGCCCGTCGGGGACGGGGAGTTCTTCTGCCCGGGCTGCGGCGGAGACCGCAACTACCAGCGGCTGACCGGCCGGCGCCGCTTCTCCCTCCTCGGTGTGCCCGTGCTGCCGCGCGGCAGCACCGGCCCGGTCGTGGAGTGCGCCGCCTGCCGCCGCCACTTCGGCACCGACGTGCTGGACCACCCGACCACGACCCGCTTCTCCGCGATGCTCCGGGACGCCGTGCACACCGTCGCGCTGGCGGTCCTCGCGGCCGGCGGCACCGGCTCGCGCGCCGCCCTGGAGTCGGCCGTCACCGCGGTCCGCGCCGCCGGGTTCGACGACTGCACCGAGGAGCAACTGGAGTCCCTCGTGGAGGCGTTGGCCGACGACACCGGACGCTTCACGGGGGAGCCGTGCACGGCCGGCCTCGCCATCGAACTCCACGAGGCCCTGGACCCGCTCGCCCCGCACCTCGCCGCCGCCGGCCGCGAGTCGATCCTCCTGCAGGGCGCCCGCATCGCCCTCGCCGACGGCCCCTACACGCCCGCCGAACGCGACGCCCTCGCCACCGTCGGCGCCGCCCTCACCATCTGCTCCGACGACGTCACCCGGCTGCTGACGGCGGCCAGGACGCCGTCGTAACGAAGCCTCCGGACACCCCGGGGTTCGGGGCCGTCCCCCGGTGGCCCCCGCACCGGGACCGCAGCCCGCCGACCGCCCCCTCCGGGGCACCCCCGGCCGCCTTCGGGGTACCCCGCCCTCCCCGGGGCGCCCCCGGCCCTTCCGGCCGCCCCCTGGGCCCGTGGACCGGGTCCTCCCCGGGGTCCGTGGGCCGGGCCCTCCCCGGAGCCCGCCGCTCCCGGGGACGCCCGCCGACCGCGCCCGCCGCTTCCCCTGGGGGCCGCCATGAGCACCGCACCGCCGCCCCCCGACGCGAAGGGCCCCGACGGCACGTCGGCCGGTCCCCGCCCCGCCGTGTCCGCGACGGCCACCCGGACCCTCCTGGCCGGGGCCGCCGTCGGGCTGGTCGTCTGGGGGGTGGCCGCGCTGCTCAGCCCGGAGGACGGCCCGACCCGGCACCTGACCGCCGCCGGACTCTGCGCCCTCGGCACGGTGGTCGTGCCGTACCTGCTCCGGACGGCACCCTCACCGGAGCGTCCCGCGGACAGCGGCACCCCCGGGGCGGCCGGGCCGGCCCCGCCCGTCACGGCGGACGGCCGCGGCACCGGACCCGGGGCGGACCCGGAGGGCGGGCCGCCGGTCCTGCGCGCGTTCGCCCGGGCGGAGATCCGGCGGGTACGGGAGCAGATGGCCGCCCTCGCCACGCTCGCCGTGGAGTCCCCGGGGGAGAACCACGACTGGCTGCTCTCCCTCACCCGCGCCGCCGAGCGGTCCATCGACGCCACCAGCACCTCCGCGGACCGGCGGTTCTGGAGCGGTGAGCCCGTCGGCCGCCACCTCCGCGCCCAGGCGGAGGCGGTCAGCGACCGCGGGGTGCCGGTGCGGCGGCTGGTCCTGCTGCGCCACCCCACCGAACTGGACGACGCGCTGCTGCGGTGGTGCGAGGAGCGGGAGCTGCTGCGCATCGACGTGCGTGTCGTCGTCCTGTCCGAACTGCCCCCGCACCTGGCGCGCGGCGCCGCCTCCGGTGGCGTCCTCGTCGACGCTCAGGTGGCGTACGAGATCGAGCGGGACCCGCGCGGGGCGGGCGTCAGGACGCGGATCGACGCCCGCCCCGACCACGTCCGCGAACGCCTGCGCCGCTTCGAGGAGTTGTGGGCGGCCGGGATGGGCCTCGGCGAGCTGGAGGCGCGGGTCGACGGCGAGCAGGACGGCACCCGGTCGGCGGACCGCGGCTGAACCCTGCCTCCCGGGCCGCCGGGTGCCTGCTCCCCCGCCGCCGGGTGCCTACTCCTCGGGGAGTAACGCCGCCCGCGCACCGCCCCGCGCAGTACCCCGCATCTCGGCCCCACGCCCGACGAACACGCCCCCGTCCGCCGGGAGTCTGGAAGCGACCGGACAGCCGAGCGGAGGGAGGCCCGTCCCATGGGGGCCGGAAGCAGGGGGACACGGCGAAGGGCCGTGCCGTGGGCGGTGGTCGGCCTCTGGCTGGCCGCACTCGTCCTTCTCGGACCGTTGGCGGGGAAGTTCGGCGGCATCCAGCAGAACCGGGCCACGGACTATCTGCCGGACAGCGCCGACTCCACCCAGGTGGCGCGGATCCAGGAGCGGTTGCCCGGCGGTGAGGCGACCGATCTGGTGCTGGTCTACCACCGCGACGGGGGCCTGACCGCCGCCGACCGGAGGACCGCCGCCGAGCAGGTCGCCGCGGTCGGGGACACGTACGAACTGGCGGACGCCCCGCGCGGGGTGCCGTCGCAGGACGGCAGCACGCTGATGTTCCCGGTCTCCAGCACCGGACCCGGCCAGGACGACGAGGCCAGGACCGCCTTCGTCGACGGGGTGCGGGAGATCGCCGCGGGCGGCGACGGGCTGCGCGTCGAGGTCGGCGGGCCCGGCGCGCTGACCACCGACATGAACAAGGTGTTCGAGACCATCGACGGCACCCTGCTGACGGCCACCCTCGCCGTCGTCACCGTGCTGCTGGTGCTGATCTACCGCAGCCCGTTCCTGTGGCTGGTCCCGCTGGCCGTGGCCGGTGCCGCGGCCACCGTGGCGATGGCCGCCGGGTACGGGCTGCACGAGCTGTTCGACGTCACCGTGACCGGGCAGAGCGGCGGCATCATGACCGTCCTCGTCCTCGGCGCCGGCACCGACTACGCGCTGCTCCTCGTCGCCCGCTACCGCGAGGAACTGCGCCGCCACGAACGCCCCCACGACGCGATGCGGGCCGCCCTGCGCGGCTGCGGTCCGGCGATCCTCGCCTCCTCGGGCACGGTCGCGGCCGGACTGCTGTGCCTGCTCGCCGCCGACCTCAACAGCAGCAGCGGCATGGGCCCGGTCGGCACGATCGGTGTGCTGTCCGCGCTCGTCGCCATGACCACCCTGCTGCCCGCCGTCCTGGTGCTCCTCGGCCGCCGTGTCTTCTGGCCCCTGATCCCCGCCTTCGGCAGCGAACCGAGGGCCCGGCGCACCGTGTTCGCGGTCATGGGCAGCTCCGCCGCCCGCCGCCCGAGGACCGTCCTCACCGCGGGCGCCGTCCTCCTCGGCGCCCTCGCCCTCGGCACGCTCGGCCTCACCGGGGACCTCAAGCAGGAGGACTCCTTCACCGACCGGCCCGAGTCGATCGCCGCCCTGGACACGCTCGCCCGGGAGTACCCCGAGCGCGGCAGCCGCCCGCTGACCGTGCTGGCGACCACCGACCGCGCGGACGCCGTGGTGGGTGAGGCCCGCGGCACCGAGGGCGTCGCGGAGGTCACGGCCGGCCGCACGGGCGACGGCTGGACCGAGGTCGCCGTGTTCACCACGGCCGCCCCCGAGTCCCCGGCCGAGACCCGCACCGTCGAGGCGCTGCGCGACGGACTCGACGACCACGGCGCCTACGTGGGCGGGCCCAGCGCCCAGCGGCTCGACCTCGCCGACAGCGAGGCCCGGGACCGCGCGGTCGTCGTCCCGCTGGTCCTGGCCGCCGTCTTCCTCGTCCTGGTGGCCCTGCTGCGCAGCCTGGTCGCACCGTTGCTGCTGCTCGGCGCGGTGGTCGCGGTGTGGGGCGCGGCGCTCGGCATCGGCGGACTGGTCTTCGGGCCGCTGTTCGGCTTCGCGGGCACCGATCCGGGCCTGCCCCTGCTGTCCTTCGTCTTCCTCGTCGCGCTCGGCGTCGACTACGGCATCTTCCTGCTGCACCGGATGCGCGAGGAGTCCGCGAAGGGCGCCGAGCCGGAGGCCGCCGCGCTGTCCGCGCTGCGCAGCACCGGCGGGGTCATCGCCTCGGCGGGCATCGTGCTCGCGGCGACGTTCGCGGTCCTGGCCACCCTGCCGCTGGTGGCCCTCGTCGAGCTCGGCTTCGTCATCGCCGTCGGCGTCCTCCTGGACACCTTCCTCGTGCGGACCTACCTCGTCACCACGGCGAGCGTGCTGCTGCGCCGCCGGCTGTGGTGGCCGGGCCGGCTCGCCCGCGCCCCGGAGCCCGCGGCGCCGCGGCGGCAGCCCGAGCCGGTGTAGCGCCCGGTGCGACGAGGTGAGGGCGCCCCGGCCTCCCGCCGGGGCACCCCTGTCCAGGAGGATGAACCCGTGCAGGCAACGACGACGGACGCGCCGACACCGCCCCGGTCCCGGGTCGGCCACCGGGTGATGGCGGCACTCAACCGCGATCCCCTGACGGCCCCGCACGCCGTCCGCAACGACACGGTGCTCGCCGTCAGCCTGGCCGTCGCCGCCCTCGTCCTGGCCCGGACCGTCGACCCCGCCCGGTCGCCCGACGCGCTCGGCTGGACGCTGCTGGCGGCCGCGCACGTCCCGCTGCCGTGGCGCCGCCGGCGCCCGCTGACGGTGCTCCTGCTGGTGCTGGCCGCCGCCGCGCCGTACCACGCCCTGGACCACACCCACGCCGCGCCGGTCGCCGCCACCCTGGTCGCCCTGTACACGGTGGCGGCGACGACCACCCCGCGCCGCACCCTGCTGATCGGCTCCGCCGTCATCGGCGGCACCCTCACCGTGAACGCGCTGACGAACCCGGAGGGCTTCACCGAGCTGCTCCGCATCATCGGCTGGGCCGTCGCCGTGCTGGTCCTGGGCGTCGACGTCCGCTTCTACCGCCAGTACGTCGCCGCGATCGTCGAACGGGCGGAACGCGCGGAACGCACCCGCGAGGAGGAGGCCCGCCGCCGGGTCGCCGAGGAGCGCCTGCGCATCGCCCGCGACCTGCACGACCTGCTCGCCCACAGCATCACCGTGATCGGGGTGCGGACGTCGGTCGCCGCGCACGTGCTGGCCGCCGACCCCGAACGGCTCGACCGGGAGGCCGTCGCCCGGTCCCTCGACGACATCGCCGAGGTGTGCCGCACCGCGCGCGGTGAACTCCGCTCCACCCTGGAGGTGTTGCGCGAGCACGACACCGACGCCCGCGGCCCGCTGCCCGGCCTGGACGGCCTGCCCGACCTGGTGGCGACCGCCCGCCTCGCCGGTGCGCGCGTCGAGCGGACGGGCGAGGCCGGCGAGGTCTCCTCCGCCGTCGGGGCCGCCGCCTACCGCATCGTCCAGGAGGCCCTGACCAACGTGGTGCGGCACGCCGGCCCCGACCCGGCCGTGCGGGTGCAACTGCGTTCGGAGGACGGTGCGTTGCACCTGTCCGTCACCGACGACGGCACCGGGCCCCCGCCGGGCCGGCCACCCGGGTTCGGCCTGACCGGTATGCGGGAGCGGGCCCGCAGCGTGGGCGGCACACTCGATGCCGGGCCGGGGGACGGGGGCGGTTTCCGGGTGACGGCGACCCTGCCCCTGACGAGGCCCGTGACCACGACCGACGAGGGAGCCCGATGACCATCCGCGTCCTGCTCGCCGACGACCAGCGACTGGTACGGGAGGCGTTCGCCATGCTCGTCGACTCGGCCGACGGCATGGAGGTCGTCGGCCAGGCCGGGACCGGCCGCGAGGCCGTCGCACTCGCCCGCGCCCGGCGCGCCGACCTCGTCGTCATGGACATCCGCATGCCCGACCTGGACGGGATCGAGGCGACCCGGCTGATCGCGGCCGACGACGATCTCGCCGGCGTGAAGGTGCTCGTCCTCACCACCTACGACACCGACGAGAACATCGTCGACGCGCTGCGGGCCGGCGCCTCCGGGTTCCTGGTCAAGGACACCCGGCCGGCCGACCTCCTGGACGCCGTCCGCACGGTGGCCGCCGGTGACGCGCTGCTCTCGCCGGGGCCCACCGCCCGGCTCATCCAGCGGTTCCTGCGCACCCCGGCGCCCGTGCCGTCCCGGGGCCCCGAGCGCCTGTCCGGCCGGGAGCGCGAAGTCCTCACGCTCGTCGCGCGGGGTCTGAACAACACCGCTGTGGCGGAGGCGCTGGGGCTGAGCCCGCTCACGGCGAAGACCCACGTCAGCCGGATCATGGGCAAGCTGGGCGCCCGGGACCGGGCCCAACTCGTCATCGTCGCGTACGAGTCGGGACTGGTGGCCCCGGGCGCGGGGTGACGGCCGCCCCGCCTCAGAGCGTGTGGTGCAGCCAGCGCTGCAGGGTGGTGTGCACGCTGCCGGGCAGCGCGCTGAGGCTCTCGATCGCCTCCCGGTCCTCCGGGCGGGGCGGGATCCCGGCGGCGGTCAGCGCCGCGTGCAGGTCCAGTCGCCGGCGGTCGCGCGGGTCGAGGGCGATGTCGAGGCGGTCGGCCGGGTCCGGCGGCGACAGCAGGAAGTCGTCTCCGCAGGCGTAGGGGTCGACGAAGACATGCTCCGGGCCGTACTCGAAAGCGGTGGCGGTCATGTCGGTCTCCTCACCAAGGGGTGTCGGTTCTGCCGTGGAGGAGCGTCCGGGCTGCCGCCCCGGTTGCGTCCACGGGGGAACGTCACGCCGACGGCGTCATCACCAGTTCATCTGCCGGTCCGACGAACGGGCCGACACGGGGCGGCGCTGCCGTTGGGGGCGGGGGCAGGAACGGGGGCGGGAGCGCCGGGTGGCGGAGGGGGTACCGGTGTGGGTGTGGCGGCTGCCGTGTCCTGACGCGGGGGCGGTTGCACGTGGCCGTGGTGCCACCCGCTTCTTCGTCAGTGTCGCGCTTGCGCGCCCCGAGTAAAGGGCGCTGCGCGTCGCCTCCGGCGATGGGCCTGCGGCCCACCCTTGACACGGGGCGCTCCAGCGCGGGGGAGAAGCGTGCGGGCGGCCGGGGGGAACGGGGGGCCCGGGCGTGGCGCCGCTCACGGTGGTTGCGTGGTCGGCCGGGGGTGACGGATGCGCGTCAGCGGGCCGGGGGCACGCCGGGCCGTCTCGGCGGCCGGTCGGTCGGTGGGGGCGCTGGGCGGTGGTCGGGGGCAGGCCGGGCCGTCTCGGCGGCCGGTCTGGGTTGTGGGTGCGCCTGCCGGGTGGTGCGGGGCACGTCAGATGTTCCGGCGGCCGGCCCGCGCGTGGGAGCGCCCGCACATGATCGTCCGGTGATCCTGGTCGTGGTTGGGTTGCGGGTCGTGGGTTGTGGTGGCGGGTACGGGTGCGGGTGCGGCAGTGATGGTGCCGAGGGTGGTTCGGTGCCCCGTGCCCCGTGCCCGTTCCCGTGGCCGGTGTCGGGTGCCCGTGTCCGGTCGGGCGTCCCGGGCCCCATGTCGGGTGCCGGGCGTCCCGTGCGGGTGCTCGGGCTGGGCGTTTGTGGGGCTGGGTGCTGGTGGAGGCTGGCGCCGGCCGTGGGGCGGGGGGTGTCTCGAATTGCGTGAGCACTTTGGCCTCAAGTGTTCACGGATTCTGGAGGGCAACCGATGCCGGGCACTGTGCGCGCGGATGTAGAGAGGCCGGGTCAGGGCCGTGCGGCCGGGCCCCCGTCGTGGGGTGTGGAGCCGGGCCCCCGCCGCCGGGCCGTCCGGCCAGACCCGTGCCGTACGCCGCGCGGGCAGTGCTTGCCGCAGGCCGTACGGGCCGCCGGGCCGCCGAGACGGCCCGGCGTGCAGGCGAGGCGCTGATGCGCCCTCCGGCTCCGGCCACTGCTGCAACGGACGTGAGAGCGGCCGACCTCGGGCACCCGTTCCTCCGGGCCGCTCGCTCGCTTCTGACCCGTGCCGGAGCGAGCCGTGTCAAGGGTGGGCCGCAGGCCCATCGCCGCAGGCGACGCGCAGCGCCCTTTACGCGGCTCGCGGAGGCACGACACTGGCCGAGAAGCGAGTGGCCCCCACGGCGCCTATGAACTCCGTCCAGGCCACCGCCCCCACCACGATCACCGGCCCTCCGGCCACCTTGCTGTCCCGCACGGGGACAACACCGGGGATTCCGTCAGCGACTTCGAGGCAGGACTCGCCTCCGCTGCCCCCGCTGTAGGAGCTCTTGCGCCAGCGAGTGTCGGTCAGGTCGTACCTGCGCATCGTCTGTAATCCTCCGCCACTGCTTCGACCAGGGCCAGGGACGCATCCGGTGACAGCGCTATGGCCCTGAGCAGATCGTAGTCAGCGCACACCTTCTTCACTACCGCCGGATCGTCCAGCAGGCTGCCGGACAACACACCCTCTGTATAGATGGTGGGCGGGGCGTCCTCGAACTCCATGAGCGACATCAACTTGCCCATCTGCGGGTGCGCTCCCGCCGTGAAGGGCAGCACCTGCATCAGGATCTGGCGGTCCCGTACCAGGCCGGTGATCTGGTCCAGTTGCTCCGCCATGACGGCCGGCGAGCCGACGGGTACACGCACAGCGGACTCGTGCAGGAGGAGCAAGTACACCGGGCGCGTGGCCTCCCTGAGGAGCTGTCCGCGTTCCATGCGGAGGCCGACCATCTCCTGGATGTACCGTTCCGGGGCGAGTGGGTTGCTTGCCACGTAGATCGCCCGCGCATAGGCGGGCGTCTGGAGAAGGCCCGGAACAACGGCGGGGGCCCAGTCGCGAATGCTTGTCGCCAGCCGCTCAAGCTCTGCCGCATGGGAGAAGTATTCGGCATAGCGCTGCTCCTTGATGAGTTTGCGCCAAAGCCGTTCGAAAAAACCGTCGGTTTGCAGTGCTTCGTCGATCCGCTGCGCCACGTCCAATTGCGGCTTACGAATGGCCTGTTCGAACTGTCCGATGTAGCCGCCGGACACGAAGACCCGTGCCCCCAGCTCCACCTGCGTGAACCCGGCGTCCTCGCGCCTGCGCTTCAGTTCCGCGCCGAAGAACTCCCACGCGGCCTGGCGTGAACCGTTGGCCATTGATCAACCCCTTTGTGCAGCCTCGCACTTGTAGCACCCGAAACTCTTCCGAGTGTAGGGAGGGCGCCCCACCCTTGGGGTGAGAAGAGTGAAAGCCGAAAAGAAAGGGGAGCACGGTGGAGGCACAGCACTCGGCGCTCTGCGTCGAAGAAGCGGAGGAAGTGGTGAAAGAATTGCGGGCGGCGTTCGCGAAGGCCGGAATTGTGTTGCCGTCGCTGGGGCTCGACCCGGTGAGTCTTGCGCGGGAGGCGCCCTGTCCTCTCGTCGACCTGGGGCGGGTCCCCGTCCGCACCGCGCAGCGGCTCGCGGCGGTGGTGCGGTGAGGCCGGCGCTCGGCGCGTACGTCGTGGACACCGGGACCGGACGGATGGGGGTCGTGATGGGACACGAGGGGCCCTACGTGCAGCTGCGGCCGTACGGCGGGGGCAAGGAGTGGGACGCGGACCCCGGTGCCGTGCGGCAGGCGACCGCCGCGGAGCGGCTGCGGGAGGCGACGGCGTACGCCAACGCCCGCAGCCGCGGTGAGGTGCCGTGAACGTAGGCGACAATGGGCGGCATGAGTCTGTTCCGCGACGACGGCATCGTGCTGCGCACCCAGAAGCTGGGTGAGGCGGACCGGATCATCACGTTGCTCACGCGCGGTCACGGACGCGTACGCGCCGTGGCGAGAGGGGTGCGCCGGACGAAGTCGAAGTTCGGCGCGCGCCTCGAACCGTTCTCGCACGTGGACGTGCAGTTCTTCTCCCGGGGGAGCGAGCTGGTCGGCCGCGGCCTGCCGCTGTGCACGCAGAGCGAGACGATCGCACCGTACGGCGGCGGGATCGTGACCGACTACGCCCGCTACACCGCCGGGACGGCCATGCTGGAGACGGCCGAGCGGTTCACCGACCACGAAGGGGAACCGGCGGTGCAGCAGTACCTGCTGCTGGTCGGCGCCCTGCGGACCCTCGCCCGGGGCGAGCACGCGCCGCACCTGGTGCTCGACGCGTTCCTGCTGCGCTCCCTGGCCGTCAACGGCTACGCCCCCAGCTTCGGCGACTGCGCGAAGTGCGGGATGCCCGGCCCGAACCGGTTCTTCTCGGTGGCGTCGGGCGGGTCCGTGTGCGGTGACTGCCGGGTGCCCGGCAGCGTCGTACCCTCGCCGGAGGCACTGGAACTGCTGGGTGCGCTGCTCACGGGGGACTGGGAGACCGCGGACGCGGCCGAGGCACGGCACGTCCGGGAGGGCAGCGGACTGGTCTCCGCGTACCTGCACTGGCACCTGGAGCGCGGGCTGCGCTCCCTGCGGTACGTCGAGAAGTAGCGAACCCAACGCGAACAGAACGAACAGCCAGAGGGAGACGAGAGACACATGGCCGTACGCGGGTTTCTGGGGCGTCAGCGCCGGGAGTACAGGACGCCGGAACCGCACCCCTCCGGCGCCCGGCCGCCCAGGATCCCCGGCGACCTCGTGCCCCGGCACGTGGCGATCGTCATGGACGGCAACGGCCGGTGGGCCAAGGAGCGCGGGCTGCCGCGCACCGAGGGGCACAAGGTCGGCGCCGAGCGGGTGGTCGACGTGCTCCAGGGCGCCATCGAGATGGGCGTCGGATCGATCTCCCTGTACGCCTTCTCCACCGAGAACTGGAAGCGCTCGCCGGACGAGGTGCGCTTCCTGATGAACTTCAACCGCGACTTCATCCGCAAGAGCCGCGACACGCTCGACGAACTGGGCGTGCGGGTGCGCTGGGTGGGGCGCATGCCCAAGCTGTGGAAGTCGGTGGCGAAGGAACTCCAGGTCGCCCAGGAGCAGACCAAGGACAACGACCGGCTCACGCTGTACTTCTGCATGAACTACGGCGGCCGGGCGGAGATCGCGGACGCGGCCCAGGCGATGGCGGAGGACGTGGCTGCCGGGCGGCTCGACCCGTCGAAGATCGGCGAGAAGACGTTCGCCAAGTACCTGTACTACCCGGACATGCCGGACGTCGACCTGTTCCTGCGGCCCAGCGGGGAGCAGCGCACGTCCAACTACCTGCTGTGGCAGAGCGCGTACGCCGAGATGGTGTTCCAGGACGTGCTGTGGCCCGACTTCGACCGGCGCGACCTGTGGCGCGCCTGCCTGGAGTTCGCCTCCCGCGACCGCCGCTTCGGCGGGGCCGTCCCGAACGAGGAACTGCTCGCCATGGAAGGCCGGTCCGGCGCGGGCGAAGGCTGAGGCACGACCCGCGAGACGGGTGCCGGGCCGGGGAGACCCTGTGTGCCGACGGGGCTGACGCGGCGGCCGTGCCGACCGGCACGCCACCTGGGGGCCAGGGGGCCGGAGGGCCGGGGGTGACGCTCCAGGTCCCCGGTTCGGTCCTCCCGCCGGTTCGGGCGCCGGTCCTCCCGCCGGTTCGGCCGTCGTTCCGGTTCGGCACCCGTCACGGCCCAGCTGTCAGCCCGGTCCAGCCTCCTCCCGGCCCAGCCGTCAGCCCGGTCCGGCCCTTCGTCGCCCCCGTGTCGGCGGGGCCGGCGCAGGAACCGGCACACCGTTCCCGGGCCGACGCAGGGGACCGGCGGCCCCTGCGCGCGTCGAGGGCTGGGCCGGCCGGCCGCTATCGCACGGAGCAGTAGAGCCGGGCGCTCCCGTCCAGGGCGGCGCGGGCCAGAGCCGCCAGCTCCGTCAGGTGGCGCACGGCCTCGCCCTCCTCGACGGCCTCCCCGTCGGCCCGCCGCAGGCGCGACCACGCACGGGCCACGTCGTCGCGTCGCCGCGGGTCCCCGGTCGCGAGCAGGGACTGGAGGCGCTCCGAGACGACAAAGACGTGCCAGCCGTCGTCGGTGAGGTCGGTCAGGACCCGTGGCTCGTCGGCCCGCACGAGCGCGTGCGGGGACTCCCCGGTGAACAGGCTCTCCCACTCGACCACGGCGTCGGCGGGGTCGTAGACGCCCACGGCAACGCACGGGAACGCCCGGCGCGGGCTGAAGCCCTTGACCGAAGCCGCCGACGCGGAGTCGGGCGCGATGAAGAAGTCCGCCCAGTCGTCCACCACGGGATCAGGACCCGGGTCCGGACCACCGGCACCGGCGGGGCGCGCCCGACGGTCCGGGGCGGCGGGGCGCACCCGACTGTCCGGAGCGGTGGGTGCCGCGGCAGCTCCGCCGGAGGGGGCCGGGACCGGCCGTGAAGGTCGCGGCGGGGCCGCGCGCCGGGCCCTTCGGCCCGCGTCCCGTACGCCGCGCGCGGCCCGGCAATGGCATGTGGTGTTCGTCCCCCTCGGTTCCCGGGTGACGGCCGCGTGCGGGGCGTCACCCGGGAGCGGCGCGGGTGTCCGCCCGCCGCCTCGCCGTCAGTCGGTGCAGGCCGCCGCCGCGCACTCCGCGCAGGTGCCGAAGATCTCCACCGTGTGGTCCACGTCCACGAAGCCGTGCTCGGCGGCGACGCCCTCCGCCCACTTCTCCACGGCCGGTCCCTCCACCTCGACCGCCTTGCCGCAGGTGCGGCAGACCAGGTGGTGATGGTGGTCGTCGGTGGAGCAGCGCCGGTAGACGGACTCGCCCTCGGCGTTGCGCAGCACGTCGACCTCGCCGGCGTCGGCGAGGGACTGCAGGGTGCGGTAGACCGTGGTCAGTCCCACCGAGTCGCCCCTGTGCTTGAGCATGTCGTGGAGTTCCTGAGCGCTGCGGAACTCGTCGACCTCCAGAAGCGCAGCCGCCACGGCGGCGCGCTGCCGAGTGGCGCGGCCCCTCACGGGCGGTCCAGCGGTGGTCACCGGTTGCCTCCTCACGTCTGCACTGCCTGCCCGGCCATTGTGCCAGTCGGGCTTCCGGGCGGTCAGACGCCTGCGCCGTCGGTGCTCGCCCGGCTGGCCGGGATGGCGCACTCGGCCGGTTCCCCGGCCGGCCGCGCGGCCGCGGCGGCCCGGGCCCGGCGCCGGGCGAGTGGCGTGGCCAGGGCGGTCAGCACGAGGAACGCGCCGATGGTGAGCAGCACGATCGTCGCGCCGGGCGGCACGTCCTGGTAGTAGGAGGTGACGGTGCCGCCGATGGTCACGCTCACGCCGATCGCCACGGCGATGGCGAAGGTGGCGGCGAAGCTGCGGCTGAGCTGCTGGGCCGCCGCGACCGGCACCACCATGAGCGCGCTGACCAGCAGCAGGCCCACCACCCGCATCGCGACCGTCACGGTCACCGCGGCGGTGATCGCGGTGAGCAGGTTCAACAGGCGCACCGGAAGGCCGGTGACCCGGGCGAACTCCTCGTCCTGGCTGACCGCGAACAGCTGGCGGCGCAGCCCGAGGGTGACCAGGATCACGAACGCGGCCAGGATGCTGATCGCGGTGACGTCGGAGGAGGACACCGTCGACAGCGAACCGAACAGGTACGAGGTGAGGTTGGCGTTGGAGCCGGTCGGGGCGAGGTTGATGAACATGACGCCGCCGGCCATGCCGCCGTAGAAGAGCATCGCGAGGGCGATGTCGCCGCGGGTCCGGCCGTACCAGCGGATCAGCTCCATCAGGACGGCGCCGAGGACGGAGACCAGCGTCGCCATCCACACCGGGGACCAGGACAGCAGGAAGCCCAGGCCGACGCCGGTCATGGCGACGTGGCCGATGCCGTCGCCCATCAGGGCCTGGCGGCGCTGGACGAGGTAGATGCCGACGGCGGGCGCGGTGATGCCGACCAGGACGGCGGCGAGCAGGGCCCGCTGCATGAAGGCGTAGTCGAGGATGTCCATCGGATTCAGCTCAGCAGTCCCGTGCGGATCGGTTCGGCACCCGCGGGGGCGTGCGGGTGGACGTGGTCGTGGCCCGGCAGGGCGTGCTGGCCGACGGCCTTCGGCGGCGGGCCGTCGTGCAGCACGCAGCCGTCGCGCAGCACCACCGCGCGGTCGATCAGCGGCTCCAGCGGGCCCAGTTCGTGCAGGACGAGGAGGACGGTGGCGCCCTCGGCGACCTGGTGGCGCAGGGTCGCGGCCAGCACCTCCTGGCTCGCGAGGTCCACGCCGGCCATCGGCTCGTCCATGATCAGCAGTTCGGGTTCGGCGGCGAGCGCGCGGGCGATCAGCACCCGCTGGTGCTGGCCGCCGGACAGGGCGTCGACGGAGTCCTTCGCGCGGTCCGCGAGCCCGACCAGGTCGATCGCGCGGCGCACGGCCTCACGGTCGGACCGGCGGAACAGGCCGAAGCGGGTGCGGGCCAGGCGGCCCGAGGAGACGATCTCGGTGACCGTGGCGGGCACGCCGCCCGCGGCGGTGGTGCGCTGCGGGACGTAGCCCACCCGGGCCCAGTCGGTGAAGCGGCGGCGCGGGGTGCCGAACAGCTCGATCTCGCCCGCCCCGGGCTGCACCTGGCCGATGACGCTGCGTACGGCCGTGGACTTGCCGGAGCCGTTGGCGCCGAGCAGGGCGACGACCTCGCCGCGGCGCACGGTGAGGTCGATGCCGCGCAGCACCGGACGCGAGCCCAGTTCGGCGTGGACACCGCGCAGGGAGATCACGGGCTCGGGCATGGCGTCCTCCGGTGGTCGGACGGTCACTTCGCTCCCAGGGCCTTCTGGAGGGCCGCCAGGTTGGCGTCCATGACCTGGAAGTAGTCGTCGCCGCGGGAGGCGTCGGTGATGCCCTCGAGCGGGTCCAGGACATCGGTGCGCAGCCCGGCATCGGTGGCGAGGGTCTTGGCGGTCCGGTCGCTGACCAGCGTCTCGTAGAAGACGGTGGTGACGCCCTCGGCCTTCGCCGTGCGCTCCAGTTCCTTCACGCGGGCGCCGCTCGGCTCGGACTCCGGGTCGAGGCCGTTGATGGCCTCCTCGGTGAGGCCGTAGCGGTCGGCGAGGTAGCCGAAGGCGGAGTGGGTGGTGATGAAGACGTCGGTGGCGCGGTTCTTCAGCCCGGCCTCGAAGCGGCCGTCCAGCTCGCCCAGTTCGGCGACGAGGGCCTCGGTGTTCTCGCGGTAGTCGGCCGCGTGGTCCGGGTCGGCCTTCGCGAAGGCCGCGCCGACGCCCTCGGCGACCTCGGCGTACTTGACCGGGTCGAGCCAGAGGTGCGGGTCCTTGCCGCCCTCGTGCTCGTGGCCGTGGTCGTCGGCGTGCTCGTCCTCGTGGCCGTGCTCGTCGCCGTGGCCGTGCTCGTCGCCGTGGCCGTGCTCGTCGTCGTGGCCGTGGCCGGCGCCCTCGGTGCGCAGGCTCGTCAGGGTCGCCGCGTCGATCTTCGTCTTCAGCTCGGCCTGGCCGATGGCCTCGTCGACGGAGGGCTGCAGTCCCTTGAGGAAGAGGGCCGCGTCGGACTCCTGGAGCTGTGCGGTCTGCTTGGCGCTGATCTCCAGGTCGTGCGGCTCCTGG
Organism: Streptomyces sp. 3-6; assembly: GCF_056323165.1. Lineage (NCBI taxonomy): Bacteria > Bacillati > Actinomycetota > Actinomycetes > Kitasatosporales > Streptomycetaceae > Streptomyces > Streptomyces sp. 3-6. The sequence goes on from NZ_JBWHZP010000001.1 coordinate 269,300, forward strand.
CCGGGCTGCGTGAGGCTGGTGACGTTCACGTGCTCGCCGCCGATCCGCTCGGCGAGGAACGCCATCGGGTAGAACGACGCGACGACGTCGAACTTGTCGGTGTTGCCCGCGGCGGCGCTGTCCCCGGCGCAGGCGGAGAGGGTGCCGAGGCCGAGGAAGGTGACGGCGGTCACCGCGGCCGTCGGTATGAGTCGTCGTACGTTCATGACAGTCATTTTCAATGATGATGGAAACCGTTGTCAACAACGCACGTGAGGCCCGTGAGCGGGGGCCGAATTGGTCCCGGAGCAGGCCACGCCGGTAGCCTGAGAGCTTCGTTGGAAGCAATCGCGCCTCGCCCGAGCCCGTCTCCTGACCAGCACCCCCACCGAGGCGCCTCGCGCCGCACCAGTCAGTCACCGTCGTCGTAATGAAGAGAGCACCGTGGCCGCCGACAAGATCGACACCATCGTCAGCCTGAGCAAGCGCCGTGGCTTCGTATTCCCCTGCAGTGAGATCTACGGCGGCCAGCGTGCCGCCTGGGACTACGGGCCCCTCGGTGTCGAGCTCAAGGAGAACCTCAAGCGTCAGTGGTGGCGTTACATGGTGACGTCCCGCGAGGACGTGGTCGGCCTCGACTCGTCCGTGATCCTGGCCCCGGAGGTGTGGGTCGCCTCCGGGCACGTCGCCACCTTCACCGACCCGCTCACCGAGTGCACCGCCTGCCACAAGCGGTTCCGCGCGGACCACCTGGAGGAGGCGTACGAGGAGAAGAAGGGCCGCGCCCCGGAGAACGGCCTGGCGGACGTCAACTGCCCCAACTGCGGCAACAAGGGCCAGTTCACCGAGCCCAAGCAGTTCTCTGGCCTGCTGTCCACCCACCTCGGCCCGACCCAGGACTCCGGCTCCGTCGCCTACCTGCGCCCCGAGACCGCCCAGGGCATCTTCACCAACTTCGCCCAGGTGCAGACCGCTTCGCGCAAGAAGCCGCCGTTCGGCATCGCCCAGATGGGCAAGTCCTTCCGCAACGAGATCACGCCCGGCAACTTCATCTTCCGCACCCGCGAGTTCGAGCAGATGGAGATGGAGTTCTTCGTCAAGCCGGGCGAGGACGAGAAGTGGCAGGAGTACTGGATGGAGCAGCGCTGGAACTGGTACACCGGTCTCGGCCTGCGCGAGGAGAACATGCGGTGGTACGAGCACCCGCAGGAGAAGCTCTCCCACTACTCCAAGCGCACCGCTGACATCGAGTACCGCTTCCAGTTCGGCGGCAGCGAGTGGGGCGAGCTGGAGGGCGTCGCCAACCGCACCGACTTCGACCTCGGCGCGCACTCCAAGGCCTCCGGCCAGGACCTCTCCTACTTCGACCAGGAGGCCGGCGAGCGCTGGACGCCGTACGTCATCGAGCCGGCGGCCGGTGTCGGCCGGGCGATGCTCGCCTTCCTGCTGGACGCCTACGTCGAGGACGAGGCCCCCAACGCCAAGGGCAAGATGGAGAAGCGCACCGTGCTGCGCCTGGACCACCGCCTCGCCCCGGTGAAGGTCGCCGTGCTGCCGCTGTCCCGCAACGCGGACCTGTCGCCCAAGGCGAAGGGTCTGGCCCAGACGCTGCGGCAGAACTGGAACATCGAGTTCGACGACGCAGGCGCCATCGGCCGCCGCTACCGCCGCCAGGACGAGATCGGCACGCCGTTCTGCGTCACCGTCGACTTCGACACCCTGGACGACAACGCGGTGACCGTCCGCGAGCGCGACACCATGAAGCAGGAGCGCGTGTCGCTGGACCAGATCGAGGGCTACCTGGCCACCCGCCTCGTCGGCGCCTGATCACCCCGCCCCACCGCCCGACCGGCAGGAACGCCGGGCCCCGGACCGCTCCGGGGCCCGGCGTTCCGGCGTTCCGGGCCGCTCCGGGTCCGGCGTTCCGGTCCCCTCCGGGGGCCGGGCCGGCCGACGGGCGCGGGGTCTGCGCGGCTGCGCCCCCCGCCGGGCGGGGCGGGGGAGGGCGCCGGGTCCGCCCGGCCTGTGTCTCCCGGCGGGCCGGGCGGGGGGCGCGGGGTGCTGGGCGCGGGGCGCGCCCGGCGGGCCGGTCGGGGCGCGGGGCGCGGGCGTCGTTCAGGCCGCCGTCGGGTCCACCGTGGCCCGGTGGGCCTCGGCGAGGTGTTCCTGGGCCTTCAGCCAGGGCAGGAACTGCGCCCCTCTGCGCCAGCCGCAGGTGTCGCAGCGGATGGTGCGCTGCACTCCGGTGCGCTGGACGCGCACGACGTGCTCACGCCCGTGCTGGTCGAAGCGGCTGACCTTGCTCGTGTCGATCTGCGGCATGACGCCTCCGGCATCCGCGTGCGGGTCCCGACCTGACACGTCCCCGGCGCGGGGGACGGCACGTCCCCGGCCCGCGGGACCGGGGACGTCAAGGAGTGTGCAGCAAGACCAACATCAACAGGGGTACGCGGGGCGGGAGTCGGGCCCCGGCGCGGTCAGCGTCCCGCCCCGGCCGCCTCGCGGATCTCCGCCGACTCCAGCCGCTCGGCCGTGCGCAGCGCCGTCGCCCGCGCCCAGCGGCCCGAGGTGAGGGCGCCCACCACCAGCACCGCCAGCCCGCACCCCGCCAGGACCCACCAGGCGGGCCCCGCCGCGGACACGAAGGCGTCCGCGTACGACGACGACCCCACGCCCGCCGCCAGGACCGCGCCGACCACCGCCACGCCGAGGGTGCCCCCCAGCTGCCGGCTGGTGGACGCCACCGCCGAGGCCACGCCCGCCTGGGCCCGGGGCATCCCGGAGACGGCGGTGTTGGTGATGGGGGCGTTGACGAAGCCGAAGCCGACGCCGAACAGGACGTAGCCCGCGAACAGCGTGCCGTCGGACGTCTCCGCCTCGAACAGGGCGAAGAGCAGCCCGCTCGCCGTCATCGCCACGCCCGCGATCAGCAGCGGCACGCGGGGCCCGCGGCTGCCGACCAGCCGCCCGGACAGCGGGGCGCACAGGAACGTCGGCGCGGCCAGCGGCAGCATCCACAGCCCCGCCTCCAGGGCGCTCAGTCCGCGCACGTTCTGCAGGTACAGGGTGGACAGGAACAGGAAGCCGGACAGCGCGGCGAACGAGCACACCGCGATCACCGTGGCCCCGCTGAACGGCGCGGAGCGGAAGAACCGCAGGTCGATCAGCGGTTCGTGGCGGCGCGGCTCGTGGTAGAGCAGCCCGGCGAGGGCCGCGACGGAGACGACGGCGACCGGGGCGACGGTGGACAGCGGCGCGTGCGGGGCCTCGATGATCGCGTACGTGAGCGTCCCGAACAGGGCGATGACGAGCAACTGTCCGACCGGATCGGGGCGGCGGGCCCGGGGCGCCTGGGACTCGGGGACGAAGCGCAGCGTCAGCAGGAGGGCGGCGAGGCCCACGGGCACGTTGACCCAGAAGATCGAGCGCCAGCCCACCGAGTCCACCAGCAGGCCGCCGACGAGCGGGCCCGCGGCCATCGAGACACCGACCACCGCGCCCCACACGCCGATCGCGCGGGCCCGTTCCCGCGGGTCGGTGAAGGTGTTGGTGATGATGGACATGGCCACCGGGTTGAGCATCGAACCGCCCACCGCCTGCACCATCCGGAAGGCGACCAGCGCCTCCAGGCTCGGCGCGAGGGAACAGAGCACCGACCCGAGGGTGAAGACCACCAGGCCCGCGCAGAAGACCCGCTTGCGGCCGATGCGGTCGGCGGTGGAGCCCGCCAGCATCAGCAGCGAGGCCAGGACGAGGGTGTAGGCGTCGATGGTCCACTGCAGGCCCGCGGTGCTCGCGTCCAGCTCCCTTTGGAGGGCCGGCAGGGCGACGTTCAGCACGGTGGTGTCCAGGCTCACGATCAGCAGGCTCATGCAGCAGATCGCGAGCACCAGGAGCCGGCGGCGCGGGCTGAGCTCGGGCATGGACCCCATCGTACGCACGCATCAATAGTGCGACTAACTAATGGCCGATGCACGGGCAGCGCGCCGGGCACCGGGCCGGATGCGTGACAATGGGGGAATGCCCACGCCCACCGCCGCCCCCGGATCCACCCTGGCGATCGGCCCGCACACGGTGTCCCCGCCGGTCGTGCTGGCCCCCATGGCCGGGATCACCAACGCCCCCTTCCGCACCCTGTGCCGCGAGTTCAGCGGGGGCAAGGGGCTGTTCGTCAGCGAGATGATCACCACCCGGGCGCTGGTCGAGCGCAACGACAAGACCATGCAGCTGATCCACTTCGACGCGAGCGAGACCCCGCGTTCGATCCAGCTGTACGGCGTGGACCCGGCGACCGTCGGCAAGGCCGTCCGCATGATCGTCGACGAGGACCTGGCCGACCACATCGACCTCAACTTCGGCTGCCCGGTGCCCAAGGTCACCCGCAAGGGCGGCGGCTCCGCCCTGCCCTACAAGCGGAACCTGCTGCGCGCCATCCTGCGCGAGGCGGTCGCCGGGGCCGGGGACCTGCCGGTCACCATGAAGATGCGCAAGGGCCTCGACGACGACCACCTGACCTACCTGGACGCCGGGCGCATCGCCGTCGAGGAGGGCGTGAGCGCGATCGCCCTGCACGGCCGCACCACCGCCCAGCACTACGGCGGCACGGCCGACTGGGACGCCATCGCCCGCCTGAAGGAGCACGTCCCGGAGATCCCGGTCCTCGGCAACGGCGACATCTGGTGCGCCGAGGACGCGCTGCGGATGGTCCGGGAGACCGGCTGCGACGGCGTGGTCGTGGGGCGCGGCTGCCTGGGCCGGCCGTGGCTGTTCGCGGACCTGGTGGCCGCCTTCGAGGGCCGTGCCCACGAAGCCGTGCGCCCCGGGCTGCGGGTGGTCGCCGACGCGATGGTGCGGCACGCCACCCTGCTCGGGGAGTGGATGGGCGACGAGACCCGCGGGGTGACCGACTTCCGCAAGCACGTCGCCTGGTACCTCAAGGGCTTCGCCGTCGGCTCCGAGATGCGCCGGCGGCTCGCGGTCACGTCCTCGCTGGCCGAACTGCGGGCCGGGCTCGACGAACTGGACCTCGACCAGCCCTGGCCGGCGGGCGCCGACGGCCCCCGCGGGCGGACCTCCGGCAACAACCGGGTGGTGCTGCCCGACGGCTGGCTGAACGACCCGTACGACTGCGCGGGCGTCGGCGAGGAGGCCGAACTGGACACGTCGGGCGGCTGAGCGAGGCCGGGCCGGGCTGAGCCGGTCCCGCTGGGCCTGAGCCGCGCCGGGCGGGAGCCCGAGCCCGCGACGGCCCGGCGGGGTGCCGGGCCGCGTCGGCCGGGTGCCGGGCCGGCCGGGGTGGCGGCGGGCCTCCCGGGCGGGGTGCCGGGCCGGCCGGGGGTGTGCCGGGTGCCGTACGGCTCCGCTCCGGGCAGGAGCGGAGCCGTACGGGGGGTCACCGGGCCGCTCAGGCCGTCGGTTCGGCCGCGGGCGCGTCGTCCTCGGGGCGCTCGGGGTGCCGGCGCAGGTGGACGATGGCGCCCACCAGACCGCCCCAGACGATCACGATGGCCACGACCAGCATGATGATGGCACTCGTCGACATCAGTTCTCCCCCTTCTCGGGTGCCGCGGATTCGGGTGCCGCGGAGCCGGAGCCGGTCCCCGCGACCGCGTCCTCGGCGGGCTCGGTGACGGCGGAGCGCCAGGGCAGCAGGCTGAGGATCACGGCCACGATCACCGCCCCGGCGGCGACACCCCAGCCGGCCCAGAGCAGGAACGAGGTCGGGTAGCCCTCGTAGTTCTCCGCGAACTCCGTCCGCAGGCTGTCGACCATCATCCAGCCGAGCACCAGCGGGGTGACGATGCCCAGGCAGATCAGCCACCAGCGGCCGAGCCGCATCGCGGAGGCCTCGTTGGCGTGCTGCTGGAAGACGGGCAGGCGGCGCAGGAGCCAGCCCACGACGACGAGCACGACCAGCGCGGCGAGCGCGACGCCGTACTGGTTGATGAAGTGGTCGGCCGCGTCCAGCAGGTAGATGCCGTTGTCGGTCGGGAAGAGGAGGATCGACACCAGGGCGGTGGCCCCGCCGACGCTCAGCACCGCCGGGAGCCGGCGCATGCCGGTGCGGTCCTGCACGGCGGCGATGACCACCTGCACGATGCTGATCAGCGAGGTCAGACCGGCGACCACCAGCGAGCCGAAGAACAGCGCGCCGAACAGCGCGCCCATCGGCATCTGCGAGATGACCGTCGGGAAGGCGACGAACGCCAGGCCGATGCCGGAGCTCGCGACCTCGTTCACCCCGACGCCCTGGGCCGCGGCCATGAAGCCGAGGGTGGCGAACACGCCGATGCCCGCGAGGATCTCGAAGGCGCTGTTGGCGAAGCCGGCGACCATCGCGGAGCCGGTGAGGTCCGCCCGCTTCCGCAGGTAGGAGGCGTAGGTGATCATGATGCCGAAGCCGATGGACAGCGAGAAGAAGATCTGCCCGTACGCGGCGACCCACACGCTGCCGTCGCCGAGCGCCGACCAGTCCGGCCGGAACAGCCCGTCCAGCCCCTTGCCGGCACCGTCGAGCGTGAGCGCGCGGCCCACCAGGACGACGAAGAAGAGCACCAGCAGCGGGATGAAGAACTTGTTGGCCTTCTCGATGCCGTTGCGGATGCCGAGTCCCAGGATGACCAGCACCACCGCCCAGACTCCGATGAGCGGCCAGAGCACCCCGTCGACGTAGGAGGAGACGAAGCCGGGCGCGTCGGCGGCCTGGAGGAAGTCGCCGAAGAAGAAGGCGTTGGCGTCGTCCCCCCACTGCTCGCCGAAGGAGTAGCCGATGTACCGGACGGCCCAGGCGATGATGACGGCGTAGTAGGCGGCGATCACGAAGCAGATCGCGACCTGCCACCAGCCGATCGCCTCCGCGGGCCGGGAGATCTGCCGGAAGGCCGCCGGAGGCGACTTCCGGTACTTGTGGCCGATCGAGTACTCGAGAATCAGCAACGGGATGCCCGCGGTCAGCAGCGCGACGAGATACGGCAGGAGGAAGGCCCCGCCGCCGTTCTCGTAGGCAACGGCGGGGAAGCGCCAGATGTTGCCGAGCCCGATCGCCGATCCGATCGCGGCGAACAGGAAACCTGCGCGGCTTCCCCACTGCTCACGGGAAGGATTCGACATGATCACGCTTCCTTGGTCATTTTCTTTGCGTAGCGCGGCACGCTAGCAAGAGGAACGCCTGTGGAACAGGGGGTTCCGCCCAACGGACGGGCGCGTCGGCGGGGGCCTGGCACGGGGTGTCGTCCGAGGTCACGGCCGGGTCGCGACCGGATCGCGGCCGGGTCGCGACCTCATAGCGGCCGGGTCGCGACCCCACGGCGGGCGGGTCGCGGCCCGGGCCGGGTCGCCGGACGGGTCACCCGGCGGTGGGGTGCGGGGTGGAGCCGTAGGCGGTGAGGAAGCGGTCGCGGAAGGCGTCCATCCGCCACACCGGGGCGTCCTCGGCCGGGGTGAGCCCCTCGGTCCAGTTCCAGCCGGAGATCTTCTCCAGCACCTCCGGGTCCTTGGCGACCACCGACACCGGCACGTCCCGGCTCGCGCCGCTGCCGCTGACCCGGGCGATCGGCTGGTGGTCGCCGAGGAACACCAGCACCGTGTCGTCGGTGCCGTAGCGCTCCAGCCACCGGGTGAGGCTCTCGACCGAGTACGAGACGGACCTGCCGTACGCCCGCCGGGATCTCGCGGAGTCGGTGACGAGGTCGCCGGGGTCCTCGCCCGCCTGCTGGATCGCGTGGAAGACGGAGCCGTCGCCGAGGTCGTCCCAGTCGACCAGCTCGGGCAGCGGCGCCCACGGCTGGTGACTGGAGGTCAGGATGATCTCCGCCATCAGCGGCCGGTCGCGCAGCCGGCCGTGCTCCAGCCGCTCGAACGCCTCCAGCGCGTACTGGTCGGGCATCGTCGACCAGCTGAACTTCGGTCCCCGGTAGCCGAGCTGGAAGGCGTTGTAGACCTTCTCCAGGCCGTACCACTCCGCCTCCGGCCACGCCTTCTGCACGCCCGGCATCACCCCGACCGTGTCCCAGGCGCCGGTCCGGCGGAACGCCTCGGTGAGGGTGAGGTGGTCGCCGGCGGTGGTGACGGTGCGGTAGCGCTGCTGGTTGTCGATCCACAGGCCGGACAGCGCGGTCGAGTGGCCGAGCCAGCTGCTGCCGCCGTACGTGGAGGAGGTCAGCCAGCCGCTGCGGGCCCGGTACCCGGCCTTCGCCAGCGCCTCGGTGCGCGCCTCCAGGGTGCGGGTGACGCCGGGGGCGATGGCCGGGTCCTCGACGGCGCTGCGGCCGTAGCTCTCGATGAACGCGAGGACGACGTCCTTGCCCCGCAGGTCCGGCAGCAACTGGTCCGGGGGCGTCGCCCCGAAGGTGTCCGACCGCGCCTCCCGGGCGAACGCGGCCTCGTCGCGCAGCGTGTCCGCCACCCGGTCGGCCTGCCTGCGCACCGTGTCGACGGCCCGGTCGGAGGCGACCGGCACACCGGCGATCTGCACGCCCAGCGCGGTGCAGGCGATCCACGCCGTGCCCGCGATCAGCGTGCCCCGGGTGGCGCGGGGACGGTGCCGGTCCAGCAGGGCGCCGAGCCGGACGGTGGCCAGCGCGGTGCCCGTCACCACCAGCAGCACCAGGACGACCGCGCCGACGGACGCGGCTGCGGCGGCGGCACCGCCCAGGGTGTCCGCGACGTAGGAGTGGGCGTCGTCGAGCAGTTCCCAGTCGAGCACGAGGTTGAAGCCCCGGCCCAGGTACTCCTCGAACCCGAGGTCGAGCAGGTTCAGCACGGTCAGCAGCCCGAGGCCGGTGCCGCACAGCGCGGCCACGACCGTCCGGGGCCGGCGGGGGAGGGCGAGCAGCAGGGCCGCGCCGACGACCGCCTCGGCCGGGATCCGGGTGAACCGGTTGGGGCGCAGCGCCCCGCCCACGTTGGGCAGCAGCAGGGCCCCCACGACGAGCACGGCGGCGAGGACGTGCACCGTGCGGCGCAGATTACGGGCGGCGCGCGGCCGGTCCCGGCGCCACCGGGCGAACCGGCCGGGCGGTGCCTCCGCCGGCGGCGGGCCGGCAGCCTCCGGGGCGCGGGCCGGGTCCGCGGGGGCGGGGGCGGGGTCCGCCGGGGCGGGAGTGGGTTCGGTCGGGGCGGGAGCGAGGTCCTCCGGGGTGCGGCGAGGCGCATCCGCGCCGGGGTCGGTGCCTTCCCGGGCGGCGTCGGGGTCGCTGGGATCGGTGCCGGCCGGACCGTGAGCGATGGGGCCCTGTTCGGTCGGACCGTGCTCATCTGAGCCGGGTTCGGTCAGACGGTTCCCCTCTGCGTCCGGTTCGGTCGGACGGTTCCCCTCTGCGTCCGGTTCGGTCGGACGGTTCCCCTCTGCGTCGGGTTCCGCCGGACCGCGGGCCCCCGAGCCGGGCTCCGCCGGCGTGCTCTCCTCCGGTACGGCGGACCCGGCCCACTCCCGCTCGTCGGCGCCGTCGGCCTCCCGGCCCGCTCCCCGCCCGTCGGCGCCCTGGCCCTCCCGGCCTGCTCCCCGCCCGTCGGCGCCCTGGCCCTCCCGGCCTGCTTCCCGCCCGTCGGCACCCTCGACCGCCCGGTCGCCGTCGGGCCCCTGGCCCGCGTCCGGCTCCTGGCCCGCGCCCGGCTCCTGGCCCGCGCCCGGCCCCCGGCCCGCGTCCGCGCCCGGCTCCCGGTCGCCGTCGGGCGACTCGGACCGGTCCTCCTCCCCGTTCCCGTCGGTCGTGCGATGTGGCCGGAGCGAGCGTGTGTAGCCAGGCACCCGGAGGTCCTTCCGTACCCGTGCGGAACTCGGTTGGAGGGGCGGACCCGGCGTGGGGGTCCGGGTCCGCCACCGTTCCGTACGGGCGCGCCGACCGGTCCGTTCAGCCGGGGCGCCGTACGGGTCCGCATGGTGAAATGCGGGCCGGTGTGGCAGCGTGATTCTCGCCACCCTTGATAAGGGATGCGCTCAGATGAGCGGATCGACAGCGGCTGCACTTCTGGAAAGAATGGCACTCAGTGCCACTCGATGATCGTTCATCGAGCGAAAACAGACGTGGCGATCGCCGCTCAGATGAGCGGACAACGTGGCCTTATGTGCAGGGGTCCGTTCAAGAAGTGAAAACATGCGGCGGCCAGGGCTTGCCAAGCCTTGACTTTCGATCCACTGGTGAGCAGGTGGTTACAGGCGCATGACGCGTCAGTGGACGTATCCACGAGCCTTTGATCTGGGTACATTCCTCGCCGTCAGGGCAGCCACCGCGTCCTCGAGGAGTCGAGACCCGTGTCGGAAAACAAAGGTCCCCACGTACCGGGACCCGGTAACAGTGTTGACAGCGTGAAGTTCGTCTACGACTTCACCGAGGGCAACAAGGACCTCAAGGACCTGCTGGGCGGCAAGGGTGCCAACCTCGCCGAGATGACCAATCTGGGTCTCCCGGTGCCACCCGGCTTCACGATCACCACGGAAGCCTGCAAGGTCTACCTGGACAGCGGCGAGGAGCCGCCCGCCCTCCGGGACGAGGTGAGTGCGCACCTCGACGCCCTGGAGAAGACCATGGGCAAGAAGCTGGGCCAGGCCGACGACCCCCTCCTCGTGTCGGTCCGTTCCGGTGCCAAGTTCTCCATGCCCGGCATGATGGACACCGTCCTCAACATCGGCCTGTCCGACAAGTCGGTGCAGGGCCTGGCCAAGCAGGCCGGCGACGAGCGGTTCGCCTGGGACTCCTACCGGCGCCTGATCCAGATGTTCGGCAAGACCGTCCTCGGCGTCGACGGCGAGCTGTTCGAGGACGCGCTGGAGGCGGCGAAGGCGGCCAAGAAGGTCACGGTCGACACCGAGCTGGAGGCCGCCGACCTCAAGAAGCTGGTCACCAAGTTCAAGAAGATCGTCAAGACCGAGGCCGGCCGGGACTTCCCGCAGGACCCGCGCGAGCAGATGGACCTCGCCGTCAAGGCGGTCTTCGACTCCTGGAACGGCGACCGCGCCAAGCTGTACCGGCGCCAGGAGCGCATCCCGCACGACCTCGGCACCGCCGTCAACATCTGCTCCATGGTGTTCGGCAACCTCGGGCCCGACTCCGGCACCGGTGTCGCCTTCACCCGTGACCCCGCCTCCGGCCACCAGGGCGTGTACGGCGACTACCTCCAGAACGCGCAGGGCGAGGACGTCGTCGCCGGCATCCGCAACACCGTGCCGCTGGCCGAGCTGGAGACGATCGACAAGAAGTCGTACGACCAGCTGATGCAGATCATGGAGACCCTGGAGAACCACTACCGGGATCTCTGCGACATCGAGTTCACCATCGAGCGCGGCCAGCTGTGGATGCTCCAGACCCGGGTCGGTAAGCGCACCGCGGGCGCCGCCTTCCGCATCGCCACGCAGCTGGTCGACCAAGGCCTGATCGACGAGGCCGAGGCCCTGTGCCGGGTCAACGGCGCCCAGCTCGCCCAGCTGATGTTCCCCCGCTTCGACGAGGACGCCAAGGTCGCCCAGGTGGGCCGCGGCATCGCCGCCTCCCCGGGCGCGGCCGTCGGCAAGGCGGTCTTCGACTCCTACACCGCGGTGAAGTGGTCCCGTTCCGGCGAGAAGGTCATCCTGATCCGCCGCGAGACCAACCCCGACGACCTGGACGGCATGATCGCCGCCGAGGGCATCCTCACCTCCCGCGGCGGCAAGACCTCCCACGCGGCCGTGGTCGCCCGCGGCATGGGCAAGACCTGCGTCTGCGGCGCCGAGGAGCTGGAGGTCGACACCAAGCGCCGGCGGATGACGGTGCCCGGCGGGCACGTCGTCGAGGAAGGCGACCTGATCTCCATCGACGGCTCCTCCGGCAAGGTCTACCTGGGCGAGGTCCCGGTCGTGCCGTCGCCGGTCGTGGAGTACTTCGAGGGCCGGATGCACCCGGGCGCCGACGACGCCGACGAACTCGTCGAGGCCGTGCACCGGATGATGGCCTTCGCCGACCGCAAGCGCCGGCTGCGGGTGCGCGCCAACGCCGACAACGCCGAGGACGCGCTGCGCGCCCGCCGCTTCGGCGCCCAGGGCATCGGCCTGTGCCGCACCGAGCACATGTTCCTCGGTGACCGCCGCGAACTGGTCGAGCGGCTGATCCTGGCCGACACGGAGGACGAGCGCCAGGAGTCGCTGAAGGCCCTGCTGCCGCTCCAGCGGCAGGACTTCGTGCAGCTCTTCGAGTCGATGGACGGCCTGCCGGTCACCATCCGCCTGCTCGACCCGCCGCTGCACGAGTTCCTGCCCGACATCACCGAGCTGTCGGTTCGCGTCGCCCTCGCCGAGTCCCGGCAGGAGCCGCACGAGAACGAGCTGCGCCTGCTCCAGGCCGTGCACCGGCTGCACGAGCAGAACCCGATGCTGGGTCTGCGCGGCGTCCGGCTCGGCCTGGTCATCCCCGGCCTGTTCACCATGCAGGTCCGGGCCATCGCCGAGGCGGCGGCCGAGCGGCGGAGCGCCAAGGGCGACCCGCGCGCGGAGATCATGATCCCGCTGGTCGGCACCGTCCAGGAGCTGGAGATCGTCCGCGAGGAGGCCGACCAGGTCATCGCCGAGGTCGAGGCGACGACCGGCACCTCGCTCAAGCTGTCCGTCGGCACGATGATCGAGCTGCCGCGCGCCGCGCTGACCGCCGGCCAGATCGCCGAGGCGGCGGAGTTCTTCTCCTTCGGCACCAACGACCTCACCCAGACGGTGTGGGGCTTCTCCCGGGACGACGTGGAGGCCAGCTTCTTCACGGCCTACCTGGAGAAGGGCATCTTCGGGGTGTCGCCGTTCGAGACGATCGACAAGGACGGCGTCGGTTCCCTGGTGAAGCTGGCCGCGAAGGCGGGCCGCGCGACCCGGCCCGACCTGAAGCTGGGCGTCTGCGGCGAGCACGGCGGTGACCCCGAGTCGGTCCACTTCTTCCACGAGGTCGGCCTGGACTACGTCTCCTGCTCCCCGTTCCGCATCCCGGTCGCCCGCCTGGAGGCCGGCCGCGCCGCGGTCACCTCGCAGGGCAGCGACCACCGCTGACCCCGCCGGGGCGCACGACCCCGGAGCCGCTGTCTGTCACCCGACCACCCTCACCGATCGGCGGCGGCTCCGGATCACGAGAGCCCGGAGGGCGGCACCCGTGCGGGGGAGCCGCCCTCCGGCCTGTCGCGCGCCGTGCCTCAGCCGGTGTCGCCGCGGCGCCGGCGGGCCGCGAACAGCACCCCGCCGCCCGCCAGCAGGACGGCCGCGCCGCCCGCCGCGAGGTACGGGGTGGCGCTGCTGCCGCCGGTCTCCGCGAGGTCGGCGCCGCCCTGCTCCCCGGTACCGGTGCCGGTGTCCTTGCCGGTGCCGGCGGCGGGCTTGTCGTCGTCGTTGTGCGGGACGAAGTCCGCGGGCGGCTGGTCGCAGCCGACGCCGTCGTTGTCGCGGTCCAGGTGCTTGCCGTAGTGGTCGTCGCCCTTCGCGATGTTCGCGTACCCCGCGGCGTACGCCTCGGAGCAGTTCGTGAACGGGTGGGCGCCGTCGTGGGCCACGGCGGTGGTGGGAACGACGGCGAGCGCGACGGCGGCGACGGCCACGGTCACGGCGGCAGGCATACGGAACACGGTCACAGGGAGCCCCCCAGCTGTGTGCGGATGTCCGGCGGCACGACCGCTTCCCTGGCGGTCCGCCGGATGTGGGATGCCGACGTTAGGGGAGGGACTGTGGTGTGCTGTGCCCCTATGACGGACCCGTGATGCGAACGTGACGTGACTGCCTGGTAGCCCTCCGTCGTGACGACGGCTCCGCCCCGCGGCGGCCCGCGCGTCCGCGCCGCCCGTCCGGGCCTCCCCGATGCGGACACCGGGGACGCGCGGCGGGGGAGATCGTCGGCGTCGGATGTCAGCAGGGCAGCAGGTCACCGGGGCGCCGGGTGACGGGCGCGGGCGGGGTCACGCCGCCGTCACCTCGTAGGCCGTCACCCGGACCCCGTCGTCGTCCAGGCACCGCCCGGTCTCCAGGTCGAAGCGCTGCTTGAGCAGCGGGGAGGCGACGAAGGGACGGCCCCGGTGGGTGCCGGTCAGGCCGCGGGAGAGGACCGCCGCGCCGGTGAACGGGTCGCGGTTGTCGATGGCGTACGGGCGGCCGGCGCGGTCGGTGAAGACGGCGGCCTGACGGCCGTCGGGGAGCAGGACCGCGACCCCGCGGCCCGGGAGGAGCGTGGAGAGGTCGCAGACCGAGACCCAGTCGTCCGCCAGGCGGATCCGGACCTTCACCCCGGTGGTCTCCGGTGCCATGGTCATCGTGTGGCGCTCCCTTCCAGGAGGTCGTCGGCCGGGCGCGGGCCGAGGGTCAGCAGGGGCAGGTCGGGCTTGATCTGGTCGCGTTCGGGGACGAAGGCGACCACCGGGTCGGGGGTGTCGGGGGCGTTCACGAAGGAGACGAAGCGGGCCAGTCTCTCCGGGTCGCGGAGGGTCTCGGCCCACTCGTCGCGGTAGTGCGCGACGTGGGCGGCCATCAGCGCCTCCAGCTCACCGCAGATGCCGAGCGAGTCGTGGACCACCACGTCCCGCACGTGGTCCAGGCCGCCGGGGATCCGCTCCAGCCAGACGCTGGTGCGCTCCAGGCGGTCGGCGGTGCGGAGGTAGAACATCAGGAACCGGTCGATCAGGCGGACCAGTCCCTCGTCGGTGAGGTCCTGGGCGAGCAGGTCCGCGTGGCGCGGGGAGGCGCCGCCGTTGCCGCCGACGTAGAGGTTCCAGCCGTTGGCGGTGGCGATGACGCCGAAGTCCTTCGACCGCGCCTCCGCGCACTCGCGCTGGCAGCCGGAGACCGCCGACTTGAGCTTGTGCGGGGAGCGCAGGCCCCGGTAGCGCAGTTCCAGGTCGATCGCCATGCGGACGGAGTCCTGGACGCCGTAGCGGCACCACGTCTGCCCCACGCAGGACTTCACCGTGCGCAGCGACTTGCCGTAGGCGTGGCCGGACTCGAAGCCGGCGTCGACCAGGCGGGCCCAGATCAGGGGCAGTTGCTCGACGCGGGCGCCGAACATGTCGATCCGCTGACCGCCGGTGATCTTCGTGTAGAGGCCGAAGTCGCGGGCGATCTCGCCGATCACGATCAGCTTCTCGGGGGCGATCTCCCCGCCGGGGACGCGCGGCACGACCGAGTACGAGCCGTTCCTCTGGAGGTTGGCCAGGAAGTGGTCGTTGGTGTCCTGCAGGGCGGCCTGTTCGCCGTCGAGGACATGGGTGCTCGCGCCGATGGCCGGGGCGAGGGAGGCGATGATCGAGCCGACCGCCGGCTTGCAGACCTCGCAGCCGTCGCCGCCCCGGGCCGCCTCCCGGCCGTGCCGGTCGAGCAGCTCCCGGAAGGAGGTCAGGCGCAGGGCGAGGACGGTCTCGTACAGCTCCTGGCGGGTCTGCGCGAAGCAGCCGCACAGGCCCCGGTCGACCTCGACGCCGCTCGCCTCCAGTTCCGCGTCGACCAGTTGACCCAGCACCTTGACGCAGCTCCCGCACCCGGTACCGGCCCGGGTGCACTTCTTCACCTCGGGCACGGTGGTGCACGCGTGCTCGGTGACCGCCCGCCGGACGGTGCCCTTGGTGACGTTGTGGCAGGAGCAGACCACCGCGTCGTCGGGGAGGGCGGCCGGGCCGAGCCGGGCGGGGGCCCCGGCGCCGGCGGGCAGGACCAGGGTCTCGGGCGCCACGGGCGGCACCGAGCCGGTGAAGGCGCGCAGCGTGCCGTACGCCTCCGCGTCGCCGACCAGGATGCCGCCCAGCAGGGTGCCGTCGCGGCCGATGACCAGCTTCTTGTAGAGGCCGGCCCGGGAGTCGGAGTAGACGACGTCGAGGCAGTCCCCGGCGGTGCCGTGGGCGTCGCCGAAGGACGCCACGTCGACGCCGAGCAGCTTCAGCTTGGTGGACAGGTCCGCGCCGGTGAAGGCGGACGCGGCCCCGGCGACGGCCGCGGCGGCCGTCGCGGCCTGCTCGTAGCCGGGCGCGACCAGGCCGTACACCCGACCGTCGGCGGCCAGCGCGCACTCGCCGATCGCGAACACGCGCGGGTCGGTGACCGAGCGGCACTGCTCGTCCACGGTGATGCCGCCGCGCTCGCCGACGGTGAGACCGCAGTCCCGGGCGAGCTGGTCGCGGGGGCGGACCCCGGCGGAGAACACCACCATGTCGGTGGGCAGTTCACGGCCGTCGGACAGCTTCATGCCGGTGACGGCGCCCGAGGCGCCGGTCAGGATCTCCTGCGTGCCCACGCCCGTGTGGACGCTCAGCCCCCTGTCCTCGACGGTGCGCAGCAGCGCCGCGCCGCCGCCCTCGTCGACCTGCACCGGCATCAGGCGCGGCGCGAACTCCACGATGTGTGTGTCCAGTCCGAGCCCCTGGAGCGCGCCGGCCGCCTCCAGGCCCAGCAGCCCGCCGCCCACCACCGCGCCGGTCGTGGAACCGCGCGCGTACTCCTCGATGGCCAGCAGGTCCTCGATGGTGCGGTAGACGAAGCAGCCCTCGGCGTCCCGGTGGGGCACCGGCGGGACGAACGGGGCGGAGCCGGTGGCCAGGACGAGCGTGTCGTAGCGGATCACCAGCCCCGAGCGGGCGGTCACCTCGCGGGCCGCCCGGTCGACGCGCTCCGCCGGGTCCCCGACGCACAGCTCGATGCCGTGCGCGTCGAGGAACGCCCGGTCCGTCAGCGACAGGTCCTCGGGCGTCGACCCGGAGAAGTACGAGCTGAGCCGGACCCGGTCGTAGGCGGGCCGCGGCTCCTCGCAGAGCACGACCACGCGATGCGTGGCGGTCACCCCGCGCCCGGCGAGTTCCTCCAGGAACCGCTGGCCGACCATGCCGTGGCCGATGAGCACGAGGGTCGGGCGGGAGGGGGCGGGCGGAACCGTCGTGGACATCAGCAGCCTCCGTCAGTGGTGAGCAGGTGGAGCAGCGGGCCGCCGGAGGAGGGCAGCGGCTCTGCTCCCTCCCAGGCGCGGGCGAGGGCGCCGACGGTGCCGAGGTCGCCGACGAGCACCCCGCCGACCAGCCGGTCCTCGCGGACGACGACCTTGCGGTAGGTGCCCCGGGTCGCGTCGGCGAGGCGGACGACGTCGTCGCCGGGCCGTCCCTCGGTCTCGCCGAACGCGGCGAGGTCGAAGGGGCCGCCCGCTCCGGCGAGGGTGAGCCGGGTCAGGGAGCGGGTGCCGGTGTAGCGGGCGCGGGGGTCCCCGGCGAGCAGCGCGGCGAGCGCGTCGGCCTGCTCCAGGGCCGGGGCGGCGAGCCCGTAGACCGTGCCGGCGTGCTGGGCGCAGTCGCCGACGGCGTGGATGTGCGGGTCGGAGGTGCGCAGCCGGTCGTCGACGACGACGCCCCGGTCGACGTCGAGCCCGGCGGCCCGCGCGAGCCCGGTCCTCGGGCGCACCCCGCAGGCCAGCACCACGAGGTCGGCGTCCAGCGCGTACCCGTCGGCCAGCTCCACGGAACGCACCGCGCCGGCCGACGAGCGCACGTCCCGCACCCGGCACTCGGTGTGCACCTCCACCCCGAGACCGGTCAGGTACCGCTCGACGAGGGCCGACGCGGCCGGGTCGAGGCGGCGTTCCATGAGACGTTCGGACTGCTGGGCGAGCACCACCCGCGCACCGCGTACGGCCAGCGCCCGGGCGGCGGAGACGCCCAGCAGTCCGCCGCCGATCACCACCGTCCGCACGCCCGGCCGGACGGCCGCGGACAGGTTCAGGCAGTCGTCCAGGGTGCGGAAGGCGTGCACGCCCGCGGGCAGCTCGCGGCCGGCGGTGAACAGCCCGCGCAGCGGCGGCAGCACCGGGTTGGAGCCGGTCGCCAGGACGAGCCGGCCGTACCCGGTCACCGTGCCGTCGGCGCGGGTCACGGTGCGCGCGGCGCGGTCGATGCCGGTGACGCGTCCCCGGACCGGCTCCGCGGGCGCGGGCAGGGCGATCACCTCGGGGCGGTAGCGCCCCGCCAGCACCTCGGCGAGCAGCACCCGGTTGTACGGCGGGTGCTCCTCCTCACCGATCAGCGTCACGGGGACGCCCAGCTCGCCGAGCCGCCGGGCGAGGCGGACGCCCGCCAGGCCGGAGCCGATCACCACCACACGCTCGTCCGAGGTCATGCCCCGAGCCTGCGGGGCGGGTGTTACCCGGCCGCATCCCGGCTGTTTCCCGCGCGGAACGCTGCGCTCAGCGGGGGAGCGGGACGGCTGTGAGGCCGCTTCGGGGAGGTCCCGGCGCCGCGCGGGCCCGGTCGAGGGGGAGGGGGAACCCGGTGCCGGCGCGCGGACGCCGGTCCTGGGGTGTGAGCACCGTCAACCTCAGGAAACGCTCATCTTGATGGACGTACCAACTATCTGTTCGTAGGGTCGCGGGCATGCCCGACATCTCCCTGACCGCCGTCGTCCTGCTCTGCGTGGCGGCGCTCGCCGCCGGCTGGATCGACGCCGTGGTCGGCGGCGGCGGGCTGCTGCTCCTGCCGGCCCTGCTGCTCGGCCTGCCCGCCGGCACCCCGGCCGCGCACGCCCTCGGCACCAACAAGGCGGTCGCCATCGTCGGCACCACCGGCGCGGCCGTGACCTACGCCCGCAAGGCGCCGGTCGACGTGCGCACCGCCGTCCGCATCGGACTGGCCGCCCTCGCGGGCTCCTCGGGCGGGGCGTTCCTCGCGGCCGGGATGAGCACCGAGGTCCTCAAGCCCGTGATCATGGTGGTGCTCCTCGCGGTGGCCGCCTTCGTCATCCTGCGGCCCGCCTTCGGCACCACCGCCCCCGCGCCCGGTCCGGTGAGCCGCCGCCGGACCCTGGCGGCGATCGGCCTGGCCGGCCTCGGCATCGGCTTCTACGACGGCCTCGTCGGCCCCGGCACCGGCACCTTCCTGGTCCTGGCGCTCACCGCCCTGCTCCACCTCGACCTGGTCACCGCCTCCGCCACCGCCAAGATCGTCAACTGCTGCACCAACGCCGGCGCCCTCGCGATGTTCGCCTGGCAGGGCGCCGTGCTGTGGCAGCTCGCCGCGCTGATGGCCGTGTTCAACCTGGCGGGCGGCACCCTCGGCGCGCACACCGCCCTGAAGCGGGGCAGCGGCTTCGTCCGCGTCGTCCTGCTGGTGGTCGTCTTCGCCCTGGTGGCGAACCTGGCGTACGAGCAGTGGCTGGCCTGAGACACCGGGACGGGAGGCCGGCGGCACCGTACCGCCGGGCCGTGACCGGGGAGCCCGCGCCCTCCGCGCGCCGTCGGGGCGCCGGTGACGACGACGGCGAGACGGGCCGGAAGCGATGTGCTCCGCCCCCGCCGGCCGCGGGTCAGCGGCTGCCCGTGAGGTGGGCGTACACCACCACGTTCCCCCGGTAGCCCGTGGCGCGGGAGTAACCGCCGCCGCAGGTGATGACCCGCAGCTCGGGGCGGTGCGCGGCGCCGTAGACCTTCGCGTCGGGGAAGTCCCGGGCGTCGTACACCTCGACGGCGTCCACGGTGAACACGGCGGTCCGGCCGTCCCGCCGCTCCACCTCGACGGTGCTGCCCTTGCGCAGCGCGCCCAGGGAGAAGAAGACGGCCGGGCCCTCGGCGTTGTCCACGTGGCCCGCGACGATCGCGGTGCCCGTCTCACCGGGCGTGGTCCCGGCCTCGTACCAGCCGGCGAGGTTCTTCCGGGCGGCCGGGGGGACGTCCAGGCTGCCGGACGGGGTCAGGCCCAGCCCCGTCAGCGGGGCGTCGACGTCGATGGCGGGGATGCGGATCCGCTCCGGCGGGGACGGCGGCAGCGCGGGCGCCGAGGCCGGGCCGCTGCGGTCGTCGTCCGCGGCGTGGGCCTGGGCGGCGGACGGCTGGGGCGGGGCGTGCGGGGCGGGCCCGTCGCGCAGCAGCCACAGGCCGGAGCAGAGGGCGAGCACGGTGACGGCCGCTATGGCCGCGTTCCCCGGTCCGCGCAACGGGCGGAGCCTTCGGCGCATACGGACCGACCCCTTTCTGGAAGCGTCCCCGTGCCCCCCTCCGGGCCGCGAGGGGCGTCGGACCCGGAGGGGGAGGGGACATGCGGTACCGGCGGACGGGCAGCGGAGGGTGCCCGTCAGATCCCGTCGCCTCTCGCCCGGCGATGCAGGAGCCAGGTACCGCCCGCGGCGGCGACGGCAAGGGCCGCCACACCGGCCGCGGTCCGCGCGGGATCGGGGCCCAGAGCGCCACCGACCCCCGTCTTCACACTGCCCCGCGGGGCCACCTGCTGCCCGGCCGACGTCAGGGTGACCACCAGGTCCCCGGTCACCCGCCGGTCGCTCTCGGCGCACCGGGCGACGATCTCGTACGTCCCCGGCACCGCGCTCGGCGGCACCCGGAAGCGGCCGATCAGGTTCTGCTCGTGCGTGGTCGGCGCGAGCGTGAACCGGCCCGCGCCGACGGCGGTCGCGTCACCCGCCGCCGCACCGTCGTCCCCGCACGCCGCCGTGTTCACGCTGACGTGGTCCCCCGGGACAGCCGAGGAGGGATACACCTCCAGGCCGCCCGCCGAGGTGCCGGACGGATGGCCCGCCGGGACGGCCTGCGCGGGGGAGACCAGGACCCCCGCGGTGGCCACGGCGAGCACGGTGCCGGCCAGCAGCCGGGCGGAACCTCGCATCGATGCTCCTCGACGTCACGAACGGGCCGCGGCCCGCGGCACCCCCATGTGCCGCCGTCGGACGCGCCCTGCTCCTTAGAGGAAAGGGCCGACGGGCCCGGACCGCTCCCTGAAGGGGTGTCAGGACGCGGGCTGAACGGGTGTCAGGCACCTCCGGCCGCGTCCCGCCCGCGCCGCGTTTCAGCAGGTCACCGGCGTCCCGGCGGCCGAGCGGCGGAACGGCCCCCGAACGGACGGGTGCCGCGACGGTGAACGGGTGACCGCCGCGCCGGCCCGGGTGCGTCGGGCGCGCATCACGGTGCGGTACGGGGAGGGGATGGAGCCGGTGCATCCGGTGAGACGGAGGAGGCCCGGGCTCCGGACCGGAGTGCTGTCGGCGCTGTGGGTGCCGGTGCTCTGGGGCGCCGTGCAGTCCTGCGGGGGCGTGCTGGACGGGGCGGGCCGTGCCGACGTCCGCTGCCCCGGGGGCCGACATCGGCCCGGACGGCGAGTCGCACCCCTCGCTGATGCACCCCGGGGACACGTGCCGTCCCGAACGCGACTCCCGCGAGACACGGACCTTCGCGGAGCAGCGGGAGGCGCGGCGCGCGGCGGGCGAGGACAGGGTCACCGGTGCCCGGATCCTCGGCGCCGGTGCGCTGGGCCTGGCCGGCGCGTACGCGCAACCGTGGGTCCGGCGAGCCGTGCGCCGGAGGGGGCGCGGGACCCGCACGCCCGGCGCGTGAAGCCCCGGGTGCGCCCTGGGCCACCCGCGTGAGTCCCGGGTGCGCCCCGGGCCTCCGGGCCTCCGGGCCTCCGGGCCACGCCCGGGGACGCGGCCTCTCGGCAGCGGACTGCGCCGCGCCGAAGGGGCGAACTCCTGCTGTGTGACGGCTGGTTCCGGGGTGACGACCGGTCCCGGGGTGACGACGCGTCCCGAAGTGACGACCCGCCGCGGAAGGGCGGCCCGTGACGGACGCGCGGCACGGGGAGGAGAGGTGCCCCGTCGCGGGAGGCCGGTCCGTCGCCCCCGGCCGGCGCCGACGCGGGCCCGGGGCGAAGCCGCCGGCCGTTCAGCGGGCCCGCGGGGGCGGGCCCGGCTGCCGACCGGGCCAGTCGCCGCCCTCGACGAGCCGCCCCCGGGTCCGCAGTCGCGCGGCCACGGCGGGCGCGGCGACGTACACCCAGGCCCGGACCGCCGCCCCGTCCGCCTCCCGGACGACCTCCCGCGCCACCCGCTCGTAGAGACTGCGCGGATCATCCGGTGTGTACTCCTCCAGCCGGTCCAGCTCGGCGAGCAGTCCCGGGTACGCCTCCGGCCGCGCCGTCACCAGCTCCCCGCAGACCCCGGGGCCGGGGCCCTCCACCGCGAACGGGTAGCCGGGGCCTTCGTACAGCACCGCGTCCGGCAGCCGGCCCGGCTCCTCGCGCAGGGTCCGCCCGCCCAGGAACGGGCCGTGGTTGACCCCGCCGGGGCGGAGGGTGCCGTACACGAAGAACGGGAGGGGCGTCACGGGTCCACCAGCGCGAGTCGGGGCGGCGCCCCCACGTGCGGCGCCGCCGGAGGGCCTGACGGTACCGATGGTCACGCACCGCCCGGGTCCCCGGCGACCGGCCCCGTCCGTTCCACCCGCACCGCGCACGTCTTGAACTCCGGCATCCGCGACACCGGGTCCAGCGCCGGGTTGGTGAGGGTGTTGGCGCGGCCCCCGTCCGGCCAGTGGAACGGCATGAACACGGTGTCGGGGCGGATGGCGCCGGTGATCCGGGCCGGGGCCACCACCCGGCCCCGCCGGGACACCACCGCCACCGGGTCGCCCTCGGCCGCGCCCAGCCGCTGAGCCAGCCGCGGGTGCAGCTCGACGAACGGGCCGGGGGCGGCGTCGTTCAGCTCCGCCACCCGGCGGGTCTGCGCACCGGACTGGTACTGGGCCACCACCCGCCCGGTGGTGAGCAGCACCGGGTAGTCGTCGTCCGGTTCCTCGGCCGCCGCGCGGTGCGAGACGGCGACGAACCGTGCCCGGCCGTCGTCGGTGGCGAACCGGTCGAGGAAGAGGCGGGGCGTGCCGGGATGGACCGTGCCCGGGCCCGCCGTCCCCCCGGCCGGGGCGGGGCACGGCCAGAAGACGCCCTGCTCGCGCTCCAGCCGGCCGTAGGTGATGCCGGAGTAGTCGGCGGGACCGCCCGCGCTCGCCCGGCGCAGCTCCTCGAACACCGCCTCCGGGTCGGCCGGGAACCCCGTGTGCCGTCCCGTGCCGTCGTCCAGCCGGGCGGCCAGCTCGTGCAGCACCTCCAGGTCGCTGCGGACCCCCTCGGGCGGGGACACCGCCTTCCGCCGCAGCAGGACCCTGCCCTCCAGGTTCGTCGTCGTGCCGGTCTCCTCCGCCCACTGCGTCACCGGCAGCACGACATCGGCGAGCGCGGCCGTCTCCGAGAGCACCACGTCGCACACCGCCAGGAAGTCCAGCGCGCGGATCCGCTCCTCGACGTGCGCGGCACGCGGCGCCGACACCACCGGGTTGGAGCCCATCAGCAGCAGCGCGCGCAGGTCCGTGCCGAGCGCGTCCAGGAGTTCGTAGGCGCTGCGCCCCGGCCCGGGCAGCGTGCCGGGGTCCACCCCCCACACCCCGGCCACGTGCGCCCGCGCCGCCGGGTCCGTCAGCTTGCGGTAGCCGGGCAGCTGGTCGGCCTTCTGGCCGTGCTCGCGCCCGCCCTGCCCGTTGCCCTGCCCGGTCAGGCACCCGTACCCGGACAGCGGGCGGCCCGCCCGGCCCGTCGCCAGGCACAGGTTGATCCACGCGCTCACCGTGTCGGTGCCCTTGGACTGCTGCTCGGGCCCGCGCGCGGTGAGCACCATCGCGGCCTCCGGCGCGCAGAACAGCCGCACGGCCTGGCGCAGTTCGGGCACGGACACACCCGTGATCCGCTCCACGTACTCCGGCCAGTGCGCCATCGCCGCGGCCCGCGCCGCCTCCCAGCCGGTGGTGCGCTCGCGGAGGTACGCCTCGTCGGTGCGGCCCTCGGCGACGACCAGGTGCAGCAGGCCCAGGGCCAGCGCGAGGTCGGTCCCGGGGCGGGGCGCGAGGTGCAGGTCGGCCTGCTCGGCGGTCCGGGTGCGGCGCGGGTCGACGACGATCAGGGTGCCGCCGTTCTCCTTCAGCCCGGTGACGTACCGCAGGAACGGCGGCATGGTCTCCGCCGGGTTCGAGCCGACGAGGATCAGGCAGCCGGTCCGCGGGATGTCCTCCAGCGGGAACGGCAGCCCGCGGTCCAGCCCGAACGCCCTGACGCCCGCCGCCGCGGCCGACGACATGCAGAACCGCCCGTTGTAGTCGATCTGCGAGGTGCCCAGCACCACCCGGGCGAACTTCCCCAGCGCGTACGCCTTCTCGTTCGTCAGCCCGCCCCCGCCGAACACCCCGACCGCGTCCGCGCCGTACCGGGCGCGGGTCCGCCGGAGCCCGTCGGCGACCCGGTCCAGCGCCTCCTGCCAGGAGGCGGGCACCAGCGCGCCGTCCGCGGACCGCACGAGGGGCGAGGTCAGCCGCGCGGCCGGGGAGAGCACGGCGGGCGCCGTGCGCCCCTTCTGGCACAGCGCCCCCCGGTTCACCGGGAAGTCCGCGCGCTCCGTCACGGCGACGGTTCCGTCCGGGGCCGGGGCCAGGTTCATCCCGCACTGCAGCGCGCAGTAGGGGCAGTGCGTGGGTGTCACGGTGCTGTGCATGCCCGCCACCCTGCGCGCCCGGTGTTACGCACCGCACCGGCCCGTGTTACGCGCCCGGCACGGCCCCCTCCCCGCCCGCGACGGCCCGCGGTGAGGGGCGGCCGGCCGACGCCCGCGGCCGGACGCCGTCCCATCGGCCCGCGCGGTCGGACGCCGTTCCATTGGCGCGCGCGGTCGGACGCCGGTGGGACGGACGCGTGCAGCGCACAGGCGGGACGTGCCGCGTCGACGTCGGACGCCGGTACGGCCACGGGCCCGGCTGCCGCAGTGCCGTCCCGGCCGGGGTGGCGTCGACGGCGAACCGGTGACCGTGCGGGCCGACGCGTCGAGCAGGTGCGCCGACGCCCTCGCCGCTTGCTCGGTCACCGTCTCGGCCTCGACGTGGGAGAGCGCGTCAGCGCGTTCCGCGCGAACCGAGTGAACCCCGTGCTCCCCGTGCTCCGCGCGATTCCCGTGGTCCCAGTGCCCCGCGCGTCATTCGGATGTGCGGGCCCGGGCCAGCGCCAGCTCCACGCCCGGTTCCTGGCGGCCGAGGAAGGTGGGGTCGGGCCGGAACGCGGCGTCGGCGGCGGCCTTCCCCGCCGCGAGGATCTCCCGGGCGCCCCCGTAGTACCAGGTGGCATCGTGGCGTTCGTCGACCCCGACCCCGTGCGAGGCGACCCCGGCCGCCTCGCACAGCGCCACCGCCCGCCGGACGTGGAAGCCCTGGCTGATCAGCACCGCCCGGTCCACCCCGAAGATCTTCTTCGCGCGGACGCAGGAGTCCCAGGTGTCGAAGCCCGCGTAGTCGCTGACGATCCGGGCGTCGGGCACGCCGTGCCGGGTGAGGTAGGCGCGCATCGCGTCGGGCTCGTCGTAGTCCTCGCGGCTGTTGTCGCCGGTGACCAGCACCACCCGGATCCGGCCCGCCCGGTACAGCTCGGCCGCCGCGTCCAGCCGGTGCGCGAGGTAGGGCGACGGCTCCCCGTCCCACAGGCCCGCGCCGAACACCACGGCCACGTCGGTGCGCGGCACGTCGGTCGCGGTGTGCAGCCGTCCGTCCGTCGTCAGGTGCAGCCACGTCGCCGGGAGCAGCGCCAGCGTGCCGAGACCCGCCACCACCCGCACCAGCCGGCGCTGTCCCGCGCGGGTGCGCGGCAGGCGGGGACGGCGGACGGTGAATCGGCGCATCGAAGCGGTCCTTCCCGGGGCGACACTCGCGGTCGAAGACGTCCCGGCGGCACCGCCGGTTCGGCGGGCATGCTGTGACCGGTCTCACGCGGGGGGCGTGCGCCCAGGTCAGGACGCCTCACCCGACTCCCGGGGCGGCCGGTGGCGGACCGGAAAACGCCCGTCACGCCCGCGCAACCGCCCGGCAACGTGCCCGGTCCAGCATCGGTGCATGACCGCGATCCCTCCCGTCGGCCCGGCGCACCCCACCGACCCGGCGCACTCCGCCGGCCCGGCGCACCCCGGTGGCCC
The DNA here is from genome assembly GCF_056323165.1 of Streptomyces sp. 3-6. Classification (NCBI taxonomy): domain Bacteria; kingdom Bacillati; phylum Actinomycetota; class Actinomycetes; order Kitasatosporales; family Streptomycetaceae; genus Streptomyces; species Streptomyces sp. 3-6. The sequence continues at coordinate 295,008 of NZ_JBWHZP010000001.1, forward strand.
GGCCCGCCTCGACACCTCCGGTGACCTCCTGCACCGGATCGGCGCCACGCTCGCCGGACGGCTCGGCCGGCTCGCCCCGGACGGGCGGCGCCTGCCGGAACGGCCCGCCCTCGTCGTCGTGGCCCACGGCAGCCGCGACCCGCGTGCCCTCACCACGGTCACCGCCCTGCTCGACCGCGTGCGCGCCCTGCGCCCCGGCCTGCCCGTGCACCTCGGCCACATCGAGCTCAGCGCGCCCCCGCTGCCCGACACCCTCGCCGCGCTCGACGCCCGTGACACCGGCGCGGCCGTGCTGGTCCCGCTGCTGTTCGGCCGCGGCCACCACGTCAAACGGGACATCCCCGCGCTGGCCGCCGGCGCCCGCACGCCCCTCCGGGTCGCCGCGCCGCTCGGCCCGCACCCCCTGCTCGTGGACGCCCTGCACGAGCGGCTGACCGAGGCCGGCTGGCCCGTGCGTCCGGACGCCGCCACCCGCCGCACGGGCGCCGTCGTCCTCGCCTCCGCCGGGTCGCGCGACCCCGAGGGGCGGGCCGCCGTCGGCCGCACCGCGCGGCTGCTCGCGGCCCGGCTCGGCGTCCCCGTCGTCGCCGCCCACGCCTCCGCCGCCGCGCCCACCGTCCCGGACGCCGTGCGCGCCCTGGCCACGCGGGGACGGCACCGGGTGGCCGTCGCCTCCTGCTTCACCGCGCCCGGCCGTTTCGCCACCGCGTGCGCCGAGGCCGCCCCGTGGATCGCCTCCGCCCCCCTCGGCACCCACCCGGCGCTCGCCCGGCTCCTCCTGCACCGCTACGACGAGGCCCTGGCGGCCCCCGGCCCGCGCCCCGTCCCGCAACTCGCCCCGGCCTGAACCGCCGCCGCAGGGCACCCCGGCCTCCGTCCCGAAACCCGCCCGGCCTGAGCCCCCCGCCCCCGCCCCGTCACGGAACTCGCCCCGGCCTGAACCGCAGCAGCCGGTCGGCCGCCCCCGTCCCGGAACCCGCCCCGGTCCGAGCCAGTGCCGCCGCCGGGCCGCCACCCCCGGCGGGAGCCCCACGTCCCGGCCACCCGCCTCCCGGTTCCCCGCCCGCCCCCGCCTGCGTCTACTGTCGGTGCATGGAAGGCACCCCGGCCCGCACCCCCGCCACACCCGTCCCGTACGAGAACCACGTCCCGCCCGCCGGATACGACCCCGCGGCCGTCGAGCGCTGGGCCGCCGAGCCCGACAAACGCCCCGGCCGCACCGCCTTCCAGCGCGACCGCGCCCGCGTGCTGCACTCCTCCGCCCTGCGCCGCCTGGCCGGCAAGACCCAGGTCGTCACCCCCGGCGAGGCCAACCCCGTGTGGGACGCCAGCCCCCGCACCCGCCTCACCCACTCCCTGGAGTGCGCCCAGGTCGGCCGGGAACTCGGCGCCGCCCTCGGCTGCGACCCCGACCTGGTGGAGGCCGCCTGCCTCTCCCACGACCTCGGCCACCCGCCCTTCGGGCACAACGGGGAACAGGCGCTGAACGAGTTCGCCGAGGACTGCGGCGGCTTCGAGGGCAACGCCCAGTCGCTGCGCCTGCTCACCCGCATCGAGCCCAAGCGGTTCGTCACCGACCCCGGCACCGGGGAGGCCACCGGCGTCGGGCTCAACCTGACCCGCGCCACCCTGGACGCCGCCACCAAGTACCCCTGGTCCCGGGGCGCCCACCCCACCGACCCCGACTCGCCGAAGTTCGGCGTGTACCCGGACGACCGGCCGGTCTTCGACTGGGTGCGCAAGGGCGCCCCCGGAACCCGCATCTGCTTCGAGGCGCAGGTCATGGACTGGGCCGACGACGTGGCCTACTCCGTGCACGACGTGGAGGACGGCCTGCACGCCGGTCACATCGACCCCAACTGCCTGCACGCCGACCCCGAACGGGAGGCGGTCTTCGCCGTCGCGATCGGCCGCTACGTGCCCGACGGCACCGACCCGGCCGAACTCGCCGAGGCCCTCGACCGGCTCCTCGCCCAGGAGTGGTGGCCGCACGGCTACGACGGGACCGCCGTCGCCCAGGCCCGGCTGAAGGACGCCACCAGCCAGCTCATCGGCCGGTTCTGCCTCGCCGCCGAGGGCGCCACCCGGCAGACCTGGGGCACCGGACGCCTCACCCGCTACGAGGCGGAACTCGTGGTGCCCCGGGGCACCCGCATGGAGTGCGCCGTGCTCAAGGCCGTCGCCGACCGCTACGTCATGCAGCGCGCGGAACAGGAGCGGCTCCGCGCCGACCAGCGGATCGTCGTCCTCGAACTGGCCGAGGCGCTCACCGCCCGCGCCCCCGACGGCCTGGACCCCCAGTTCCGCTCCCTGTTCGACCGGGCCCCCGACGACCGCGCCCGCAAGCGCGTGGTCGTCGACCAGCTGGCCTCCCTCACCGACGCCTCGGCCCGTTCGCTTCACGCCCGCCTCACCGGGGCAGGAACCAGGAAGGACCGCCACCACCGGGACCGGTGAGACGCGAGGGGCGCGAGCCCGCCCGATCGTGACCCTGCGTGGCCTGATCGGGTCACTCCCCCTTCCCGCGGCTCCGCGGGTGCGGGAGGCTCGCAGGTGGCGGCACGCTCAGGAGGAGGCATCACGTGGTCGACGCGGACCAGACATTCGTCATCGTCGGAGGCGGACTCGCCGGCGCGAAGGCGGCCGAGACGCTGCGAACGGAGGGCTTCACCGGCCGGGTGATACTGATCGGCGACGAACGCGACCACCCCTACGAGCGCCCGCCCCTGTCCAAGGGCTACCTCCTCGGCAAGGACGCCCGCGAGAGCGCCCAGGTGCACGAGCCCGCCTGGTACGCCCGCCACGACATCGAACTCCACCTCGGCCAGACCGTCGACGCCGTGGACCGCGCCGCGAAGACCGTGCGCTTCGGCGAGGACGGCACCACCGTCCGCTACGACAAGCTGCTGCTGGCCACCGGCGCCGAGCCCCGCCGCCTCGACGTCCCCGGCACCGGCCTGGCCGGCGTGCACCACCTGCGCCGCCTCTCCCACGCCGACCGGCTCAAGGGCGTCCTGGCCTCCCTCGGCCGGGACAACGGCCACCTGGTGATCGCCGGGGCCGGCTGGATCGGCCTGGAGGTCGCCGCCGCCGCCCGCGGCTACGGCGCCGAGGTCACCGTCGTGCACCGCGGCCCCACCCCGCTGCACTCGGTGCTCGGCCCCGAGCTGGGCCGGCTCTTCGCCGACCTGCACGAGGCGCACGGCGTCCGCTTCCACTTCGGCGCCACCCTCACCGAGATCACCGGCCAGGACGGCATGGTCCTCGCCACCCGCACCGACGACGGCGAGGAACACCCCGCGCACGCCGTCCTCGCGGCGATCGGCGCGGCCCCGCGCACCGCCGTCGCCGAGGCGGCCGGCCTGGAACTCGCCGACCCGGCGGACGGCGGCGGCATCCTGGTCGACGCGCGGCTGCGCACCTCCGACCCCGACATCCACGCCGCCGGGGACGTGGCGTCCTTCCCGCACCCCCTGTTCGGCACCCGGCTGCGCGTCGAGCACTGGGCCAACGCCCTCAACGGCGGCCCGGCCGCGGCCCGCGCCATGCTCGGCCGGGACGAGCCCTACGAGCGGGTGCCGTACTTCTTCACCGACCAGTACGACCTGGGCATGGAGTACTCCGGCTGGGCCCCCGCCGGCTCCTACGACCAGGTGGTGGTCCGGGGTGACACCGGCAAACGGGAGTTCATCGCCTTCTGGGTGAAGGACGGCCGGGTGCTGGCGGGCATGAACGTCAACGTCTGGGACGTCACCGACACCGTCCAGCGGCTGATCCGCTCCCGCGCGGTCGTGGACACCGAGGCCCTGGCCGACCCGCACGTCCCGCTGGACAGCCTCGTCCCCTGAGGCCCCGCCCGGGGCCCGCACCAAGCCGGACATCATGCCGGACGCCGTGCCGGTGCGGGCCCCGGTGCCGGGCCCGGGGCGTGCCGGCCGGGCACCGTAGACTCGCGGTGTGGCTGGACGGATCAACGACGAGGACGTGAAGGCGGTACGGGACGCGGTCCCGATCGACGCCGTCGTCTCCGAGTACCTCCAGCTGCGCAACGCCGGCGGCGGCAACCTCAAGGGCCTGTGCCCCTTCCACGACGAGAAGTCGCCGTCCTTCCAGGTCAGCCCCAGCAAGGGGCTGTTCCACTGCTTCGGCTGCCAGGAGGGCGGCGACACCATCACGTTCGTGATGAAGGTCGACCACCTCTCCTTCTCCGAGGCCGTCGAGCGCCTCGCCGCCCAGGCCGGCATCACCCTGCGCTACGAGGAGGGCGGCTACAACCCCGCCCACCAGCGCGGCGAGCGGATCCGCCTGGTCGAGGCCCACAAGATCGCCGCCGAGTGGTACGCGGAGCAGCTCGCCGGCTCCCCGGAGGCCGAGACCGGCCGGGTCTTCCTCGCCGAGCGCGGCTTCGACCAGGCCGCCGCCGTCCACTTCGGCGTCGGCTACAGCCCCCAGGGCTGGGACCACCTCGTCCGCTTCCTGCGCGGCAAGGGCTTCAGCGACAAGGAACTCGTCCTGTCCGGCCTCGCCCAGGAGGGCCGCCGCGGGCCCATCGACCGCTTCCGCGGCCGGCTGATGTGGCCCATCCGCGACATCGGCGGCGACGTCGTCGGCTTCGGCGCCCGCAAGCTGTACGAGGCGGACAACGGCCCCAAGTACCTCAACACCCCCGAGACGGCGATCTACAAGAAGTCCCAGGTGCTGTACGGCATCGACCTGGCGAAGAAGGACATCGCGAAGTCCTCCCGCGCCGTCGTCGTCGAGGGCTACACCGACGTCATGGCCTGCCACCTGGCCGGCGTCACCACCGCCATCGCCACCTGCGGCACCGCCTTCGGCGGCGACCACATCAAGATCCTGCGCCGCCTGCTCATGGACAACGGCAGCGCCCGCGTGATCTTCACCTTCGACGGCGACGCGGCCGGGCAGAAGGCCGCGCTGCGGGCCTTCGAGGACGACCAGAAGTTCGCCGCCGAGACCTACATCGCCATCGCCCCCGACGGCATGGACCCCTGCGACCTGCGCCTCGCCAAGGGCGACGACGCGGTCGCCGACCTGACCGAACCCCGCACCCCGCTGTTCGAGTTCGCGCTGCGCCAGATCGTCGGCCGCTACGACCTGGACACCCCGGCCGGGCGGGCCGCGGCCCTCGACGAGGCCGCGCCGGTCGTCGCCCGCATCAAGAACAGCGGGGCCCAGCACGAGGTCGCCGTCCAGCTCGCCGGCATGCTCGGCATCCTCGACACCCAGTTCGTCGTCCGGCGGGTCGCCCAGCTGGCCCGCTGGGCCCGCGACCGCGGCGGCAAGGGGCCCGCCCCCGAGCGGCCCGGCCGCCCGCAGCACGGCGGCCCCCCGCAGCAGTACGCCGCCGCCCCGGCCGGACCGCGCGGCCCCGCCCTCAACCTGCGCAACCCCGTCTTCGCCACCGAGCGCGAGCTGCTCAAGCTGGCCCTCCAGCGCCCCGAGCTGGTCTCCCCGGCCTTCGACGCGTACGGCGTGGACGAGTTCACCGCCCCGCCCTACGCGGCCGTTCGCCAGGCGATCCTGGACGCCGGGGGCGCGGAGTACGGCACGCAGGACCCGCAGCAGTACCTGATCCGGGTCCGTGACGCCGCCCCCGACGACACCGTCCGCGCCATGGTCACCGAGCTGGCGGTCGAGGCGATCCTGCTGCACCGGGGCGTCAAGGAGGTCGACGAGACCTACGCGGGCGCCCAGCTGGTCACCGTCCGCCGCCGCGCCGTCGAACGCCGCATCCGGGACATCACCAGCCGCCTCACCCGCCTCGGCACCCAGGCCGACCCGGCCGAACTCACCGCCGTGCAGAACGAGTTGTGGGTCCTCCAGCAGTACGACCAGTCCCTGCGGGAACACGGCGCGGCGGCGCTGTAGTCCCTCCAGGCCGGGGCCCTCCCGCCCGGGGCCGCCGGCGCGCGCCCGGCGGGCCGGCGCCCGACCGCCCGGCCCGCTCCGGGCGGCGCCGGTCACCCGCCCGTCACGGGCCGGTCGCAAAAAGTCATCGCACGCCCCTCGTGAGGACGATGTGTCGTACCCCACACTGGGGGCGGTGCCTGAGTCCTCGGAGCGCGGCCGGCCCGTCCCCGACGGTTCCCGGACCCCCGCGGTCGTGCTCCTCGCGTACGGGACGGACCGCGGCGAGGCCGCCGACTCCGCCCCCGAAGTACCGCTGCCGCCCTCCATGGCAGCGATCACCCAGGAGGTCGCCCCCGTGCAGACCCGGACCCTCACCCAGACCGGCCCGGCCCCGGCCGCCCCCCGGCCGGACGCGGACCTGCTCCTGGCGGTGCCCGCGGCGGGCCGTGCCGGGCACCGGCCCACGGCGGAACCGGACACCTCCCCGGCCGAACCGCCCGAGCCGGAGCTCGACGCGCCGCCCCCGCCCGAGCCGGAGCTCGACGCACCGGACCCGCCCGAGGCCGCCGAGCCGGCGGAACCCGAGGAGACCGCGCCGCCGCCCGCGCGCGCCGAGACCGGCGGTCCCACCTCCGACCTATTCCGCCAGTACCTGCGGGAGATCGGCCGCATCCCGCTGCTCACCGCCGCCGAGGAGGTCGAGCTGGCGCGGCGCGTGGAGGTCGGCCTGTTCGCCGAGGAGAAGCTGCGGCTCACCCCCGACCTCGACAGCCGGCTCGCCCTGGACCTGGACCGGCTCGTCGTCATGGGCCGGATGGCCAAGCGCCGGCTGATCGAGTCCAACCTGCGGCTCGTGGTCTCCGTCGCCAAGCGCTACGTGGGCCGCGGCCTGACCATGCTCGACCTGGTCCAGGAGGGCAACCTCGGACTGATCCGCGCCGTGGAGAAGTTCGACTACGCCCGCGGCTACAAGTTCTCCACCTACGCCACCTGGTGGATCCGCCAGGCGATGTCCCGCGCGCTCGCCGACCAGGCCCGCACCATCCGGGTGCCGGTGCACGTGGTGGAGCTGATCAACCGCGTGGTCCGCGTACAGCGCCGGATGCTCCAGGAACGGGGCTACGAGCCGACGCCCGAGGAGGTCGCGGCGCACCTCGGCCTCACCCCCGAGCGGGTCGGCGAGGTGCTGCGGCTCGCGCAGGAACCGGTGTCGCTGCACGCGCCCGTCGGCGAGGAGGACGACGTCGCCCTCGGCGACCTCATCGAGGACGGGGACGCCGCCAGCCCGGTGGAGTCCGCCGCGTTCCTGCTGCTGCGGCAGCACCTGGAGGCGGTCCTGTCGACGCTGGGGGAGCGGGAGCGCAAGGTCGTGCAGCTCCGATACGGACTGGTCGACGGCCGCCCGCGCACCCTGGAGGAGATCGGCCGGATCTTCGGCGTGACCCGCGAACGCATACGCCAGATCGAGTCCAAGACCCTCGGCAAACTGCGCGACCACGCCTTCGCGGACCAGCTCCGGGGGTACCTCGACTGAGACCGCCCGCCCCGGAGGCCCCCGAAGAGTCCCTCAAGACCTCCGGGGACCCCAGGCGGGGACGCCGGGGCCGGAGCCCGCCCTACTCGACCTCCACCACCGCCTCGGCGAACTGGGCCCGGTACAGGCGGGCGTAGGCGCCGCCGGCCGTCAACAGCTCCTCGTGGGTGCCCTGTTCGACGATCGCGCCGTCCTCCATGACCAGGATCATGTCCGCGTCCCGGATCGTCGACAGCCGGTGCGCGATGACGAACGACGTCCGGCCGTGGGCCAGCCGGGCCATCGCCCTCTGGATCAGCACCTCGGTCCGGGTGTCCACCGAGCTGGTCGCCTCGTCGAGCACCAGGATCACCGGATCGGACAGGAACGCCCGCGCGATGGTGATCAGTTGCTTCTCCCCGGCGCTGACCCCGCTGCCCTCCTCGTCGATCACCGTGTCGTAGCCGTCGGGCAGGGTGCGGACGAACCGGTCGGCGTGCGCGGCCCGGGCCGCCTCCTCGATCTCCTCGCGGCTCACCTCCCGCGCGGCGCCGTAGGCGATGTTCTCCGCGATGGTGCCGCCGAACAGCCAGGTGTCCTGGAGCACCATGCCGATCCCGGCGCGCAGCTCGTCCCGCGTCATCCGCGCGATGTCCACCCCGTCCAGGGTGATGCGCCCGCCCGAGACCTCGTAGAACCGCAGCAGCAGGTTGACCAGGGTGGTCTTCCCCGCTCCGGTCGGGCCGACGATCGCCACGGTCCGCCCCGGCTCCACCGTCAGCGACAGGTTTTCGATCAGCGGCCTGTCCGGGTCGTAGTGGAACGACACGTGCTCCAGCGCCACCCGCCCGCGCAGGACCGCCGGACGCTCCGCCGGTTCGGTGTCGGCCCGCTGCTCCTCGGCGTCGAGCAGTTCGAAGACCCGCTCCGCCGACGCGACCCCCGACTGCACCAGGTTCGCCATGGACGCGATCTGGGTCAGCGGCATCGAGAACTGCCGCGAGTACTGGATGAACGCCTGCACGTCCCCGATGGACAGGGAACCGGAGGCCACCCTGAGACCCCCGACGACCGCCACCAGTACGTAGTTCAGGTTCGACACGAAGAACATCAGCGGCTGCATCATGCCGCTGTTGAACTGCGCCCGGAACCCGGCCTCGTACAGGGCCTCGTTCTCCTCGGCGAACCGCCGGGCCGACTCCTCCTGCCGGCCGAACACCTTCACCAGGGTGTGGCCGGTGTACATCTCCTCGATGTGCGCGTTGAGCGTGCCGGTGCTGCGCCACTGCTGCACGAAGTGCGGCTGCGACCGCCGGCCGACCCGGGTGGCGACCACGAACGACAGCGGCACCGTCACCAGCGCGACCAGCGCCAGGATCCAGGAGACGTAGAACATCATGGCCAGCACGCCGAGGACGGTCAGCACCGAGTTGATCAACTGGCCCATCGACTGCTGGAGCGTCTGCCCGATGTTGTCGATGTCGTTGGTGGCGCGGCTGAGCACCTCGCCGCGCTGCCGCCGGTCGAAGTAGGACAGCGGCAGCCGGGACAGCTTGCCCTGCACGTCCTCGCGCATCCGGAACATGGTGCGGTTCACGGCCCGGTTCACCAGCCGGGTCGCCACCGCCATCAGCAGCCCGGCGCCCAGGAACACCGCCAGGGCGAGCAGCAGCACCTGCCCGACGGCGGAGAAGTCGATGCCCTGGCCCGGGGTGAAGTCGGTGCTGCGGAGCATGTCCGCGACATCGCCGTCGCCCCGCTCCCGCATGCCGTCCAGCACCTGCTCCTTCGACGGCCCCGACGGCATGTCCCGGCCGACGATCCCGGCGAAGACCAGGTCCGTGGCCCGGCCGAGGATCTTCGGCCCCACCACGCTGAGCCCGACGCTCAGCACCACGCACGCCAGCAGCGCGTACAGGGTGAGGCGTTCCGGCCGGAACCGGGCCACCAGCCGCCTGGACGACCCCGTGAAGTCCATCGAGCGCTGGTCGGGTCCGCCCCCGGCCGCCATCCGCCCCGCGGGCCCCGCCATCAGGCCGCCTCCGCTTCCGTGAGCTGGGAGAGCACGATCTCCCGGTAGGTCTCGTTGTCCGCCATCAGCTCGTGGTGGCGGCCGGTGCCGACGACCCGGCCCCCGTCCAGCACCATGATCCGGTCGGCGTCCCGGATGGTCGACACCCGCTGCGCGACGATCACCACGGTCGCCGAGGCGGTCTCCGCCGCCAGCGCCTCCCGCAGGGCCGCGTCGGTCGCGTAGTCGAGCGCCGAGAAGGAGTCGTCGAACAGGTAGATCTCCGGGCGCTGCACCAGGGTCCGGGCGATCGCCAGCCGTTGCCGCTGCCCGCCGGAGACGTTCGTCCCGCCCTGCGCGACGGGCGCGTCCAGCCCGCCCTCCAGCGCCGCCACGAACCCGGCGGCCTGCGCCACCTCCAGCGCGTGCCACAGTTCCTCGTCGGTGGCGTCCGGGTTGCCGTAGCGCAGGTTGGTCGCCACCGTCCCCGCGAACAGGTACGGCTTCTGCGGCACCAGGCCGACCGTCCGGGCCAGCAGCGCCGGATCCAGGTCGGCCACCGGCACCCCGTCGACCAGGACCTCCCCGGCGGTCGCGTCGAACAGCCGGGGGACCAGCCCCAGCAGGGTGGACTTGCCGCTGCCGGTGGACCCGATCACGGCGGTCACCTCGCCCGGCCGGGCCACCAGGTCGACGGACCGGAGCACCGGCTCCTCGGCGCCCGGGTAGCGGAAACCCGCCCCGCGCAGCTCCAGGTGCCCGTGCCGGCGCAGCTCGGTCACCGGCGCGGCCGGGGGCACCACGCTCGACGAGGTGTCCAGCACCTCGTGGATGCGCTCGGCGCACACCTCCGCGCGCGGCACCGACATGAACATGAAGGTGGCCATCATCACGGACATGACGATCTGCATCAGATACGCCAGGAAGGCGGTCAGGTCACCGATCTGCATCCCGCCGCTGTCGATGCGGTGCGCGCCGAACCAGACCACCGCGATCGACGACAGGTTCACCACCGTCATGACCACCGGGAACATCAGTGCCAGCAGGTTGCCGGTGGCCAGCGACACGTCGGTGAGTTCGGTGTTGGCCCGGCCGAACCGCCGCCGCTCGTAGGCGTCCCGCACGAACGCCCGGATCACCCGGTTGCCGGTGATCTGCTCGCGCAGCACCCGGTTCACCGTGTCCAGCCGCACCTGCATGGTCCGGAACAGCGGGCGCAGCCGCCGCACGATCAGCGTCACGCAGATCCCGAGCACCGGGACCACCGCGACGAGCACCCCGGACAGCGGCACGTCCAGCCCGAGCGCCATCACGATGCCGCCCACGCACATGATGGGCGCCGACACCATCAGGGTGAACGCCATCAGCACCAGCATCTGCACCTGGAGGACGTCGTTCGTGGTCCGGGTGATCAGCGAGGGCGCGCCGAAGTGACCGACCTCCCGCGCCGAGAAGGACTGCACCCGGTCGAACACGGCCGCCCGCACGTCCCTGCCGACCGCCGCCGCCGTCCTGGCGCCGTGGTACACGGCCCCGATGTTGCACCCCACCTGCACCAGCGAGACGACGAGCATCACGGCGCCGTACCGCACGATGTGACCGGTGTCGCCCCGGACGACGCCCTCGTCGATGATGTCGGCGTTCAGGGTGGGCAGGTAGAGCGTGGCGCTGGTCTGCAGGAACTGCAGCAGCACCAGCAGGGCGATGGGTCTGCGGTAGGGCCCGAGGAAGGTCCGCAGAAGTCGTATGAGCACGCTGCTTCTTTCGGCAGGGGTCGGCGGGGGCGCGGGGCGGCACGGGACGTCGCCCGTGGGCCCATCGTCGTGCACCCCACCCGCGTTACCTCAACCGATTTACCGCCCGGCTCCTCACCGCTGACCGCCGAACGCCCCCGGGTGGCTCTGCTCCCGCACCGACACGAACTGCTGGCGCACCGCCTGGCCCACCGCCAGCTCCTCGCCCGGATCCAGCACCTGGGCCGCCGCGCCCTGCCACACGGGCGGGGTCCGCGGATCCAGGGTGCCCTGCGAGGCGCCGAGCGCCCAGGCCGCCTGCCGGGCCGCGCCGATCGCCGCGTAGTCCGCGGGCTGCGGCACCATCACCTGCGCCCCGAACAGCGAGGGCGCCGCCGCCTGCACGGCCGGCAGCTCCGCGACCGACCCCAGCAGGAACACCCGGCGCACCTCCACGCCCCGGCCGCGCAGCACGTCCAGCGCGTCCGCGAGCCCGCACAGCATCCCCTCGAACGCGGCCCGCGCCAGGTGCTCCGGCTTCATCGACTCCCGGCGCAGCCCGGCCAGGGTCCCGGCGGTGTGCGGCAGGTTCGGGGTGCGCTCGCCCTCCAGATAGGGGAGCAGCACCAGTCCGTGCGCGCCCGGCGTCGACTTCATCGCCAGGTCGGACAGGCTCTCCAGGTCGGGCAGCCCCAGCAGCTCCGCCGTCCCGCGCAGCGTGCGCACCGCGTTCAGCGTGGTCACCACCGGCAGGTGCATGCCGGTCGCGTCGGCGAGGGCGGTGATCATGCCGGTGTGGTCGTAGAGCGCCTCGGGGTGCACCGCCATCACGGACCCGGAGGCCCCCAGGGACACCACCGCGTCGCCCAGGCCGATGCCCAGTCCGAAGGCCGCCGCCATCGTCTCGCCGGTGCCCGCCGAGATCAGCAGGCCCTCCGGGGTCGCGCCCGCCGCCTCGGCCGGGCCGATCACCTCCGGCAGGAGGACCTGGTGCCCGAGCGCCAGCTCCACCAGGTCGGGACGGTAGCCGCCGGTCGCCGCAGCCCAGTAGCCGGTGCCGGAGGCGCCGCCGCGGTCGGTGGTGCGCCGCACCGGCCGGCCCAGCAGCTGCCACACCAGCCAGTCGTGCGCCTGGAGCGCCACGGCGGTGCGCAGCGCGTTGTCGGGTTCGGTGCGGGCCAGCCAGCGCAGCTTGGTCACCGGCTGCGCGGCCTGCGGTACGCAGCCCACCGCCTGCGCCCACGCCTCGCGCCCGCCGAGCGCGTCCACCAGGTCGGCCGCGGCCACCTGGGCCCGTTTGTCGCCGCCGACCATGGCGGGCCGCACGGTGTTGCCCTGGGAGTCCAGCGGGACGAGCGCGTTCTGCTGCGCGGAGACCCCGATGGCCTGGACGCCCTCCAGCAGCCCGCCGCCCGCCGCCTCGCCCAGCGACAGCAGCCAGGCCTGCGGGTCCACGTCGGAGGGGCGGTGACCGTCGGGACTCTCCACCGGATGCGGCGCGTAGCCCTGCCTGAGCACGACTCCGGTGTCCGCGTCACAGACCACGATGCGAGTGAAATCGGGTGCACTGTCCAACCCGGCGACTATCCCCATGGCCGAAATTCTGCCGTATCACCGCACCCGGGGCGGCCCAGGGAGCCGTCCGGGTGCGGGGACGGTGCCGGCCGCGCCGTTCCGGCGCCCGCCGGGGGACACGGTCAGGTGTTGCTGGTGCCCCAGTCGTCCTCGGCGGGGCCGTGCGTGCTGCGCTCGCGCAGGGTGCGCACCCGCTGGGCCACCGAGTCCGGCATGCGGTCGCCGACCCGGTCGCTGACCACGTGGTACGCCTTGCCGGCGAACTCGCGGCTCTGCTGCGCGGCCGTCTCGGCGGTGTTGCGGACGGCGGGGTTCTGCGCGAACTGCTGGGCGGACTTCTTCAGCTGCTCGTAGCGTTCCCGCCCGGCGCGCGTGCCCAGCACGTACCCCAGGACGACTCCGGCGACGAACGTGAGCCGGTACCGCATGGCGGCCACCCTTCCCTTGTGTAGGTCTGCGTGTCAGCGTCGGACTCGTGCGGCACGGCGCCGGGGAGTACCGATTGGCGGAGCACCCCCCTGCTTGCGCTAATGTATGTGTCGCAGCGAGCGCGCGCCCCCTGGCGGATACCCAGGGAGGTACGTTCGATGCAACGAGGCATTCCTCCGTAGCTCAATTGGCAGAGCAGCCGGCTGTTAACCGGCAGGTTACTGGTTCGAGTCCAGTCGGGGGAGCTCGGTCCTCCGTAGCTCAATTGGCAGAGCAGCCGGCTGTTAACCGGCAGGTTACTGGTTCGAGTCCAGTCGGGGGAGCATGCTGAACGAGGACCCCCGCAGGGGTCCTTTTTCATGCCCGGGGGAACCGTTCACCACGCGGGGCAGTCCTCATGGTCGGCAGGGCCGCACGCTGCCGACCAGCCGGAGCAGGAGATCGTATGAGCGGCTATGCTGCGGCAGACGGCGCGTACGCATGTACGCGACACGCCGCTATGGGGCGGTAGCTCAGCCGGTTAGAGCAACGGACTCATAATCCGTCGGCCGTGGGTTCGAGTCCCACCCGCCCCACCAGCGCAGGTTCGCGAGCGGACGCTTCCGGTGCGCGGACGCTCCATGGACGAGGGATCCGAGATGACCAGCGGTGGCACCGAGAGCCCGGCCACCCTCTACGGGCCCGTCTCCCTCTTCTTCGGACTCCTCGGACTGGCCCTCGCCTTCTTCCTCGCGTTCTTCGGCATCCTGGCCGGCGCACTCGCCGTCACCTTCGGCGTCCTCGGCCTGGTCAGCGGGGCCGGGAGGCGGGCGCTGCCCGCCGTCGGCCTCGTGACCGGCACGGTGGCGGTGCTCGGCCCGCTCGTCCTCCTCCTCGCCTACGCCGGCGGACTCTGACGCCTCGGGCCGTGACACCGCGCGGACTCACGGCCTGTGGTCTCACGCCCTGCGGTCTCTCGGGCCTCGCGGCCTCTGCCGGTGACCGGCCGTCGCCCGCGGGCCGCGACGGACCCCGGGCGGCCCGGTCGCGTCCGGGAGGCGCATCCGACGGGACCTCACGGCGCCCCCCGACCCCGCCCGCGCCGCTCCGACCCCGCCTGCGCCGCTCCCGGCCGCGCGACCCGTCGAGCCCGTCGGCGCACTGCCGACGGGCTGCGGTGGCACGGGGCGGCCGGGCGGTCGGGCGGCCGGGCGGACGGCGGGACCGGGCGCTCAGCCCGGGGGCGTCTCCTCGTCGTCGTCGCGCTCGCCCTCGGCCTGCGACGGAGTGGGGTGCGGCGGGGATGCCTCGGCGCCGGGGCGGTCGTCGTCGTCGCGTTCGCCCTCGGCCTGGGACGGGGTGGGGGGCTCGGTGATGCTCATCGGCTGCCTCCTGGTCACGGGTCGGGGACCGCGTCCGTCCGCCGGGGACGGGGGTGTCCCCGCAGGGCCGCTACCGGGTACCCCGAACCGGCCGGGCGCACCCGGGGCCCGCTTCCCGCGGTCAGGGGCGGCGCCGCGCCACCGCCCGGGCGAGGGCCGTGCGGACCGCCGGGGGCGGCGGCGTGCCCTCCGCCTCGGCGCCGGCGGTGAGGGCGGCGGCGACCGTGCGCAGCTTGGTGTTGGACAGCTGGGACGCCTCGCGCAGGATGTGCCACGCCTCGTCCGAGGTGCAGCCGTGGGTGGCCATGAGGATGCCGCGGGCCTGGTCGATGACGGGGCGGGAGACGATCGCCTGGCGCAGCTGCTCGACCTCGGCGCGCAGCACGTGCAGCTGCTCGGCGCGTTCCAGGGCCACCGCGGAGGTGGTGGGTCCGTCCTCGGGCACCGGCTCGGGGGCGGGGGTGCGCAGCGGGTCGGTGGTGTCCAGGCCGGCCAGTTCCAGGATGCGGCGCGGCTGGCCGTTCCAGCAGGTGGCGGTGGTCGGGACGCCGTGGCGGTGGCCGTAGGCGCGCAGCACGTCCAGGAAGCGGAGCCCGGCCGTGTCCATGAAGTGGACGCCGCTCATGTCCAGGTCGACGCGGGTGACGTCGGCGGGCAGCGCGTCCAGCGTCTCGGCCAGGACGTCGGCGCAGCCCTCGACGAGTTCGCCCCGGGGCGTGAGCAGGGTGCCCCCGGCGTCCGTGTGTCCACCGATGACCAGGGTGTTGAGCCTGCCCGAGAGAGGGGGCGGGGTGGCCGCGGAGGTCATGTCACCGCCTTGTCGGTACTCGTGGGTGGTCGTCGGCCCTTCGTCCTTCCGCTGTCGGAACCGGGCGGTGGGCTGCGCGCGGTCCCGGTCGCACTGCGGTGCGCCTGCCCACCCTGCGGCTCGCTACACACCGGGCGGGGGATTGCACCCGGGTCCGGCGGGGCAGACCTGCTCTGGTCCAGGAGTGTGGGGAGACGGGTGTTGGGCACTCACCAGCGAACGCCGAGCGGGCCCGGCACGCCGGGGCCCGTCCTGACGGTCCGTCCCCTCGACGGGCGCACGGGGGTGCGCGCCGCCGGGGAGGTCGGTCTGGCCACCCGGGCCGTCTGGGAGAACGTGCTGGACCGGGCGGTGCGCGAGGGGGACGCCGTGTACTGCCTGGAGCTGTCCGCCGTGACCTTCGTCGACGTGGCGGGGGCCGGGGCCCTGGCGGCCGCCGCGGGGCGGCTCGGTGACGGCCGGCGGTTCGTGGTGCACCGGCCGCCGCAGGCGCTGCGCAGGGTGCTGGAGTTGTTCTGGCCGGACCTTCCGACGATCGAGGTGTCGATGTCATGACTGCCGCGGCCGAGACCGCCGGGCCGACCGCGGGCCCGGACCCCTTCCGGCACCCTGCCCTCCTCTACGAGGGCCGGGATGCGTACCTGGACGGCACCGTGTCCTTCGTGCGTGAGGGCCTGGCGGCCGGGGAGCCGGTCGCGGTGGCCGTGCCCGGGGAGAACCTGGCGCTGATCCGGGACGCGCTCGGCGGCGACGCGGAGCGGGTGCGTCTGCTGGACATGCGGGAGGCCGGGCGCAACCCGGGCCGCATCCTCCCCCGGGTGCTGCACGCCTTCGCCGACGCACAGGCGGACGGGCGGCGGGTGCGGATCGTCGGCGAGCCGGTCTGGGCGGGACGGTCCGCCCTCGAGTACCCGGCCTGCGTCCAGCACGAAGCGCTGATCAACGCCGCCTTCCGGGGCCGCGCAGTGACGATTCTGTGCCCGTACGACGTGACGACGCTGTCCGCGCGGGCGCTGGCCGACGCCCACGCCACCCACCCGGTCGTCATTCCGGCGGGGGGCCGGACGCCCGTGGCGAGTCCGGCGTACGCGCCGGACGAGGCCGTGGCCCGTGCCAACGAGGAGCTGCCCCCGGCGCCGGAGGCGATGGTCTTCCCGTTCGTCGCGGAGACGCTGACGGCGGCCCGGCACGCCGCCTCGGACGAGGGCCGGCGGCTCGGGCTGACCGGGATGCCGCTGGAGGACCTGGCGCTGGCCACCGCCGAGCTGACGACGAACAGCGTGGTGCACGGCGGGGGTTCGGGCGTGCTGCGGGTCTGGGCGGAGGACGGCCGGGTGGTGTGCGAGGTGCGTGACGGGGGACGGTTCACCGATCCGCTGGCCGGCCGCCGTCCCGCGAGCCGGGACCAGCGCGGCGGGCGGGGGCTGCTGATGGTGCATCTGATCGCCGACCTGGTGCGCGTCCACACGGCGGTGGACGGCACCACGGTGCGGTGCTGGTTCACCGGCTGAGCACCGGGGGCTTCCGCGTGGGCCCGGGCGCGGGCGGCGGTGTCAGCCCGCCAGCGGGTCCAGCACCAGCGGGGCGATCCGGCCCTCCAGCATGGCGCCGAGGCCCTGTACAGCGCAGACGTCCGGGCGTTCGGCGATGTGCACGGGCATGCCGGTCGCCTCGCGCAGCATCTGGTCGAGGCCGGGCAGCAGGGCGCTGCCGCCGACCATCATGATGCCGCGGTCGGCGAGGTCGGCCACCAGGTCGGGCGGGCAGGCGCGCAGCACCTTGCCGATGCCGTCCAGGACGGCGGTGAGCGGGGTCTGGATGGCCTGCCGCACGGCCGCGGTGTCGATGGTGACCGAGCGGGCCAGGCCGGTGGCGACGTCCCGGCCGTGGATCTCCGTGGAGTCGGGCCCCTGCGGGGTCAGGCCGTTGCCGGACAGGGCGATCTGCAGCGGCCGGACGGACTGGCTGGGCAGCATCAGTTCGTGCTGGTGGCGCAGGTGCTGCACGATCGCGTGGTCCACGGCCTCGCCGCCCACCGGGATGCGTTCGGCGGTCACGATGGAGCCCAGGGAGAGCACCGCGACCTGGGTGGCGGCCGCCCCGCAGACCATGATCATGGTCGCCTCGGGCTGCTCGACGGGGAGGCCGCAGCCGACGGCGGCGGCGATCAGGGTGTCGACCAGTTCCACTCTGCGGGCGCCGAGGCCGACCAGGGTCTCGGTCGCGGCGCGCCGGGCCAGCGGGTCGGAGTCGTGCGGGGTGCAGGCGGCGGCGCGCAGCCGGGGCTTGCGCCGCAGGGTGCGGCGGATCTTGTCGCCGAGCAGGTGCCGCAGCATGCGCTGGGCCATCTCGATGTCCACGACCGTGCCGCCGGACACCGGCCGCACCACGCGGATGTAGCCCGGTGTGCGGCCCGTCATCTTCTCCGCGAGCTCGCCGACCGCGATCAGCGCGCCGGTCCTGGTGTTGACGGCGGCGGCGGACGGCTGGTCGACGACGAGTCCGACGCCCTTGACGTAGACCCGGGTGCGGGCCGCACCGAGGTCGACGGCGAAGTGGCAGCGGCGCAACTGCTCCAGACTGGCGGTCACGGCAGATCCTCCCGAGTGCGGACCTCGTGGCCCGCCGGGCGACGGACCTCTGCAGCATCGTGCGCGGCGGCGGGGGCGCCCGCCCGTTGTGGGGGGCCGGGCGGGGGGCCGCCGAACGGGGGGCGGGCGCGCCGGGGAACGCGGCGGCGCCGCCTCCCTGGGACGGGGAGACGGCGCCGCGGGCGGATTCCTCCGGACGTCAGACCAGCCAGCCGACGAGGTGGACGAGGCCGGCGAGGACGTCGGTGAGAACGTTCATGAGTGCGGTGTCTCCTTGCGGTGAAGCACGAATGGGACCTGCGCCGACCACGGTCTGCAGCCCGTCGGTGGCACACCGTGAGTATGGTCAACGATGCGTGCCCCATGCACTCTTACGGGCGACGATCACCTGTTCCGGGGAACGGGTGATCGCGTGTTCGGTCGCCGGGGGGTTCAGGGGCTTCCGGGGTCTCGGAGGTCCCCGGGGCGGCGCCGGTGTCGTCGGCGGGGCGGGCCGCGTGGGTGGCGTCCGTGGGGCCGGTGGGGTCGGCGGCGTCGGGGGCGACGATCCCGCGCACCACGCCCAGGTCCACCAGGTCCTGCGGGCGGAGACGGAGTTGGTCCGCCGTCAGTTCCACCTCCGAGCAGGGGCGTTTGAGGATGGCCGCCGCCATCTCCGGCGCGATCACCGAGAAGTAGCCGTCCGGCGTCACCCAGGTCCGGCCGGGCGCGGCCAGGGCGAGGGCGCCCCCGGAGCCGCCCTCGCCGATCACCAGCGTGGTCACCGGCGTGCGGGCCTCGGCCACCGCTGCGAACAGGTCCGCGACGGCCGCCCCCACGCCCTCGCGCTCCGCCGCCGCGTCGTTGGCCGCACCCGGGGTGTCCACCAGGGTCAGCGCCGGGATGCCGAGCCGGTCCGCCAGCCGTATCAGCCGGGCGGCGGTGCGGTAGCCGGCCGGACGGGTCGCCGTGCCGGTCTGTGCGGCGAAGGCGACCGTGCGCCCGGAGCGGGTGCCGAAACCGCACAGCATGCCCCCGGGGTCCGCGCCCCCGGCACGGTCGCCGGTCAGCGGCAGCCGGCGGGAGAAGTAGGCGTCCAGGTAGGCGGTGGCGCGCGGGCGGTGCGGGGAGCGGGCGCGGAGCACCGCCTCCCAGCCGGTGGCGGGCGGCTCGGCCGTCCCGAGCGCGGCGGGCGGCGGTGCCGGTTCGGCGGAGGGCGAGGTCAGCAGCCGCAGCCACCCGCCCAGGGTGTCCCGCAGGTCCGCCGGCCGGACCACCGCGTCCACCGCGCCCGCCGTCAGCTGCGCCTCCGCGGTGTAGGCGGCCGGGTCGGCGTCCGGTGGCCGGACCCGGGAGCCCGCGAAGCCGACCTGGGCCCCGGGCAGGGCCAGGACCACGTCGGCGCCCGCCCCGAGGGTGGCCCATCCGCCCCCGGTCGTCGGGTCCCGGACCACCGCGATCTGCGGCAGCCCCGCCCGGCGGACCAGCGCGGAGGCGCGGGCGACGCGCTGGAGCTGGGTGAGCGCGAGCATGCCCTCCTGCATGCGGCTGCCGCCGGTGGCGACGAGCGCGACCACCGGCAGCCGGTGCTCACGGGCATGGGCGTACGCCGCGACCAGCAGGTCGCCGGTGCGCTCGCCGAGCGACCCGCCGAGGAAGCCGAACTCGAAGGCGATCAGCACGGCCGGGGTGCCCGCCACCCGGGCGGTCCCGCAGACCACCGACTCGACCTCGCCGGTGCGTTCGGCGGCGCGGGCCCGGGCGGAACCGTAGCCGGACCAGCCGAGCGGGCCGTCGGGCGCGGACCGGCCCCCGGGGGCGGGGAGGTCGGCGAAGTCGTCGGCGACCAGGGCGAGGACCGCGCGGGCCGGGAGACGGTCAGTCACGGCTCAGCGCCCGCTTCATGATCTTCCCCATGTCGTTGCGCGGCAGCGCGTCCAGCAGCCGCAGCACCCGCGGGCGCTTGTGCGGGGCCAGCCGGCGGGCCACGTGATCGGCCAGCTCCGGCAGGCCGGGCGGGGTCTGCGGGTCGGCCGGGACCACCCACGCCACGATCCGCTCGCCCAGGTCGGCGTCCGGTTCCCCGGTCACCGCCGCCTCCCGCACCCCCGGGTGTTCCAGCAGGGCGTTCTCGATCTCCCCGGCACCGATCTTGTAGCCGCCGCTCTTGATCAGGTCGGTGGCCTTGCGGCCGACGATCCGCACCGATCCGTCGTCCTCGCGCACCGCCATGTCGCCGGTGCGGAACCAGCCGTCGGCGGTGAAGGCGGCGGCGGTCGCGTCGGGGCGGTCGAGGTACTCCGTGAACAGGTGCGGGCCGCGCACCTGGATCTCGCCGACGCTCTCCCCGTCCGCCGCCGTCACCGGTGAGCCGTCCTCCTCCACCAGCCGCAGTTCCACCCCCGGCAGCGGCACCCCCACCGTGCCGGGGCGGGACGGGGCGTCGACGCGGACGCTGGTGTTCATCAGCGTCTCCGTCATGCCGTACCGCTCGATCACCCGGCGCCCGGTCGCCTTCTCGATCCGCTCGTGGTCGTGCACGGGCAGCGCGGCGGAACCGGACACCAGCAGCCGGGCCCCGGCCAGCGCCCCGGCCAGCGCGGGGTCGCCGGGCAGCGCCTCCGCGATCCGGTGGTACATCGTCGGCACCCCGAACAGCATGGTCGCGCCGTCGGACAGCTCGCGGGTCACGCCCTCGGTGGTGAACCGGCCCAGGTGGCGCAGCGATCCGCCCCGGCGCAGCGGGCCGAGCACCCCCAGCACCAGGCCGTGCACGTGGAACAGCGGGAGCCCGTGCACCAGCACGTCGTCGCCGGTCCAGTGCCAGGCGTCGGCCAGCGCGTCCAGGGTCACGGCGACGGCCCGGCGGGGGATCACGGCGCCCTTGGGCGGGCCGGTGGTGCCGGAGGTGTAGACGACCAGGGCCGGGTCCTCGCCGTCGGCGTCGTCCCCGGGGAGGGGGCCGTGCGGGGCGCGGTCCGTGACGTCGACCGTGCGGCGGGGCAGGTCCCCGAGCGGGCCGGGCAGGTCGGCACCGGCCGGGGCCAGCACCAGGTCGGGGGCGCTGTCGGCGAGGATGTGCCCGAGTTCCCGGTCACCGGACGCCGGGTTCAACGGCACCACGGCCGCCCCGGCGCGCAGCGCCCCGACGACGGCGACCGCGGTCTCCGGTGCGGGGGTGGCCCACACCGCGACCCGCCGCGCCGTCCGCAGCCCGCCGGCGACGGCGCCGGTCGCCGCGGCGAGGTCCCCGTACGTCAGTGAGCATCCGCCGAACCGCAGGGCGGGCCGGTCCGCCGGGGCGCCGGTCAGGGCGGGGAAAAGACTGGACACGCGTCGGACTCCTCGGGTCGGTGGCCGGTGACGGGCGGTACCGGTGATTCTGGGCAGTACCGCAGGGGTCCTACCCAGGGGGGTGCTCGGCATCCGGCGTCATCCGGCGCGGGAGTCCTCGTCCGGGGCGGCTTCGCATGCGCCCGCCGGGAGCCCTCGTCCGGGAGGTGCTCCGCACGCGGCACCGGGCCCGGCGTTCACCGGCCGTCCCGCGCCGACGCGTACCCGGGCGTCCGGCCCGACGCGCGTCCGGGCGCCCGCCGCCGACGCGTTCCCGGGGCGTCCAGGCGTCCGGCGGCTACAGGTGGACGAGGATCTTGACCTCCTCGTCCTTGTGGTCCACCAGCCGTCGCATGCCCTCCGTGGCGAGGTCCTCGACGGGGATGCGCCGGGTGATGAAGGGGCTGAGGTCGATGCGGCCCTCCTGGACCATGCGGATCACCGCCGGGTGGTCGTCCGCGTACCCCATGCTGCCCTGGATCTCGATCTCCTTGAACAGCAGGGCCATGGTGTCCAGCGTGGGGTTGTCCCCGTACAGGGCGACGACCTGCAGCCGTCCGCCGACCTTCAGCGCCTGCAGGAGCGTGTCGAGGACCGGCTGGACGCCCGCGCACTCGAACGCGACGTCGACGCCCTTGCCGCCGGTGATCTCCATCGCGCGGGCGGCGACGTCCTCCTGGCCCGGGTCGAGGACGTGGTCGGCGACCCCGGTGTCCTTGGCCTTCTGCTTGCGCTGCCCGCTCATCTCGCTGACGATCACCGTCGCCCCCAGGGCCTTCAGCACGGCCGCGGTGAACAGGCCGATCGGGCCGGCGCCGCCGACCAGGGCCACGTCGCCCTCGCCCGCGCCGGAGAGCCGGACCGCGTGCGCGGACACGCTCAGCGGCTCGATCAGGGCCGCCTGGTCCAGCGGCAGGTCACCGACGGGGTGCACGAACCGCCGTTCGACGACGATGTGCTCCGACATGCCGCCCCCGCCGCCGGAGAGGCCGATGAAGCCCAGCTTGGCGCAGATGTTGTAGCGGCCCTCGCGGCAGGCGAAGCACTCCCCGCAGACCAGCAGCGGTTCCACGACCACGGAGTCCCCGGGCGCCAGGCCCTCCACCCCGTCACCCACTTCCTCCACGGTCCCCGAGAACTCGTGCCCGAACACCAGGGGCGGCTCCTCGCCGGAGAGCGGGTGGGGGTGTCCCGCCGTCGGCATCGGGCTGACCGGACCGCCGAAGTAGACGTGCAGGTCGGAACCGCAGATGCCGGTCCACGCGGGGGCGATCTTCACCGTCCCCGGACGGACCTCGGGTTCCGGGACGTCGTCGATGCGGATGTCCTCGATGCCGTAGTAGCGCGCGGCCTTCATGGCGGGCTCCCTTCCGAGCCGACGGCACACCGCGGGCGCCGATGTGCCCGGTCGCCGCGCCGGGTACCCGCGTGGGGGCGGGGCGACACGTGGGAGGCGGGGCGGTCGGCGGCGCTCCGGGGGTGCTGGGGGCGTGAGGGGCGCGGGGGGCGCTTGCTAGCCTGCCGGACGGCCGCCCTCCACCGGACGGCCGCCGGGCAGGTGCCGCCCGGCGTGCGCGGACCCCGCCGGTCACCGTGCGTCCGCCCCCGGGTCCGCCGTTTCCGGTAGCTCCCGCCCGTCACCGCCCGCCCCTCCGTCCGCCGGTCCCCTACGTCGTCCCCGTGCGGTGTCCGGCCCGTCCGTCCAGGAGTACGCCGTGCCCCGAGTCGCCCTCGTCACGTGCCGGCCCCGGCCCGGGATCGCCGAGGACCCGGACCTGCCGGTCCTGGTGCGGGAGCTGACCGGGGCCGGGGTGCGGGCGTCCGCGGTGGAATGGGACGACCCGGCGGTGGACTGGGCCGCCTTCGACCTCGCCGTGATCCGGTCCACCTGGGACTACAGCTGGCGGGCCGCCGAGTTCACGGCGTGGGCCGAGCGCTGCGGCCGGCTCACCCGGCTGGCCAACCCGGCGGACGTGGTCCGCTGGAACACCGACAAGCGCTACCTCGGCGACCTCGCCGCGGCCGGCGTGCCCGTCGTCCCCACCCGCTACCTGGCACCCGGCGACCCGCCGGACCTGCCCGCCGGGCACGCGTTCGTCGTGAAGCCCACCTCCGGCGCGGGCGCCCGGCTCGCCGCCCGGTACGCCCCGGACGAGCACGCCACGGCCCTCGGGCAGCTGCGCCGGATGCACGCCGAGGGGTACACCGCGATGGTGCAGCCCTACGTCACCGCCATCGACCGGACCGGCGAGCGGGCGCTGCAGTTCTTCGGCGGGCGCCTGCTGCACGCCTCCCGCAAGGGCGCCGTCCTGCGGCCCGGTACGCCCTACGACGCCCGGAAGACCGCGCACCCCGGCCTGACGCCCTGGACGCCGGACGCGGCCGAACGCGAGGTCGCCGAGCGGGCGCTGGCCGCCGTGCCGGGGGCGCCGGAGCTGCTGTACGCGCGCGTCGACCTGGTGGACGGCGCGGACGGCCGGCCCCGGGTGATGGAACTGGAACTGGTGGAGCCCAACCTGTTCCTGTGGCTGCACCCCGCCTCGCTGCCGTCGGTGACGGCCGCGATCGTCAGGGCCGCCGAGGGTCCCCGACCGCGATCCGCTGGAGCAGGCCCCAGGTGAACTCCGCGACCACCTCGCGGGGCGCGCCGTGCGCGTCCGGGGCGGTGAGGGCCAGTCCCCAGCGGGTCGGGGCGGAGCCCTGGAGGGGGCGGGCCGGGGCGAAGGCGCGGGCGGCCTCCTCGACGGTGCAGGACCAGGGCGTCAGGTCGGCCACCGTGCGCAGGTCGGGCGGCGCGGCGCCCGGCGCGCGCACCAGCCACTGGTTCCACACCGCTCCGCCGGGCGCCGTCAGCACCTCGAAGCGCAGGTCCGGCCAGAGGGGCAGCGGCCACTGCCACGCCTCGCAGTCCAGGTCGCCGACCCGGCGCGGGGTCCGGGACTCCGGGGCGCCCAGCACCGACCGGACGAGGGCCCCCTCGCGCCGTTCCGGGCCGTGGGGGCGCGGGCGGGGGGAGCGGAGCATCGCCTGCCAGCGCCGGTGGGCCTCCCGCAGGTCGGCGGCGGAGGCGCCCAGGGCGCGCCGGGCGTCCTCCACGAGATCGGGGTTGTGGTCCGCCATCCGGCGCAGCAGGACGAGCTGGAAGTGCAGCGGGGTGAACGGTTCAGGGGGGCGTCGTCCGGTCGGCACGCGCACCATCGTCGCGCATCGGGCCCGCGCCGGGGCGGCGCCCGTCCGGGAGGAACAGCACCGAGTTGACGTAGCGGGGTCCCCGCAGGCCCGCGGGCAGCACCCGGCGGAGCAGCCCGTGGGTGGCGACGTGGCAGGAGCGCGCCTGGTGCGCCTCCAGCGGGAACCGGGACAGCGGCACCCAGGCGCCGGCGGGCAGCACCCAGCCGTCGTAGCCCAGCTCGGACAGCTGGGCGACGACCGGGGCGACGGGCTGGATGCGGGCCTCCAGCTCCACGAAGAGGGCGGGCCGGTCACGGGTGAGGACGCCGGTCGCGCCGCGCAGCACCGCCGACTCGTTGCCGTCCACGTCGATCTTGACGAAGCCGACGTCCCGCAGACCGAGGTCGTCCAGGGCGACACAGGTGACGTCGAGGGCGTCGTCGTGGATGTCCCGCCGCACCAGGGACGACACGCCCCGCTCGCCCCGGTCGCCGGAGGGCAGCCACAGGCGGGCGACGCCGGGCCGGTCGGAGGCCGCCGCGCGCACCACCTCGACGTTCGGCGGGGCGGTGGCGGCGAGCAGCCGCGCCAGGCGGGGGACCGGTTCGACGGTCACCACGCTCCGGGCCCGCGCGGCCAGCCGGTGCGTCCAGGGGCCGTACCAGCCGCCCACGTCGACGGCGGTGCCGCAGTCCGGCGGGCACAGGTCGGACAGCCGGGCCAGTTCCGGCTCGAAGCGCGGGTAGACCGCCCGCGCCGCCGCGGCCACCACCCGGTCGGGGAGCACGGACGCCAGCCGCGCGGCCACGGTGCGGTCGCTCACGGGGCGGCCCCCGGGCGCGCGCCGGCCCCGCCGTCGGGACCCCCGTCGCCGGGGCCGGCGGCCTCCCCACCGTCGCCGTCCTCCGGCCCGTCGGCGTCCCCGCCCGGGGTCACGCGGGTCAGCAGCATCCGCTCGTGCTCCTCGGCGGACACCTGCTCCCCGGAGGACGGCAGCAGCTGCGGGATGCCGTCGACGATGGGGTAGCGGCGGCGCAGCCGGGGGTTGTAGAGCGCCTCCTCGCCGCCGTCGTCGGCGGCGAGCAGGTCCAGCGGGCCCTTGTCGAGCGGGCAGGCGAGGATCCTCAGCAGCGGGTCGTCGGCTTTCACGGCGGGGTCAACTCCTCGGCGGGGGCGGGGGCGGGGGACGGGGCGGCGGTGTCGTGCTTGGGCATGGCGAGCAGCACCGCGACGGCGAGCAGCGTGCCCGCCACCCGCAGGGCCAGCCGCAGCGGTTCGTCCGGCAGTTCCTCGCCGAACGCGAGCGTGCCCAGCACGGCGGTGAACAGGCAGGACACGGTCGTGCACACCGGCACGACCAGCGAGGCCCGGCAGCGCTGGAGCGCCGCCTGCGACATCACCAGGCCGAACACCGCGGTGAACAGCAGCAGATACGGGTACGGCGAGCCGAGCAGGCCGGGTACCGCGCCGGCGATCCCACCGGTCGCCAGGTGGCTCGACACGCCCTTGATGGCCAGCGAGCTGACGCCGTAGAGCAGGCCCACGGCCACGCCGTACTCCACGCCGGTCGTCGGCAGCCGGTGCCGGCGGCGGGCGTTGCGCTCGGCCGAGCCGTACAGCCCCACCCCGGCCGCCAGCGCGGGCAGGCACACCAGCAGGATCACCGGGTAGGGGGCGTCCCGGCCGACCGTGTCGGCGTCCGCGCCGCCCTCCCGCAGCGACAGCACGACCATCAGCAGCGCCAGCAGGATGGCGCCGAGCGCGTACCGCTCCCGGCCGCTGGTCTCCTCGCCCAGCAGCCGCGAGGACAGCAGCACCAGCAGCACCAGGCCGGAGACGAAGATGCCCTGCGCGGCGGCGATCGGCAGCGTGGCGTACACCGCGAGCTGGGCGGCGAACCCGGCCGCCAGCGCCAGCGAGCCGGCGAGCCACAACGGGCTGCCGACCACCAGCCGCAGCAGCCGGGCGGGCCGGCGGACCGACACCTCGGGCAGCGCGCCGAGCGCCCGCTTCTCCAGGACGAAGCCGGCGCTGTACAGCACGTTCGCCGACAGGGCCGCGAGCACTCCCCACCACATCGCCCCCCGCCCCCCTCATGTCCGGCGCGCGTGCAGCAGCAGGATCGAGGCGAGCGGTGGCCGCGCGCACGCGAGCCGGTCCACCGTGCGCAGCGGACGCGGCACGCCGTGGAAGGGGGCGCCCCGCAGCGCCTCGACGGTGAAGCCGGACGCGGCGACGAACTCCCGCAGCGCGCGGGCGGTGTACAGCCGCAGGTGGCCCACCACCTCGGTGCCCGGCCGGCCGTGGATGCCGCGCAGGCTGACCTCGGAGAACACCGGCTGCACCCCGGCCAGCAGCAGCGCCCGGTTGTACCAGGCGGCCAGGTTCGGCGTGGACAGCATGAGGTGGCCGCCGGGGCGCAGCACCCGGCGGATCTCGTCCAGCGCCGCGTCCGGGTCGACGAGGTGTTCGAGCACCTCGCTGAACAGCACCGCGTCGGCCGACCCGTCCGCGAACGGCAGTCCCCCGTCGGTGAGTTCGCCGCGCACCGCGTACGGCAGCCGGGTGCGGGCGCGGGCCAGGGCGTCCTGCGACCAGTCGACGCCGACGAGGCGGTGACCGCGCAGGAAGGGGGCGGCGGTGGCGGCGGCCGTGCCGTCCCCGCAGCCGATGTCGAGCACCGTCCGCGCGCCGCCGGGCCGGGCCGGGCCGAGCGCGCGGGCCAGCATCCGGGCCTGGCGGCGGCTGCGGGAGGCGCCGGAGGCCACCGGCACGGCCGGGTTCTCGTAGAAGTCGCGCAGGCCGGGGGGCGGGGCAGCGGTGGTGGTCACGGCGTCGCCTCCGTCGCGTGCAGGTGGTGCGTGAACAGCTCCCGCAGCCGGACGGCGTCGCCGTGCCCGAGCAGCGTGCGCGACCAGCGCAGGGACAGGTGCAGCCGGCCCGCCGTGGACGCGGTGGTGAAGGTCAGGCCGCGCGGCATCCGGGCCGGGGCGGAGAACCACACGGCGAGCGCGCGGCCCGCCTCCTCGCCGAAGTCCAGCGGGTAGGGGATCCGGCCGATGTTGCTGAGCAGGGTCGTCGACGTCCACGGCGCCGCCGTGCGGCGCAGGGCCCGGGTGAGGGCGGCCCGGCAGGCCACCGGCGCCCAGGGCGCGGTGAGCAGGGCGGCGCCGTGCCCGAGCTGCGGGCGGGACAGGGCCTTCAGCGCGCGGGTGCGCCGGGCGGTGCGCCGCAGCAGCTCCGGCATCGGGGCCGCGTCCAGCTCCTCCGGCGTGAAGGGCACCTCGACCAGCCGGGTGCCGTTGCCGATGGGCATGCCGGCGTCCCGGGGGCGGTCGTCCACCGGCATGGTGATGCGCAGCGGGCGGGGCCGGGCGCCGTGCTCCCGGTTCCAATGCGCCAGGGTCAGCGCGGTGGCGGCCATCAGCTGGTCGTTGACGGTGTACGGGGAGCCCTTCGGCCGGTGCGGCAGGGTGAGTTCGGTGACCAGCAGCCCGTTGCCGGGCACGGTCCCGGGACGTCCGGGGGCCACCCGGGCGGGCGGCGACCAGTTCGACGGCAGGTCGGGCGGCGCCTGCGGCGCGTCGGCCGGCCGTACGGGCGGGGCGGCCGGGGCGTTGTCCCGGCCGCCGTAGATCTCCGCGGCGGTGGCCACGATGCGCAGGCAGGCCGGACCGTCCAGAGCCGTGTGGTTGAGGGTGAGGACCAGCGCGGTGCCGCCCGGCGGCGGCACCGGCGCGTCCCCCTCCCCGCCGCCGGAGGGGCCCCCGCGGGGGACCACCTCCAGGCGGACCGGCGGGGACGCGGTGAGCGGGGGCGCCTCGGTGAGCGCCCGGGTGCGCGCGTCCCGGAGGGCGGCGGCGCCCGGCGGCGCGAACCTCACCACCTCCACGTCCGGGCCGTCGGTCAGCTCCCACTCGTAGCGCCGCCGGTACCAGGGGCCGCGGGCCTCGCGCACCAGGACGCGCGGGTGCCGGCGCAGCGCCTCGGTGAACGCCTTGCGCAGCCGGTCCCGGTCCAGCCGTCCGGGCAGGTGCACCTCGATGTGGACGGTCTCCGGCTCCGCGTCCTGGGCGCAGTGCCGGGAGACCTCGTCCACCACCGGGAAGGGGATGCGCGGGGGTGCGGTCATCCGGGCTCCCCCCGTCCCCCGGCGTCCCGCCGGGTGCCGTCCGGCCGGGCCGGGGGCGGCGGTGGTGGCGCCGTCGCCGGGACGGGGGGCAGGACCGTCGTCGTCGCCGCATCCCGGTCCGCGGTGTCGCCGGGTTCCCGCCCGGCCGCCCGGCCGGACGCCTCGCCGATGCCCACCAGCGCGGCGAACAGGCCGATCAGGGCGAGCAGTTGGGCGACGTGGCCGAAGGCCCCGGAGCCCGCGCCCACCGGCTCGCCGGCGCCGACGGCCGCCGCCACGCCCGCCCCCGCGAGGGACACGAACGCGATCGGCACCAGCAGCGTGTGCCGCCGCGCCGCGAGCACCGCCAGCGCCGGGACGAGCAGCGCCCACCAGCCCGCGACGACCACGCCGGCCAGCGTCAGCGCCACCGCGCCCAGCCACAGCCCCGGCTGCGGGGGCACCGGCTGCGGGGCGTCCGGGTTCTCGGCCCGGCGGCGCCACAGCACCAGCCCGATCAGCACCGCGATCCCGGCCCCGCTGCCGATCAGCGCGGCGTCGTAGGTGGTGGCCGGGCCGTAGGACAGCTTCACGGTGCCGCCCTCGCCGGCCGGGATCCGCCAGCCCTGCTGCCAGCCGTCCAGCCGCAGCGGGGTCAGCTCCTTGCCGTCGAGGGTGGCCGTCCAGCCCTCGTTGTAGTTCTCGTACGTCGTCAGGTACGACGCCGCGCCCGAACCGACCGTCACCTCCCGCTGGTCACCGAGCCAGTCCCGGATCTCCAGGTCCCGCCCGGTCGTCGCGGGCTGCGGGACCGTGCCCCGGACCAGGGTGACGTCGGTGAGCACCAGCGGCCCGGCGTCCCCGCCCTCCACCCGGTGCTCCCCGGCCGACAGCTCCACCCGGGAGTCGCCCTCGCCGCCCTGACAGAGCGTCACGTCGACCTGGCGCCGGTCGGTGAGGTCGCCGACGGTGCCCTTCACGGACGTCTCGTACAGCCGGCCGTCCACCGCCACCACGGGCCCCTTGCCGCACTCCAGCGAGAACGCGCGGTTCCGCGACGGCTGTTCGGTGCGGGTCTCGTCCTCCAGGGCCGGCAGGTACGCCTCGGTCAGGCCGACCGGCAGCTGCAGGTCGTCGTCGACGACCGGGTTGTGCAGGGTCAGCGGGGCGGTCTGGGTGACGGTGATGTCCAGCCGGTCGGTGGTGATCGGCGGGAAGCGGACCATACCGGTCTCGTCGACGGCGGCGATCGCCGCGCCGTCCGGGGAGCTGATGTGCACCTCGGCCGCCCGGGCCGACAGGCCCCCGGCGGGCGGCAGCACCAGCTCGCCGATCTCCTCCTTGCCGGACCAGCTCAGGTGGATGGTGGGCCGGTCGCCCGCGATCCACGCCGTGGTCAGGTCCCCGTCGGTGAGGTTGCGCGCCGACAGGCCGGCGCCCAGGCGCGCGGTGGAGTCCGCGGTGGCCACCACCCGCCGGCGCTGCTCCGGTGCCACCTCGTACAGCAGCCGGTCCAGTGCCTCGCCCGGTACCGCCACCGCCTTCGCGGACAGCTCGTAGGTGCCGGCCGTGCCGGTGGTGAAGGTGCGGTGCAGCCCGGCCTCGCTGCCGGTCAGGGACAGCCCGGTCGGGTCGGCGGCCCGGTGCAGCGACACCATCTGGACGGGGGAGGTGGAGGACTCCGCGTCCTCGGGCAGCCGCAGCAGCCGGGTCACCTGCACGTCCGGCAGCTCGATCTCGGCGAAGCCCGCCCCGGTCAGGCCGGGACGCCCGGCGGTCGAGCCGACGATGGTCAGCTTCATCCAGGAGGTCGGGCCCTCGGGCGCCCGGATCCGCTGCTTCTTGCCGTTGGCCTGGACGAAGGAGGTGACCGAGCCCTTCTCGGTCTCCACCCGCACCCGGGTCGGGGCCGCCCGCACGCCGTCCTGCGGCAGCGGCAGGACACCGATCGCGTCCGGCATCGGGTAGTCGTCCTCGTCGAAGGCGATCCGCAGCCACTGCCCGTCGGGCGACTCGGCGGACCCCTCCGCCCAGGCGGTGTCCGGGTTGCCGTCGAAGGCGTTCACCGGGTCGTACTGGGGCAGGTGGAACAGCCAGTTGCCGTACGAGGACGCCGTCACCGACTCCGCGCCGCGCAGCTCGGCCACCGTCTGGTGGCGCAGGCCCTCGGTGGGCAGGATCTGCCGCGGCCGTTCACCCGGGTCCTGCTCCGCGTCCGGGGCGTTGCGCTCGTCGCGGGTGTACGTGTACGAGGTGTTGGCGTTGACCAGGCCGAACCGGGTGTCGGCGTAGCGCATGCCGTCACCGGTCACCTGCACCGGCGCGGTGCCGAGCCCGGGGTGCCGGTCGCCGGTCAGCACGGCCGGCCGGCCGCGCAGCGTGTCCGCCAGCGGCAGCAGGGCCTCCGGCCCGCCGGAGACCACGGCGGTGTCCGCGATCGGCGCGAGGCCCGCCTGGCCCGGACGTGGGACGTCCGCGCCGGCCGGGCGGTAGATCTCCACCGCCCGGTGCCGCGGGTACAGGCCCTCCACCGCCAGCGGGGCGTCCGGCGCGATGACCCCGCCGGTCACCACCGGGCCGAGCCCCTCGACGCGCTGGTACCCGGACTGCTCCAGGGTGCGCTTGACGACCGCCGTCGGCACCTGGCCGACCTGCTCCGGGTCGAGGTCGTTGCGGACCACCACGTAGAAGATGCCCGCGCGGCTCAGGTAGTCGGCCAGCCCCGGCACCTCCGAGCCGGTCAGCAGGGCCTGTTCGACGGCGTCCATGGCGCGCCGGTTGCCGGGCGTGCCGAACGGCACGTAGTCGCGCTGCGCCCAGCGCGACCCGGCGACCACGTCCAGCGGCTGGTCGATGGTCGAGCCCCAGGTGTGGATGCCGTGCGCGGTCGCCGGGACCACCAGGGCCCGCGCGTCGGGGGAGTACTTCTTCAGCCAGTCGGCGGTGGCGTACCAGTACGTGGGGATCTCCTGGAACGAACCCGGGCTCAGGATGGAGCCGTTGAGGTACGGGAACACCAGCCCCGGCAGCACCAGCACCGCCGCGGCCAGCGGGGCGAGGCGCCGGCCGCGCACCCGGCGCCCGCCGCGGTCCGCCGCGGCCGTGCCCACCAGGTGGGCCAGCCCCAGCACCAGCGCCAGCGCCAGGCCGGTCTGGAACTTGTAGATGTTGCGGAACGGGGCCAGCCAGCCGTCGAGCCAGTCCTGCACCACACCGTGGAAGGGGGCGCCGAACGCGCCGCCGTACCCGGCGAGCAGGACCAGCGCCGTCACCAGCACGGTCAGCACCAGCCAGCGCCGCTCCGGCATGTCCCGCCGGGCCAGCCCCGCGAGACCGAGGCCGGCCGCGAGGGCCGAGCAGACGATCACCAGCACCGAGGAGGCCACGGTCCAGCCGGCCGGCAGCCACGCCTCACCGAGGTGCAGGTAGGCGACCCAGTTGCCGCCGCCGCGCAGCGCCTCGGTGGCGGACATGGTGTCGGTGGTGGTCTTCGCGGTCTCGATGAACGGCAGGAAGTTCTCGCCGTAGACGCCCAGCAGGAGCAGCGGGATCCACCACCACGCCGTCGCCACGATCATCGCCGGCGTCCACCAGGCGATCAGCTTGCGCTGCCGCGGTCCGCGCGGGCGGGACAGCAGGTACAGGCCGACGGGCAGCAGCGACGCCAGAGTGGAGGCCGCGTTGACGCCGCCCATGAACGGCACGATCAGCGCCGAGCGCAGCGCGGCGACCCGGGCCGAGTACCGTTCGTCGGCCAGCGGCAGCAGCACCCACGGCAGGAACGCGCCGGGCAGCGCCGCCGCCGAGGTGGAGCCGATCACGGCGGTGAACACCGGCCATGTCGCGTAGGCGGCCGCCGCGAGCAGCCGGGAGGCGCCGCTGCCCACCCGCAGCCGTTCCGCGAGGCGCAGCGCGCCCCAGAACGCGACCGCCAGGATCAGCGACATCCACAGCCGCTCGGCCAGCCACACCGGCAGGTTCACCAGGTCGGCCAGCCAGTGGAAGGGCAGCATCGGCCACACGTAGCCGATGTACTGGTCCTGGATGCCGCCGAAGGAGTTCTGGTCGTGCCACAACTGGCCCAGGTCCTTCAGGAACCGGCCCGGATCGACCGTCACGCCCAGTTTGGTGTCGAAGGTCTGCCGGCCCGGCTGCACCACGAGCAGCAGGGCGAACGCCACCGCCCAGAAGCCCAGCAGCCAGCGCCGCGAGCGCGGGCCCTCGGGAGGGCCCGCGCTGGCCGCGCGCGTCGGGACGGCTGCCGGAGGGGGAGCCTGGACCGTGGTCGTCATTCGGGACACCGCCGGAGGATGAGAAGGAGGTTCCAGGTAGCGAACTCGCGCAGACCGGGCACACGGACCACGGTCTCGGTGAGGAAGGGCCAGTAGCGGGACCGCGCCGAGACGAGCGTCACGTCGTCGCGGGCGCGCACCAGCCGCAGGGTGGCGCCGATGTGCACGCGGAACAGGTTCTCGCCGAGCCGGTGCTTGGCGGGCCTGCCGGTGCGGCGCTCGTGGCGGGCACGGGCCCGTTCGGCGCCGAGGTAGTGCCAGGGGGCCCACTCGTGCCCGCCCCAGGGCGACAGCCAGTTGGTGAAGGAGACGTAGATCAGCCCGCCGGGCCGGGTCACCCGGACCAGCTCGCTGAGGAAGGTCTGCGGATCGGCCACGTGCTCCAGCACGTTGGAGGAGAAGGTGACGTCCGCGGCGCCGTCGCACAGCGGCAGCAGGTAGCCGTCGGCGATCACGGTCCCCTCGGGCGGCTTCTCGGCCAGCTCCCGCACGTCGGGCTCGAACAGGTGGGCCTGGGCGCCCCGGGCACGGAACTCCCGGGTGAAGTGCCCGCTGCCGCCGCCGACGTCCACCACGACCCGGCCGGCCACCGGACCGTCGTACGCCTCGACCTGGTCGGCGGCGTCCCGGGCGAGCAGCGCGTAGCAGGCGTCGGGGTCCTCCTGCTCGCGCAGGAAGGCGCGGAAGAGGGCGACGGAGCGGCGTATCGAGGGGTCCTTCCGCCCTCTGCCGCTCATGGCCGCCAGCTCCGCACCGCCTCGGTGGCGACCGCGCGGAACTGCCGGACCGTGCGGTCCCAGCGGAACCGGGCGGCGTGGTCGCGCGCGGCCTCCCCCATGCGTTCCCGGCGGGCCCCGGACAGCGCCAGGGTGCACCAGGCCGCCGCGAAGGAGGACTCGCCGGAGGCCAGGACGCCGGTCTCGCCGTCCACCACGGAGTCCCGCAGCCCGGGCACGTCGAAGGCGACGGCCGGGGTGCCGCGGGCGGCGGCCTCGGTGACCACCAGGCCCCACCCCTCCACGGCGGACGGGTGCAGCAGCAGCCAGGCCGCGCACAGCAGCCGGTGCTTCTCCGCCTCCGACACGTGTCCGGCGAACTCGACGCCGGGTCCGGCCATCCGCTCCAGGCGCTCGCGTTCGGGGCCGTCGCCGACGATCACCAGCCGGCCGCCGGTGACCGGGCGGACCCGTTCCCACAGCCGCAGCAGCAGGTCGATGCGCTTGTACTCGACCAGCCGGCCCACCGCCACGAACAGCGGCTCGGCGGAGCGGGCGGTGCGCGGGCCTGGTTCCTCCACGCCGTTGTGCACGACCCGGATCCGGTCGCGCCGCACCCCGATCCCGGTCAGCGCGTCCGCGGTCGACGGGGACACCGCGACCAGCAGGCCGCGCTGCCGCGCCCCGGTCAGCGCCCAGTGCTCCAGGCGCCGTCCGAGCCGCGCGGCCGGGGCCAGGGGGCCGCCGAACCGCATCGACCACAGGTCGGTGTGCACGTGGTTGACCAGGCACAGGGTGGGCCCGCGGTGCCACAGCGGGGCCAGGTACGGCATGCCGTTGCACACCTCGACCAGCAGGTCGCAGTCGCCGACCTGGCGGGCGAAGGCGGAACGGGCCCGCAGGTAGTGGCCGTAGGCGCCGCCCGCCGACACCACGCGGTAGTCGCGGAAGGAGGCGGGTCCCCCGCACAGCAGGGTGACCTGGTGGCCCAGCCGGGTCAGGCCGTCGGCCAGCCGGTCCACCAGCAGCTCGGAGCCGCCGGCCGACGGGTTGCCGAGGTCGCGGTGGGCGAGGAAGACGATCCGGCGGGGGTGCGGGGGGAGCGCCGGAGGGCGCGCGGCCGCGGTGACGGCCGCGGCGCGCGGGGAGTCCCCCCGTCCGGCCGGGGCCGAGAGGGGAGGGTGGGACGGCACGTGCTGGGGCATCGGTGCTCCAACTCGTCTCGGGGTGCGGAACGTGACGTGGGGAACGCGGTGCTGTGGCCGGCGCGGTGGGGCGCGCCGGTGTGCGGGGGCGGGACCGGTGGCGCGGGTGGTCGGTCGGTGCACGGGGTGGGATCCGGACCGGAGGGTCCCGGGACGGGACTCCCCGGACCGTGCGGGACGCGGGGTGTGGGCGGTGCGGTGCTTGGGTGGAGTGGGACAGTTTTCGCCGCCCCGTCCCCCAGGGCTACTCACCGATGTGACAATTTCACGCTTTGTTGAAGCCGACGCGATGTCATTTCGTGAGCATCGGCTGGGGCGTTCCGGGCGTACCGGTGGAATCCGGCCGGTCCTCTTCCTTTCGCCCACGGGCCACCAGGAGCCCCCCGGCGACCGCCAGCACCGAACCGGCCACCACCGCGCCGACCGGCAGCGTCTCGCCCACCATGCGCAGCCGCCCGCTGTCCCGCTCGGCCTGCCGCACGGCCTCGCGCTGCGTCTCGGGGGTGAACGCGATCTTCTCGGCGTCCAGCAGCACCACCGCGTCCTCGTCCGCGCCGGGGGCCCGCAGCGTGCGCTTCGGCCCGGTCTGCGCGTAGATCACCCGGCCGGTGCGCTGGTCCACGACCAGCTCCACGCCGTGGTTGGCGTACCACTCCTCGGCCAGCACCTGCGGCCGGTCCGGCTGGTCCACGATGCTGCCCGGCACCAGCCGGCTGCCGGCCCTGGTGGGCGGCACCGAACCGGTGAACCGGTAACCGGTGTGGCCCCGCACCTTCTTGGTGCCCCGGTACTTCAGCTCGACGGTGTCCCCGAGCGTGTTGTCCCACCACTGGTAGGAGCGTTTCTGCACGTCGAAGGGGAACTTCAGGTACGCCTCGCCCTGGATGCGCGGCGACTCCCCGCAGCAGTGCACGGGCTCGGTGGTCCGGCGGTCCAGCACCCAGCGGTGCGGGTTGAGGTCCAGGGCGTCGTGCGGGTCCGCGGCGGGCAGCGACTCGTCCGTGTCGACCGAGGTGATCACGTCCCACACGGCGTGGCCGCTGCGTTCGCTCGCCGCGACGTTGCCGCGCACCCGCTGGGTGACGGTGATCCGCTGGTCCGGCACGGTCTCGATCCTCCCGGTGTCGAACACGCTGCCCCGGCCCTCGTAGACCGCGGTGGTGTCGATGTCGACCGGATTGACGGCCGCCCGGGGTTTCACGTACCAGGCCAGCAGGGGGGCCAGCACCAGCAGGAAGGTGCCGAGACCCAGCAGGATCAGGGAAAACGGGGAAGCTGTACGACGCATCCGGGCACTCCAAGGGGCTTGGGTCGGCGCGACGCGCGAGGGTCGCCACCGCGGGCATGAGCGCATGCGAGAGGGCTGGTCCACCCGACACCCCTTATGGGCCGGGAACGGTATGCGCCCCTTGACGGGGTGTCAATGTCGCGTCGACACTGGAGCGGGACGGGCGGGGTGGTCGGTCACGTGCGGGGGTGGGGAACCTCCCGACAGAGAGGCTGACCCAGCCATGTCCAGACTGATCGCCGCCACCCTGACCGTCGCGCTCGGCGCGGCCCTGGCCGTGGCCGCCGCGTTCGGCGTGGTCGCACTGCTCGACACGGTGCCCGACCAGCCCAACACCCCGTTGATCACCTATGAGCAGGCCGGGCAGGGGAGCTGAGCCGTGACGGCTCCCTCCGGCCCGGTCAGGACGGTCGCGGCCCGCTCCGCCTGGCACGACGTGCCGCGTCACCAGGTCCGCCGGTTCGCCGAGACCGCCATGGCCGAGGCGCCCGCGCTCGCGCAGGAGATCATGAGCGAGATCCGGCGCGAGTACCCGCACCTGCCCGTGGTCCTCGACGACTCCGGCGAGCCGATGGCCCTGATCGGCATCCGGCGCGCCATCGAGGTCTTCGTGAGCCACCTGGAGCACGCCGACTACTCGGCCGGCCGGCCGACCGTACCGCCGGGCGTCTTCCAGGAGTTCGGGCGCGGGGAGGGCCTGCACGGCCGGTCCCTCGACTCGCTCCAGGCCATCTACCGGCTGGGGGTCCGGCTGGCCTGGCGCCGGTTCGCCGAGATCGGCCAGCGCGTCGACATCCCGCCGCCCGCCATGTACGAACTCGTCGACGCCGGCTACGAGTACCTCGACGGCCTGGTCGACCAGTCGGTGCGCGGCTACGCCGAGGCCGCCGCCCGCCAGGCCGGCGAACGGCTGCGGCTGCAGCGCCGGCTGATGGAGGTGCTGCTGACCGAACACCACCGGGGCGACCCGGCCGAGGCCCTCGGCGAGCGGGCCGCCCGGATCGGCTGGCCGCTGCCGGACAGGGTCGCGGTCGGGGTCCTGCGGCGCCCCGCGCGCGAGGCGGTGGCCCCCGCCGTGGGGCAGGGCGTGCTGCTCGACATGGAGTACGAGCAGCCGCGCATGGTCGTCCCCGAACCGGACGCCGCCGGCCGCTCCGACCTGCTGCACCGCGCCCTGGCCGGCTGGTCCGGCGCCATCGGGCCGCCGGTGCCGCTCGCCGACGCCGCGAAGTCGCTGCGCTGGGCGGAGGCCGCCGTGCGGCTGATGCGGCGCGGGCTGCTGCCCGCCGGGGAGGTGCTGTACTGCACCGAACACACCGAGGCGCTGGTCCTGCTCCAGCCCGAGGAACTGATCGACGACCTGGCGCAGCGCTGCCTGGCCCCGCTCACCCACTGCGGCCCCACCCACGGACGGCGGCTCGCGGAGACCCTGCTGGCCTGGCTGGAGACCCGGGGCGGCGCACCCGAGGTGGCGGCCCGGCTCGGCGTCCACCCGCAGACCGTCCGCTACCGGCTGCGCCAGATCCGGGAGCTGTGGGGCGACGAGATCGACGACCCGGACCGCCGCTTCGAGCTGGAACTGGTGCTGCGGGCCCAGCGGTTGAGGGGCGAGCTGGGAGGCCCGCGGGCGCGGCGCTGAGGGGTGTCGAGCGGTGCTGGGGGGCGGGGCCGGCTGCCCGGGCAGCGCACCGTCGCCGGGCGCCGCCTGCCCGCCGCCGCCTGCGCCTGCCCGCCGCCTGTGCCTGCCCGGCCGGCGTTGGTCGCCCGCGCCCCGGTCGCGCCCGGCTGCCTGGGCCCCCGGTCGTGCCCGCTCGCCCGTGCCCGCCGGGCGGGGCGTGGTCACCTGGGCCTGGTCGACCGCGCCCCGGGCTGAGCCCGGTTGCCCGCGCCCGGTCACCCGCGCCCGCCGGGCCGGGCCTGCCCGGGCCTGCCGGGGTGAGCCTGGTGGCCCGTGCCTGCACCCCTGCCCGTGCCGGCCCCCCTGCCTGGGCCCTCGTCCCTGTGCCCGGGCGCTCCGCCAACGGGCCCGGGGCAGGGGAGGCACGGGCCGCGCCTTCAGGTCCCTTCCCGCCCCCCGCCCTGCCCCGTCCCACCGTCCTCACCGGGCCATTGCCCGTCAGGGTGCGGGTGGTTAGCCTGTGTTCGTCATTCCGATCGCCTGTTGATATACCGAACGCCCGGGCCGTCCGCGGTTCTCCGGCGGCTCGAACGGCAGCGGGCGCCTGAACACACAGGGAGGGGAGCCGGCCGTGGGACGCCTCGTACCAGCCGTGACCCGGGCTCTGGACATCCTGGAGCTCTTCCTCGACGGGGACGGGACGCTGTCGGCCCCCGAGATCGTGCGCCGGCTCCAGCTGCCCCGCACCACCGTCCACGAGCTGGTGACCACGCTCGCCGCCCGCAAGTACCTGGTCCCCGTGCCGGGCGAGCCCGGACGCTACCGGCTGGGCGTCCGCCCCTACCAGCTCGGCGCCCGCTACGCCGAGCACCTCGACCTCGCCGCCGAGGGCCGGCAGGTGGCCCGCTCGATCGCCGAGACCTGCGACGAGACCGTGCACGTGGCGATCCTGGAGGACACCGACGTCATCTACATCGCCAAGGTCGATTCCACCCACGCCGTGCGGATGGTGTCCGCGGCCGGGCGGCGGCTGCCCGCCCACTGCACCTCCGTCGGCAAGATGCTGCTGGCCTCCCTGCCCGAGCAGGAACTCGCCGCGCGCATCCCCGACGACGCCGAGCTGACCGCGATGACCCCCGACAGCATCACCGACCCGGCCGCACTGCGCGAGGCGCTCGCCGCGATCCGCGCCCGGGGCGTCGCCGTGGAGAACCGGGAGTCCAACCCCGACGTCAGCTGCGTGGCCGCCCCGGTGCGCGACCGCACCGGGCAGGTGGTGGCGGCGCTGTCCATCTCCGTGCCGATGGTCCGCTGGAGCGGGGAACGGCAGGCCGAACTGGAACGCCTCGCCGTCGAGGGCGCCGCCGACCTCTCCGAGCGGCTCGGCCACCGGAGCGCGTCATGAGCCGCCGGCCCCGCACCGCCCACGAGGTGGCCGTCCGGGCGGAGGCGGCCCTGGGCGAGGGACCGACGTGGGACGCGGCCACCGGCCGCCTGCTGTGGATCGACATCCTCGGCGCCCGCCTGCACGGCTACGATCCGGCCACCGGCCGGCGCACCGTCCGCACCGTGGACCAGCACGTGGGCGCGGCCAGGCCCCGCGCGGGCGGCGGGCTGGTGCTCAACCTGCGCGACGGCATCGGCCTGCTCGACCCCGACGGCGGCTTCCGCTGGCTGCACCGCGAACCCGTCCCCGGCCGCCGGGGCAACGACGCAGCCGTCGCCCCGGACGGCTCGCTGTGGGCGGGCACCATGCGCTACGACGAGGCCGCCGGCGGCGGCACCCTGACCCGCTTCCTGCCGGACGGCACCGCCGAGACGGTGCTGGACGACGTGACGGTGAGCAACGGCACCGGGTGGAGCCCCGACGGCCGGCGGATGTACTACATCGACA
Organism: Streptomyces sp. 3-6; assembly: GCF_056323165.1. Taxonomy (NCBI): domain Bacteria; kingdom Bacillati; phylum Actinomycetota; class Actinomycetes; order Kitasatosporales; family Streptomycetaceae; genus Streptomyces; species Streptomyces sp. 3-6. The sequence continues at coordinate 334,507 of NZ_JBWHZP010000001.1, forward strand.
CCCCCACCCGCCGCGTCGACGTCTTCGACGTCGGCCCCGACGGCCGGGTCACCGGCCGCCGCCCGCTGGCCGTGGTGGAGGAGGGCGCGGGCTTCCCCGACGGCCTCACCGTGGACGCCGACGGCTGCGTCTGGGTCGCCCTGTGGGACGGCGCGGCGGTCCGCCGCTACACCCCGGACGGCACCCTGGACCGGGTCGTCCCGCTCCCCGTCCCCCGGGTCACCGCCTGCGCGTTCGGCGGTCCCGGCCTGAGAGACCTGTACGTCACCACGGCCCGCGTGGGCCTGACCGGCCCGCACCCGCTGGCCGGGTCCCTGCTGGTCGTGCCGGACGCCGGACAGGGGCTGGCGCAGCCGGCGTTCGGCGGCTGAGCGACGGCGGTGGCGCCCCGGCGCGAGTGCCGAACCGGCGCGCACCCCGTCGGCACCGGCCCCCGCGGACCGGGCCGCCCCGCCGACCGGGACACCCGCCTCGGACCGAACCGCCCCCGCCGGCCGCCGTCTCAGCCCCCGGTGCGGTCCAGGCGTTCCAGCAGGGCGCGTTCGGACGGGGTCAGCGGCGGTTCGTCGGACGGGGACAGCGGTGAACCGGCCAGCACGGCCAGGACGGTGTCGGGGCGGAACATGCGGGTCGCCGGGGTGCGCATGCTGGAGACGTCCCAGAGCGCGCGGGCCGCCGGGTACGAGCCGGTGGCCGCCCGCATCATGCGCCGCGCGTACGCCCCGACGACCCGGTCGGCGACGCCCGGCCGGCCGCCCCGCACCTGCGGGTAGTGGATGTCCTGGCTGATGGCCGACGACCAGGCCGCGTCCACCGCGCGGGCGGCCCCGCGCAGCACCCGCCGGCCCAGCCCCGGCGCGGTGGGCTCCGCGCGCTCCAGCTCCCGGGCCAGGACCCGCGCCCCGAACGCGGCCACCGACATGCCCTGCCCGTAGGCCGGATTGAAGGTGCCCAGCGCGTCGCCGATCACCGTGAAGCGCTCGGGCCAGCGCGGCGCCTTCTCCAGGTACCGCCGCACGTTGCTGGTCGACCGGCTCAGGTGCACGTCGGTGAGCGGTTCGGCGCCGGAGATCAGCCGGCCCACGATCGGGTCCCGCACCGACAGCGTGTAGCGCAGGAACCCCTCCGGGTCCGCCGGGGGTTCGCCGCCCCGGGTGCCGCCGCAGCTCACCAGCCAGCGGTCGCCCTCGATCGGCATCACCATCGCGCTGCGTCCCGGCCGGGAGGCGTACGGGTCCGACTGCACGACGGTCAGCGGGAACCGCTCGGCGCCCTCGGGCATCCGGTAGACGCGCGTCGCGTTGACCAGCCCGGCGTCCACGGTCCGCTCCCGGACGCCGGTCAGCCCGAGGCGGTCCAGCCAGCCCACGACCCGGGTGCCGCGCCCGCTCGCGTCGACCACCAGATCGGCCGGCAGGTCGGTGTCCCCGCCCGGGGTGGCCAGCCGTACCCCGTCCACCCGGGTGGGGGATCCCGTCAGCCCGACCACCGCCGCCCGGCGGATCCGCACCGCCGGCCGGTCCAGCACCACCGAGCGCACCACCCAGTCCAGCAGCGCCCGGCTGCACGTGATCATGGCCGGGCCCTCGTGCCGCCAGCGCCGCAGCCAGCCCTCCGAGGTCAGCGCGAGCATGCCGTTGCTGAGGGATATCTCGTGCGCGCCGGCGGCGAGCAGCCGTTTGCGCAGGTCCGCCTCCGGGAGGAGGTCCTCCAGGGCGCGCGCGCCGCCGGCCATGAGCAGGTGCGCGTGCCGTCCCTGGGGCAGCCCCCGGCGGTGCTCGGGGCCGTCGGGCAACGCGTCGCGGTCGACCACGATCACCTCGTCCACGCCCGCGTCGGACAGGACGGCGGCGGCCAGCATGCCGGCCAGGCCCGCACCGATGACGACTGCTCTACGCGACATGGGGCTCCTCAGGTCAGGGGGTCGGCCACCGGGGACGGCACCGCGCCGTCGGAGGCCGTGGGCGGACGGTTCAGTTCCTGGGCCAGCTCCACCAGGCCGCCCGTGCCGGACACCTCGGTGGCGTGCAGCCGGTAGGTTCCGGAGGGCTCGGGGGGTTCCTCGCGGGCGGCGGCGCGGCGGGCGGCCTCGGTGAGCATGGCGGCCTCCGCCGCGAGCCGGGCCCGGTGCGGGGAACGGCCCGCGTCCAGGGCGGCGTCCCGCACCCGCTCCCGGAGCCGGTGGTCGAAGTAGGGGGCCAGGGTCAGCAGGGCGTCGTGGATGGCCACCTCGCGCCACTGCAGCCGCTCCTGCGGCAGCAGCCAGCGGGCCGCGGGCGGCCCGGGCGCGGTGGACGCCGGCCGCACCAGGGCCCACAGCGGTTCCAGCCGCCGGTGGTCCCGCAGCGCCCGGCGGTGGGCCAGCACCGGCGGCAGCAGCCGGGGCAGCAGGAACCCCGCCGAGCAGAGCAGGGCGGCCAGCGAGGCCATCGGCGGCGCCACCCGGGTGGACAGCACGTCCAGGTCGTGACCGGTCCAACGGGCCACCACCGCCGTGTACTTGGCCAGCTGGAACCCCAGCAGGTCGAGCAGCGCGCCCAGCACGATCAGCCGCAGCCCGGTGCGCAGCGACCCGGTGACCTCCCGCCCCCACTTCAGGCACACCCGGACCAGCGCCAGCATCGCCGCGCTGTGCCCCAGCAGGTAGAGCACGATCATCTCGCGCAGGAACGGCGTGGTGGCGTAGTACGTGTCGAGGTCGGTGAGCCGCTCGGTGTCCGCGTCGGCGAGGGCGAACAGCACCACCAGGGCGGCGGTCAGCGCACCGTAGGCGGCCACCGTGCGCAGCACCAGGCGCCGTACCCGTTCCCGGGGCCCGCCCCGCCAGTTGATGATCAGCACCAGCACGGCGCAGCTGTACGCGTTGAGCATGCCGTAGGTCAGCGGGGCGCCGAAGTTGGGGATGCCGGTGAGGTCGTTGACGGCGGCCAGGGTGGGCGGGGCGGCGCACACGAAGACCAGGGCGCCCAGCACGATCGCCAGCCAGGTGGACAGGGTGAGGGGGTTGCGCAGCGCGGCCCGGGGGCGGCGCGCCACCAGCACCGACGTCAGGCCGAACACCAGGCCGCCGAGGTAGACGAGAAGGCTCACACGGTCCCCGCAGGGGTCGTGCCGCCCGCCACCGGCGCCGCCCGCCGCGCCGGCGCCACGCAGGCCAGCGCGTCGGCGACGCGGGCCAGGCCGGCCGGTCCGGGCACCCGGTCGAGGAGGCGCCCGCCGGGGTGCGGCGGGGGCGTGCCGGGCCGGGCGTCCGCCTCGTCCCGGGCCGCCGTGGTGATGACCGCCGCCCAGGCGGCGGCCTCCGCCCACTCCTCGTCGCCCGTCGTGCCGAGGGCCGCCGCGCGGGTCCGCTCGTACAGGTGCCGGTCGAAGTAGGCGTCCAGGTGGCCCAGCGCGTTGTGGATGCTGGTCTGACGCCACATCAGCAGGGTGCCGGGGGAGGCGCAGCGGGGACGGGGCAGCCGCAGCGCGCGGCGGGTGATCAGGCCGTCCAGGACCCGCTCCAGGGGCTCCAGCCGGGCGTAGGTGCGGCGCGCCGTCCGCCATTCCGTCACCCGTGGCCCGACCAGGGGGATCAGCACGCCCACCACGGTCATCACCGCGCCGAGCCCGGCCGCCGCCGGGGAGACCGCGGTGCCCAGCGCCGACCAGTCCCGCCCGGTCCACCGCGCGCCCACCGCGACCAGCTTGGCCACGCTGTACCCGGCGCCGCACAGGGACCCGGCGCCGAACAGCGTCAGCCCCACCCGCAGCCGGCCGCGCACCCGGCGCGCCCAGGCCAGCGACGAGGTGGTGGTGACGGCGACCGCGACCAGGTGGGCGAGGAGGTACAGCACGATCATCTGGCCGATCCACGGCGTGGTCGCGTAGTAGGTGTCCAGGTCGGTCCGGCGCTCGTCGGGCACGTCGGCGAGCGCGAACGTCACCGCGATCCCGAGGATCACGCCGGTGTAGGCGAGGATCCAGCGCCGCGCGGTGCGGTGCACCCGGGGCCCGCCCCGCCAGTGCACGATCAGCACCTGGGAGGCCGCGCAGTACGCGGTGATCGCCGCGTAGGTGACCGGCGCCGCGAGGTTGGGCACCCCGCTGAGCCGGTTGATCGCGCCGACCGTCGGGGGCGCGCCCAGCGCGAAGCAGAGGCCGGCCAGGCCCAGCACCGCGCAGATGGCCCGCAGGTAGGGGTCGCCGCGGTGCCGCAGCAGGTCCGGCGCCCGGACCAGCAGGCCGAGCCACAGCAGCCCGCAACTGAGGTAGTTGATCGCGCCGTTCACCGGCGGGTCCCGCGGTGGTTCAGCGCGGCCCCGATGCGCGCGGCTAGGTCCTGCGGCTCCCCGGCGGCGCCGCCCTCGGTGGCGAACACGGAGTCGGGGGTGGCCTCCAGCCAGGTCCGCAGCCGACGGCCCATCAGCATGCCGAAGCGGTCCGCCTCCTGCTCCTCCGCCTCGCTGAAGCAGGTGCGGGCGGCGACCCGTTCGGGCGGGCCGTCGGCGGACGCGGGCCCGGTGGCCGCCCGGTGCATGTGCCACACCTCGTGGCACAGGATCACGATCTGGTGCCACACCGCGGCGCGTTCGTCCACCACCACGTCGTCGTGGGTCTCGCGGTCCAGCCACAGCCCGCTCGCCGTGTGCGGCGGGAACGCCGCCCGGTGGACGACGACCTCACGCCCCCGCCAGGCGCCCACCGAGGCGACCAGGGCGTCGAACAGGTCCTCCGGGTCGGCCGGGACCGCCACCCGGATGGGGTCGATGAGGGCGTCAGCGAGACGCCGCATCTCCTTCCTGGTACGCACCGCGGTCTCCCTGTTCTCCCGGAACCCCTGGCCTGGTTCGGTCACCCGTGCAATATGCCAAGTGAGGTGCCGATCCGGCCACCTCTGCGCGCGGGTCACTCGGTCAGGGCCACCGCCTCGGTGGCGTGGGCGCGGACCGCGCGGAGGTCGTCGGGGCGGCGCAGGGCGCGGGAGACCGCCCCGATGCCCCGGAGCAGGTCCGTGGTGTCCGGGTCGTGGTCGGCCCGGCCGCCGTCCTGGTCCGGGCCGGCCTCCACGGCGTCCAGGATCGCCACGGCCGCGGCCAGCGCCCTGGCCCGGTCCGGCGCGAACCCCAGGGCGAGGGCGGCGGCGTGGGAGCGTTCGTGCAGCCGTTCGTCGATGCGCCGGGCCAGCGGCAGCAGCACGTCGCGGATGAAGGTCTCCCGGCGGGTCAGCCGCAGTTCGGGGCTGGCGTGCAGCGCGAAGGGCACGCCGGAGCCGTGCACCCGGCGCATCAGCAGGTACAGGGGCCGCAGTTGGTGGTGGGCCCGGCGCAGCCGCCACCGCTCGTGCAGGTACTGGCCGGCGTGCGGCAGGATGAAGCCGACGGCGATCGACACCGCGGACAGGCAGGCCAGGGCGGGTGCCACGTGGAGGTTCAGCCAGTCCAGGTCCCGGCCCGCCCAGCGGGCGCCGACGGCGGTGAGCTTGGCGGCGTCGAAGCCCAGGTTCAGCGCGTAGCCGATGCCCAGGAACATCAGCCCCCAGCGCAGCAGCGCGTCGAGCCCGTCGGTGCGGATCCAGTTCCAGATCAGCTTCGAGGTGATGAGGGCGGCGACCGTGTGCGCGAGGAGGTACAGCAGGATCTCCTCGCGCATGAACGGGGTGGTGGCGTAGTAGGTGTCCAGGTCCCGGGTGCGTTCCACGGGCACGTCGGCGAGGGCGAACAGCACCCACAGCAGCACGATCACGCCGCCGTAGCAGGACAGCACCCAGCGGGTGGCGCGGCGGGTGGAGGCGGAGTGCTCCGACAGGCCGTTGCGCCAGGCGATGATCAGCACCAGGCAGGACCCGCAGAACGCGGTGAGCAGGGAATACACCCACGGGGCCGAGATGTTGGGGATACCGGTGACCCGGTTGACCCAGACGATGGTCGACGGCGCGACGAACACGAAGACCGCGCACGCCAGCAGCAGCAGCCCGCCGACCGCGCGCAGCAGCGGATCCGTCCAGAGCCGGATGATCGTGGGCAGTTTGATCGCCAGGGCGGCGGCCAGCACGGCCGCCGGCACCCACCAGAACGAGGGGTAGAAGTCGCTGAGGAACGAGGCCGGGCCCAGGGCCGCGTCCACGCGCTCCATGGCGTCCCCCGCTTCCGTCGCCGCCGTGGTCACCGTCGTCCGAGACTACGCGCCCGCGCCCGCCCGCGTCAGGCGAAAACCGGTGACGCCCGGGCCGTGCGGAACGACCATAAGGCCCGTCGGGCAACCGAGTTGAGCCGGGGCGGACGACGGACGGCGGCGCGCGGCCGGTCCGGCCGCTCCACGCCCCGTACGGTCACCGTTCGATGCGCACCCCGGCCGACGGGTGGGGGCTGCCGGAGGTGGTGCCCACGGACCAGTAGCCGTGGCCGCCGCTGCCGGGCACCGCGGCCAGCGCCAGCGGCACGACGGGGGTGGTGGCGACGGGCCCGCGTTCGCTCACCCAGGCGCCGTCGGACCAGCGCAGGTAGTGGGCGCGGGTCTGGTCCCAGAAGTCCCAGCCGGCGATCCGGTCCGGCCGGCCCTCGGCGTCGCCCACGATCCCGGTGAGCATGCCGACGGAGAAGGGCGCGGGGACGGACCGCCAGGCCGTGCCGTCGCCGTGCATCAGGGTGGCCGAGGGCGGCTTGCCGGGCGGGCCGCCGACCCCGTACGCGTGGCCGGTGAGCCAGAGGTCGTCGTCGGCGACCGGCAGCAGGCCGCTGACCGTGGCCCGGATCCCGCCGGGCGGCGGCAGGACCGTCCAGGCGTCCCCGTCCCAGCGCGCGACGAGCTCGGCGCCGTACACCCACACGTCCCCGCCCGGGGCGCGGCACACGCCCGACGGGACCGGGACGGCGCCCTCCACCGGCGGCCGGTCCGTCCAGCGCCGGTCGTCCTCGGTGCCGTGCAGCAGGACCTGGCCCTCGGCGTTGCGGCCGGACACCCACACCTGGCCCGCGGGGCCGGTGGTGACGCCGGTCAGGGTGGTGCCGGGCGTGCCCCGCCCCGGGAACGGGGTGTCCTGCCAGGCCGTCCCGTCCCAGCGCAGCAGCCGTCCGGTGCCGGCGGTGTCGGCGCCCACCGCCCAGGCGGAACCGCCGCCGGCGGCGGCCACGGACCGCAGGGCACCGTTCCAGCCCGGTCCGCCGAGGCCGGCGCGGGACCAGGCGGTGCCGTCCCAGGTGAGGGCGACCGGGGTGCCGCGGGTGCTGCCGGCGCGGCCCTCCTCGCCGACCGCCCAGGCCAGGTCGGGGCCGGCCGCGGCGACCGCGAGCAACTGGGCGGCGGGGGCGCACTCCGGGGCGGTCACGGCCCGCCAGTCGCGCGGTCCGGGGAGCCGGGGCCCGATCCGGGGCGGCGGGAGGGCCGTGCTGGGTCCGGCACTGGCGTGGGCGAGTGCGACGGCCGCGCCGGCGCCGAGTAATCCGCTGACGAACCGCCGTCTGCGCACGGGTTCCCCTCCCTCGGCCGCCGCACCGCGCGAACGGCCCGCTGTCACGGAGCGACCACGGTGGTCCAGGCCGCCGGGGATGGCAAGAGGGCCGGGCGCGCCCCGTCATCGTGACCTGCGCCGGGGGCGGGGTCGTGCGGCCCTGCGGGCGGTCGGCCCGTGGCTCACCGGCCCGGCGACGCCACCGCCTCGACCGGGGTGCCGCCGTTGGCCGCCCCCATCAGCGTCAGCCGCACGTCGCGCGGCCCGGAGGGGGTCGTCCCGTCGGACAGCACGGCCAGGGCGAGGGTGTTGGACCCCCGGGTGCGCAGGATCCCGTTGGGCAGCACGAAGGTGTGCTGCGGGCCCACGTCGTTGATGTACTGGCCCAGGTTCCAGCCGTTGAGGAAGATCTGCGCCCGGTAGGCGTGTTGCGGGTCGTCGTCGAGGGTGAGGCCGACGGAGGCGTCCACGTCCGGGTCGACGTCCAGCCGGAACTCCGTGCGGTACCAGGCCACTCCCTGCCGCCGGTCCGCGCGCGGGGAGTCCACGGCCCGCCAGTCCGCGTCGTCGTACCCGGGCAGGTGCCAGCCCGCCCGCTCGCCGAACAGCCCGCCGTGGTTCAGCGGCCCGCGCACCCGGTCCGGTTCGCCGGCCCCCTGGATCCGCCAGCGCACGGTGGCGTCGGCCCCCTCGAAGGCGGCGGAGGTCAGGCCGCGCGCCGCCCGGTACCCGTCGGGTCCCTCCCCGTCGGCGTGCTGCATCGGCCGCACCAGGACGGACAGCACGTGCCGGTCCCGGCCGCGCAGTTCACCGGGCACGGCGAAGGACACCGTTGCCTTCCAGCTGCCCCGGTCCGCGCTCCCGGCGTCCGGCACCGGCATCCGGTGGGTGCCCAGCGGCCGTCCGTCCAGCCAGGCCATCAACAACCCCTGCGTGCCGGTGCGGTAGGACAGCGACACCGACGTCAGACCGCCCGCGTCGCGGATCCGTCCCCGGTACCAGACGTCGCCGCAGTGGAAGCCGTAGTCGTCGGCGAACAGCACCGGCTGCCCCTCCGGCACGGGCGTCTCCCCGGCGGACGCGGTCAGGTCGGCCCGCCGCCAGCCGGAGTCGTCGTACCCGGGATCGGCCTCCGGGTTCTCCGCCCGCCGCCGCCAGCCCGTCAGGGCCGGCAGCCTCGGCTCGACCACCCCCGGCAGCAGCCCCTCCAGCACCAGGCTCCCGGCCCGGCCGGCCGTGGTGCGCACCGGGCGGCCGTTCCAGGTCACGGCGGTCACCCCGCGCGGCGCCCAGACCTCCATGCCGGTCTCGGTGAGGGTGTCCCCGGTGAGGTGGACGGTGGCGCCGCGCACCTCGGCGGTGCGCAGCAGGGCCGGGCCGTAGACGAGCAGCGGGCCGGACGGGGTCCGGTACGGCCACATCCGCTGGGCGCTCGCGTCGTCCACGAACAGCAGCACCATGGGCGTTCCGGAGTCGCCGTCCTCCACCAGCACCCGGGCCAGTCCGCCCGCCCCGAGCGGTACGGCCACGTTCAGCCGGCCCTGGTCGTAGGACCACGCCGGTTCCGGGTCCAGGCGGTTGGTGAGCGGCTGGGTGTCGCACTCCAGGGTGACCTGCGCCATCTCCCCGTGGCGGCCCGCGAACACGGCGATGTCGTGCCGGCCGGCGTTCAGGCTGAGCATCGGCTGCACGGTGGAGTACGCCAGCCTGCGGTGCCCGAGCCGGACGTCACCGAGGAGCAGCTTGGCGTCGCCCGGGCCGACGCGTACCGGGGCGTCGACGGCGGTGCCCGGCAGGGACGTGGTGACCTCCTCGTCGGAGTCGTTGCGCAGCACGTACACCCGGGCGCCGGTGTCGGGATTGGCCAGGTGGTACACGGTGACCCGGTCGTCCTCCGCGCGGACCTCGGTCGCCGGGTCGAGCCGGCCGAGGTCCGGCACGGTCCCCAGCAGGTGCCCGATCTGCTGCATCGCGGCCATCTTCGGGGAGACCCGGCGGGCCTCGTCGACGGCCGCGCCGTGGTCGTAGGAGGTGTAGACGTTCGTGCCGGGCAGCCACCCCCAGGAGGTGCCGCCGAAGGCCGTGCGGGCACTGTGCACCGTCACCCCGCCGGCGAGCGAGGTGAGCGTGGTGCGCCGCACGTGGGCCGCGTCGCGGACCCGGCGGATCTCCCCGTAGCCCTTGCCGCCGGAGACCGCCCCGCCCCACGGGTCGGCCGCGCCCACCGCCGCGGCGGCCACGATGCCGGGGGTGCGCGGCCGGGAGCCGGCGCCGCCCGCGGGGCGCACCGGGTCCGCGGGCACCCGGCCGGGCGCGGTGCCGGTCTCGACCGCGTACAGCCACGGGGCGTCGGGAGCGCCCGCGGGGCCGCCGGTGCGGAACACCGGGACGTCGATGCGGTCGGCGCGCAGTCTCGCGTACACGCGCTCGGCGGCGGCGCGTGCCCGCGCGGGGTCGGCGTCCTCCGCGTCCTGGAGCTGGTACAGCAGGACGGTGCCGCCGCCGTTGGTGTACAGATGCCGCACCGCGACGGAGTTGACCGCGCCGAGCCAGGCGTCGGCGTGCCGCAGGTACGCCGGGTCGTCGCCGCGCGCGGCGCCCGCGACGGCCGTCAGCCAGCCGGGCAGGCCGCCCGCGTCCAGGTCGGCGCCGATGCGGGGGCCGGGGCGCAGCACCACGTACAGCCGCTCCTCGGCGGCGGTGCGCAGGAACAGGTCCAGGTCGCGCACGCCGTCGAAGTCGTGCTCGCCGGGCGCGGGGGAGTGGTGGTTCCAGGCGACCGGGACGGTGACCGCGTTGTACCCGTGGGCGCGCAGCTTCTGCAGCACGTCCCGCCAGAGCGACGGGCTGGGCAGCCGGAAGGGGTGCATCTCGCCGGACCACAGCACCAGGCGCCGGTCGTCGACGAGGAGCGAGTACCGGTCGTGGCCGACCCGGTGCCGCCTGCCGTCGGCGGTGGGCGGCGGGGGAGGCGGACCCGTCGGCACGGGGCGTGACCCGCGGGTGCCGGTCGCCGCCCCGCTGCCGGCCAGGGCGAGACCGAGCGCCGCCGTCCCGGCCAGGGCGGTGAAGGTACGCCTGCTGAGCTCCAAGGGAGCGCCTCCTGCCGTGCTGCCCGCCGCCCTGCTGCCGTGGCGGGCGCGGGGGTTGCTGGTGGTGCTGGTGGGCCATTGTCTACGAATCGGCCGCCCGCCGTTCACCCGCGGTCCCGTTACGTCCCGTTCGTCCCCGCCCGGTCCGCCGGACGTGAATGGCCGGAGTTCGCCCTGTCCTCCGGAGCGGGGTGCTCCGTACGATTCCACCGCTCCCGGCCTTCACCGCACCTTCATGCCTCCTTCACGGGGCCGGGGGCCGTGCGTCCGCATGTTTGGCATGTGCATGACGCTTCAACGAGTGTCGTGCGACGAGGAGCCGCCCGCCCGATTCCCCGGCCGGGCGGCACACCCCCCACCGATCGGATGGAGAACCATGGCTGGTGGCCTGCTCATGAGCGCAGCGGTGGCCACGCTGCTCACCGCCGCGATACCCGCCCACAACCCGTCCGCGGGCAGCAGCTTCGAGGACCCGCCCCCGGACAGGATCGTCATCAAGGTCGCCACGGTGAACGGCTCCGGCTGTCCCCAGGGCACCGCCGCCGTCGCCGTCTCGGCGGACAACACCGCGTTCACGGTGACCTACAGCGACTACCTCGCCCAGGTGGGCGGCTCCTCCGCCCCCACCGACTTCCGCAAGAACTGCCAGCTCAGCCTGCTCGTCCACGTCCCCCAGGGCTTCACCTACGCCGTGGCCAGCGCCGACTACCGCGGCTTCGCCTCGCTCCAGTCCGGCGCGCGGGGCACCCAGAGAGCCTCGTACTACTTCCAGGGCTCACCCAACACGGAGTACCGCACCCACCACTACGCCGGCCCCTACAACGACAACTGGCAGGCCACCGACACCACCGACTGGGCCCAACTGGTCTGGGCCCCCTGCGGAGTGCAGCGCAACTTCAACATCAACACGGAGCTGCGGCTGAGCGCGGGCACCTCGTCCCCGCACAAGGTCAGCTTCATGACGATGGACTCCACCGACGGGGACATCAGCACGGTCTACCACCTCGCCTGGAAGCAGTGCCCGGCCCGGTCCTGAGGTGACCGGGCGGACCGGCGCGCACCCCGCGGGACGCGCGCCGGTCCGTTCGCCCGGGGCCGGGCCGCCCGGCCGGACCGCCCGCTTGGGGCGCCTGCTCGGGGCGCCTGTTCGGGGGGCCTTGGGCGCGGTGGGTCCGCCTGCTCCGGGGGCCGCTGTGGGGCCCGGTCGGTCCGCCCGCTGCGGGGCGCGGCCGGGCCCGCCCGGGAACGCTCGGTCCGCCCGCGCACCCGGCGTGCGTCCGGCGTCGACCGGCGTACGTCCGGCGGATGCCCAGCGGATGTCCGGCGTCGACCGCCCCGCTCAGCCCGCCCCGCTCAGCCCGCCGCGTTGGGCCAGGACTGGGCTCCCGGCCAGCCGGTCGCCGGGGCGGCGGAGAGGCCGTCGGTGCCGCGGACCTGGGCGGCGGTCAGACCGCCGCGGGCCGGCACCCCGGGCGGGGTGAGCCCGGAGGGCTGCTGCGGCACCTGGGGCGCCGCGAACGCCGCCGCGGCGGCGGGCACCGGCTGCGGTTCGGGCACCGGCAGCGGTTCCGGGACGGGCAGCTGCACCGGCTCCGGGTACGTCATCGGCCCCTGCGCGGGCGCCGGTTGCGTAACGGGCGCGGGGACGGGCGCGGGGGCGGGCGCCGGCTGGGGTGCCGGGGGCGGCAGTTGCTGCGGGAACGGCTGCGGCGGTTGCTGCGGCCCCGGGGAGGCGGCCGCCGGCACCGGCATCCCGCCGAAGGTGTCCGCCGGGGCGGCGGACGCGGCGGCGGGGAGCGGCATGCCGGTGCCGGCGGCCGGGGCGGCGGGGAGCCCCGGGGCGCCCGCGCCGACGGCCTGCGCGGCGAGGCCCCGGGTGCCGGCCCCGTTGGTCTCGCTCACCAGGCGGTCCACCGCCGCCGTGCCCGAGCTGTAGCCGGTCCCGGTGGCGGGCTCGGACACGGCGGCTCCCCTCCTGGACGTCCCGTAGAGCACCTGTTCCAGGCCGGACACCAGGCGGCGCACGTCCACCTGGGGACGCACCACGAGACGCAGGAAGCGGCTGGAGGAACCGATCTTGTTGCCGCACTCGCGGACCAGGATCCGGTGCTCGGTGAGCATCCGGTCCCGGACCACGGTGCCCTCGGCGCCCACGGGGAGGCGCACGAAGAGGAAGTTGCCCTGCGACGGGTACACCGTCAGACCGGGCAGCGAGGAGAGCTGGCCGGACATGTCCATCCGGTCGCGGCGCACCTGGTGCAGGCTCTGCGCGTACTCCGCCCCGTGCTCCTTCAGCATGAACACCACGTGCTCGGCGAAGGAGTTGAGGTTCCACTTGGGCAGCATGGAGCGCACCCGCCCGGCCAGCGCCGGGTTGGCGACCAGATAGCCGAAGCGGATGCCGTGCAGGCCGAAGTTCTTGCCCAGGCTGCGCAGCACGATGACGTTGGGGCGCAGCATCGCCTCCTGCACCACGCTGGGCTCGTTCTCCGCGTCGGCGAACTCCAGGAACGACTCGTCGATCACCACCAGGTCCAGGTCGGCCATCGCGTCCATGAACTGCACCACCGCGTGCTTGTGCAGGAAGCCGCCGTCGGGGTTGTTGGGGTTGCAGATCACGGCGACCCGGGTGCCGCGCGCCCGGATGAACTCGCCGTACTGCGCGAGGTCCAGGGCGAAGCCGCTGGACTCCTGGAGCGGGAACATGTCGACCCGCTTGCCGGTCTCCATGGGCTGGTCGGTCCAGCGGCCGAAGGTGGGCACCGGGACGGCGAGCGACTCGCGGACGAGGAGGTGGTCGATCCAGGTGATCAGCTCGGTGGAGCCGTTGCCCATGGCCACGCACTGCGGGGGCAGCTGGAGCAGGCTGCACAGCTCGGCCGTGATCGTGTCGGCGCCGCTCGGGTAGTACGTGATGATGTCCCGCAGCCGGGCCGCCATCTCCTCGAACATGGCCGGGGTGGGGAAGTACGGATTGCAGGGGATGCAGAAGTCCACCGGCCCGGCCCCGTCGCTCTCCCGCGCCAGCGCCGCCATCGACGGGCTGTGCGCCGCGGTGCTGCGGAACAACGAGGTGACGTTGTCGGGCATGGAACCTCCGTGTACGGCGGGCCCGCCGGGGACGAACCGGGCCCGTCATGCGTGGGTGGCCCGCGCGGGGGAGCACGGGCCACCGGTACATACGAAGGGGGCCGGGACGCTGTTCAACGGGTGTGAAAAAACTGTGACGGCGGGAACCCGGGGCGCGCCCGGCGCGTCACGCGCCTGTGGCGCACGCCATGGACCTCCGCGCCGGGCGCCCGCGCCGCACCGCCCAGGTCCCGGTGTCACACGGACGCACCCGGCCCCACGCACGCGCGCCCGGCACCACTCCGACCCCGGGCGTCACGCGCACCCGGCACCACCGCTCACCCCCGTGTCAGGCACACCCGGCCCCCGGTGTCACCCGCCCGCCCGCACCGCTCAGACGCCGAACGAGTGGACCGTCGTCGTCCGGTACACCTCGCCCGGCCGCAGCACGGTCGACGGGAACGACGGCTGGTTCGGCGAGTCCGGGAAGTGCTGGGTCTCCAGGCACAGCCCGTCGCCCTGCCGATACACCCGGCCGCCGGTGCCGACCAGGGTGCCGTCGAGGAAGTTGCCGGAGTAGAACTGCAGGCCCGGCTCGTTCGTGTCGATCCGCAGGGTGCGTCCCGAGGACGGGTCGCGCAGGGTCGCCGCGTGGCCCGGCCGGGCGGTGAGGCCCTTGTCGAGCACCCAGTTGTGGTCGAAGCCCTGCCCGTACAGCACCTGTTGGTGGGCGGTGCGGATGTCCCGGCCGATCGGCTTGGCCCGCCGGAAGTCGAAGGGGGTGGCCGCGACCCGGGCCCGCTCGCCGGTGGGGATCAGGCCCGCGTCGACCGGGGTGAACCGGGAGGCGTCGATGGTCAGTTCGTGGTCGAGGACGGTGCCGCTGCTCTCACCGGCCAGGTTCCAGTAGACGTGGCTGGTGAGATTGACGACGGTGGCCCGGTCGGTGCGGGCCTCGTAGCCGACGCGCCAGTCGCCGGCCCGGGTGAGGGTGTAGGTGACCAGCACGCGGAGCGTGCCCGGGTAGCCCATCTCGCCGTCCGCGCTGGTCAGACGCAGGCGCAGGCCCACGTCGGAGCCCCGGGTGAACGGCTCCACGTCCCACACCCGCTTGTCGAAGCCCCGCTCCCCGCCGTGCAGGCTGTTCTCCCCGTCGTTGACGGAGAGCTGGTACGTCCGCCCGTCGAGGGTGAAGCGGCCCCGGCCGATGCGGTTGCCGTAGCGGCCGATCAGGGCGCCGAAGTAGGGGCTGGAGGAGACGTAGGGCTCCAGGCTGTCGAAGCCGAGGGAGACGTTGGCGTACCGGCCCCGCCGGTCCGGGATCTCCAGGGACTGCACGATGCCGCCGTAGGACAGCACGCGCATCCGGGTGCCGCCGTTCTCCAGGGCCCAGCTGTCGACCCGCGTGCCGTCCGCGAGCCGGCCGAACGGGGTCCTGACCGGGCCGCGCCCGCCCACCCCGCCCGAGGGGCCGGACGCCGCGTGGGCGGTGCCCCCGCCCGCGGTGGCCGCGGCCAGGCCCGCCGCCGCGGTGCCCGCCATCAGGGTGCGTCTGTTCAGTTCCATGAGCCACTCCGTCGAGGAGGAGCCCCGCCGTCCGGCGGGGCCCGAGGGGACCTACGAACCGACCTTGCGCTTGTTCCACACGTCGAAGCCGACCGCCGCCAGCAGCACCAGGCCCTTGATGACCTGCTGCCAGTCGGTGCCGATGCCGACGAGGTTCATGCCGTTGTTCAGCACGCCCAGGACCAGACCGCCGATGATGGCGCCGAGCACGGTGCCCACCCCGCCGCTCATCGACGCGCCGCCGATGAACGCGGCGGCGATCGCCTCCAGTTCGAAGTTGAGGCCGGCCTTGGGGGAGGCCGCGTTGAAGCGGGCGGCGAACACCAGACCCGCCAGGGCCGCGAGCATGCCCATGTTCAGGAAGACCAGGAAGGTCACCTTCTTGTCCCGCACGCCCGACAGCTTGGCGGCGGGCAGGTTGCCCCCGATCGCGTAGATGTGCCGGCCGATGACGGCGTTGCGCATCACGTAGCCGAAGCCGACCAGCAGCGCGCCCAGGATCAGCAGCACGATCGGGGCGCCCTTGTAGCTCGCCAGCAGCAGCGTCACGGTGAGCACCGCGGCCGACAGCGCGACCAGCTTCAGCAGGAACAGCTTGGCGGGCAGCACCTCCAGGGCGAACTCCTGCTGGCGGCGGCGGTCGCGGACCTCCTGGAACACCACCAGCGCGATCAGGCCCAGCCCCAGCAGCAGGGTGAGGTTGTGGTAGTTGGTCTCCGGACCGACCTCCGGCATGAAGCCGTTGGCGACCTTCTGCAGCCCCCTGGGGAACGGGCCGAGGGTCTGGCCCTCCAGGAAGATCTCGGTCAGCCCGCGGAAGGTCAGCATGCCCGCCAGGGTCACGATGAACGACGGTATGCCGCCGTAGGCGATGAAGAACCCCTGGATCGCCCCCGCGATGGCGCCGACGGCCAGGCACAGCACCACGGCCATCGGCCACGGTATGTCGTTGCGGACCATGAACACGGCCGCCATGGAGCCCACGAACGCCGTCAGCGAGCCGACCGACAGGTCGATGTGGCCCGCGATGATGACCAGCATCATGCCGATCGCGAGGATCAGGATGTAGCTGTTCTGCAGCACCAGGTTGGAGACGTTGCGCGGCAGCAGCAGGTCCCCGTCGGTCCACACCGCGAACAGCGCCACGATCAGGCCGAGCGCGATCAGCATGCCGTACTGCCGCATGTTGCGGCGCATGCCGTCCAGCACCAGCCGGAGCAGGCCGTCACCGGCCCCCGGCCCGCTCCTGCCCGGCGGCGCGGCGGCCGGGCTCTTGTCGGTGACTTCCGTGCTCATCGGGACACCTCTTTGTCCTTCGTCATCTGCCGCATCAGCGATTCCTGGGAGGCCTCGGCCCGCGAGAACTCACCGGTCAGCCGGCCCGCGGCCATCGTGTAGATGCGGTCGCACATGCCGAGCAGCTCCGGCAGCTCGGAGGAGATGAAGACGACCGCCTTGCCCTCGGCGGCCAGCCGGTCGATGACCGTGTAGATCTCGTACTTGGCCCCGACGTCGATGCCCCGCGTCGGCTCGTCGAGGATCAGCACCTCGGGACCGGCGAAGATCCACTTGCTCAGGACGACCTTCTGCTGGTTGCCGCCGGACAGCTTGCCCACCGGCTCGAACACCGTGGGCGCCTTGATGTTCATGGACGTCCGGAAGCCCTCGGCGACCTGCCGCTCCTGGTGCTCGTCCACCACCCCGCGCCGGGCCACCTTGCCCAGCGCGCTGAGCGAGATGTTGCGGTTGATGGTGTCGATCAGGTTCAGCCCGTAGTGCTTGCGGTCCTCGGTCACGTACGCGATGCCGTGCGCCACCGCCTCCGGGACCGTCCGGGTGCGGATCTCCACGCCGTCCTTCAGGACGGTGCCGGAGGCGTGCCGGCCGTAGGTGCGGCCGAACAGGCTCATCGCCAGCTCGGTGCGCCCGGCGCCCATCAGCCCCGCGATGCCGACGATCTCCCCGCGCCGCACGTGCAGCGAGACGCCGTCGACGACCTTGCGCTGCTGGTCGATCGGGTGGTGCACGGTCCAGCCCCGCACCTCCAGCGCCGGGGCGGCGCCCTCCTCGGGGTGGTGCGGGGTGCGCTCGGGGAAGCGGTGCTCCAGGTCGCGGCCGACCATCCCGCTGATGATCCGGTCCTCGGTGGTGGCCGGGTCCTTCACGTCGAGCGTCTCGATGGTGCGCCCGTCCCGCAGGATCGTCACCGAGTCGGCCACCCGGCGGATCTCGTTCAGCTTGTGCGAGATGATGATCGCGGTGATGCCCTGTTCCTTCAGCTGCAGGATCAGGTCGAGGAGTTTGCCGCTGTCCTCGTCGTTGAGCGCCGCCGTCGGCTCGTCGAGGATGAGCAGCTTCACCTTCTTCGACAGCGCCTTGGCGATCTCCACCAGCTGCTGCTTGCCGACGCCGATGTCCGCCACCCGGGTCTCCGGGTGCTCGTCCAGGCCCACCCGGCGCAGCAGTTCGGTGGCGTGCCGCAGCGTCTCGTTCCAGTTGATCAGTCCCCGGGTGGCGTGCTCGTTGCCGAGGAAGATGTTCTCCGCGAGGGAGAGGTAGGGCACCAGGGCCAGCTCCTGGTGGATGATCACGATGCCGCGCTGCTCGCTGGCCCGGATGTCGCGGAACCGGCAGGGCTCCCCCTCGAAGAGGATCTCCCCCTCGTAGGTGCCGTGCGGGTGGACGCCGGAGAGGACCTTCATCAGGGTCGACTTGCCGGCGCCGTTCTCCCCGCAGATGGCGTGGACCTCGCCCTGCCGGACGGTCAGCGTGACGTCCGACAGCGCCTTGACGCCGGGAAAGGTCTTGACGATCGAGCGCATTTCCAGGATGGGTCCCGCCATGGTCGTGCCTTCCGGTCGGTGGTGGGTCGTGGGGGACGGTTACGTGAGGTCGCTCTCCTTGATGTAGCCGGAGTCGACGACGACCTTCCGGTAGTTGGACTTGTCCACGGCCACCGGCTCCAGCAGGTAGGCGGGGACGACCTTGGCGCCGTTGTCGTAGGTCTTCTCGTCGTTGACCTCGGGCTTCTTGTCGTTCAGCAGCGCGTCGACCATGTTCGAGGCCACCTTGGCGAGTTCGCGGGTGTCCTTGTAGACGGTCATCGCCTGCTCGTCGGCGATGATCGACTTCACCGAGGCGACCTCGGCGTCCTGGCCGCTGACGATCGGCAGCGGCTTGGACTTCGAGCCGTAGTCGTCCGACTTCAGCGCGGACAGGATGCCGATCGAGATGCCGTCGTACGGCGACAGCACCGCGTCCACCCGCTCGGTCTTGTACGACGAGGTCAGGATGTCGTCCATGCGCTTCTGCGCGGTGCCGCCGTCCCAGCGCAGGGTGGTGACCTGGTTGAGGTCGGTCTGGCCGGAGCGCACCACGAGCTGCTTCTTGTCGATGTAGGGCTTGAGGACGTTCATCGCGCCCTGGAAGAAGTAGCGGGTGTTGTTGTCGTCGTTGGAGCCGGCGAACAGCTCGATGTTGAAGGGGCCCTTCTCGCTGCCGTCCTTCAGGCCCAGCTTCTCGACGATGTAACTGCCCTGGAGCTCGCCGACCTTCTCGTTGTCGAAGGAGGCGTAGTAGTCGACGTTCTCGGTGCCGAGGATCAGGCGGTCGTAGGAGATCACCGGGATGTCGGCGTCCTTGGCCTGCTGCAGGACGTTGTTCATCGACTTGTTGTCGATGGCCGCGATGATCAGGGCCTTCACGCCCTGCGTGATCAGGTTCTCGACCTGGGAGACCTGCTGGTCGGGGTCGTCCTCGCCGTAGACCAGCTTGGTCTTGTAGCCCTTGGACTCGAGGTTCTTGACGACGTTGTTGCCGTCGGCGATCCAGCGCTCCGAGGACTTGGTCGGCATCGCGATGCCGATGACGGCTCCCTCGGCGCCCGACTTGTCCTCCTTGCTGCCGCCGTCGCTGTTCTGGCCGCAGGCGGACAGGGCGAGGGCGAGGGAGACGGCTCCGGCGAGGGCGGTGAACGCGGCTCTGCGGTTACGCATGATCATCATCCTTGACGTGTGTGCGGGGCAGGGCGGGTGGTGCGGCAGGGCGTGAGGAGACGGGATGCCGGGCGGGCCCACGAAGGGTTGTGTGGGATTGTGCGCGACTGTGTCTACTTCTGTGAAGTCAGATTTCCAGAACGTTATGACGAGACGTCGAAGCGGCTCAGATCACCCGGAAGCCGCGAACCGAGCGGGGCCATGTCCCCGTCGGCGCCGTGCCGGGCCAGCAGATCCAGGGCGAGACGGCCCCTGCGCACCCGCTCCTTGGCGGTCGCCAGGGCGAGCTCGCGCAGGTGGTGGCCGTACGGATAGATCCCGGGCGCCTTGGCCAGACCGAACTTCAGGTACAGCGGGGCGCCCCGCCGGATCAGCTCGGCGATCTCGTACATCCGCACATAGCCGCCGAGGTCGTCCGGCGCCTCGATGTACAGATCCATGGGGGTGGCCGAAACTCGCCGTATCTCCGTGACGTGGTGCAGGGTCAGGTCGCTGGGCACGTTGATCGAGTCGGCGCCGAGCCGCTCGTACACCGCGTACGAGGCCGGGTTGACCGGTCCGACGAGCGCGGAGACCTTGAAGGTGGTGTCGGCGGGCAGCAGCCCGGCGGCCCGCGCCCGGTGCAGCGTCCACAGCACCCCCTCGTCGGCGACCAGCAGGCAGCGCACCCCCAGTTCCGTGGCCCGCAGGGCGTCCTCCACACAGCCCGCGACCGCGTCGTGGCCCCGGGCGCGCAGCCCCGCGCCCCGCGAGTCGGTACGGGTGGAGCCGCCGATGTCCCAGGTGCCGCGCGGGCCGGTGAACAGGCAGAGCTCGATGCCCCGTTCGGCGGTGGCCTCGGCCATCTCGGTGATCTCGGCGTCGGTCAGCATCCACACGCCGCTGCCCTGGCTGATCCGGTGGATCGGCACGTCCAGCCGCGACGCCTCCTTCAGCACCACCGCCAGCGCCTCCGGCCCCTCGCAGGACGGGATCTCGGTGCGCCAGCGGCCGCCGCCGGGGAAGGTGTGCGGGGAGGAGTCGGCCGGGTCCGGGGCGGGCGCGCCCAGCCCCAGGGCGGCCAGTGCCTGCTCACCGGGCCTGCGGGCCGCCCGGGCGGAAGCAACGGTCACAGCGTCGGTCACGGGGTGTCCTTTTGTGTTCGGTTTGCCGTTCGGTATCTCGGACGGTGTTCGCGGCTCATGGCGCGAGCCGGGGCCGCCGGGTCGTGCGCCGGGCCGGGGACCGTCAGTCGCCCCCGGCCCGGCGCACCGTCAGTAGGGCTCCTCGGGCTCCCGGGGCGCCTCGGACTCCGGGGGCGCCTGGGGCTTCTCGGACTCCGCGGGCGCCTGGGTCTCGGCCTCCTCGGGCTCCTCGGGGTGGAGCAGCACCTTGCCCACCGCCGGGTCGCCCGAGCCCACCAGCTCGATGGCGCGCGCGAACGCGGTGAGCGGCAGCCGGTGGGTCACCAGCGGGAGCGGGTCGAGGAGCCCGGCGGCGAACACGCGCACCGTGTGCGCCCAGGCGGCGGGCGGCGCCCCGAAGACGGTGTGCACCTCCAGCTGGCGCACCACCAGGTCCGTCGGGTCCAGCCCGGCCGCCCCCGGCGCCGGGATTCCGGTGAGCACCAGCCGCCCGCCCCGCCGCAGCAGGGCGGCGGAGGTGCGCGCGGCCTCGGCGGACCCGGCGGTCTCGATCACCACGTCGAAACCGCCGGGCAGTTCCTCGTCCCTGGTCCGGAAGTCCGTCGCCCCGAACCGCACCGCCAGGTCCTCGCGGTCCCGCCGGGTGCCGACCACCAGCAGCTCGGCCGGGGAGGCCGCCCGCAGGAACTGCACGGCGAACATGCCGAGCGTGCCGGTGCCGACCACGGCCACCCGTTCCCCGGGCACCGCACGGGCCTTGAGCGCGGCGGCGGCGATGCACGCGGCGGGCTCCAGCAGGGCGGCTGCGGTGAGGTCGGCGTCGTCGGGCAGGACGTGCAGCAGCCGGGCCGGCAGGGTCAGCGTCGGCGCCATCGCGCCCGGCTCGGTGAAGCCGGTCTCCTCGTAACCCGCCGTGCACAGGGTGCTCTCACCGGCGTGGCAGCGGTCGCAGACCTGGCAGTTGCGGAACCCCTCGCCGACCACCTTGCGGCCGAGCAGGGCCGCCGGCACCCCGGAGCCCACCCGCTCCACCGTCCCGGACCACTCGTGGCCCGGCGTCAGCGGATACCGCACGTAGCCCTCGGGGCGGTTGCCCTGGTACAGCTCGCGGTCACTGCCGCAGATGCCGGTGGCGTGGACCCGGACCAGGGCCTCGCCGGGGGCCGGTTCGCGCGGCTCGTGCGGGGCGAGGCGGTGCTCGCCGGGTGCCTCGACGACGACGCTCACCGCGCCGCCGGCCGGGCCCGCGCCCGCCGGGGCGCTCACGCCGTGCCCTTCGGCCGGCGCTGCTCCCAGCCCTCGGCCCACAGGTCGAACCGCGCCTGCTGCTGCGGGAACTCGGCCGCCGCGTCCACGTCCAGCTCCACGCCCAGGCCGGGCTCGTGGGACAGGTGGAAGCAGCCGTCCTCCGGATCCACCTGCGGCGCGCCCCTGACGACCTTCTTGATCTCCGCGTCCGCGAAGTCGTTGAAGTGCTCCAGGATCTTGAAGTTCGGGGTGGTGAAGCCGACCTGGAGGCTCGCCGCGGTGAGCACCGGACCGCCGACGTTGTGGGGGGCGACCAGCATGTAGTGGGTCTCGGCGGTCGCCGCCAGCTTGCGGGTCTCCCAGATGCCGCCGATGTGGCCGACGTCGGGCTGGAGGATGTCGGCCGCCTGGCTCTCGAACAGCTCGCGGAACTCGATGCGGTCGTGGATGCGCTCTCCGGTCGCCACCGGCATGTCGACCTTCGCGGCGACCTTCTCCAGCGCCTTGAGGTTCTCCGGCGGCACCGGCTCCTCCAGCCAGGCCGGGGCGAACGGCGCCAGCTCCCGGGCCAGGCGCACGGCGGTGGCGGGGGAGAAGCGCCCGTGCATCTCCAGCATCAGCTCGGTGTCGGGGCCGATGGCGTCGCGCACCGCCTCGATGAGGGAGACGGCGTAGCGGGTCCGCTCGTGGTCGAGCTCGAAGTGCCCGGTGCCGAACGGGTCGATCTTCAGCGCCCGGTAGCCGCGCTCCACCACCGCCCGCGCCGCCTTGTGGTACGCCTCCGGGGTGCGCTCGGTGGTGTACCAGCCGTTGGCGTACGCCTTGACCCGGTCGGTGACGCTGCCGCCGAGCAACTGCCAGACCGGCACGCCGAGGGCCTTGCCCTTGATGTCCCAGCACGCCATCTCGACGACCGCGATCCCGGACATCACGATCTCGCCCGCCCGGCCGAAGTCGCCGTACTTCATGCGGCGCACGAGGTCCTCGACGGCGAACGGGTCGGAGCCGGCGATGTGGTTGGCCTCGGCCTCCTTCAAGTACCCCAGCAGGGCATCGGTGTGGCCCAGCATCCGGGTCTCACCGACTCCGGTGAGGCCCTCGTCGGTGTGCACCTGGACGTAGGTCAGGTTGCGCCACGGCGTTCCGACCACGTGTGTGCTGATTCCGGTGATGCGCACGGCAGTTGCCCCTCGTGTTCTCGGCCCGGCCCCGGGCGGCTCGGAGTCGTCCCGCTCGTTCGATATTTCGTCAGGCGTTCGAAATGCTGGCGCGACAATAAGGACGGGGTGGCGGGGTGTCAATGGGTCGCGCACGCAGCGGTTTCGGCGGATTCCAAACCATTGGGCAAGGGTCCTCACCAAACCTTCACGGAGAGTCCTGGGAACCCGACCCGAACGGAACTTAACCTTCCCGCGTCATGGACTACTGCCACCCCTGCCGACGGCACCTCAACGGCGCGCTCGCGTGCCCGGGGTGCGGCACTCCCGTTGAGACGCTCCGCACCGCCGCGGAGAGCGCCGCCGGGCCCGGCGGACCCGCCGGGTACGCAGCCGGGGAACCGGCCCCGGAGGCAGAGCCGGAGCCGGAAGCGGAACCGGAGCCGGGACCGGAACCCGGGCGGGCCGCGCGCAGGAAGGCGACGGAGGGCAGCCGCCGGGACCGCAAGGCCGCCGCCCACCGCCGGCGGCGGCGCCGCACGCTGTTCGTCACCGCCGGCTTCGTCCTGGCGGCGGGCGGCCTGAGCCTGGCCGAGCTGGGGATCGACGCCCGCGGGGCCGACCCCCGCCCCGCCACCGCGTCCGACGAGACGCCGGACGGCGGTGCGACCGAACTGCCGCCCACCCGCACGGCCGACGGCGGCCCGGGGGCCGGCGCGCCGCAGTCGTCACCGTCGGCGGACGCATCCGGATCGGCCTCGCCCTCGGTGTCCGCGTCGGAGTCCGAGGACGCGGAGCCGGAGGAGACGGACCCGGCGGATGAGGAGAGCGGGCCGCCCGCTCAGGAGACCTCCGCCCCCCGCCCGACGAGCGCCCCCACCCGCACGGCCCCGGCCGACCCCGGCACACCGGACGACCCGGAGCCGACGACCGAGGAACCGGACCCCGAGCCGGAACCGGAACCGACGAAGACCTGCAACCGCTTCCTGTGGTGGTGCACGTAGGGCGGCACGGACCGGTCACGAGGGCGCCGATGGCGTGCCGGTCGCCATCACCACCGCCTCGCCCGACCCCTCAGCCGCGCAGCTCCCGCAGCGTCGAACGCCGCGCGGACCAGGCCCTGTCAGCGGCATCGTCAGCGAGCGACGCCTGGACCGTGCTGTCCGCTCCCAGGGAGGCGGTCCATATCCGGACCAGTTCGGCGCTCTGCTTTTCGAGCAACTTGAGGAGATCGTCGGGAGAGTCCGAGGGAAGCGTCCTCTTCCAGGAGACGACGATGTGGTCGACAGGTTCCTCGTCGTAGGAAGGAATGGGCGGCTTCGGTGCCCCCGATGACAGACGGGTCAGGACCTTCGCCTCCCACGAGCCCCGCTTGTCCTCGCCGATGCCGTCCCGCGCTGCATGTGCCACTGCGTCCATGCTGCCGAGTGCCCACGCGGTGATCGATGGATAGGGGGACAATTTCTTCTCGGAGGTGGTACGGGGCGCGGCGGCGAATTTCTGCGCCACTTCGTGGGTCATCGCCTCGCGTAGGCTCGCGTAAGCCTCAGGGCTGACGGAAAGGGACGCCATGATGCGTATCAGCGAATCGTGCGGAACCGACATGTGTGCACCCTCGGAGTCTTCCCAAGCACCTTGAGAGGGAAGAGCGCGACGCACGTACTCCGTGTCGCCGGGCACCAGGATCGCGAACATGTCCCCTGCGTAAGCGGCCAACGCCTTCGCGACGGGGTCGGCCAGTTGCCGTTCCAGCGGCGCGGGTTCATCCTCCAGGACGTCGCCCATGGCCACCAGTACGTCCTTCATCGCTTGAGCCTGGGACAGTGACTGCTGTTCAGGCCGCGACCCGGTCGTCGCCTGTTCGATGGCCCTGCCGAGGTCGCCGCAACTCAGGTCGGGCTGATACTCCGCCGCAAGAGCCGTGGAGACGCGCTCGTGTTGCAGCAGTTGCCGGCAGGGGTCCGGTTCCTCACGGGAATCGATGTACAGCCACGAACCCAGCCCGGCCAGGAGGCCACCGATGCACAGAGCGACGATGGCCGTTCTGGCACCCGAAATCTTTGACTGCTTCACAATGTCTTCCATGTATGGACTGGTCGTGCTGGATGAATCAGGAGTTCCGGACCGTCTGACGTCAGTTGGCCGTGTCGGTCAGGTACTTTTCGGCAGTCTCGGAGCCCCGTTCACGGCCTTGCAGCATATTGGTGGTGAGTGCTTGACTTTCAGGACTGTCGGCCTCGATGTCTGATCGCCCTTGCGCCCAGCCTTCGACAAGGTAAGACGCTTGCTGGTTGACGTTCAGATATGTGTCCGCGATCTTGGCATTCGTATCGGCGTCTGTCTCCGCCTTCAATTTATTGCCGAGATCCCACGTCAGGGTGTCAACACCGCGCTGTAGCGCATCGCCATAAGCGATGGAGACCGGTCCCGCGGTGACGTACAGAGGGGTGACTGCTCCGCCGATAAGGTGGTATGCAGCCTTCATCTTCCAATCTACTTCGGCATGCTTGCCCACGCGCTCGTCGTTCAGTACGTCTTCCTTGATGGCCGAGTACGTGCCCAGTCCCGTGCCCAGGTTCTCCATTTTCTCGTCGATGTCTCCATGGGCTGCGCCTTCCGGCATTGTGCTCATAACGGCATTGACGTGGCGGAGTTCTGCTTTCTCCAGAGTCGAGTACGCTACAGGGTCTTCGGAGAGTCCACGCAGCACCTGCACAAGACTCTTCGCATCGGTGGCGAGGTGCGTCGAATCACCTTCGGTGAAATATCCATCGCCGCCGGACGCGCGAATATACTTGTTGTCTACGCCGGCAAGGATTTCGTGTACGTCGGATCCGTATTCACCCAGTGCATTTGCCAATGGCTGACGCAGGTTCTTGTGAATTCCCTCATCTGTGTCGACGGCCGGTACAAGCCTTTCGAGGGTGGACGTCATGACACGAGTTTGGGCTTCGGTGTGCTTCATCTCGGGCCACGGGTCTTCGCCGTTCCGAAGGGGTGGATGGCCCGTCGTAGCCGCTTGCAGTGCTGCGCCGAGCCCTGTGTGACTCAGAGGGTCGTCGGAAGTGAAGAGTTTCACGGGGGTGACCGTATGATGCTGCGGCCACTCGCGCTCACTCAGCAGGTACTTCAGGTGGTCGTTGGTTACCCGATCAGGCCCGGAGCCATTGCCTGCGGGATCGAAGAAGGCAGTGGCCGCGTCGGGATTCTTGCTCATGATGCCCAGAAGCCCGTCGAGGGCATCCGCGCGGACGCCGTTGTGGCCGGATCCCCAGTGGACGAAGATACTGGACTGCTTCTTTTCGGCCGCTATCAAGTCGGAGCCCAGTTCGTAGAGAAACTGATCATCGTACTTGGCCTCGCCGTGCTGCATCAGGCTGACAAATGACTGGTAACCGCGCAAGGGCTGTTCGCTCGACCCGTAGTTCTTCATGCCGTACTTGTCAAGGTTTTCCGTCCACTGCCGGTAGAAGCGGCCGTCGTCACTGGCGAGCCAGTCCTTGAACTTCTGTGACCCCGGAGGCGCGTCGGTGACCGAGCCAGGCACCTGGGTGGCCTTGGCGACGGTGTCGGCCAGACCGCCCTGCAGTTCCATGTACTGGGCTTTGCGCTTCTTGTCGTCGTCGTAGGCCAGCTGGTTCAGCTCGTTGGTCAGCTTGATGGTGCCGTCTGGGCCTAGCCCCTTCAGCAGGGTTTGGCTGAATACCTTGTTGTCGGAGTTGTCGCGGAACGCGCGGTCGAGTTCGGCGAGTTCGGCCGCCGAGACCTTTCCACCGCTCGCGAGCCTGGTGGCGATGTCCTCGGCGTTCTCGGCCTCGTACTGCTCGATGTCGCTCTTTGCCTGGCCGTTGAAGCCGTTGAACGTGCCGTCCTGGAGGTCGGTGTCGACGACGACGGCGTTGAAGGCGATCTCGACGCCCTTGTCGGCGTCGGTGGTGTCCTTGACGAGCTGGTCTATGCGGTCCTGCCAGGAGCGGACGCTCTTGCGGACGTCTTCCTGGTAGTCGGGATCGTGGTGGTAGGCGGTGCGGGCGCCTTCGCTGAGCCGTTGGGTGTCGAAGGAGACGTGGCCCTGGTCGGACACTTTCATGCCGGCGTCGATGGCTTCCTGGCGGGCGGTTCTGAGTTTGCCGCGCAGGTCGGTGAACTGGGTGTGCGCGTCACGCAGAAGGGAGGCGATGGCTTTCGCCTCGGTCTGGGCGTTCTTGTACTCGTTGAGGGTGGTGTCGAAGCGGCGGTTGGCGGCGTTCGCGGCCAGTCCCTGCCAGGCCTGGCCCATGGAGATGCCGTGGACATCCCGTTTGTAGGCCTTCTCCTGTTTGCCGAATTCCTTGGCCATGTCGTCCCAGCTCTCGGCCGCCGTGGTGAGGGTGGCCAGATCGGTCGTCATGATTTCGTGGTACGTCGGCATGGATTCCCCGTGGTGCAGCGTCGGTGTGACTGGCTGAAGGCGCGACGGACGGCTCAGTAGCCGTCCAGGCTGGACGACTTGCGGATGCCCTGCCCGATGCCGAAGTCGGTGTTCTGAAACAGGATGCCGGTGCTCCGCAGAGCTTCCTTCTCGGAACTCAGGCGGTTCATCAGGTTCTGCACCTGCTCACCCCAGGTCTTGTGCGCTTTCTTCAACGCCGTCGAGGTGACCCACCCGTGCCCGTCCTTCGCAGCGAACGCCTTGACCGCGGCGCCGGTCTCCTCGTCCGCCCAGTCACCGGCCTTGCGGGTGTCGGGCTCGATGTGGTCCTGGATCGCCTTGGCGGCGGCCTTCTTCTGCGCGGGACTGGACGCCAAGTCCTTCGAACCACCGCGCGCGGGGCCCGACGAACCCCCGGGATCGGCCGGATACCCGTTCAACTCCATACCGACCGGACGCCCCGGCCCTCCACCGTCTCCGTACGCCACAATCGCCCCCGTTCAGTTGATTGGCGTGCACCGGCCAGGCTAACAACGCGACTTGGTTTCATGGATCACAGGGGTGCGCCGCCGGACCGGATCCATCAGCCCGGTGATGCAACATGGCGCTGACGCCCGAATCGGCGAACTGCCTGGTGTGCGCCAGCAGTTGCTTAATCCGCCGTGGCGGACCCGTCATCCTTGAGCCGGTCGGTCCGACCGTGACCGCCGAGATCGCTCTTGTACGTCTCGACGATCGCCGTATGTCCGGCCAGACCGACAGGCGTTCCGGCGTTGAGCGCAGAAGTCACCGCTCGACGCCCGCCATCAGGTCGGGCATCCGGGCCTTTCCGCGTGCTTGCTCGTCGAATTGCTCGGGAGCGTCGGTCAGCCGTCCCGCAGCATCGTCCGCAGTGCGTCCCGCAGGGCGACGCGCTCCTGCTCGGACAGGCCCGCCAGTGGCTCCCGGGCGAACCGCAGGGACTCCTGGAGGCTGCCGGCGACCCGCCGGCCCTCGGGCGTCGCCGCCGCCAGCTTCACCCGACGGTCGCCCGGGTCGGGGCGGCGCTCCACCAGGCCCCGTGACTCGAGCCGGTCCACGATGCCGGTGACGTTCGACGGCTCGCACTTCAGCCGCTGCGCCAGCCGGCGCATCGGCAGCGGCTCCAGGGACAGCAGGCTCAGCAGCCGCGCCTGGGCGCCGGTCAGCGCGTGCTCGGCGGCGGCCGACTCGTACTCCTCGTGGTAGCGGGCGACGACCGCGCCGATGAGCTCGACGACCTCCAGGGTCAGGGCGTCGGGTCGGGAGCTGTGCGGTGGGGCCATGCCGTCCAGGGTACCCACTTGCTTGACATCCTGAAATATTCAGGCGCATGGTTGTTTCAGGTACTGAAGTATTTCCAGGAAAGGTGCCCCGCATGACCGACGCCCCCGCACTCCCCGCCACCGGCCGCGCATGGCATCTGCTCAGCCGCCCCGTCGGCTGGCCCGAGCCCAAGGACTTCGACCTCGTCGAGTCGGAGATCCCCGCGCCCGGCGAGGGCGAGGTGCTGGTCCGCAACGCGTACCTCTCGGTGGACCCGTACATGCGCGGCCGGATGAGCGCGGCCAAGTCCTACGTCGCCCCCTACGAGCTCGGCAAGGCCATGCAGGGCGGCGCCGTCGGTGAGGTCATCGCCTCCAACGCCGAGGGCGTGGCCGTCGGCGACCACGTGCTGCACTTCTACGGCTGGCGCGAGTACGCCGTCGTGGAGGCGAAGAACGCCGTCCGCGTGGACCCCGAGGCGGCACCCCTGTCCGCGTACCTGGGCGTGCTCGGCATGACCGGGCTCACCGCCTACGCCGGACTGCTGCGCACGGCCTCCTTCAAGGAGGGCGACTCCGTCTTCGTGTCCGGTGCCGCGGGCGCCGTCGGCAGCCAGGTCGGGCAGATCGCCAAGCTCAAGGGCGCCTCGCGGGTCATCGGCTCCGCCGGCTCCGACGAGAAGGTCGAACTCCTCGTGAAGGAGTACGGCTTCGACGCCGCCTTCAACTACAAGAACGGCAAGGTCAGCGACCAGCTCCGGGAGGCCGCCCCGGACGGGGTCGACATCTACTTCGACAACGTCGGCGGCGACCACCTGGAGGCGGCCATCGGCTCCCTCAACCGGGACGGCCGGATCGCCGTCTGCGGGGCGATCTCCGTCTACAACAACACCGAGCCCGCGCCCGGCCCCCGCAACCTCGCCCGCCTCATCCAGACCCGCGGCCGCATCGAGGGCTTCCTGGTCGGCGACCACTACGACCTGCAGCCGCAGTTCGTCCAGGAGGTCGGCCCCTGGATCCGCTCGGGCGAGCTGAAGTACCGGGAGACCGTCGTCGAGGGCATCGAGAACAACCTCGAGGCGTTCCTCGGAGTCCTGCGCGGCGACAACACCGGAAAGATGATCGTCAAGCTCTGACGGCATCGTCAGCTCTGACGGCACCGCCCGCCCGGCCACCATGAGGGCCGCACCCCGGATGCCGGGGTGCGGCCCTCACGCCGGTCACAGCGCCAGGGCCGCCCGGTGCGCCGCCCGCACCAGCCGCTCGTTCTCCGGGGCCGGCCCGCCGGGGAAGGCGCAGCGGCGCCGGGTGCAGCCGTAGGCCAGGCCGCTGCGCGGGTCGGCGAGGCCCAGGGCGCCCGCCACCCCGCCGTGCCCGAAGGCACCCGCGCCCAGGAAGCGGTACCGGACGTCCGCGACGGCCTCGAACCCGAGCCCGTACGCCGCATGGCCGCCGGTCACCGGGTCGAGGCCGGCCGCGTGCAGCTGGCCGACCTCCGCGATCGTGTCCGCCTTCAGCAGTGGTTCGTGCTCCCCCGTCCCGCTGATCGCCGCCGCGTACAGCCCGGCCAGGCCGCGGGCCGAGGCGATACCGCCCGCCGACGCCGGGCCGGCGGCGCGGACCAGCCGCTCGTTGGGCAGCAGCGCCGGATCGACCGCCCCGTCGGCGTGGCGGTTGAGGGCGATCGACTCCAGGGTGTGCGGCCCGGTGGCCAGCGCGTCCAGCCGCACCTGCTGCGCGGGGGTCGGCGCCATGGGCTGCGTCGCACGGAACCGGGGCTCCTGTGCCGCCGGCAGACCCAGGTGGAGGTCCAGCCCGTACGGCATCCGGACCCGGTCCTCGTACACCTCCTGGAGCCGGTGCCCGGTGGCGCGGCGGACCACCTCGCCGACCAGCGCGCCGATGACGAGGGGATGGGAGCCGCAGGCCGCGCCGGGCCGCCAGAACGGCCGCTGGTCGGCGAGCCGTTCGGCCAGCGCGCGGTCGTCGGCCAGCTCCGCGAGGGTGAAGCCGGTGTCCGTGCCGACCACGCCCGCGCGGTGGGCGACCAGGTCGCGCAGCGTCAGCCCGCCCTTGCCCTCGGCGGCGAACTCCGGCCAGTAGTAGGTGACCTTGCGGTCCAGCTCCAGGGTGCCGTCCTGCACGAGGACCGCCACCACCAGGAACACGGCGCCCTGGGTGGCCTCGTGGACCCCGTAGAGGGTGTCCGGGCCGATGCCCCCGGTCCACAGGTCGACGACCCTGCGGCCGTGCACATGGACGCACAACTGACTCTCGTGGTCCGGCCGTTCCCCGGCCGCGAACGCCGCGAACTCCTCCCGGACCGCCTCGAAACCGTCGGCCACGGTGCCATGGATCTCCTGGGTCATGCGCCCTCCTCAACAGAACGGCCGCCGATGGGCTCCCCCTGGAAGCGGTACGGCGGGGCGGGCCCGTTCGACTCAACGGCGCCCCGCGGCCGCGCGCACGGGCCGGATACAGTGCCCCCATGCGCGATCTCGGGGTGGGTTTCGGATATCTGCTGAGGGGCCAGCGATGGGTGGCCCGGCACGGCAAACAGTACGGTTTCGGGCTGCTGCCGGGGCTCATCACCCTGGTGCTGTACGCGGCGGCGCTCGTCGCGCTCGCGCTCTGGGGCCAGGACGCCGTCGGCTGGGCGACGCCCTTCGCCGACGACTGGTCGAGCCCCTGGCAGGGCCTGTTCCGCGGCTTCCTCACCGCCGTGCTGTTCGCCCTCGCCCTGCTGCTGTCCGTCCTCACCTTCACCGCGATGACCCTGCTCGTCGGGCAGCCCTTCTACGAGAGCCTCTCCGAGAAGGTGGACCGCGACGTGTCGCCCGACGGCACCGCCCCCGAGTCGGACCTGCCGCTGATGCGGGAGCTGTGGATCTCCGCCCGCGACAGCCTGCGGATCATCGCGCGGGCCCTGCTGTGGGCGGTGCTGCTGTTCGCGCTCGGTTTCATCCCGGTCGTCGGCCAGACCGTCGTCCCCGTCGTCGGGTTCTTCGTCACCGGCTTCTTCCTCACCGAGGAGCTCACCGCGGTCGCGCTCCAGCGGCGCGGTGTGGAACTGCGGGACCGGCTCGCCCTCCTGCGGACCCGCAAACGGCTCGTCTGGGGCTTCGGGACACCGCTGGGGCTGGCCTTCCTGGTGCCCTTCGTGGCGGTGTTCCTCATGCCGGGCGCGGTCGCCGGGGCCACCCTCATGGCACGCGAGCTGAGCGGCGAGGAGATCGACGAGGAGGGCACCGGCCGCACCGAGCCGGCCCCGAGCCCGGACGGCGACCTCACGTCCTGAGCCCGGGCCCGGACGGCGCCCCCGTCACGTCTTGAGCCCGCGCCCTGGACGGCGGTCTTACGTCCTGAGCCCGCGCCCGGACGGCGCCCCCCTCACGTCCTGAGCCCGCGCCCGGACAGCCCCCACACGTCCTGAACCCGCGCCCCACCGCGCCGGCCGCCCGCCGGGAACCCTCCCGGAGGGCGGCTGGAGGGTGGCCGGAGGGCGGCCGGCGCGTCTCAGCCGTGGGCGTCCGCCCCGCCCCGCGGGCCACCGGAACGCTCAGCGGCGCCCACCGCCACGGCCACGAGCGACCGCACCTGCGCCACGATGTCCAGCCGGTTCCGCACGAACCCCGGGTCGGTGACCGCCCCCGTCGCCGGATCGGTGTTCCCCGCCCCGAACTCCAGCACCGGCGTGTGCAGATGCCCGCCCGGCAGCGTGCCGTGCAGCCCGAGGCGGTCCCGCAGCAGCGTCGCCCGGTAGGCGATCTCGTTCGACAGGTAGTCGCCGCCGCCCCCGGCTCGTGCCCGGGAGCCGGGCGTCGGCCCGTCCGGCCGCTCCACGGGCCGCGTGGCACCCGCCGGTATCTCGGTCACGCTCGTGTTGTCGTACACCGGCCACCGCCCGGTGTCCGCCGCCACGAGGTCCGCGTACGGCAGGGTCGTCGTCGTCCACTGTGGCTGCGTGGCCGGGTCGTCCACCGGGACGGTCTCCGTGCGCGAGACGTTGTCGTTGTCGGGGAAGCCGCCCCGCCAGGCCCCGTTGGTGCGCTCCACGTCGAACCGGCCCACGCGGCCCTGGCTGACGGTGGTGAACAGGTCGGTCCGCGGCAGGTGCGGCCGCAGCGCCCGCTCCACGGCGCCGTCCCCGAAGTCCCGCCAGCGCACCGGGAAGACGACCGTCTCGATCCGCGCCGGACCGGCCGCCGTGTCGATCACCGTGCCGTCCAGGGCGAGCGCCGCCGCCCCGGACGGATTGGAGATCCGCACGTCCCGGTCCAGAGTGAACGGGTCGAACCCGGTGACCAGCACCCGCTTGAGGCCCTTGCCGTGCGGGTAGCGGATCGCGTCCTGGCCGCGCGAGGACCGCTCCAGATCCCCGATCAGCCGGGCCCGCTCCTGCTCGCCGAGCGCGAACCGCGGCTCCCACGTGCGTAGTTGTCGGGTCATCCCGAGCCGCGCCCAGTACAGCGGCCGGTCGTCGTCGCGGCTCAGGTCGCCGCCCGCCGGGCCGCGGCCCTGCACCCGGTCCACCGCCCGGCGCCACAGCGCACCGCCGTGGCGCAGCACCGCCCTCCGGGCCTGCGGGACGGAGCGTGCCCGGTCGAGCGCCCGCGCGAAGTCCGGCGCCACGTCGTCGAATCCGGAGCGGCGCAGTATCTCCCGGGGCGCCGCCCGGTCCAGGCGTTGTTCCTCGACGGTGGGGGAGAGGGCGCCGCTCCCGGCGGCGGCCCGCCCGGCGGTTGCGGGGGCGGCGGGGGCGGCGGGGGTGGCGGTGGCGGGGGTGGCGACAGCGGTCAGCAGCGCCAGTCCGAGCACACCGGCGCGCACAGGAAGCAGTCTCACGGGGGTGGGGGCCTTTCCGTCGTCGTGGGGTACGTACGTGATGCCGGAGGGGCGCAGTATCGCGTGACGGAAGTGGCCGACGCCATGGTGCCGGAGCGTGGCCGGCGCGGGCCGGTGCGGGCCGTGGCGGTCCCGGGGGCGGGGGGAAGCGGTTCGTTTGTGAAGGGTTCGTACGGGATCCCGGCCCCGAGCACTGATCGGGTAACCCGGGGTCACCTCGAGGATTAGCGTCTGATCCGGGTGGTAGCCATATGAGCAGCCCCGGTCCGGGACCCTGACCCCGGACCGGGGCTCAATGCTGTCCCGGCCGCCGCCGTCACCGCACCGAGAACGCGTACACCGTCTCCGAGCGGTACACCTCACCCGGCCGCAGCACCGTGCTCGGGAAGTCCGGCCGGTTCGGGGAGTCGGGGAAGTGCTGCGTCTCCAGCGCGACGCCCTCACCGGGGGAGAAGGGACCGCCCAGGTGGTCCGCCGTGTACACCTGCATCCCCGGCTCGGTCGTCGACACCGTCAGCACCCGTCCCGAGGCCGGGTCGTACAGCTCGGCGACCTCCTCCGCCGCGGCCGTCACCCCCTTGTCGAGCACGAAGTTGTGGTCGTAGCCGGAACCGGCCGGCCGCGGCCGGCGGAAGTCGAAGCGGGTACCGGTGACGTCCCGCAGCTCACCGGTCGGGATCAGACCGTCGTCGACCGGGGTGAACCGGGAAGCGGCGAGCCGCAGTTCGTGCCCGCCGGCGCTTCCGGAGCCGGCCAGGTTCCAGTACGAGTGGCTGGTCAGGTTCACCACCGTCGGCGCGTCCGTGACCGCCTCGTAGCCGATGCGCAGCGCGCCCCGCTCGTCCAGCGTGTACGTCACCGCCGCCTCCAGCCGGCCGGGGAAGCCCTCCTCGCCGTGCGGGCTGACCCTGGTGAGACGCAGCCCGTGCTCCACCGGCGTCACGTCCCAGGTCCGCCGGTCGAAACCGCCCTCGCCGCCGTGCAGCGCATGCGCCCCCTCGCTGGGAGTGAGCGTGTGCGTCCGCCCGTCCAGCTGGAAGCGGGCGCCACCGATCCGGTTGGCGTACCGCCCGATCACAGCCCCGAGGAACAGGCCCCGGTGCGCGAGATAGCCCTCCGGGCCGGGGAATCCCAGCACCACGCTGCCCGCCCGGCCCGCACGGTCCGGTACCTCGACGTCCTGCACGATGCCGCCGTAGGACAGGACCCGGACCCGGGTCCCGGCCCGCTCCAGGGTCCAGCGGTGGACGGGGGTGCCGTCGGGAAGTGTGCCGAAGAGTTCGTTCATGCGCGGAACATTAGGTGACGGGTTCCTTCGCCGTGACCGCGCGGTGGGCGATCTCCGCGAGCCTGGCCTGGCCGTCGACGCTCGGATGGAAGAAGTCCCAGCGGCTCAACTGCCGGGTGCCGAAGCGGTACTCGTACACCGCGCCGCCGTCGTCACGGCAGCGGCGGTCCTCGGCGCACACCTCCGCCAGCACCCGGTTGTAGTCCTCCACCCGCTCCCGTACCGCCTCCCGGCGCTGGACCGCCGCCGTGTCGAGCGCGTCCGGATCGCCCAGCATCGACGGGCAGATGCCCAGCTTCCACACCTGCTTGCCCATCGCGCTGGTCCGCCCCTGCGACCACAGCCGCTTCAGGTCCGGCACGCTCGCCACGTACACCTGCGTCTTCGGCAGCGCGGTGCGCAGCCGGCGCATCGCGTCCTCGAAGTCGGCGCGGAACTCCTCGACGGGGGTCATGGCGGAGGGGGTGGCCCGGCAGGCGTCGTTCGCCCCCACCATCACCGTCACCAGCTGCGGGGACCGCCGCACCGCCCGGTCGATCTGCCCGGGCAGGTCCGCCATCCGCGCGCCCGTCACCGCGTAGTTCCAGCTCCGCCCGGCGGCCCCCGCCCGGCCCAGCAGCCGCACGGCGAGACTGTCCACCCGCTCACTGTCCCCCGTCGCCCACGACACCTCCGGGCAGTCCGTCAGCACCCCGCAGGCGTCGAAACCGGTGGTGATGGAGTCACCGACGGCCGCCACGGACGCCGGGCTGGTGTCCCACAGGGGCGTGGGGCTCGGCGCCGGGCTCCCCCGCTGCGCCCCCGAGCCGGACGGTGCCGGGGTGTCACCCCCCACGGCGTCGCAGCCCGCCACGCCCAGCACGGCGGCCGCCACCGCGGCCAGGACGGCCCGCGCGCGCCCCCCGCGCCGTCGCCTGCCCTGCTCCATTCCGGCCGCCTCCCCGCGTGTCGCCGTGATCCGGTCGTGTCACCGCGCGGGCCTGCCGCGCCGCGGACGTGTGGTTCCCCCATCGTTCCCAACTCGCGGCAACGACACAGGGTTCCCACCCGGACGGAGGCAACGACACCCACCCGTACAGGCGTCCTGCCGGGTGAATGGCGGGCGTTTCCGGGCGGCCGGACCGACGGTACGTCACACTCCTTGCGCCGACGCACGGTAGCCTCGCCATCAACGTGGCCGCCCCGGTCACGGCCGTTCCGCCCGCCTACAAGATGTCCCGCTCTGTCCGGAGGTTCCGGTGACGACACGTGGAGTTCTGTACGTGCACTCCGCGCCGCGCGCGCTGTGCCCGCACGTCGAGTGGGCCGTCGCCGGGGTGCTCGGCACGCGCGTCAGCCTCGACTGGATCCGCCAGCCGGCCGCCCCCGGCACCTGGCGCTCGGAGTTCTCCTGGCAGGGCCAGGCCGCCACCGCATCCAAGCTGGCCTCCGCGCTGCGCGGCTGGCAGATGCTGCGCTTCGAGGTCACCGCCGAGCCCAGCCCCGGCGCCGAGGGCGAGCGCTACAGCTGCACCCCCGACCTGGGCATCTTCCACGCGGTCACCGGCATCCACGGCGACATCCTCATCCCCGAGGACCGCCTGCGCGCCGCCCTCCTGCGCTCCACGACCGGCGAGACCGACCTCGAGGCCGAGATCGCCAAGCTCCTCGGCAAGCCCTGGGACGACGAACTCGAACCCTTCCGCCACGCCGGCGAAGGAGCCCCCGTCCGCTGGCTCCACCAGGTCGTCTGACCCACCCCCACAGCGCAGACCCCCAGGGGCGCGCAGAACCGCCCACGGAGCAGCACCCCCCGCACTGGACGGAAAACGTCACCCCTCCAGGGGCGCGGGGAACCGCGCACAGAGCAGCAACCCCCTGCACGGGACGGAAAACGTCACCCCTCCAGGGGCGCGGGGAACCGCGCACGCAGCGACAACCCCCCGAACTGGACGGGAAACGTCACCCCTCCAGGGGCGCGGGGAACCGCGCACAGCTCAGCAACACCCAGCACTGGACGGGATACGTCACGCTCTCAGGGGCGCGGGGAACCGCGCACAGAGCGACAACCCCCCGCCCCCGACGGGAAACGTCAACCCCCCAGGGGCGCGAGGAACCGCGCACACCCCCCCAACGACAGATGGGGCCCCGCCCCCACCGGGAGCGAAACCCCACCCACCAAGCCGACGGCAGTCACACCGTGCGGAACGCCAACACCACGTTGTGCCCCCCGAACCCGAACGAATCGTTCAGCGCAGCGATCCGCCCGTCCACCGGCAGCTTCCGCGCCTCCCCCCGCACGACATCCGCGTTCGCGGCCGCCTCGGGGTCGAGGTTCTCCACGTTGATCGTCGGCGGAGCCACCCGGTGGTACAGCGCGAGCACCGTCGCCACCGACTCCACACCGCCCGCACCACCCAGCAGGTGCCCGGTCATCGACTTCGTCGCGGACACCGCCATGTGGTCCGCGTCGTCGCCGAACACCTTCCGCAGCGCCTTGAGCTCGGCGATGTCCCCGGCCGGCGTCGACGTCGCGTGCGCGTTGACGTGCACGATCTCCGCCGGGTCCAGGTCGGTGCGGTCCAGCAGGCTCTGCAGGGCGTGCGAGATGCCCCGCCCCTCCGGCTCCGGCTGCACGATGTCGTGCGAGTCGGCGGAGATGCCCTGGCCGACGGCCTCCGCGTAGACGCGGGCGCCGCGCGCGGCGGCGTGCTCGGCCGACTCCAGGACGATGACGCCGGCGCCCTCACCGAGCACGAAGCCGTCCCGGGCGACGTCGTAGGGGCGCGAGGCGCCCTCGGGGTCGTCGTTGTTCTTGGACATCGCCATCATGTTGCCGAACGCGGCGATGGGCAGCGGGTGGATCGCCGCCTCGGTGCCGCCCGCGACGACGACGTCGGCACGGCCGGTGCGGATCATCTCGATGGCGTAGCCGATGGCCTCCGCACCCGACGCGCACGCCGAGACCGGCGTGTGCACGCCCGCACGGGCGCCCACGGCCAGGCCCACGTTCGCCGAGGGGCCGTTCGGCATCAGCATGGGGACGGTGTGCGGGGAGACGCGGCGGACGCCCTTCTCCTTCAGCACGTCGTACTGGCCCAGCAGGGTCGTCACGCCGCCGATGCCGGAGGCGATGACCGCGCCCAGCCGGTCCGGGTCGACCTTGGGGTCTTCACCGGCCGGGGCTTCGTAACCGGCGTCGGCCCACGCCTCCTTGGCCGCGACCAGCGCGAACTGCGCCGAGCGGTCCAGGCGGCGGGCCTGCGGCCGGGGGATGACCTCGGTCGGCTCCACGGCCACCGGGGCCGCGATACGGACCGCCTGCTCGGCGGCCCACTCCTGCTCCAGGGGCTTGACGCCGGAACGTCCGGCGACCAGGCCCTCCCAGGTCGAGGCTGCGTCGCCACCCAGCGGTGTGGTTGCGCCGATACCGGTGACGACCACGGTGCGATTGGTCGGGCTCATCGGAATTCTTTCTCCAACGGATCTACGAGGATTCGTACGGCGCCACCGCCGGGTGGCGGGGCCGGGGGCTCCCGGCCCAAGCAGGGCTCAGGCCTGGTGCTTGAGGATGTACTCGGTCGCGTCGCCGACCGTCTTGAGGTTCTTGACGTCGTCGTCCGGGATCTTGACGTCGAAGCGCTCTTCGGCGGCGACGACGACCTCGACCATGGACAGCGAGTCGACGTCCAGGTCGTCGGTGAAGGACTTGTCCAGCTGGACGTCCTCAACCGGGATGCCGGCGATCTCGTTCACGATCTCCGCGAGACCGGCGACGATCTCTTCCTGAGTGGCGGCCATGATGGCGCTCCTTCGCAGTGATTCCAGAGGGTGTGGCGCCCGCCGCGTCAGCGGCAGGTGTTGCGGTTGCCGTACCGGACCGGGTGATCCGGCACGGAGTGCCTAGGGGAGGGTAACGACCGTAGCGGCGTACACGAGACCCGCCCCGAAGCCGATGACGAGCGCGGTGTCGCCGCTCTTCGCCTCGCCGGTCGCCAGGAGCCGCTCCATCGCGAGCGGGATCGAGGCGGCCGAGGTGTTGCCGGTGGTGCGGATGTCACGGGCGACCGTGACGTGCTCCGGCAGCTTCAGGGTCTTCACCATCGAGTCGATGATCCGCACGTTGGCCTGGTGCGGGATGAAGACGTCCAGTTCTTCGGGGCTGACGCCGGCCGCGTCCAGCGCCTGCTGGGCGACCTTCGCCATCTCGAACACGGCCCAGCGGAACACCGCCTGGCCCTCCTGGGTGATCGCCGGGAACTTGATGTTCCCCTCGCTGTCCAGGGGGAGTTCGGAGACGTCGCCGACCCTGTACCGGTCCCATGGGACGGTCTGCTTGATGGTCTCGGACTTGTCGCCCTCCGAGCCCCACACCGTCGGGCCGATCGCCGGCTCCTGCGAGGGGCCGACGACGACGGCGCCCGCGCCGTCACCGAACAGGAAGGCCGTGGCCCGGTCCTCCAGGTCGGTCAGGTCGCTGAGCCGCTCCACGCCGATGACCAGGACGTACTCCGCGGACCCCTCGACGACCATGCCCTTGGCGAGGGTGAGCCCGTAGCCGAAGCCCGCGCAGCCCGCCGAGATGTCGAAGGCCGCGGCCTTGTCCGTACCCAGCTTGTCCGCGATCTCGGTGGCGATCGCCGGCGTCTGGGCGAAGTGGGAGACGGTGGAGACGACGACGGCGCCGATCTGGTCGGCGCTGATCCCGGCGGCGGCGATGGCCTTGCCGGACGCCTCGACGGACATCGCCGCGACGGTCTCCTCGGGCGAGGCCCAGTGCCGGGTCTCGATGCCGGAGCGCGAGCGGATCCACTCGTCGGAGGAGTCGATCGTCTCCAGGATCACCTCGTTCGGCACCACGCGCGTGGGCCGGTAGCCGCCCACGCCGAGGATGCGCGCGTACGGGGCGCCCTTGCTGGGCTTGATCTTCGCCATGCGGGGCTCCTTAGGGCGGTCAGGCGGCGTGCTCGGCGATGAGCTCGCGGGCCGCGTCGAGGTCGGCGGGGGTCTTCAGGGCCAGCGTCTTCACACCCGGCAGGGCGCGCTTGGCCAGCCCGGTCAGGGTGCCGCCGGGGCAGACCTCCAGCAGCGCGGTGACCCCGAGCTCCTTGAAGGTCTCCATGCACAGGTCCCAGCGGACC
Organism: Streptomyces sp. 3-6; assembly: GCF_056323165.1. Taxonomy (NCBI): domain Bacteria; kingdom Bacillati; phylum Actinomycetota; class Actinomycetes; order Kitasatosporales; family Streptomycetaceae; genus Streptomyces; species Streptomyces sp. 3-6. Next base: position 374,134 of record NZ_JBWHZP010000001.1, read on the forward strand.
GGGTTCGCCACCTGGCCGACCAGGCGCTGGAGCACCTCGGCACCGGTCGCGACGGCCCGGCCGTCCTTGTTCGACACGTAGGTGACCTGCGGGTCGCCCGGCGTGAGCGCCTCGGCGGCCTTCGCCAGCGTGTCGACGGCCGGACCCATGTGGTGCGTGTGGAACGCGCCGGCGACCTGGAGCATCACGACCCGGCGCACGCCCTCGGGCTTGTCCGCCTCCAGCGCGGCCAGCTGCTCCCTGGTGCCGGCCGCGACGATCTGGCCGGCGCCGTTGATGTTCGCCGGGGTCAGGCCCAGCTTCTCCAGGTGCGCCACGGTGGTGTCGGGGTCGCCGCCGAGCAGCGCCGCCATGCCGGTCTCGGTGATCGCCGCCGCGTCGGCCATGGCCAGGCCCCGCTTGCGGACCAGGGAGAGGGCGGCGGTGTCGTCGAGGACCCCCGCGAACGCGGCGGCGGTGATCTCACCGACGCTGTGACCGGCGACCGCTCCGGGCCGGACGTCCGACAGCCCGCCGAGCGCGGACGCGGACAGCAGCCCGGCCGCCACCAGCAGCGGCTGGGCGACGGCCGTGTCGCGGATCGCGTCGGCGTCGGCCTTCGTGCCGTAGTGGGCGAGGTCGAGTCCGATGGCGTCGGACCAGCCGGCGACGCGGTCCGCGGCACCGGGCAGGTCGAGCCATTCAGTCAGGAAGCCGGGCGTCTGAGCGCCCTGGCCGGGAGCGACGAGTACGAGCACTCTCACACTCTCTCTTGGGGACGGCCGGGGCCGCCCGTGAGGACAAGGACGAAGAACACGAAGGGCTTTTGTGGAGCCCCGACAAAAGACTAGGACTGAAGATCGCCGTCAGCCAGACGCCCCAGGATCAGGGCGATCCGCAAGGTGAAGGCAGAGCGTACATCGGAGGGTGACCAACCGGTGACGTCCGTCACACGTCGGAGCCGGTACCGCACGGTGTTGGGGTGAACGAACAGCATCCGCGCGGCACCCTCCAGACTGCTCGCCTGCTCCAGATAGACGCTCAGCGTCTCCAGCAGAGCGGCCCCCGCCTCCTCCAGCGGTCTGTAGATCTCCTCCACCAACTGCTCGCGCGCCGAAGGGTCTCCGGCCATGGCCCGCTCCGGCAGCAGGTCGTCGGCGAGCACCGGGCGCGGCGCGTCCTGCCAGGCGGTGCACGCCTTCAGACCGGCCGCCGCGGCCTGCGCGGAGCGGGTGGCGGCCAGCAGGTCCGGCACCACCGGGCCCGCCACGACCGGACCGGCCGCGTACGGGCCGATCAGCGACTTGGCGACGGCGAGCGGGTTGTCGCTGCCGCCCGCGATCACCACCAGGCGGTGGCCGAGCACCCCGGTCAGCACCTGCAGCTTGGCGTGCCGGGCGGCGCGCCGGATCGCCTCCACCGTCAGCTCCGAGTCGCCGTCCGGCGCGGTCCCCAGCACCACGCACACGTGCTCCGGCGAGTTCCACCCCAGGGCGGCGGCCCGCGACACGGCGCCCTCGTCGGCCTCCCCGCTGAGCACGGCGTTCACCACCAGCGACTCCAGGCGCGCGTCCCAGGCACCCCGTGCCTCGGCGGCCTGCGCGTACACCTGGGCGGTCGCGAAGGCGATCTCCCGCGCGTAGACCAGGAGCGCCTCGCGGAGGATCGACTCGTCGCCCGGGGCGGCCACCTCGTCGATGGCGGACTCCATGACCTCGATCGTGGTGCGCACCATCTCCACGGTCTGCCGCAGCGTGATCGCCCGGGTCAGCTCGCGCGGCGCCGTGCCGAAGACGTCGGTGGAGATGGCCTGCGGGGCGTCCGGGCGCCGGAACCACTCGGTGAACGCGGCGATGCCCGCCTGGGCGACCAGCCCGATCCAGGACCGGTTCTCCGGTGGCATCGCCCGGTACCAGGGCAGGGTCTCGTCCATGCGCGCGATGGCCTGCGCGGCGAGACTGCCGGAGGACTGCTCCAGCCGCTTCAGCGTCGCGGCATGCGGGTGGGCGGGGCGGACTGCGGCGTCGGGCTTACTGGTTTCGGGTTCGGGCACGGGGACAAGACTGCCTCATCCGGGCAACCGGGTGGCCCGCCGGGTCCGGAGCGGGCTCTCCGGCCCCGGGACTACGGTGGACGGCGTGATGCACGTACGGCGCGCCGACGAGCGCTACCGGGGCGGCGACCCGGCGGCCGGGATCACCACCCGGCACGCCTTCTCCTTCGGCCCCCACTACGACCCCGACAACCTCCGCTTCGGCGCGGTGATCGCCTGCAACGAGGAGCACCTGGCCCCCGGCGCCGGCTTCGACGAGCACCCGCACAGCCACACCGAGATCGTCACGTGGGTCGTGGAGGGCGAGCTGACCCACCGCGACTCCACGGGCGAGGAGACGGTGATCCGCCCCGGCGACGTCCAACGCCTGAGCGCCGCGTCCGGCGTCCGCCACGTCGAACGCAACGCCGGCCCGGCTCCCCTCGTCTTCCTCCAGATGTGGCTGGCCCCGCTCGAGCCGGGCGGCGAACCCTTCTACGAAGTCGTCCGCGGCATAGCCGACTCCACCCCCTACGCCCTCCCGGAAGCCGCCGCCATGCTCCACGTCCGCCGGCTGGCGGCGGGGGAGCGCACGGCGGTACCGGACGCGGCGTACGTCTACGCCCACGTGGTGCGGGGCGAGGTCACCCTGGACGGTGAGCGCCTCGGCCCGGGCGACTCGGCGCGCCTCACCGGTCCCGAGGGGGTCGCGGCGGTCGCGGGGGACGCGCCGGCGGAACTGCTGCTGTGGGAGATGCGGGGCGCCTGAGGCGGCAGGAGTCGTCTGCTCCGTCCCGCCGGGGTGTCCTACGCCGTCGCGTCCGGCCCGGACGGGGCGATCTCGGCGATCAGGCCCTCGACCAAGGCCCTGATCTCGTCGCGGATCGGGCGGACCGCGTCGACCCCCTGCCCGGCCGGGTCGTCGAGCTTCCAGTCCAGGTAGCGCTTGCCGGGGAAGACGGGGCAGGTGTCGCCGCAGCCCATGGCGACGCACACGTCGGACTCCCTCACCGCGTCCACGGTGAGGACCTTCGGGACCTCGGCGGCGATGTCGATGCCGACCTCGGCCATCGCGGCGACGGCCGCCGGGTTGACCCGCTCGCCCGGGTCGGAGCCGGCGGAACGCACCTCGACGCGGTCCCCGGCCAGGTGGGTGAGCCAGGCGGCGGCCATCTGGGAGCGGCCCGCGTTGTGGACGCAGACGAACAGGACGGACGGCTTGTTGCCGGTGCGCTCGGGCATGAAGGGCTCTCTCGTCTCGCGTCGACTGCCCACCGCCGGCATCAACATCCGCTGATATCAGGGGGCGGTGATGTGACAGTATCAGCGCATGCTGACTTCAGTCGATCCTGATGTGATCCGGGCACTGGGCGATCCGCTCCGGCTGCGGATCGTGACCCTGCTGGCGCGCGAGACGCTGTGCACCACGCACCTGGTGGAGGAGACCGGGGCCAAGCAGACCAACCTGTCCAACCACATGAAGGTGCTGCGCGAGGCCGGGTTGGTGGAGACCGAGCCGTGCGGCCGCTTCACCTACTACAAGCTCAAGCCCGAGGTCCTGGCCGGACTCTCCGGCCAGTTCGCCGCGCTCGCCGAATCCGCCCGCACCGCCGCCGAGAACAAGAGGGCCTGCCCGTGACCTCCGCCGAGCCCACCACCGCCCGCGCCCGGAGCGCGGGTGCGGCCGGGGACGACTCGATCGTCAAGAAGCTCTCCACCCTCGACCGCTACCTCGCGGTGTGGATCCTGCTCGCCATGGCCGTCGGGCTCGGGCTCGGCAGGCTCGTCCCCGGGCTGAACGACGCGCTCGCGACGGTGGAGCTCGGCGGGGTCTCCCTGCCGATCGCGCTCGGCCTGCTGGTCATGATGTATCCGGTGCTGGCGAAGGTCCGCTACGACCGGCTCGACGCCGTCACCGGTGACCGGAAGCTGATGGTTTCCTCGCTGGTCGTCAACTGGATCGTCGGTCCGGCGGTCATGTTCGCGCTCGCGTGGATCTTCCTGCCGGACCTGCCCGAGTACCGCACCGGCCTGATCATCGTCGGCCTGGCCCGCTGCATCGCCATGGTCATCATCTGGAACGACCTCGCCTGCGGCGACCGCGAGGCCGCAGCCGTCCTCGTCGCCGTGAACTCGGTCTTCCAGGTCCTCGCCTTCGGCCTGCTCGGCTGGTTCTACCTCGACCTGCTGCCCGGCCGGCTGGGCCTCGGCGACGGCGAGCACCTCGACATCTCCCTGTGGAAGATCGCGCTGAACGTCGTCGTCTTCCTCGGCATCCCGCTGCTGGCCGGCTTCCTCACCCGCCGCCTGGGCGAGAAGAAGCTCGGCCGCGCCGATTACGAGCAGCGGTTCCTGCCGAAGATCGGCCCCTGGGCGCTGTACGGGCTGCTGTTCACGATCGTCATCCTCTTCGCGTTGCAGGGGAAGACCATCACGTCGCAGCCGCTGGACGTCATCCGGATCGCGCTGCCGCTGCTGGTGTACTTCGCCGTGATGTTCTTCGGCACGTTCCTGCTCGGCAAGGGCCTGGGCCTGGCCTACGACCGCACGGCGACCCTTGCCTTCACGGCGGCGGGCAACAACTTCGAGCTGGCCATCGCCGTCGCCATCGCCACCTTCGGCGTCACCTCCGGCCAGGCCCTCTCCGGTGTCGTGGGCCCGCTCATCGAGGTGCCGGTGCTGATCGGCCTGGTCCACGTCGCGCTCGTCTGGCGACGGAGGTTCGCCCCGGGCGCGGTGACGACGGCCCCGTGACGCGGTGGACGGACGGGGTGGTGGTCGGCGGCGGTCAGGCAGGCCCGCCGCCGGCACGTGGGGGACTCGCTGCTCCCGTCCTCCCGGCGGGCACTCCTGGCTGCCCGGCCGGCCCGTGCCCTCCCGGGCGGGCGAGGCGTATCCGGGTGCGGGCCCGTGCGGGCGTCAGCGCGTGGCCGGCAGGGCCAGCAGCTTGCCCATCGCCGCCAGGACGGAGGGCTCGACGCGGTAGTAGACCCAGGTGCCGCGTCGCTCGGAGGTGAGCAGGCCGGCCTCCTTGAGCTTCTTCAGGTGGTGGGAGACGGTGGGCTGGGAGACGCCGACGTCGGAGATGTCGCACACGCACGCCTCCCCGTCCTCGTGGGAGGCCACGGCCGAGAAGAGGCGCAGGCGGACCGGGTCACCCAGCGCCTTGAACATCCGCGCGGCCGTCTCGGCCTCCTCGGCGGTCATCGGGCGCTCGGTCAGGGGCGGGCAGCACGGCGCCACCTGACCGTCGGCGGGCTCGAGCAGCGGCAGCACCTTCGCATTCGACATGCATCTATGTTGACACATGTCGAACCAGTCGGGGTTCGGTGCAGTACGTCACCGGCGGCCGAGGCGGGCGGCCAGGTGCCGGGCGACGCGCGCCGCGTCCCGGCCGACACCGCGCAGCGAGTTCGACGACAGGCTGCGCTGCCACTCCAGCCCGGCGAACGCCAGCCCCGGCACACCGGTGGCGAGGCCCGCCCGGTGCCGTGGGTTCCCTTCGGCGTCGAGGGCGCCGTCGAGGCCGGCGAGGTAGGGCAGGTCGGGACGGTAGCCCGTGGCCAGCACGATCACGTCGACCTCCTCCCGCGGCCCGTCCGCCCAGACGAGCTCGGCCCCGCGCGCACCGGTGAACAGGGGGCGCCGGTCGGGCCGGCCTGCGGCCAGGGCGGCCCGGTAGCGGCCGTCGTCGATGACCGGCTGCGCCGGCGGGCGCGCGAGGAACCGGCCGAGGGGAGCGGTGTCCAGGCCGGTACGGGTCGTCCAGAAGTGCAGGTCGCGGCCGAGGACGCGCTGGGCGGCGAACGTCACGGGCCCGCGGGTGGCGAGGATGACGCGTGCGGTCTCGGCGAGCTCGACGGCGATCTGCACGGCGGAGTTCCCGGCTCCGACCACGACCACCCGGCGGCCGGAGAAGGGGGCCGGGCGGCGGTAGTCGGCGGCGTGCAGCACCTGCCCGGTGAACTCCTGAAGGCCCGGCAGCGCGGGCCGGTGCGGGTGACCGAACGTCCCGGAGGCCGCCACGACGGCCCGCGCGGACAGCCGGCCGCCGCCCTCCGGTTCCACCGCGAAGCCGTCGCCGGCGCGGCGGACCGCGGTGACGCGGCAGCCGGTGCGGATCTCGGCGTCCAGGCGGCCGGCGTAGGCGGTGAGGTAGGCGACGACCTCGTCGCGGCGCGGGTAGCGGTCGCGGTCGGCGCCGGGGAACGGCATCCCGGGCAGGGAGCTGTACCGGGCGGGCGAGAACAGCGTGAGGCTGTCGTAGTAGTGCGGCCACGACCCGGCCGCCCGGTCGGACGCCTCCAGCACCACCGGCCGCAGGCCGTACCGCAGCAGTGCGTGGGCGACCGCGAGGCCCGACTGGCCACCGCCGATCACGGCGACGTCGATGTGCTCCATCAGTGCATCCCCCGAATTCGATGAATGTCTATGTTGACGCTCATCAATACCGGTGTCATGCTGGACCGCGCAAGCCATCGACGGATGTCGAAACACGCCAGGAGTCGTCGTGAACGCGCCCACCGCCACCACCGAGCTGCCCGTCGTCGTGATCGGAGCCGGACCCGTCGGTCTGGCCGCCGCCGCCCACCTCATCGACCAGGGCATCGAACCCCTGGTCCTGGAAGCCGGGCGCACCACCGGCGCCGCGGTGCGCGAGTGGTCCCACGTGCGCCTGTTCTCCACCTGGGGCGAGATCGTCGACCCCGCCGCCGAGAAGCTCCTGGCCCCCACCGGCTGGATGCGCCCCGACCCGGCCGCCTACCCCTCCGGCGGCGACTGGGCCGACCTGTATCTGCGGCCTCTCGCCGACGCCCTCGGCGGGCGCGTCCGCACCGGTGCGCGCGTCACCGGCGTCTCCCGCGCCGGCCGGGACCGGATCGTCGACGCCGACCGCGCGGCCCAGCCGTTCGTCGTGCACCTCGCCCCCACCGACGGGCCCGAGGAGCGCCTCTTCGCCCGGGCCGTCATCGACGCCTCCGGCACCTGGGCCACGCCCTCCCCGGCCGGCGGCAGCGGACTGCCCGCGCTCGGCGAGAAGGCCGCCGCGGACCGGATCACCTACCGCGTCCCGGACCTGAGCGACCCCGCCGTCCGTGCCCGGTACGCGGGCCGGCGCACCGCCGTGATCGGCTCCGGCGCCTCCGCCTTCACCGCCCTCGCCCACCTGGCCGACCTCGCCACGTCCGACGACGGCGCGGGAACGAAGGCCGTGTGGATCCTGCGCCGCGGCATCTCCGGCTCCACCTTCGGCGGCGGCGAGGCCGACCAGCTTCCCGCGCGCGGCGCCCTGGGCCTGGCCGCGAAGGCCGCCGTCGACGCCGGCCACGCGGACGCGGTCACCGGCTTCCGTACCGAGGCGATCGAACGGGCGCACGGCGGCCGCCTGGTCCTGGCCGGCGAGGACGGCCGCCGTCTGGACCCGGTCGACGAAGTCATCGTCCTGACCGGGTTCCGCCCCGACCTGTCCTTCCTGAACGAGCTGCGCCTCGGTCTCGACGAGCGCCTGCAGGCACCCCTCGCCCTGGCTCCGCTGATCGACCCCAACCAGCACTCCTGCGGCACCGTCTACCCGCACGGCCACCGCGAGCTGTCCCACCCCGAGCAGGGCGTGTATCTCGTCGGGATGAAGTCCTACGGCCGCGCCCCGACGTTCCTGGCGATGACCGGCTACGAGCAGGTCCGTTCCGTGGCCGCGGCGATCGCCGGCGACCTGGAAGCGGCCGACCGCGTGGAACTGACCCTGCCCGAGACCGGAGTCTGCGGCGGCGCCGGGCTGTTCGACACTCCCGACGCCGCCGAGGGCGACGGTGGTGGGTGCTGCGCGCCGGCGCCGCGACGCGTCCGGCTCGGTGTTCCCGCCGCGGCCGGGGAGGCGGCTACCGAGGAGACTCCGGCGGGCGGCTGCTGCGGCTCGTGAGCCGCACGGTGCGTGACGGGGCGCTCAGCACCGGATGCTTCCCCGTCACGGGCCGGCAGTGAGGCGGACGAGCCTGAGTGAGCGGCCTGTCACCTCACGGTGCGGTCCACCCGGCCGGAGTGGTTGTCCGGGTGCGGCCTACTTCTTGGCGGAAGGGGGCCGCGAGGGAACTGGTTCCGTCACCGCAGACCGTCGACGAACGCCTGCCAGGCGCCGGCCCTGACGGTGACGACCGGCCCGGCCGGGTTCTTGCTGTCCCGGACGGGGACGGTGCCCGTGGGGCAGGCGGGGGCTGCCTCGACGCAGTCGCCGCCGGTGTTGCCGCTGTACGAGGAGGTGCGCCAGGCCGCGCCGTCGGCGACGGTGCACTCCACGCAGTCACCGCCGGTGCTGCCGCTGTAGCTGGACTTACGCCACTGGATGTTCCTCGAGCCGGGAGCGGTCTCCATAGCGGTCCTCCATCACGCCGATCATCAGTTCCGCCGAATCCTCTACGGAGAGCGCGGCGGCCTGCAAGCGAGCGTAACGGAGTGCAGCTTCCTTGATGGTGTCGGAATTGGCCGTCATATGGCCGGAGATGAGGTCCTCTGTGTAGATGACGTCTGGGTCGTCGTCGAACCGCAAAAGGTTGAATGCCCCGTCAAGGCTGGCGTGTTCACCCGCCTTGTTCGGCAACACCTGCACATGGAGCCATCGATGACTGGTGAAGTTCAACAGGTGGGCCAGTTGGCGTCGCATGACACCGGGGCCACCGATCGGCCGGTGCAGCACCGCCTCATCCAGGATCACCCAGACCAACGGCGGCTGTTCTCGTTCCAGTATCCGCTGGCGCTCTACCCGGGCGGTCACCAGACCTTCCAGGTCATCCGGCGTTCCGGTGGCGAGTACCGCCCGCGCGTACTCCTCCGTCTGCAACAGCCCGTAGACCACCTGTGCCTGGTACGTGGAGATGTACGCCGCCTTCGCCTCCATCTCCGCGTACGGCTGGAACCATGTGGGCAGTTGGCTGCGCAGGACCAGGCCGATCAGGCGGGAGAACAGGCCGTCCGTGCCGAGGGCCGCGTCCACGCGTTCGGAGAAGTCGCGGGTGGGGACCTTCTTGGTGGTCTCGATCTGGCCGATCAGTGAGCCCGTGCAGAAGATGATCTCGCCGAGCTGACCCTGTTTGAGGCCGTGGGCCTCGCGCTGGCGGCGCAACTCCCAGCCGTAGTAGTCCAGCGGGGAGGCGGTGGGGTCGAGCGACTGGATGTTGACCACGGCGGCACCTCGGTTCAACGCCTCGCGGCGTTCGTTTCGTTCCGTAGTAGAGCGTAAGCACTGAGTTGCAGCATCGTGGTGTGAATCAGGCAATTGGCCCGCAGGCGGCGGGCGTTCCCAGCACGTATCGCGCCGAGTTCGTCGTGGGCGAGCACTCGGCCCGGCATCTGCGCCGCATCCTGCGGCTGTATCTCGTCGGCTCGGGGCTGGCCGAGGTGGCCGACGCCGCCGAGCTGGCGCTCACGGAGCTGGTGGCCAATGTGGTGCGGCACGTGCCCGGCCGGTGCTGCCGGATCTGCTTTCTGCTGCTGCCCGGTGGGGTGCGGGTGGAGGTCGCCGACGGCTGTGCGGGGCTGCCGGTGACGGGTGCGGGGGACGGGCTGGGTGAGGGCGGGCGCGGGATGGTGATCGTCGACGCGGTGACGGACCGATGGGGGATCGATGTCCTGCCCGACGGTCACGGCAAGACGGTGTGGTTCGAGTGCGGGTGACCCGGGAGGCGGGGGCCCCATCGGTCCGTCACCGCGTCGCGGCACGCACAGCGCTGGAGGCGAGCCTGCGGCAGCTGAGAAGCGATCGAGCGGACCTGTCGGGGCCCACGCTCCCGATCACGTCACTCCTGTCGGAGGGACCAAGCGGTGTCTTCCGCAGGTGTGCGCCCCCGTCACCCGCGCTTCCGGTCGCCGCACACCGCCCGGTCCAGCAGGCGGATCGTGGTCTCCGCCTGCTGGAGGAAGCGCTTCTCGTCACCGAAGCGCGTGGTGAAGACGGCGGCCGCGGCCGACACCCGGCCGTCGGGCGTGACGGCGGTCTCGGAGGCGGTGCCGAAGGAGGTGCCGCCGTGGTACCAGATCCCGGCCCGGCAGCCCTCGGCCGGGCGCCAGGCGAGGCCGAGCCCGTAGCGGGACCTGCCGTCGGTGGTGTAGTCGGGCGCCGGGACGGTGGTGCGCATCTGCTTCATCTGCTCCGGCGGCAGCAGCCGACCGTCCATCAGGGCGCGCAGGAAGGTGTTCATGTCGCGGGTGGTGCTGATGATGCCGCCGTCCGCGCCGCCGCCCACGGCCAGCGTGGTGTCGGTGAGGTCGTCCCGGCCGGGGAACTGCGTGTACCCGGCGGCCGTCGGCATCGGCACGTACGGCGAGGTGCCCGGTATCAGCGTGCGGCGCAGCCCCAGCGGCTCGATGATCCGGTCGTGCACCTCCTGCGCCCAGGGGTTGCCCGTGGCCTTCTCGATGACCATCCCGAGCAGCACGTAGTTGGTGTTGGAGTACGCCCACCGCGTCTCGGCGCCCGGATCGTCCGCGTCCGGCAGCCAGCCGGGAGCGCGCCCCATCGCCACGGCGACCTGCTCCTCGGGGGTCTGTGAGCGGAACCGCTGGGCGTGGAAGCGCTCGGGCGTCAGCTCCGCCGGGTCCTCGAAGATGATGTCCGTGTAATTGGCCAGGCCGCTGGTGTGCTGGAGCAGGTTGCGCAGGGTGATACGGCTGCCGTCGTTGCCGTTGCCGGCGACCACCCCGGGCAGCCACTGCTCGACGGTGTCGTCCAGGCTCAACGTGCCCTCGCCGACGAGCTGGAGCGCGGTCACGGCCGTGAAGGTCTTGGTGTCGCTGCCGATGCGGTAGTAGGCGTCGAAGGGCACCCGACCCCCCTCCTTCAGGTCGGCGGTGCCGGACCGGGCCCGCGTCTCGCGCCCGGCCGCGTCACGGACGCGCACCGTCAGCCCGGTGGCTCCCGTGTCGCGTACCGCGTTCGCGTCCCGCTGCAGCCGCGACCGCGCGTCCCGGTCGGCGCCCAGGGCTTCGGCCGTGGTGCCCGGCCCGAGAAGCGATGCGGTTCCGATGGCGGCGACCCCGGCCACGGCCAGCCCCGCACGCCACCGTCCGGACCGGCCCCACCGTGCACTCTTCGTGATGTCCATGCCCGGAACGCTACGGAGGGCCGGCGCCGCGGACCATCCGGCTGGCGGCCCCTTCGGGGGTGGGGCTGGCCCCCCACCGCCCGGCGGCCACGACCCCCTCCTCTGCCGCACGCCCCCGCTGATCGAGCCGGTGACCCGACGGCCCGTCACCGGACAGGCCTCCGCCCCGGCAGGGTGATGCCTGCCGGGGCGGAGTGGGTGGTGCGGGGTGTCAGAAGGTCAGGCCCCAGCTGTTGATGTAGCCGGTGTCGCCGGAGTAGCTGTCGGTGACCCGGAGCTTCCAGGTGCCGTTGGCGGTCTCCGAGGAGGCGTTGACGGTGTAGGTGGTGTTGATGTTGTCCGTGGAGCCGCCGGTGCCGGCCGACTTGAGGGTGTAGACCGAGCCGTCGGGGGCGACCAGCTGGACGGTCAGGTCACCGATGTAGGTGTGGACGATGTTGACCGGCACCTTCAGGGCCGACGGGGCGTTGCCCGAGACGCCGGTGACGGTGATCGGGGACTCGACGGTGGACCGGTCGTTGATCCGGTAGTCCGTGGAGTTGGTGAAGGTCTTGCCGGGGGGCGGGGTGGTGCCGCCGTTGCCGCCGACGTGGAGCAGGCGGTTGGGCGAGCCCGTGCCCGGGTTGCCGACGGCGCCGGAGACGGAGCCGGAGATCAGCGCGGAGGACACCTGGGCCGGGGTGGCCGAGGGGTTGTCCGCCAGGTAGAGGGCGGCGGCGCCCGCGACGTGCGGGGTGGCCATCGAGGTGCCGGAGATGGAGTTGGTCGCGCTGTCGCCGGTGTGCCAGGCGGAGGTGATGGAGGAGCCCGGGGCGAAGATGTCCAGGTTGGAGCCGTAGTTGGAGTAGCTCGCCCGGGCGTCGGTGCTGGTGGTGGCGCCGACGGTGATCGCCTCGGAGACCCGGGCCGGGGAACCGGTGGCCGTGGTCGACTCGTTGCCCGCGGCGACGGCGAAGGTGACGCCGGCGGCGATGGCGTTGCGGACGGCGTTGTCGAGGCTGGTGCTGGCACCGCCGCCGAGCGACATGTTGGCCACGGCCGGCAGGACCGCGTTGTTGGCGACCCAGTCGACGCCCGCGATCACGCCGGCGGTGGTGCCGGAGCCGTTGTTGTCGAGGACGCGGACGCCGACGATGCTGGCCTTCTTGGCGACGCCGTGGGCGTTGCCCGCCACCGTGCCGGCGACGTGGGTGCCGTGGCCGTTGCCGTCCTGGGCGACGTTGTCGCCGTCCACGGCGTCGTAGCCGTTGCGGGCCCGGCCGCCGAAGTCGCTGTGGGAGATGCGCACACCGGTGTCGATGATGTACGCGGTGACGCCCTGGCCGGCCGTGTCGTCGTAGGTGTAGGAACCGCTCAGCGGCAGCGCCGTCTGGTCGATGCGGTCCAGGCCCCAGGACGGCGGGTTGGTCTGCGTCGCCTGGATGGTGAACGTGCGGTTCTGCTCGACCAGGGCGACCGACGGGTCGGCGGCGAGGCGGGCGGCCTCGGCCTCGGACGCCTCGACGGTGTAGCCGTTGAGGGCCTCGCGGAAGGTGTGGTCGACCTCGGCGCCGTGCTTCTTCGCGACGCCCTTGCCGCGGGCGGAGTCCGCGTCGGTGCCGGGCTTCAGCGTGACGATGTAGCTGTCCTCGACCGCGTTCGGGGCGTCCGCGTAGGCGATCGGGCCGGTCGCGGGCTCGGCGGCGTGCGCGGGCAGGGCGGTGAGCAGACCGCCGGCCAGGGCGACCGCGGCGACGGATCCCATGCCTGCGATCGATCTGCGCCGGGCGTTTCGCTTCGCTGCCATCGGGGTTCCTCCTCGGAGGGTGGGGAGTGTGGGGGAGGTGCGCCCGCGGGGGACGCACGTGGCGGACGCCCGCCCGGATGCCCGGACGGGCGTTAGTCAGGTACATGCCAAACACGGACGCTTCGCCCGTGATCACGTGTGCCTGTCGCCAGGCGAAAGATTGATCGGTCTACGCGGATTGCACAAGAGGTGGACGGCAGCGTTAACACCGGTGTCACGCAAGGGAACTGACGCACAACGCACATTGCCGCTGACACAAGGTCACCAAACGGTACAGGTGTGCCGGCTAAACGAGATCACTGTCACAGGGTGGACGTGGAACCGCTTCCCCGCATGTCACGTCCCCTTCGCACCGGTCCGTTCCACGGAGCCCCATCTGCCCAGCCCACCGCCGTGCGGACCACCCGGAGGGCCCGGCGGGGGAGGGGACGGGCTGCCGCTCGACCTCCCCCGCCGGGCACCGCTTCACCGTCCCCAGCCGGGCACCGTCTCACCGTCCCCGGCCGGGCGCCGCGTCACGGTCCCCGGCCGGGCACCGTCTCACGCCTCGCCGCGACGCCGCACCGACCAGCAGCCGGGCACCGGTTCCCACCGGTACTTGTCGTCGCCGAGGCCCCTCAGACGTACCTGCGCCATCTCCCTGGCCTGGTCGAACTGCTCCAGCAGCAGCTCCAGCCGGCCCGTTCGCGTGCCCCCGGTCGCCATGGGGCGGCCCCCTCCGCGTCGCGTGGAGCCGGAACCCAGCGCCCACCGAGGGGCGCACGCGACCGGATTCTCCCGGTGGCCGCCGGGCCGCGCCGCCTCAGCCGCGCGCCTCCGCCAGGACGGCGTCGGTGAACGGCGGCCACGCCTCGACCGCCCACGGGCCGAAGGCGAGGTCGGCCAGGGCCGCGCAGGCCAGGCCCGCGTCGGGGTCGATCCACAGGAACGTGCCGGACTGGCCGAAGTGGCCGAACGTGCGGGGCGAGGACGCGGAGCCGGTCCAGTGCGGGGACTTGCCGTCGCGGATCTCGAAGCCGAGGCCCCAGTCGTTGGGGTTCTGGTGGCCGTAGCCCGGCAGGACGCCCTTGGTGCCCGGGTACTGCACGGTCATCGCCGCTGCCACGGTGCGCGGGTCCAGCAGGCGCGGCGCCTGCACCTCGGCGGCGAACCGCAGCAGGTCGTCCACGGTGGACACGCCGTCCTTGGCGGGCGAACCCTCCAGCGAGGTGTCCGTCATGCCCAGCGGCTCCAGCACCGCCTGCCGCAGGTACTCGGCGAACGGGATGTCGGTCGCCTTCTCGACGTGGTCCCCGAGCTGCTCGAACCCGGCGTTGGAGTACAGCCGCCGCTCCCCGGGGGCGGAGGTCACCCGGTGCTCGTCGAAGGCCAGGCCCGAGGTGTGGGCCAGCAGGTGGCGGACCGTGGAACCGTCCGGGCCGGCCGGCTCGTCCAGCTCGATCGCGCCCTCCTCGTACGCCACGAGCACCGCGTACGCCGCGAGCGGCTTGGTCACCGAGGCCAGCGGGAAACGGTGGCCGACGGGCCCGTACGTGCCCAGCACGGTGCCGTCCGCGCGGACGACACCCGCCGCGGCGGTGGGTACCGGCCAGTTCTCGATCAGCGTGAGGCTCTTCAGCGACATGCCATCGAGCCTAAGCGCTCACTGCACCGGTTCCGGCAAGGGGTCGGGCCCTCGCGTCGGTCATCACCTGACGCGGACGGGGACGCGGACGTGGACGGGGACGCGGACGCAGGCAGGCGTGGACGCAGGCGCGGGCGCAGCGCCTCCCGCGGGTCCTCGGGCAGGGCACGGCGCACGACCGCCGTACCGGGCACCGTGGCGGCGGGTCGGCGTGCCGCCCCACCGGTCCGTGCCCGGCCGCCCCCGCCGCGCGTGCTTGCCGGGAGCCCACGGCGACGTTCTAGCGTGGAGGCATGACGGTGACGGAAACCACGGGCACCAGGACCGAGACGGGTACCAGGACCGACGCGGGGACGACGGCCGGCACGGGCACCACGACCGAGGCGGCTGTGACGACCGGAGCGGGGACGACGACCGACACGGCTGTGACGACCGACACGCGGGCGACGACCGGCACGGCTACGACGACCGGCACGGCTACGACGACCGACGCGGCTACGACGACTGACGCGGCTACGACGACCGACCCGGGCACCACGACCGACGCGGACACCACGACCGACCTCTGCGCGGGGCCGCCTCCCGACGACCGGCGGCCGGACGGCGCGGACCACTACACGATCAGCGAGGTCGTCGCCCTCACCGGGCTCAGCGCGCACACCCTGCGCTGGTACGAGCGGATCGGGCTGATGCCGCACGTCGACCGCTCGCAGACCGGCCGGCGCCGCTACAGCAACCGCGACCTCGACTGGCTCGGCCTGGTCGGCACGCTGCGGCTGACCGGGATGCCGGTGGCCGACATGGTGCGCTACGCGGAACTGGTGCGCGCCGGCGACCGCACCTACCCGGAGCGCCTCGACCTGCTGGTGGCGACCCGGGAGAACGTGCGCACCCGGATCGCCGAGCTCCGGGGCGCGCTGGCCCTGCTCGACCGGAAGATCGACTTCTACACGGACGCCGGCGGCGCCCCGACGCCGCCACCACCACCGACACCGGAACCGACACCGGAACCGGCACCGACAGCGTCACCACCGACAGCGGCGACGGTACCGGTGCAGAAGGAGAGCTGAGGGCGGACGGCCCGCAGGAGCCGGACGGACGACAGGGAGCGGCCCACCCGGGCCCTCCCTGGGAGAGCCACCCGCCCGGGCGCTCCCGGCGAGGTCCCCGGCCAGGGTGCCCCGGCGGGCGCCCCGGCCGGGGGCCCCGCTACAACTGCGCCAGCAACTCCGCCTTCTTGGACGAGAACTCCTCGTCCGTCACCAGTCCCGCCTGGTGCAGTTCCCCGAGGTGACGGATCCGCTCGGCGATGTCCGCCGGGTCGCGGCGGCGCGGGACCGCCGCCACCGCGGGCACCGGCTCGCTGGTGCGGGCCGCCGCCAGGACCGCCGCCGCGAACGGCAGCGACTCGTGCACCGGTCCGTACCCGAGGCCGAACAGGACGGCCGCGGGGTCCTGGTCGGCCTGCGTCGGCGCTTCCCGGCCGTCCCGCGGCAGCAGCCGCAGGTAGCCGTCGAAGGCCTCCGGCGAGCGCCACTCCACGCCCGCCAACTCGCCCACCGGGAAGCGCTGGTCACCGGCCTTCCACTTGGCGGTGGAGGCGCCCGTCCAGAACCAGCGGAAGGACACGGCGGTGCCGTCGAAGGTCGCCCGGCCGTCGTAGGCCTTGAACCGGAGCGGGGCCGGGGGTGCCGCGACCAGATGGTGGTCGGCCGGTCCCGACTCGGTGATCCGGCCGGACAGTTCGTCCGCGTAGTACTCGGCGAGCGTCTCCCGCTCCGCGGGCAGGACCAGCCGGTAGGGGTCGCTGTGCTCCTTCAACTGCCCGGCGGCGGCCTCCATCAGCGGGTCCGCGCCGAGCCGCGGCTGGATGCGCAGCACCACCGTGCCGCGCCGGCCGGGCGTCAGCGTGACCCCGGCGATCGCCTCGAACGGAACGCGCCGTGAGCCGAGTGCCTGAAACAACTTCGGTGTGCGAAGGCCCCTTTCGTAGCGGATGAGCACGGAGTCGGACTCGAACTCCCAGGCGGCATGAAATCCGGCCAGTACGTCACCCATGCGGCTCATCGTATGCGGCACGAGCATCTTCGTCCCCTCCCCTCGTCCAGGGCAGTTTCTCCGCTTCTACGCGCGTCCGGAAGTGTCCGTACCGGACAAACCCCTCCGACACGTGTCGTCTTCGTGTGCGCAGTCCACCGCGCGGTACGCGCCAACACCGATCTCGGCGAAATTGCGCAGACTGTCCGTGCCCGGCACGAAGTACCCGCTGTGCCCCTTCGCCCGGTGCGCGGACAGCACGCGGGCGCCGAACCCGGCGGACACCGGATCGGTGCCGTGGCCCAGCCCGCCGACCTCCAGGTACGGCACGTCCTGCACCCAGTCGTCGGCGTCCCGCATCGCCCACACCCGCGCCGAGGTGCGCAGGTCGTCGGCCCGGTCCGCCCGCATGCCGGGGCTGCCGGCCACCGCGATGTCGGCCACCCGGCGGGGGAGCGCGTCCGCGGCCAGTCCGCACACCACCGAGCCGTAGCTGTGGCAGAACAGCGAGACGGGGGCCGTGCCGGGCAGGCCGCGCAGCAGCGCGTTCAGCCGCAGCGCGCCGCTCTCCGCGCGCATCGCCGTGGCGGCGTCCATGCCGAGGCCGCGCGGGGCGGTGTAGTCGGCCCAGGCGATCACGGCGGTGCGGGTGCCGGGGTCCGCCTCGCGCTCGGCCGCGTACAGGGCCCGCGCCATGCCGACGGGCGCCGTGTGGGCACGGCGGGTGCGCTGGAAGGTGAGCAGGTCGGTGTCGACGCCCGGGACGACGACGGAGATCCGGTCGGCGCGGCGCAGGCTGCCGAAGACCTCGGCCACCCGGCCGGAACCGGCGGGGTCGAGGGCGAGGATGTGCCGCCCCGGGCGCAGCAGCGCGTCGATGCGGTTCAGCCGCCGGGCCGCCTGCCGCTGCCCGGCCGCGGTGAGGTCCTGGTCGTGCACGCGCTCCCGTTCGACCTGGCGCGCCTGCCGCAGGGCGATCCGGTTGGCGCGGTACCGCAGTTCGACGGGTGCCCCGTTCATGTTGCCGACCGCGAGCGGGTAGCGGTGGGCGAGCAGCGCGCGCTGGGCGTCGCCGAGGCCGGCGAAGAAGCGGGCCAGCCGGGCCGGCCCGGACCGGGGGTCCGGCAGCCGCTGTCCGGCGAGGCGGCCGTGGGTCCACGCGTCGAGCGAGGCCTGGAGCGGGGCGGCCTCCCGCTGGCTGCGTATGGCCGTCCAGCCGGTGGTCGCCAGCATGACGAAGACGACGGCGAGCGCGAGCAGTGCCCGCCAGGCGTTCAGGTGCGGGGAGGTGTCGAAGGAAGTCACTGAAAGGACACACTAGGAGAACGAGAGGGTCTCGCGTCGGCCAAGTGACCGGTATCACGTTTCGGCGTGCCGGTAGGGGAAGGGGGCGCGGATCAGCCCGTGCGCCAGGTCCCCGCGAGGTCCGGTCCCAGCCGTTCCAGGTACCGGCCGGTGAGGTCCCGCAGGGCGTCGGCGGTCGGCTCGTCCCCGGCGGACCAGAGCCGTTCGGCGACCCGGATGCCGCCCGCCACGGCGGCGACCAGCAGCCGCGGCCGGGGGTCGTCGTCCACGTCGAGCCCCTCCCGTTCGGCGACGACGCGGGCCAGCTCCTCCTCCAGTTCGGCGGACCGCCGCAGATGGGCGGCGAGCAGCGCGGGCGTCGACTCGATGACCCGGTGGACCCGGATGTGCAGCTCCACGGGGACGATCTGCTCCACGGCCTCGGTGATGCCGTCCCAGCTGCCCAGCACGGCCCGGCGCAGCGCCTCCAGCGGCGGCTCGTCCGCGGGGCGGGCCCGGACCGCCTCGACGATCCGCGCCTCCGCGAGCCGCTGCACGTGGAAGGCGGCGTCCTCCTTGCCGGCGAAGTAGCGGAAGAAGGTGCGCTGGGAGACGCCGACGGCGTCGGCGATGTCGTCGACGGTGGTGCCCTCGAAGCCCTGGGAGGCGAACAGCTCCAGGGAGGCCCGGACCAGCGCGTCGCGGGTGCGCCGCTTCTTCAGCTCCCGCAGGCCGGGCCGCGGCGCCCCGGTGACCATGCCCCCGACCGGTTCCATGGCTCCCTCTCGACGCCTTCCGAACGCTTCCCGCAGCTCAGGCTATACGCGGGTGACGCCTCGGCGACCGCATGGCGAAATGGTGTGGCAACTGTCAGTGGCTGACATTAGTTTTTGTCCTATGACTGGTCGGATCACCATCGACAAGAGCGCGGGGGACGGCGGCCCGGCCGCACCCCGGGCGGCGGAACGCGGCACCGGACTGCGGGGCCACCCCTGGCTCACCCTGGTGACCGTGGCCGTCGGCGTCATGATGGTGGCCCTGGACGGCACCATCGTGGCGATCGCCAACCCGGCCATCGCCCAGGACCTCGGCGCCACCTGGTCCGACCTCCAGTGGATCACCAACGCCTACTTCCTCGCCCTCGCGGTCTCGCTGATCACCGCGGGCAAACTGGGCGACCGCTTCGGCCACCGGCAGACGTTCCTCATCGGCGTGGCCGGCTTCGCCGCCGCCTCGGCCGCCATCGGCCTGTCCCGGGGCATCACCATGGTGATCGTCTTCCGGGTGTTCCAGGGCCTGTTCGGCGCGCTGCTGATGCCGGCCGCGCTCGGCCTGCTGCGGGCCACCTTCCCCGCCGAGCGGCTCAACATGGCCATCGGCATCTGGGGCATGGTCATCGGCGCCTCCACCGCGGGCGGCCCCATCCTCGGCGGCGTCCTCGTGGAGCACGTCAACTGGGAGTCGGTGTTCTTCATCAACGTGCCGGTCGGCGTCCTCGCCGTCGCCCTCGGCGCGTGGATCCTGCTCGACCACCGGGCGGAGAACGCCCCGCGCTCCTTCGACATCCCCGGCATCGTCCTGCTGTCCGCGGCGATGTTCTGCCTCGTCTGGGCCCTGATCAAGGCCCCCGAGTGGGGCTGGGGCGGCCTGTGGACGTGGCTGTTCATCGGCGCCGCGGTCGCCCTCTTCATCGGCTTCGCCGGCTGGGAGACCCAGGTCCGCGAGCCGCTGATCCCGCCGGCCCTCTTCCGGTCGGTCCCGCTGTCCGCGGGTGTGGTGCTGATGGTCCTGATGGCCATCGCCTTCATGGGCGGCCTGTTCTTCGTCACCTTCTACCTGCAGAACGTGCACGGCATGAGCCCGATCGACGCCGGCCTGCACCTGCTGCCGCTCACCGGCATGATGATCGTCGGCTCGCCGCTCGCCGGTGTGCTGATCACCAAGGCCGGCCCGCGCATCCCGCTGGCCGGCGGGATGGCGCTCACCGCGCTCGCCATGTACGGCATGTCGACCCTGGAGACGGACACCGGCAGCGGCGTGATGTCGCTCTGGTTCGCGGTGCTGGGCCTCGGCCTGGCCCCCGTCATGGTCGGCGCCACCGAAGTCATCGTGGGCAACGCCCCGATGGAGCTGTCCGGGGTGGCCGGCGGCCTCCAGCAGTCCGCGATGCAGATCGGCGGCAGCCTCGGCACGGCCGTGCTGGGCGCGGTCATGGCCTCCAAGGTCGACAACGACCTGCCGGGCAACTGGCAGGACGCCGGGCTCCCGCCGCTCGGTCCCGAACAGGCCGAAGCGACCGCGGAGGCCGTCCAGTTCGGCATCGCGCCGGTCACCCCGGACCTGCCGCCCGAGGTGGCCGGGACGATCACCGAGGTCGCGCACCACACCTTCATGTCCGGCATGCACCTCGCCTCCCTCACGGCCGCCGCGGTCGCAGCGGTGGCGATCGCGGTCGCGTTCCTCACCAAGCGCGGTGCGAACGCCGAGGCCGGTGCGGGCGTCGGCCACATCTGACGGTGTGGGGGGCCGGGTTCGCTCGTCAGGGTGAACGAAGGCGGTGATCCCTCCCGCTCGGGAGCACCGCAGGTCACAGTGGGTCAAGTCCTCCGCAGTAATTGGAGGGCGCCCGGCTGCTGCGCGCTGCTGGAGGGGGGCAGCGCGCAGGCAGCGGGACACCGGCCGTGCGCGCCGGGGGAATTCACGCCGGAAGCGGGGGTACCCGCCATGTCGACGAACCCTCAAGGGAGTTGATGATGGCGAGCTTCGGACACGGAACGCGCAGGCACCCCCGCACACGTGGCCGGACGGGGTCACGATGGGGGTCCCCCCGAGCGAGTCGGTTCGAGGTTGGGGGAGGGCCGGATCGCGCGACGCTCGGGATCATCGGACTCGTCTGCGCGGTCGCCGGCTTCTTCGTACTGGGGATCATCCTCGGCCCGGTCGCGATCGTCTGCGGATGGCTGGCCATGGGCCGCAGCTGGGCGGGCCCCCGCCCGGTGCCGGCCCTGGTCGCCGTGGTCCTGGGTGCCATCGACACGCTCCTCGCCGTGATCGCTCTGGCGGGGGCGACGACGATGGGGTACGGCATGTTCTGACCCGTCGTCGGCACCGGCGGAAGGCCGGCAACGGGCCCCGGCACGCGACTCTCGCCGGGGCCCGTTGCTGTGCTCACGGCCACGGACGACGGGAACGGACCGGAGCACCGGGGGCGCGGGCCGGGAGGCGGAGTCCCGACCCGAGCCGGCACGGTCGGCCCGGCACGGCACCGACCGGCACCGAGAGCCCCGGACAACCACGCCCAGCGACACCGAGAGCCCCGAACAGCCGCGCCGCCGGCACCGGAAGCCCCGGACACCACACGCCCACCGGAACCCGCCCACCCCCTCCCGCCCCCACGGGTCGGCCGGCTCCCGGCGCCCGCACAGCGCGGAGCCCCGGCGGTCTCCCGCCGGGGCTCCCTCAGCGGCGGGCCGTGGCGCCCGCCCGCAACGCCCTGCGCGTCGCTGCCCCGAACGCCCTACGCGTCGCCGCCCGCCACCCCCGGGTCGGCCGCCGTGACGTCCAGCAGCTGGTACCGGTCGATCGCCTGCTTCAGCACGGACCGGTCCAGGTGCCCCTCACGGACCAGCTCGGTCAGCACCGCCACCACGATCGACTGGGCGTCGATGTGGAAGAACCGGCGGGCCGCACCGCGGGTGTCGGCGAAACCGAAGCCGTCGGCGCCCAGCGACTGGTACGTGCCCGGCACCCAGCGGGCGATCTGGTCCGGCACCGAGCGCATCCAGTCGGAGACCGCCACGACCGGCCCCCGCGCCGAGGCCAGCTTGCGCGTCACGTACGGGGTGCGCTGCTCCTCCTCGGGGTGCAGCAGGTTGTGCCGCTCGCAGTCCACCGCCTCGCGGCGCAGCTCGTTCCAGGACGTGGCCGACCAGACGTCCGCCTTGACGTCCCACTCCTCGGCGAGGATCTTCTGCGCCTCGACGGCCCACGGCACG
Organism: Streptomyces sp. 3-6; assembly: GCF_056323165.1. Taxonomy (NCBI): domain Bacteria; kingdom Bacillati; phylum Actinomycetota; class Actinomycetes; order Kitasatosporales; family Streptomycetaceae; genus Streptomyces; species Streptomyces sp. 3-6. Next base: position 395,966 of record NZ_JBWHZP010000001.1, read on the forward strand.
GCGACACCGGAGGCGAGGATCTGCGCGGGCAGCGAGCCGCCGCGGCCCTCGCCGAACAGGTAGAGCCCCTTGACGATGCCCTCGGCGTCCACGTTCTCCGGCTCGGCCGGGTGCTGGATCGGCTCGTTGTAGACGGTCAGGTAGTAGAAGACGTCCTCGCCGTGCGGGTGCTGCTCGTCCCCGCCGTACATCCGGCGCAGGCCGTCCTTCACGATGTGCGCGATCTCGTACCCGAAGGCCGGGTCGTAGGCCACGCACGCCGGGTTGGTCGAGGCCAGCAGCTGGGAGTGGCCGTCCGCGTGCTGGAGTCCCTCACCGGTCAGGGTGGTGCGGCCGGCGGTCGCGCCCAGCACGAAGCCGCGGGACAGCTGGTCGGCCATCTGCCAGAACTGGTCGCCGGTGCGCTGGAAGCCGAACATCGAGTAGAAGACGTACACCGGGATGAGCGGCTCGCCGTGCGTGGCGTAGGCCGAGCCGGCCGCGATCAGGGAGGCCGTGCAGCCGGCCTCGGAGATGCCGTCGTGCAGCATCTGCCCGTTCGGCGCCTCCTTGTAGGCGAGCAGCAGCTCCCGGTCCACGGCCTCGTACTGCTGGCCCAGCGGGTTGTAGATCTTGGCGCTCGGGAAGAAGGAGTCCATGCCGAAGGTGCGGTACTCGTCCGGCGCGATCAGCACGAACCGCCTGCCGATCTCCTTGTCCCGCATGAGGTCCTTCAGGAGCCGCACGAAGGCCATGGTCGTGGCGATGGACTGCTGGCCCGAGCCCTTCTTGACCGTCGCGTAGGTCTTGTCGTCGGGCAGCGTCAGCGGCTTGGCGCGCACCACCCGGGTCGGCACGTAGCCGCCGCAGTTCCGGCGCCGGTCGTGCATGTACTGGATCTCCTCGGAGTCCCGGCCCGGGTGGTAGTAGGGCGGCAGGCCGGACTCCAGGTCCTTGTCGGCGATCGGCAGGTGCAGCCGGTCCCGGAAGCGCTTGAGGTCGTCGACCGTCAGCTTCTTCATCTGGTGGGTGGCGTTGCGGCCCTCGAAGTTCGGGCCGAGCGTCCAGCCCTTGACGGTCTTGGCCAGGATCACCGTGGGCTGGCCCTTGTGCTCCTTGGCCGCCTGGTAGGCCGCGAAGATCTTGCGGTGGTCGTGGCCGCCGCGCCCCAGGTGCAGGATCTGGTCGTCGGTCATGTTCTCGACCATGGCGCGCAGCCGGTGGTCGTCACCGAAGAAGTGGTCGCGGATGTAGGCGCCGGACTCGGTGGCGTAGGTCTGGAACTGGCCGTCCGGCGTGGTGTTCATGCGGTTCACCAGCACGCCGTCCCGGTCCTGCGCGAGCAGCGGGTCCCACGAGCGGTCCCAGACCAGCTTGATCACGTTCCACCCGGCGCCCCGGAAGACCGACTCCAGCTCCTGGATGATCTTGCCGTTGCCGCGCACCGGGCCGTCGAGGCGCTGGAGGTTGCAGTTGACCACGAAGGTCAGGTTGTCCAGGCCCTCCCGGGCCGCGATGGACAGCTGCCCCAGCGACTCCGGCTCGTCCATCTCGCCGTCGCCGAGGAACGCCCACACGTGCGACTTCGAGGTGTCCGCGATGCCGCGCGCGTGCATGTAGCGGTTCATCCGGGCCTGGTAGATCGCGCCGATCGCGCCGAGCCCCATCGAGACGGTGGGGAACTCCCAGAAGTCCGGCATCGACCGCGGGTGCGGGTACGACGACAGCGCGTACGGGGCCTTCGACTTCTCCTGGCGGAACCCGTCGAGGTGCTGCTCGGTCAGCCGGTCCAGCAGGTAGGCGCGGGCGTAGATGCCGGGGGAGGCGTGGCCCTGGAAGAAGACCTGGTCGCCGCCGTCGCCCTCGTCCTTGCCGCGGAAGAAGTGGTTGAAGCCCACGTCGTACAGCGACGCCGAGGACGCGAACGTGGCGATGTGGCCGCCCACCCCGATCCCGGGCCGCTGGGCGCGCGAGACCATCACCGCGGCGTTCCACCGGGTCGCGTTGAGGATCTTGCGCTCGATCTCCTCGTTGCCGGGGAAGAACGGCTCCGCCCGGGTGGGGATCGTGTTCACGTAGTCCGTGCTGCGCATCTCCGGCACGGCCACGCGCTTCTCACGGGCGCGCTCGATCAGCCGCAGCATCAGATAGCGGGCCCGCTCCCGGCCGCGCGCGTCGACGGCGGCGTCGAGGGAGTCGAGCCACTCCTGGGTCTCCTCCGGGTCGAAGTCCGGGACCTGACTCGGAAGGCCGCCAATGATGATCGGATTGCGATCGGATGCGGAAGCCACGCTGATCCTTACCTGTCGAGGGCCGTGAGGGACGGCCGGGTGGGTTGCAGCCGGGTCTGCGCCGCTCCCATGGTCCACCCGAGGGGCGCAAACGTCATCTCTACCGAGAGGTAACCCGGCTGTGCGGCCACGGCGGGACCCGGGAGGGGGTCTCGTCCGGGTCGCCTACCCACGGACGGTTCCCAAATGCCCAAACGGGGCACAAGGGTGTGGTGTACCTCACGAGCGGCCGGAACGGAGTGGATCGGTTGGGGTGAACAGGCCCGGATCGTCACCGTTTCGGCGGTCTCGGCGGCCGGGTACTTGCGCGATCCGTCCCGCCCGTGTGGACTACGGCCAATGCTTCGCGCACGCGCGTGGCTGAGTTATTCCCAATCCATGATCAGGAGGCAACCCGTGAGCGCGACCGCGGACCACGCGGAGGAGCGGACGAACCCTGCCGCCAGGCTGGGGTTCCAGCCCGGGCAGGTGGTCCAGGAGATCGGCTACGACGACGACGTCGACCAGGAGCTCCGCGAGGCCATTGAAGGCGTCATCGAGACCGATCTGGTCGATGAGGACTACGACGACGTGGCTGACGCCGTTGTGCTGTGGTTCCGCGACGACGACGGCGACCTGACGGATGCGCTGGTGGATGCCGGCACGTACATCGAAGAGGGCGGCGCGATCCTGCTCCTCACGCCGAAGACCGGACGCTCGGGCTACGTCGAGCCGAGCGACATCTCGGAGGCCGCCACCACGGCGGGCCTGACGGCGTCGAAGAGCGTCAGCGTCGGCAAGGACTGGAGCGGCAGCCGCCTGGCGACGCCCAAGGCCGCCAAGTCCCGGCGGTAGTCCCGCCGCGACGCACCGTCCCGGACGGGCTGACCCCGGTCAGCCCGTCCGTCGGCCTGTCGTACCCCTTGCGTAGGGTGGGTACCGGAAGCGGCACCGACCCCGCGGAAGGGACGACAGCGGCCATGGCGATCAGGCCCGGCGACGAGGCCCCCGAATTCGAGCTCAGGGACAACCACGGCCGGACGGTGCGGCTGTCCGGCTTCCGGGGCCGGAGCAACGTCCTGCTCGTCTTCTACCCCTTCGCCTTCACCGGTGTGTGCACCGGAGAACTCTCCGAGCTGCGGGAGAACCTCCCGCGCCTGACCGAGCGCGACACCCAGCTGCTCGCCGTCTCCAACGACTCCGTCCCCACGCTGCGCGTCTTCGCCGAGCAGGAGGGCCTGGAGTACCCGCTGCTCTCCGACTTCTGGCCGCACGGCGCGGTCTCGCGCGCCTACGGCGTCTTCGACGAGGCCAAGGGCTGCGCGGTGCGCGGCAGCTTCGTCATCGACAAGGAGGGCGTCGTGCGCTGGACCGTGGTCAACGAGCTGCCCGACGCCCGTGACCCGAACGAGTACGTCATGGCGCTCGACACCCTGTAAGGGTTGCTCCGCGGGGAATGCGAGCCCCGGGAACCCGTCACTAGGATCGACTCGTTGATCCGACAGCCAACGCACCAAGGGGCACCCGCCCCCGGACACCAAGGGAGGACTCGTGGGAGTCAGCCTCAGCAAGGGCGGCAACGTATCGCTGAGCAAGGAGGCCCCGGGCCTCACCGCCATCGTCGTCGGACTGGGGTGGGACGTCCGTACCACGACCGGCACCGACTTCGACCTCGACGCCAGCGCCCTGCTGCTGAACAGCGCGGGCAAGGTCGGCAGCGACGCCAACTTCGTCTTCTTCAACAACCTCAAGAGCCCGGACGGCTCCGTCGAGCACACCGGTGACAACCTCACCGGTGAGGGCGAGGGCGACGACGAGCAGATCAAGGTCAACCTCGCCGCCGTGCCCGCCGAGATCGAGAAGATCGTCTTCCCGGTCTCCATCTACGACGCCGAGAACCGCCAGCAGTCCTTCGGCCAGGTGCGCAACGCGTTCATCCGCGTCGTCAACCAGGCCGGCGGCGCCGAGATCGCCCGGTACGACCTGTCGGAGGACGCCTCCACCGAGACCGCCATGGTCTTCGGCGAGCTGTACCGGCACGGCGCGGAGTGGAAGTTCCGGGCCATCGGCCAGGGCTACGCCTCCGGCCTGCGCGGCATCGCGCAGGACTTCGGTGTGAACGTCTGAGCAGCACCGAGCGCAACGCTCACCGTCCCGGGCGGGCCCGCCCGGGACCGGCCGTGTCGAACGGCCGTACCGTCCGGCGCCGCACGGTTTACGTGTGGCGCCGGACGCGCAGGACCACCTGAGACACAGAACCCGGGGAGGGACCAGCATCATGGGCGTCACACTCGCCAAGGGAGGAAACGTCTCCCTGTCCAAGGCCGCACCCAACCTCACGCAGGTCATGGTCGGCCTCGGCTGGGACGCGCGCTCCACCACCGGCGCCCCCTTCGACCTGGACGCCAGTGCGCTGGTCTGCAGCGACGGCCGGGTCATGGGGGACGAATGGTTCGTCTTCTACAACCAGCTCAAGAGCCCCGACGGGTCCGTCGAGCACACCGGTGACAACCTGACCGGTGAGGGCGACGGCGACGACGAGTCGCTGCTGGTCGACCTCTCCAAGGTGCCGGTCCGGTGCGACAAGATCGTCTTCCCGGTCTCCATCCACCTGGCCGACGAGCGCGGTCAGACGTTCGGGCAGGTCAGCAACGCGTTCATCCGCGTGGTCAACCAGGCCGACGGGCAGGAACTGGCCCGCTACGACCTCAGCGAGGACGCCTCCACCGAAACGGCGATGATCTTCGGTGAGCTGTACCGCTACCAGGGCGAGTGGAAGTTCCGGGCGGTCGGCCAGGGGTACGCGTCGGGCCTGCGCGGCATCGCTCTAGACTTCGGCGTCAACGTTTCGTAAAGCCGACTCACGGCGGCGGGGGAGCCCGTTCGCAACACAATGGGGTAGCCAGTGGTTCTGAAAACCTTCGGCTGGTCGTTCGCGGTGACCGCGGGCGGCCTGGTCGCAGCATTCCTCTTCGGGGGGTGGACCGCCTTCGGAATCGTGGCGATCCTCTCGATCCTCGAGATCTCGCTGTCCTTCGACAACGCGGTGGTCAACGCCGGAATCCTGAAGAAGATGAATGCCTTCTGGCAGAAGATCTTCCTCACGATCGGCATCCTGATCGCCGTCTTCGGCATGCGGCTGGTCTTCCCCGTCGTCATCGTCGCGGTCAGCGCCCAGATGGGCCCGATCGAAGCGGTCGACCTCGCGCTCAGCGACAAGGACCGCTACCAGATGCTCGTCACCGACGCGCACCCGGCGATCGCCGCCTTCGGTGGCATGTTCCTGCTCATGATCTTCCTCGACTTCATCTTCGAGGACCGGGAGATCAAGTGGCTGGCGTGGCTGGAGCGCCCGCTGGCCAAGCTCGGCAAGATCGACATGCTGTCGGTCTGCATCGCGCTGATCATCCTGCTCGTCTCCGCCATGACCTTCGCCGCCAACGCCCACCAGCACGGCGGCACCCATGTCGACAAGGCCGAGACGGTGATGCTCTCCGGCATCGCCGGCCTCATCACCTACATGATCGTCGGCGGACTCTCCGGCTTCTTCGAGGACAAGCTCGAAGAGGAGGAGGAACGCGAGCACGAGGAGGAGGAGAAGGCCGTACGCCAGGGCAAGCCCCGCTTGGCGGTCGCCCTCGCCGGCAAGGCCGCGTTCTTCATGTTCCTCTACCTCGAGGTGCTGGACGCGTCCTTCTCCTTCGACGGTGTGATCGGCGCCTTCGCCATCACCAACGACATCGTCCTGATGGCCCTCGGCCTCGGCATCGGCGCCATGTACGTCCGGTCCCTGACCGTCTACCTGGTCCGCCAGGGCACCCTGGACGACTACGTCTACCTGGAGCACGGCGCGCACTACGCCATCGGCGCCCTCGCGCTGATCCTCCTGGTCACCATCCAGTACGAGATCCACGAGATCATCACCGGTCTCATCGGCGTGGTGCTGATCGGCTGGTCCTTCTGGTCGTCCGTGCGCCGCAACAAGCGGCTCGCGGCAGCCGAGGGGGACGCCGGACAGAAGACGGAGGTGTCCTCCGGGGTGTGACGGCACCCCCCAGGAGGGAACGCTCTGGACGGGGCGGCGGGCCGAGGACCAGTTCCTCGCGGCCGGCCGCCCCGTCGGCCGTCCGGGGCCCTCGGGGCACCGGGGCGGCCTTTCCGGGCGGGGATTCGAGGCACACGAGGACATGGGGCGGGACGGGCATGGGCTTCCTGGACGGACTGTGGCGAGGACGCGGGACGGACTTCGACTCGGGCAACGTGGCCACCAACGCCATCGAACTGACCAAACGGCACGGCCAGGTCTCCCTCACCAAGCAGGGGGCGGCCACCGGCCATCTGCGCATCAACCTGAGCTGGCGCATGCGGACGTCCGACTTCGGCGGCCCCCAGCGGGAGAGCCTGCTGCGCCACCCGCTCAAGGCGCTCAAGCCGCCGGAGGTCGTCGCGCACAGCCAGAGCATGGTCAACGTCGACCTGGACCTGGGCTGCCTGTACGAACTGCAGGACGGCACCAAGGGCGTGGTCCAGCCGCTGGGCGGCTACCTCGGTGAGGTCAACGCCCCGCCGTACGTCAAGCTCAGCGGCGACGACCGGTTCGGCTCGGCGTCCGGCGAGACGATGTACATCAACCTCGACCAGCGCGAGAACATCAAGCGCCTGCTGGTCTTCGCGTACATCTATGACCAGACGCCCGCCTTCGACCGCACCCAGGCCATGGTCACCCTCTATCCCAGCAACGGCCCCCGGATCGAGATCGGCCTGGACGAACGCCAGCCGCAGGCCCGCTCCTGCGCGATCGTGATGATCGAGAACGTCAAGGACGAGATCATCGTCCGCCGCGAGGTGCGGTTCGTCTACGGCTTCCAGGCGGAACTGGACCGGCTGTACGGGTGGGGGCTGCAGTGGGGGCGGGGCTTCAAGACGAAGGTCGACCGCTGAGCGGACGGGCGTGCGCCGGGCCGTCCGGGGGCGCCGGGCGGTCCGCGGGCGCCTACCGTCCGATGAACTGCGGTCCCTGCGGCGGCAGCCGGAAGTCCGGGTCGGGGCCCGAGCCGGCCGGGGGGAAGGCGTGGGCGGCGGGGGCCGCGGCGGCGGGCTGCTGGGGGTAGCCGTAGGCGGGCTGCGCCGCCGGGTGCGGGTAGCCGTAGGCCGGCTGGGCAGGGGCCGGGTGGGCGGGCGCCGGGGGCTGCTGCGGCGGATAGCCGTACGCGGGCTGCGCGGGCACCCCGGCCGGCTGCTCCGGCGGAAGCGGGCCGGAGACCTCGGGCGCGGCCGGGACGTGCGGCTGCGTCGGCGCCTCGGGGTGCACCCGGGCCGGGGCGGGCGCCGGTGCCGGGTCACCCGCCGCGGGCTCCTCGGCTGCGGCCTCCGACTCGTCCACCGAGATGCCGAAGTCGGTGGCCAGGCCCTTCAGCCCGTTCGAGTAGCCCTCGCCGAGCGCCCGGAACTTCCAGCCCTCGCCGCGCCGGTACAGCTCGCCGCAGATCAGCGCGGTCTCCTGGCCGGTCTCCGGCTTGATGTCGAAGTACGCGAGCGGCTCCGCGTCCGGGGTCTGGGCGTCGTACAGCAGGATGCGCAGGTCGCGGACCCGGTCGAAGGTGACGCCGTCCGCCGAGGCGACCAGCAGGACCCGTCCGACGCCGGGCTCGGTGCCGGCGAGGTCTGTCTGGATCGTGTCGGTCAGGCCGTCCGCGTCGCGCTTCTTGCCGAGCCGCCACACGGTGCCCGAGGGGTGCCGCGGCTGGTTGTAGAAGACGAAGTCCTCGTCGGAACGCACACGGTCGTCGGCACCCAGCAGCAACGCCGAGGCGTCCACGTCGGGTACCCCCTGCCCGGGCGACCAGCGCAGCACGGCGCGTACCGTGGTGGCTTCGAGAGGGACGTTCGACCCCTTCAGCATCGCGTGCGTCATGCCGTCATCCTGCCTGCTGCGTCCTGGTCACGACAATGCGGGGGGCGGCCGACACGGCGGAGTCACGCGCCGTTCACGCCCGGCGGGAACCGTCGACATCGTTCTGTACGTACTATTACCGGCCACCTTCTGACGTGTCACTGTCGTACCAAAGGCCCCGAGGGAGTCCCATGCATCATTTCGGTCACATAGCCCTCGAGGTGCGGAAACGTCTCTTCTACCGGGAGCCCTGCGCCTTCACGCCGGACTCCCCGGGCCGCCTGCTCTCCGCCGCCCTCGGCGCCACCCTCTACAGTCCGGCCATCCGTCCCCGCCTCGCCGACGACGTGGTGAAGCAGGCCGGACGGGGTGTCGTCTCGATGGTGCTGTGCCTGGAGGACTCCATCAGCGACGCGGACGTGGCCGACGCCGAGGAGAACCTCGTACGCCAGTTCGCCGACCTGGACGCCCGGACGGGCGTGGAACTGCCGCTGCTGTTCATCCGGGTGCGAACCCCGGAGCAGATACCCGACCTCGTGGACCGCCTCGGCCCCGCCGTCCGCCTGCTGTCCGGATTCGTGCTGCCGAAGTTCACCCAGGAACACGGCATGCCCTTCCTGGAGGCCCTCACCGACGCCGAGGCGACCAGCGGGCGGCGGCTGTTCGCCATGCCCGTCCTGGAATCGCCCGAGCTGCTCTACCGCGAGTCCCGGGTGGAGGTCCTGGAGGGCATCTTCCGCACCGTCGACAAGTACCGGGACCGGGTCCTCGCCCTGCGCCTGGGCGTGACCGACTTCTGCTCCTCCTACGGCCTGCGCCGGGGCCCCGACATGACGGCCTACGACATACAGGTCGTCGCCTCGGTGATCTCCGACGTGGTGAACATGCTCGCCCGCGCCGACGGCACCGGCTTCACCGTGACCGGGCCGGTCTGGGAGTACTTCCGGGTCCAGGAGCGGATGTTCAAGCCGCAACTGCGCCAGAGCCCGTTCCTGGAGGGCCAGGCGGTCGCCCTGCGCGAACAGCTCATCAAGCACTCCATGGACGGACTGCTGCGCGAGATCTCCCTCGACCAGGCCAACGGGCTGCTCGGCAAGACCTGCATCCACCCCTCCCACGTGCTGCCGGTGCACGCGCTGTCCGTCGTCAGCCACGAGGAGTACAGCGACGCCCAGGACATCCTGCGTCCGGAAAGGGGCGGCGGGGGTGTCATGAAGTCGGCGTACACCAACAAGATGAACGAGGTGAAGCCGCACCGGGCCTGGGCCGAGCGGACCCTGCTGCGCGCCGAGGTGTTCGGCGTGGCCAACGAGGACATCGGCTTCGTGGAACTGCTCGCCGCGGGTCTCACGAAGTGACGGCGGCCGACGACGGGCACGGCCCACGGCCGTGAACCGCCGGGCCCGACGCCCGCACGACCGTCGGCACCGGCTGTCATCCGCACCACCGTCGGCATCCGCCGATGCGGGGACGACCGTCGGCACCGGCTGACGACCCGCACCACCGTCGGCACCCGCCGACGCCCGCCGGACCGGTCGGCACGCCGGACACCGGCCCTGCCCGGCCGGACGGTCCGCCGCCCGGCCGGCGGACGACTGCCGGACGCCGAAGGCCGGCGCCGGACACGACCGCAAGGAATCCATGGAGAAGGCAGTGAACGAGGGGGCGCACCGGGCGGTGCGCGACGCCACGCCGGACGGCGGGGACGTCTGGTCCGGGTCCTGGGTCGCGGAGCGGCTCGGCGTGGAGCTGGTCGGCGACGACACGCTGACCGGCCTGCTGGGCCTGGCACTGCGGCGCAACCCCAAGCGGGCGCACCTGCTGGTGTCGAACGTCCTCGGCAAGCACGTGCCCCGGTCCCCGTCCGTGGTGTACGGCCACGGCGTCGACCTCGGCCGCCGGGTCCGCGACCTGCTCGGCGACGCGGCCCGCCGGGCGGTGGTCCTCGGCTACGCGGAGACCGCGACCGGCCTCGGCCACTCGGTGGCGGACGGCCTGGGCACCGCCCCCTACCTGCACTCCACCCGCCGCCCCGTCCCCGGCGTGCCCACCGCGGGCGGCTTCGAGGAGTCCCACTCGCACGCCACCTCCCACCTGCTGCTCCCCGAGGACCCCCGGCTGCTGGCCGGTGACGGCCCCCTGGTCCTGGTGGACGACGAGTTCTCCACCGGCAACACGGTGCTCAACACCGTCCGCGCCCTGCACGCCCGCTACCCGCGCGGGCAGTACGTGATCGTGGCCCTCGTCGACATGCGCTCGCCCGCCGACGCCGGGCGGCTGGACGCCTTCGCCCGGGAGATCGGTGCGCGCATCGACCTGGTGACGACCGCCTCGGGCACCGTGCGGCTGCCCGCGGACGTCCTGGAGAAGGGGCAGGCCCTGGTGGCGCGCCACGAACGCGCCGCGGACGGGACCGAGGAGGCGGCGGGAACCGGTCGGACGGGCGGGGCAGCGTCCCCGGCCGACGCAGCCTCGCCCCCGGCCGACGCCGCGCAGACAGGCGACGCCTCGCCCCCGGCCGACGCCCCGCACCCCGCCGCCGCCGGTGGCGCGCGACCCGGGCCGGCCCGGGTCAGCCGCGTCGACCTGGGCTGGCCCGCCGGGCTCCCCGACGGGGGCCGCCACGGCTTCACCCCCGCCCACCGGGCCCGCCTGGAGGACGCCCTGCCCGCCCTGGCCGCCCGCCTCGCCGGGGCGCTGCCCGCCGGCGCGCGCCGGGTCCTCGTCCTCGGCTGCGAGGAGCTGATGTACGCGCCGCTGCGCCTCGCCCGGGAACTCGAACGCCTGACCCCGGCCGCCGACGTCCGCTTCTCCACCACCACCCGCTCACCCGTCCTCGCCGTGGACGACCCCGGCTACGCCATCCGCACCCGCCTGGTCTTCCCGGCCCACGACGACCCGGCCGACGGCCCGGGCGAGCGGTACGCCTACAACGTGGCCGGCGCGGGCTTCGACGCCGTGGTCGCCGTCGTCGACTCGGCCGCCGACACCCCCGCCCTGCACGCGCCCGGCGGCCTCACCGACCGGCTCGCCGCGCACACCCCGCACGTCCTCCTCGCGGTCGTACCGTCGTACGTGCCCGCCCCCCGGGAGACGCCCCGGGACGACGACCGACCGGACGCCCCCGAAAGGCCCGCCGCCATGCTGCCCGACCCGCTCAGAGGCCCCGCCTTCTCCTCGTACGCGCCCGAGGAGGTCGGCTGGCTGCTCCAGGACCTCTCGGACGTGACGCTGGAGGCGCCGACCGAGGAGCGCGAGGAGGCCATCCAGAGCGGCGGCGCCCACTACGCGGAGTCCCTGCCGGTCGAGTACCAGCCCAGCGAGCAGTACCAGGAGCTGTTCCACGCCGCCCTGGACGCCTCGGCGGCCCGCCTGGCCCACGCGGTCGGCGTCGTCACCGAGATCGTGCTCACCGAGCGCTCCCGGCCCCGCCCCGGCGGACAGGCCCCGCGCCCGGTCCTGGTCTCCCTGGCCCGCGCCGGGACGCCGGTCGGCATCCTCATGCGCCGCTGGGCGCGGCACCGGCACGGCCTCGACCTGCCGCACTACGCCGTCTCCATCGTCCGGGGCCGGGGCATCGACGCCAACGCGCTGCACTGGCTCGCCGCCCACCACGAACCGCGGGACGTGGTGTTCGTCGACGGCTGGACCGGCAAGGGCGCCATCACCCGCGAACTCGCCCAGGCCGTCGCCGAGTTCGAGAAGGCGGGCGGGGCGCCCGGCTTCGACCCGGAGATCGCCGTCCTCGCCGACCCCGGCTCCTGCGTCCGTACCTACGGCACCCGCGAGGACTACCTCATCCCCTCCGCCTGCCTCAACTCCACCGTCTCCGGCCTGATCTCGCGCACCGTGCTGCGCGCCGACCTGGTCGGCCCGCACGACTTCCACGGCGCCAAGTTCTACCGCGAACTCGCCGACGCCGACCTCTCGGTGGCCTTCCTCGACGCCGTCTCCGCCCGCTTCCCCGAGGTCGCCGACGCGGCCTGCGCCCGCGCGAAGGAACTCCTCGCCACCGACCGCACCCCCACCTGGGAGGGCTGGGCCGCGGTGGAACGCATCAGCGAGGAGTACGGCATCCACGACGTCAACCTCGTCAAGCCGGGCGTCGGCGAGACCACCCGGGTGCTGCTGCGCAGGGTGCCGTGGAAGGTGCTCGCCCGCACCGGGGCGGGCAGCGACCTCGACCACGTGCGCCTGCTCGCCGAGCAACGGGGCGTCCCCGTCGAGGAGGTCGACGGCCTCCCGTACACCTGCGTCGGACTGATCCACCCCCGCTACACCCGCGGCGCGACCGGCGCCGACGGCAAGGCGGTGACCCGCTGATGCCCGTCCTCGTCGCCAGCGACCTCGACCGCACCCTCATCTACTCCGCCGCCGCCCTCGCCCTGACGATGCCGGACGCGCGGGCGCCCCGGCTGCTGTGCGTGGAGGTCCACGAGAGCAAGCCGCTGTGCTACCTGACGGAGACGGCGGCCCAGCTGCTCACCGACCTCGGCGACAGCGCCGTCTTTGTCCCCACCACCACCCGCACCCGCAAGCAGTACCAGCGCATCAACCTCCCCGGCCCGGCCCCCGCCTACGCGATCTGCGCCAACGGCGGCCACCTGCTGGTCGACGGCGTGTCCGACCCGGACTGGCAGGCGCGGGTGACCGCCCGGCTCGCCGACGAGTGCGCCCCGCTCGCCGAGGTCCAGGACCACCTGCTGCGCACCGCCGACCCGGTCTGGCTGCGCAAGCACCGGGTGGCCGAGGACCTGTTCGCCTACCTCGTCGTCGAACGCGAACTGCTCCCCGCCGACTGGGTGAAGGAGCTCGCGGCCTGGGCGGAGAACCTCGGCTGGACGGTCTCCCTCCAGGGCCGCAAGATCTACGCCGTGCCCAAGCCGCTCACCAAGAGCGCGGCCATGCGCGAGGTCGCCCGCCGCACCGGCGCCGACCTCACCCTCGCCGCCGGCGACTCCCTCCTCGACGCCGACCTGCTCCTCGCGGCGGACCACGGCTGGCGTCCGGGCCACGGCGAACTGGCCGACGTCGGCTGGACCGCGCCCAACGTCACCTCCCTGCCCGAGCGGGGGGTCGCGGCCGGCGAGCGCATCCTGCGGGAGTTCCTGCGGACGGTGCGCGGGGCCGGGGCCGGGTAGGGCGGGACCGAGGCCGGTGGAACGGCCCCGGCGGAGACGGGCGGCGTCCGGCCCTGGGCACCGGGCGGACGCCGCACGTCACATACGGCCGGACCGGGTGCCTTCGCACCCGGTCCGGCCGGTTCAGGGGCGCCTCTCGGCTTGTCCTGGCCCTCTTGTTCTGGGTGTTCTCGTCGTTCGTGGTTCTCGTCGTTCTTGTTGTTCCTGTCGTTCTTGTCGTTCTCGGTTTTCTCCGCCCCGCCCGTCGGTGGTCCCTGGTGGCCCGGCCGTGTTATCGGTCCGAGGGCTCGTGGGGGCGGGTGCGCAGGGCGAGGGTGTCGGTGGTGCCGGGGCCCGAGCCGCCGTGGGAGTCGTCGGCGTCACCGGCGTCTTCGGCGTCGGCGTCCTCCGCGTCGCCCCCGCCGTCCGCCCGCCCGGTCCGCCTGCGGCGGCCGGCTCCGGGGCGCAGCAGGCGCAGGACGAGGAAGGCCACCAGGGCCAGCGCGGCGACGCCCAGAACGACCTTGGAGTAGGTCGACGCGATGGCCGTGACCTGCTCCCAGTTGTCACCGAGGGCGTAACCGGCCATCACGAACACGGTGTTCCAGATCGCGCTGCCCAGCGCGGTCAGACCGAGGAACACCGGCAGCCGCATGCGCTCCACCCCGGCCGGCACCGAGATGAGGCTGCGGAAGATCGGGATCATCCGGCCGAAGAACACCGCCTTGGTCCCGTGCCGCAGGAACCACGCCTCGGTCTTCTCGATGTCCGCGACCTTCACCAGCGGCAGCCGGGCGGCGATGCCCAGGGTCCGGTCCCGGCCGAGCAGCGCGCCCACCCCGTACAGTGCCAACGCCCCGATCACGGACCCGGCGGTCGTCCACAGCAGCACGCTGAGCAGTCCCATGCGCCCGCTGCTCGCGGTGAACCCCGCCAACGGCAGGATCACCTCGCTCGGGATCGGCGGGAAGAGGTTCTCGAGCGCGATGGCGAGGCCGGCCCCGGGCGCGCCCAGCGCCTCCATGAGGTCGGTGACCCACTGGGGCCCGGGACTGTCGCCCGCGGCGGCGACGACCCCGTGTGCTGCGATGACTGTCATGGGACCACGCTAGGGAAGGGGAGCTGAAGGGATCCTGAGGACGACGGGCGGACGGGTGCCCGGACCGACGTCCGCCACACCTCCGGCGCCGCTCGGCGCCGCCCCCGGACGTCAGCCGCAGCAGCCCCCGCCGCAGCAGCCGCCTCCGCCACCGCCCGGGGCGGGAGCCGGGGCCGGGGCGGCGGAGGTGCCGCCCACCGCGACGGTGGACAGGAGCTTGACGGTGTCGTCGTGACCCGCCGGGCAGGCCGCCGGGGCGGAGGACTCCGCCATGGGACGGCTCAGTTCGAAGGTGTCGCCGCAGGTCCGGCAGCGGTATTCGTAGCGAGGCATGGGGCCAGGTTATCCGGCCCGGGCCCGGGTGGGCACGGGCCCGGGCCCACCCGGGCGCGCGGCGCCGGGCATGCACCCGCGGTGCCTCGCCGGGTCAGGACGCGCCCGCGCCGCGTTCCTCGCGGATCTGCGACACCACCCGGGCCACCGTCTGCCGGACCGTCTCCGTCTCCGTCAGGAAGTGCCAGTAGTCGGGGTGGCGGCCCTCCAGCGTGGTGATGGCGCGTTCCAGCCGGGCCACCGCGTCGTCCAGGGGGCGGGCGTGCCTGGGGTCGGGCGTGTTCCGTCCGGCCATCGCCAGCCGCTGGGCGTCGCGGATGGCGAACCGGGTGCGCTCGATCTCCTGCTCGGGGTCCTTCTGCACCGCGTTCAGCTGCTGCAGCCGGTCACCGGCGGCGGACACGGCCTCGTCGGTGGTGTTCAGCAGTGCCCGCACCGTCGACAGCAGGGCCGTCGCGTCCGCCCAGCGCTGTTCCTGCCGGGCGGTGCGGGCCTCGGCCAGCCTCGCCTCCGCCTGCCGGACATTCTCCGCGGCGACCTCGGGGACCCGCTGGAGGTCCTGCCAGCAGGCCACCGAGAAACGGCGGCGCAGCTCGCTGAGCACCGGGTCGACCTGCTCGGACCGGGTGGTCAGGGCCTGGGCGCGGGTGCGCAGGGAGACGAGCCGGCGGTCGATCTCGGCGGCCCGTTCCGGCAGCCGCTCCGCCTCGGCGCGGACCGCCTCCGCCTCGCGGGTGACGCGCGCGGCCCGCTCCAGGGTCTGCGGCACGCCGTGCTGTCCGGCGCCCTGGTTGAGCGCGGTCAGCTCGGGGGAGAGCGCGGCGAGCCGGGCCGCGAGGTCGTCGGCCCGCAGGCCGGAGGCGCGGGTGGCGTCGAGCGCCTGGGAGGCGGCGAGCAGGGCCTGCCGGGCGCGCTCCACCGCGGGCGCCAGCCGGGCCAGTTGCGTCTCCGCCTTGTCCAGCAGCGGGCCGAGCCCGTCGGTGAAACGGTCCAGTTCCCGCTTGACCCGCCCCAGCTCGTCCTTGGCGGCGGTCAGTTCGGCGCGGGCACGGGAGGCGGCGGACGCCTCCAGGTCGTCGCGGTCGAGGTCGTGCGCGTCGACGGCGGCGATGTAGTGGTGGCTCGCCTCGTCGATGCGGCGGCCGATCGCCTCGAAGTCGGCCACGGCCTTGCGGGCGGCCGGGGAGGAGTCGACCGCGACGATCGTCTCGATGGAGATACGCAGGTCGCGCTGGGCGGTGTCGAGCTCGTAGAAGGCGGCGGCCGCCGCGTCCTTGGCGGCCTGCGCCTCGGCGCGCTGGCTCTCCGCCCGCCCGCCGAACCACCGCCGGGTGCCGCCGCCGGTGAACGCGGCGGGCAGGGCCAGCACCGCCACCAACGGCAGCCCCACCAGGGCGAGCACGTCCCCCAGGGCACCGCCCGACCGGCGCGCCCGGGCCCGCGGCACGGATGTCGACGCGGCCCGGGGCAGGGACGGTGACGCGGCCCGGGGCTCGGGCGGTGACACCGGTGGGGGAGGAGGTACGGCGCCACGCGTGCGCGGCACGCATGGCATCGACGGCGAGTGCGGCTGCGCTGATGTCGCCGTCACATCCCTCTCCCGTACTGTCGTTCGCCCGGCCCGGTGCCATTGTCCCACCGGTGAAGGACGAACACACGGGCCGGTCAGTTCACTGTACGGACGGTGAGGCTTCCGTCGCCGGTGCGCGCCTTCACGACATGGCGACTGGCGTCGTCGCGCGGCACGGACACCCGCTCGGGGCCGTCACCGGTACGGGTGTCCACCCGGTAGGCGGCCCGGGGCAGCTCGATGGTCACGGAACCGTCCCCGCTGTGCGACTCCACCCGGTCGGGCACGGCCCGCAGTTCGAGGCGGACGGAGCCGTCGCCGGAGCGGGTGCGCACCGTGCGGGACGACACCTCCGCGCGCACCGACCCGTCGCCGCTGTGCAGCTCCAGCGGTCCGGAGGTGTCGGTGACGTGCACGGAGCCGTCCCCGGTGCGGATGCTCAGGGGGTCCTCGAAACCGCCGGCCCGCACACCGCCGTCGCGCTCCCGCACCGTGACGGCGATCCCGCGGGGCACCTCCACCCGGTGCCGGGCGGCACAGTCGGCGATGATGCCCGAGCACGTCAGCCGCAGCACGAGGCGGTCGTCCTTCATGGACCAGGTGACCTTCGGGTCCGAGCCCACCACGACCCGCCCCCGGAACCACCGGGTGACCCTGACCTTCCCCGAGGCGTGACCGTCGGCCGCGACGATCTCCAGGCCGGCGTCGTGGGAGTCGACGGTGAGGGTGTCGCCCGCCAGCGCGAACGTCCGGCGCTCGGGCTCGGTGTCGTCGGCGGCCGACGCCCCGCAGCCCGCCAGCCCGGCCACCAGCACCGCCGCGGCCCCGACGGCCGCCACGGCCCGCACCGGCCCGGTCCGGCGGTACGGGGCAGCGGGCGTGCGGGCGGCGGCGGACATGCGGTGCGTGCGGTACGTGCGGGTCATGACGGTCTCCCCCTGGGACGGACGGTGCGCGCTTCCCGGCGCCCTTCGACCGTAGGGACCGGGAGCGTCCCGGGGGATCCGGTCCGCTCCCGTGTCCGAGGTGGGGAAAGCCCCCGGTACGGGTGTGCCGGGGGCCGAGCGGGGCCATGTAGGCTGTCCACTCGACCTGGGGCGGACCCGGGTCACGGGTGCGTAGCTCAGGGGTAGAGCGCCTGCCTTACAAGCAGGATGTCGGCGGTTCGAAACCGTCCGCGCCCACCCAGCTCAGAGGCCCCTCACGGTGATCGTGAGGGGCCTCTGATGGGGTGTCCAGTGGATCCTTGGGAGATCGACTCCGCGGCGCGCACCTCTCCGCCCGCGCCGCCCGCCGGTCCCGCTCCCGCCGGCCGGCCCCGCTCCTGCCCGGCCCCGCTCCGCCCGCTGGCCCCGCTCCCGGTTCACCGACGGTGTCACCGTGCGTCGGAGGTCGTCCCGTCCGGGCCGCCGTCCCGGTCGGTCGCGTGCTTGAGGTGGGAGCGGGCGTGCACGCGGTCGGCGCCGGTGAGGGCGTCCCAGTAGCGGTGGGTGCTGACGAAGACGGCGAGCTCGTGTTCGCGCCGCCGCAGCTTCTCCACCTCGGCCTGTTCGTCCTCGCTCCAGCCTGGCGAGGCGGGGCGTTCGACCCGGCGCCAGCCGGTGTCGTCGCTGAAGCCGTCGAGGGGCTCGACCGACCAGGGGAGGCGCTTCAGCAGGGCCGACAACTCGGCCCGGACCTGATGCAGTTCCTCCTGACCGGCGAGGAGGTCACTGGGGAAATCATAGGTCGCAGCCACGGCCCAATGATACGCCTGTTCGAATCGAGGTGGTGCGTCCCTCACGGTTCCGCCGGGAGGTTCACCCGATCGTGAGCAGCCCGCCCGCGCCTTTGTCCGCGGCCGGTCGTACGGTGATCGCCATGGACATCGTGGGTGGGGGCAGCGTGGGCGGGAACGAGGGGCGGAACGGGGCGGTCGGTCCGACGGCCGCCCGGGCGGACGCCGGCAACGTGGCGGTCCTGCTGGTGCCGTGGGCCGAGGACGACCTCTGGCTGCTGCGGCGCACCAACAGCCCCGAGATGACCGAGCAGTTGGGCGGCCCGGAGAGCGAGGAACAGCTGCTCGCGCGGCACGAGCGGTACCTGACCCTGGAGCCGGGGCGGATGTACCGGGTCACGCTGGAGGGCGACGGGCAGACCGTGGGTTCCATCGGCTTCTGGGAACGGGAGTGGAAGGGCGGGACGGTCTGGGAGACGGGCTGGGCCGTGCTGCCCGAGTTCCAGGGCCGCGGCCTCGCCTCGGCGGCGGCCCGCGCGGTCGTCGGCGCCGCCCGCGCCGCCGGCCGCCACCGCTACCTGCACGCCTTCCCCCAGGCCGGCCACGCGGCGTCCAACGCCGTGTGCCGCAAGGCGGGCTTCACCTTGCTGGGCGAGGTGGCGTTCGAGTATCCGAAGGGCCACCCGATCACGTCCCACGACTGGCGGGTGGACCTCGACGAGGACTGAGCCGGGTCCCGCCCCGCACCGGCGCCCGACGGGCTCCGGGTGCGTCGGGCGCTGGTGCGCGGCGGGGGCGCGGGGCGAGACTGGGGGCATGTGCCGGAGTATCAAGACCCTGCGTCCGCCCGCCCTGCCCGAGGAGGCCACGGAGGAGGAGATCCGGGCCGCCGCCCTGCAGTACGTGCGGAAGGTGTCGGGTTTCCGGGCGCCCGCGGCCCACAACCGCGAGGTGTTCGACCGGGCCGTGGAGGCCGTCGCCGAGGCCACCGCCGAGCTGCTGGACGGGCTGGAGGTGCGCGGCACGCCCGCCCGGCAGCCGCAGCGGGCCGCGAGCTAGCGGGAGACGCTGCCCGGGGGTCGGCGGCCGGACGAGCCCGCCCGGGGTGGGTGGTGCGCGCCCGCGCCGGCCGACGTGGGCGGGGCGACGGTCGGGGAGGCGCGGGGGAGCCACGGGTGAGTCGTGGGTGCGTGGCGGGTGAGTGGGGTGCGCTGCGGAGGGACCAGCAGAGGGACGAGCAGAGGGACCACGGGTGAGCTGTGGGGTGGTGCCGGGGGCCGACGGCCCGTCCGTCCACCGGCCGGGCTCGTCCGTCCGCCGGTCGCGGCCCGTCGAGCGGCCGGTCCGCCCACCGGCTCCGGCGCTACGAGACCTCGGTCGTCCGCGGCCGTCTGCGCACCAGGAACCCGGCGCCCGCTCCCGCCGCGAACAGCGCGCCCACGGACACGGCCGTCGCCAGCCAGCTGGCGCCGAGCCAGTGGGCGCCGAAGTAGCCGAGCGCCACGCTGTAGCCGGCCCAGAACAGACCCGCCAGCGCCGACCAGGGCAGGAACTCCCGCGCCCTGCGCCGGGCGGCGCCCGCGCCGAGGGAGACGAGTGAGCGTCCGGCGGGCGCGAAGCGGGCCAGGATCACCAGGGCGCCGCCGCCCCGGGCCAGGGCCGCGCCGAGACGTTCCTGCGCGCCGGTGAGCCGCCGGGAGCGGGCGATGGCGCGGTCGAAGCGGGCGCCGCCCCGCCAGGCGAGCCGGTAGGCGACCAGGTCGCCCAGGACGGACGCGGTGGCCGTGCAGAGGACGAGCACCAGGATGTCGGGGACGCCGGTCGCGGTGCTCGCCGCGGCGGCGGTGGCGGCGGTGATCACCAGGACCCCGCTGGGCAGCACGGGCAGGAACACGTCCAGCAGCACCGACAGGGCCACCACCGCGTAGATCCATGGGCTGCCGATCAGCGACCCGAAACTCTCCACCCGAAACTCCCGTGGCTCCCCCGTGGGGCCAGCCCGTGCCGCGCTGTCGCGGTGGGAGCGGCAGGAGTGGCAGGAGTGGCCAATGACAGACAGCCATACAGCGTACGCCGGGCGGGTGACGACGAGGTCACGGGGGGCTTGCCCGTTCCGTATCACCGACCGCATCCCCCACCCGCAGACCCGCGGACCGGCCACCCGAAGACCCGCAGCCCCGCTGACCCGCCGACCGGCCCCCCGACGGCCCGTCGACCGGCCGGCACCCCCCGCACGGCCGCCGGCGGCCCCGGCAACCCCGGGCGGCCCGGCGGTTCTCCCGGCGGTGCTCAGCGTCCGTCTCCATGATCGTCCCGAGGCGGGCCCCCGCCTCCCCCGCGCGGGCGTGCTCCAGGCGGAGGGTGGCCGCGCGGCCCCGGGTCGTCAGGGTCATCAGCTGGTTGCCGAACCAGGGGCCGCCCGTCCGGCGCCAGGACACCGGCGGCCGTCCGCAGCCGCCGTGGCGGGCGAAGGCGCGGCCCAGCAGCCGGGCGATGCCGCTCCAGCCGAAGCGGAAGCCGAGCTTGATCGTCATCGGGACGGAGTTGTGCACCGGGGAACAGGTCAGCTGCACCACCCGGGCGTCCGGGCCGGGCTGCCCGCGCCACGCGGGTTCGGCGACGTAGGCGTGGTGGACGTCCCCCGAGAGCACGCACACGGTCGCCGGCGCGTCCGGGCCGCTGCCCGCCTCGGCGATCAGCTCGCCGAGCGCGGCGAAGGAGTCCGGGAACGCCGCCCAGTGCTCCAGGTCCGCCGCCCGCCGCAGTTTCTCCCCGAACCGTGCCCAGCGCGGCCCCTTGTCGCCCCGGGCCAGCACGGAACTCCACGCCTCGACGTCGTGCACCAGGTGCGGCAGCAGCCAGGGCAGTGACGTGCCGATGAGGAGGTGGTCGCGGGAAGCGGGGTCGTCGAGGGCCTGTTCGCGCAGCCAGGCGGCCTCGCCCGGGTCGAGCATGGACCGCTCGCCCTCCGTGAGGACCCGGGCCGCGCGGCTGTCCACCATCAGCAGCCGCACCCGCCCGAGGTCGCGCCGGTAGCTCCAGCGGACGGTGGTGGCGTCGGCCTCGGCGTCGGAGGCGAAGGCGCGCAGCACGTCGGTGCCGTCGGACTTCTCCCGTACGGCCGCGTACACCGGGTCGGTGGCCAGCTCGCGCGGGGAGAGGTTGCCCAGGTGCTGGTACACCCAGTACGACATCAGGCCGCTGAGGACCCGTTCCCGCCACCAGGACGTGGCCCGCATGTCCTCGACCCAGGAGGCGGAGGTGTTCCAGTCGTCGATCACGTCGTGGTCGTCGAAGATCATGCAGGTCGGGACGGTGGACAGCAGCCAGCGCACCCTCGGGTCGAGCCAGCTCTCGTAGTAGAGGCGGGTGTACTCCTCGTAGTCCGCCACCTGGCTGCCCGGGGCCTCCCGCAGGTCGCGGCGGGCGGCCAGCCAGGCGCGGGTGGCCTCGGAGGTCTCGTCGGCGTACACCTGGTCGCCCAGCAGGACCAGCAGGTCCGGCCGTGCGCCCCCCGGGTCGGCCGCGATGCGGGCGGCGAGGGCGTCCAGGGCGTCCGGGCCGACGGGGTCGTGCTCGCCGGTGGGCGGGGAGGCCCAGCGGCAGGAGCCGAAGGCGATGCGCGTGTCGCCGGCCTCGTCGGCCCGTCCGGGGGTGGCGATGACGGAGGGCGGGAGACCGGGGGACGGCTCGTCGGGCAGCGGCCAGACGCGGGTGCCGTCCAGGTGCACCTCGTAGGGCACGGCCGTGCCCGGGGTCAGGCCGCTCACCTCGACGAGCGCGTAGTGGTGACCGGCGACCCGGAACGTGTCCGCCCGGCCGCCGGCCCCGTCCGCGCAGCGCACCTCGGCGGTGCCCGGACGGCTCGTCTCGACCCAGACGGTCGCGGACGAGCCGTCGACGTGACGCAGCAGCGGTCCGAGTCGCAGTCCGGCCATGTGGTGCCCCTTCCTCCGTCGCCCCGTACGGTACGCAGCGACGGAGGCCGGCGGGAGAACCGTGCGGTCAGCAGTTCGCCAGGTGGCTCTGCAGGGCCGACTTCTCGGCCGAGTCGACCGAGAGGCCGTAGTAGTACTTCACGTGTACCCAGGCGCGCGCGTACGTGCAGCGGTAGGCGGTGCGGGAGGGCATCCAGGCCGCCGGGTCCTTGTCGCCCTTGGCCTGGTTGACGTTGTCGGTGACCGCGATGAGCTGCGGGCGGGTGAGGTCGTTGGCGAAGGACTGGCGCCGGGAGGTGGTCCACGCGCCGGCGCCGGAGTCCCACGCCTCGGCGAGCGGCACCACGTGGTCGATGTCGACGTCGGAGGCGGCGGACCAGGTCGCGCCGTCGTACGGGGAGTACCAGCTGCCGCTGGTCGCGGCGCAGGAGGAGTTGGTGACGACGTTGGTGCCGTCGCGCTTGAGGACGGTCTCGCGGGTGTTGCAGGTCCCGCTGACCGTGCTCCAGTGCGGGAACAGGTCGCGGTTGTAGCCGGTGCGGTCCTCGACGCGGACCGGGAGGGAGGCGAGGTAGCTGCGGGCGGTGGCGGCGCTGACCGGGGTCGGGAGCGCCGCGGAGGCGGCCGGGCCGTTGAACAGCCCGGCGGAGGCTATGAGTCCGGTGAGCGCCGCGACGATGCCGAGCCGTCGACGCGCGTAGACCTGGGGCATGCGAACTCCCTTGTGGGGTGCGGGCGTTGAAGTGAGCAGGGGAATGCTCGCCACGCCGGGTTGCGGGAAGGGGTGGGCCCGGTGAGAAGCTAATGACGCGCCCATGACATGTCCATGGGTGAGGCGTGAATCTTTCGCGGGGGTGCCTGCGGGGCGCCTGTGGCAGTGCCCGCGGGGTGCCTGCTGGGGCGTCACGGCGTGCGTGCGGGCGGATCACGGGAGGCGGGCGCGGGCGGACCGCCGGGGTGGGTGCGGGCAGGAGGGCGGGATGACGCTCGGCCCGGTGCGGAGGGCGCGGGGGCGGGGAGTGCCTGGGAGGGGCGGGAAGGGGTCCCGCCGGGCGCCCCGGGAGGGCCCGGCGGGGAGGGCGGGGGTGTGGCGTACCCTGGGAGGCGCAGAAGGGGAGTAGCCCTACGCCGGACCGTCGACATACTGCTCAGCCCGCTGAGCCGGCGCCCGGAGGCCGACCACCGCGAGACCGCGTGGGTGGGCCGGCGAGACCTTCGGCATGCAGTGCACACCCGTGCCGGACGGTACGGGTGCCGTGCGCACTGCCGTGCCGAGGTGTCCGCGGAATCGCACAGCACTCTCGGTGGGGCAGTCCCGACCGATTGAGGAACCGTTGATCAGCCTGACCGTGACGGCCGTCGTCTTCGGCGTCGTCTTCCTCGCCGAGCTGCCCGACAAGACGGCGCTCGCCGGACTCGTCCTCGGCACCCGCTACCGCGCCTCGTACGTGTTCGTCGGCGTCGCCGCCGCGTTCGCCGTGCACGTGGCGCTGGCGGTGGCCGCCGGCAGCGTGCTCACCCTGCTGCCGCAGCAACTCGTGCAGGTCATCACGGGTCTGCTCTTCCTGGGCGGCGCCGCCGTGCTGACGTTCCGCAAGGACGAGAACGAGGAGGAGATCCGCAAGCCGGAGAACCAGTCCTTCTGGAAGGTCTCCGGGGCCGGCTTCATGCTGATCCTGGTCGCCGAGTTCGGTGACCTCACCCAGATCATGACCGCCAACCTCGCCGCCCGCTACGACGACCCGCTCTCGGTCGGCCTGGGCGCGGTGCTGGCCCTGTGGTCGGTGGCCGGGCTGGGCATCGTCGGGGGCAAGGCGCTGATGAAGCGGGTGCCGCTGCGGCTGATCACGCGGATCGCGGCCCTGCTGATGCTGGGCCTCGGTGTTTGGAGCCTGTGGGAGGCGGCGACGGCCTGACCCTGCTCCGACCCACGCGGGCGCTGCCCCGGCGGCGGTCACGACCGTGGGCGCGCGATCACGGCCGGGGGGTGCGGGCGGTGTGGGTAATGCGGGGTGGTCGCCACGGGGCGGTGGCCCGGGCGTCTGGGCCGGGGGTCGGCTTGCGGCGCCCTTCTGGCGGCCCGGGGTGGTTGCCGTGGCCCGGGCGTCGGGCGTCGGGCGCCGGGGCGGTCTCGGGTGCGGTTCCGGGGGGAGGGCGCCGCGCGTCGAGGCTTCGGGCGGCCGGGGCGGGTCTTCCGCGCCGTTCCCGGCGTGGTCGCCTGTGCTCTCCGGGGTGAGGGCCGGTTTCCGGTGCCGGTCCGGCCCGGGGCGGTCGTCGTGGCCCGGGGGCCCGGTGGCCCGGTGGCCCAATGGCCCGGGGTGCGGGTCCGCCGGGTCGCCGCGCCACGGCGGACCCCGCGCCCCGCACGTCCGGGGCGGCCGAGTGGCCCGGGGGTGAACGTCCGGCGAACGGATCGTGA
The DNA here is from genome assembly GCF_056323165.1 of Streptomyces sp. 3-6. Classification (NCBI taxonomy): domain Bacteria; kingdom Bacillati; phylum Actinomycetota; class Actinomycetes; order Kitasatosporales; family Streptomycetaceae; genus Streptomyces; species Streptomyces sp. 3-6. Next base: position 420,304 of record NZ_JBWHZP010000001.1, read on the forward strand.
CCTCGGTGGCAGGTTCGGGGTTTATTTTGTACCGTGGATGAACAAAGTGGCTCCCGCCCGTTCTCCCTGACCGGCGGGCGGGGCCGCCTTGTTCCCCGCCCCCGCCGGGGCCCGGTCCGCCCCGTCCGGCGTCCGGCCCGCGACCTCCTGGAGCTGCCGATGACGGCCCCCCTCGTGCTCACCGCCCGTGCCCTGCTGCTCGACATGGACGGCACCCTGGTCAACTCCGACGCCTCCGTGGAGCGCGTCTGGCGGCGCTGGGCGGCGCGGCACGGGCTGGACGGGGACGAGGTCATGAAGGTCGTCCACGGCCGCCAGGGCTACGCGTCCATGGCGCTGCTGCTCCCGGACCGGCCCATGGAGCAGAACCACGCCGACAACGCGCGCATGCTCGCCGAGGAGACCGCCGACACCGAGGGTGTGGTGGAGGTCCCGGGCGCGGGCGCCTTCCTCGCCTCGCTCGCCGGTCTGCCGCACGCCCTGGTGACCTCGGCCGACGTCGCGCTGTCCACCGCCCGCATGGCCGCCGCCGGGCTCGCCCTGCCGGACGTGCGGGTGACCGCCGAGTCCGTGGGCGCCAGCAAGCCGCACCCCGAGGGTTTCCTCAAGGGGGCCGCCGAACTCGGGGTCGACCCCGCCGACTGCGTCGTCTTCGAGGACTCCGCCGCGGGCGTCGCCGCCGGCCGGGCCGCCGGGATGCGGGTCGTGGGCGTCGGCCCCCGGGCGCCCTTCCTCGACCCGGACGTCGCGGTGCGCGACCTCACGGAGGTGCGGGTCGGGCAGGCCGCCGACGGCACCCTCCGGCTGACCGTCGCCGAAGCGGTGCCCATGCGTCCCGGCACCACCGCCTGAGCCGTCCCGAGCGGCGGCCCGGACGGCGCCGGGGCGGGGTGGCACCGGGCAGCAGGCGCGGGACGGGCACCGGAAGGGCTCCGCGAGCCGGGAGGGCGCCCCCGGGAGGGACGTGCTTCGCGACCCGCACGCGCCCGCCGCTCCCTGCCCGACGGTCACGGCCGGGCACGGCTACCGGGCACGTCTCCCGGGCTACGGCTCCCGGGTCTCCGACTCCAGCCGGTTCCGGGTCTGCGGGCCGTACGTCCCCATCTCCCCGCGGAGGCCGCGGGCCCACTGGTAGGTGCGCAGGGCGTCCTCGACGCGCCGGTTGAACTGCCCGTGGACGTCGTCGTTGTACAGGAACAACTGACGCAGCCTCAGCTGGAGTTCGACCACCTCGGGCCCCCGGTCGCCGCGTCGCAGCACCGGACCGGCGGCACCCTGGCCGTCCCCGTCGGCACCGCCGTCCCCGGGGGCGGCTTCCGCCGGGGTGGCGGACGTGGCGGTCGCGGACGGTTCCGCCGACGGCGACGCGCTCGCCGACGCCTCGGCGGACGCCGACTCCGAGGCGGACGGCGAGGCGGACGGGATCGCGCTCTCCGACGCGGAGGCGGAGGCCGGGGCGGACGTCGGGGCGGACGGGGACGTACCGGTGGCCGGTGCCGAGGAGGGCGGGGCGGTCGACGCGTCCGGGACGCTCGCCCGGACGTCGTCCGGCAGTGCTCCGTCCCGCGAGGGCGGCTCGTAGGAGAACAGGCCGCTGGCCCACCCGGCCGCCCCGATCACCAGCACCACGGCCCCGGCGGCCGAGACCAGCGCCGTCCTGCGGCGGCGGCCCCGCGGCTCGGCGGTGGGAGGGACGGGGGAGGCGTCCGGTGTGACGCCCGTGGCCGGGCCGGACGCCGGTCCGGACGGGCGGGGCTCGAACAGGTGCAGGTCGGTGGCGCTGGGCTCCGTCGTGGGCGGGGCGAGGGGGGTGGGGAGCACCGTCGTGGCATCGGCGGCACCGGCCGCGCCGGAGGAGCCGGTCGCGCCGGAGGAGCCAGTCGGGCCGGAGGAGCCGGTCGGGCCCTGCGGGTCTGCCGCGCCGTGTCCGGGGGAGGCCGCCGGGGCGGACCCCGTCGTCCTCGCGGCCCGCGCCGTCCGGGCCGCCGGGGTGTCCGAGGGGCCCGGGGTGACGGCGCGCAGGGTCATCGTGGCGTCGGAGGCCGGTGACCCGGGGTGGCTCCCACCCGGCAGCACGCCCTCCGTCGGCCCGCCGACCGGACCACCCGAGAGGCCACCCACGGGGCCGGTCTCCGGGGCGGAGGAAGCACGCGCGGGGCCCGAATCCGACCCCGACGGATCACCTACGGGGGTGGCCTCCGGGTCCGGGGAACCACCCGCGGGGCCGGCGGCCGGGCCGCCCGTCGGACCGCCCGCCTCACCACCCGCAGAACCACCCGTCGAACCGTCCGCCGAACCGTCCGTCTCGCCACCGGCCGGAAAGGCCGCCGGACCGTCCTCCGGCCGTCCCGCCGCGCCCGTCGGCGGACGCCCCGCCGCGCCCCCGGTCGAACCGGACACCGCGCTCCCCGACGCGTCCCCGGGCGAACCGCCTTCCGAACGCCCCGCCGCGTCATGGGGCGAACCGCCTTCCGGGCGCCCCGCCGCGTCCCCGGACCAACCGCCTTCCGGACGCCCCGCTGCCTCCCCGGGCGAGGTCCGCGTCGGGCCGTCGAGTTCGACGTACGGCCGGATCCGGAGCGGGTCGAAGTCCTCGGCCGCCGCCGCCTCGGCGGTGCGGGCGTCGCGCAGGGCGTCGGAGGCGCGCTCGGTGCAGGTGCAGGAAGGGGTGTGGTCCCGGTTCCTGGGCGTGCCGCATTCAGGGCACGGGGATCCCGTCGGTCGGTCCATGCGTCGTCCCTCCCCTCACGAACTCCAGAGATTATGCAGATCATCTCCACAGCGTGGCCCCCAAGCCCCCGGAATGCAGGCTTCCGGGAGGACTCAACAGGCCATAACGGTCCATACCGATCACGATGGGGGAGGACCACCGGACTCTGTGGAGGGCTTCATGGCCGGGGACGCGCACGGATCGACCCACGACGCGGGCCGCGCGCAGCCCGCACCCGGCGCGGGGCGGCCGTCGGGTGCCACCGCACGGCCCGCCCCGAAGGGCGCGGCGGGCGTGCCGCGCGGCGCCGCCGGGGGCGCCGCGCCCCCGGACGGAGGGCCGGGGGCGGCGCCCCCGCAGGGCGGCGAGGCCCCCGGACGGGTGTCCGGCAGCATCGTCCTCCCGATCGGCGCGCTGCTGCTCGGTCTGCTGCTCGCGGCACTCGATCAGACCATCGTGGCCACCGCGCTGCCCACCATCGTCAGCGACCTCGGCGGTCTGGAGCACCTGTCCTGGGTGGTCACCGCCTACCTCCTCGCCTCGACCGCGGCCACCCCGCTGTGGGGCAAGCTCGGCGACCAGTACGGGCGCAAGAAGCTGTTCCAGATCGCCATCGTGATCTTCCTGGTGGGGTCCGTCCTGTGCGGCGCGGCCCAGGACATGGCCCAGCTGATCATGTACCGCGCGCTCCAGGGGCTCGGCGGCGGCGGGCTCATCGTGCTGTCCATGGCGATCGTCGGCGACCTGGTGCCGCCCCGCGAACGCGGCCGCTACCAGGGCCTGTTCGGCGCGGTGTTCGGCACCACCAGCGTCCTGGGGCCGCTGCTCGGCGGGCTGTTCACCGAGCACCTGAGCTGGCGCTGGGTGTTCTACGTCAACCTGCCCGTCGGGGTCGTCGCGCTGGCGGTGATCGCGACGGTGCTCCACCTGCCGCGCGCCTCCTCCCGGCACGTCATCGACTACCTCGGCACCTTCCTCATCGCCTCCGTCGCCACCTGTCTCGTCCTGGTGGCCTCCCTCGGCGGCACCACCTGGGCCTGGGGCTCACCGCAGATCATCGGCCTGGCCCTGCTGGGCGCGGGCCTTGCCCTCGCCTTCGTGGCCGTGGAACGCCGGGCCGCCGAGCCGGTGCTGCCGCTGAAGCTGTTCGGCATCCGCACCTTCACCCTCGCCGCCGTGATCAGCTTCATCATCGGCTTCGCCATGTTCGGCGCGATGACCTACCTGCCGACGTTCCTCCAGGTGGTCAAGGGCGTGAGCCCGACCATGTCCGGTGTGTACATGCTCCCGATGGTGGCCGGCATGCTGCTGGCGTCGACGGGCTCCGGCCAGATCGTCAGCCGCACCGGCCGCTGGAAGGTGTTCCCGCTCGCCGGCACCGCCGTCACCACGCTCGGACTGGTCCTGCTCCACCAGCTCCATCCGGGCAGCAGCACCGCCGTGATGAGCGCCTTCTTCTTCGTCTTCGGGCTCGGCCTCGGCCTGGTGATGCAGGTGCTGGTGCTGATCGTGCAGAACGCCGTCTCCTACCAGGACCTCGGCGTCGCCACCTCCGGCGCGACCTTCTTCCGGTCCATCGGCGCCTCCTTCGGCGTGGCGATCTTCGGCACGATCTTCGCCGGCCGCCTCGACGACAAACTGCTCGACGCCTTCCGCGGGGCCCCGCTGCCGCCCGGTGCCTCGGTGGAGGGGCTGGAGGCCGACCCGCGCGGCATCGAGAACCTGCCGGCCGCCCTGCGCCCGGCGGCCGTCGACGCCTACAGCACCGCCATCACCGACGTCTTCCTGTACGCGGCCCCGGTCGCCCTCGCCGGGTTCGTCCTCGCGTGGTTCCTCAAGGAGGACCCGCTGCGCGGCTCGGTCACCGCCCCCGACGGCACCGAGACCCTGGCCAGCAACCCCGTGCACCGCTCGTCGTACGACGAGGTGTACCGGGCGCTGTCCCTGCTCGGCACCCGGGAGGGGCGGCGGGAGATCTACCGCACCGTCACCGAACGCGCGGGCTACGACCTGGCGCCCGCGGCGAGTTGGCTGCTGCTGCGGATCCGCAGGCACGGCGAGGTCGAGCCGGCCCTGCTCGCCGAGCGCAGTCCCGTCCCGCTGGACGTGGTCATCGAGGCCGCCCGCCAGGTGGAGGTGCGGCGCCTCGCCGTCCGCCGGGGGCTCGGGCTCGTCCTCACCGACGAGGGCCGGCAGGCCGCCGAACGGCTGGCCCGGGCCCGCGAGGAGTCCCTCGCCGAACTTCTCGGCGACTGGTGGGGACCGGACCGCCCGACCGACCTGGTCAACCTGGTCCACGAACTCACCGACGAGCTCTGCGGCTCCAGCAGCGAACGCCCGCACGACGAACGGGCGGTGACGCGGGCGCCGTGAGCCGACGGGGGAGCGGAGGCGGCCCGCGGACGCCGGGACGCCGGAGTGGGCGGGGCCCGGACGCCGGGACGGCGAGGAAGCAGCGCCGCCCGGACGCGGACCGGAGAGCACAGCACCGCCGCCCGGACGCGGACCGGCACCGGGGCGCCGCGCAGCCGCCCGCCCGCTCAGCCGAGCGTCTTCGCGAACCAGTGCTCGGCGGTCGGCTCCGCGTTGTGCGGCGCGGTCTCGGCGTACCCGAGGCGGGCGTACAGGGTCCGCGCCTCGACGAGGTCCGAACGGGTGTCGAGCACCATGCGGGTCGCCCCCGCCGCCCGGGCCGCCTCCTCCGCGGCCCGCACCAGCAGCGCGGCGCCGCCGGTGCCGCGCCGGTGCGGGCGCACGAACACCCGCGTCAACTCGGCGGTGGTGCCGTCCTCGAGGAGGCGGAAGCCCGCCGTGCCGGCCGCCTCACCCGCGTACCGGCCGACGAGCAGCCGCCCGGTCGGCTGGGCGAGCTCGCTGCCCGGGGCGGCGGCGATCTCGTGCTCCAGTTCCTCCGGTTCCGTGCGCCGCCCCTCGTGCAGCAGGTACCAACGGTCGCTGACCTCGGTGTAGTACGCCCTCCAGAGGGCCCTGGCGTCGGCGGAGTCGTACGGTTCGGGGATCACGGTCCAGGTCATGTCCGTAGCGTGCGAGGGGCGTACGCCGGTCCGCGATCGAGTAAAGGCGCCTCCGCCGTCGAGTGGGGGCGCCTCCGCCCCGCTTCCGGGTTGCGGACCGGCCCGGTTTGTGGCACGGGCTTCGGGACACCCGCAGAAAGGAACCGGCTCGCGAGGAGTGCCGGTCGGACCGGAACCCGGAAGGCATTCATGTCCACTGGCCTGATCATTGCGTTGATCGTGATTGTTGCGGTCGTCGCCGTCGCCGCGGCCCTGCTGATGCAGCGCAGCCGCGGGTCCCGGCACGGTGTCGGCCTGAAGCGGCGCTTCGGACCCGAGTACGACCGGGCGGTGGCCCGGCACGACGGGGACACGAAGGCGGCCGAACGGGAACTGGCCGCCCGCGTGGAGCGCCACGGCGACCTGCGGGCACGGCCGTTGGAGCCCGCCGAGCGGGAGCACTTCGAGGCCCGCTGGACGGCCGCGCAGGAGCGGTTCGTCGACTCGCCGGGCGACGCGGTGGCCGAGGCGGACCGGCTGCTCGCCGAGGTCGCGGGCGCCCGGGGCTTCCCGGACGCCGCCCAGTACGAGGAGCAGCTGGCCGCGCTGTCCGTGCACCACGCCCATCACGTCGAGGGCTACCGGCGCGTGCACCGCGTGGCGCAGGCCCGCGTCAACGGCGGCCACGAGGGCGGCGCCGGCACCGAGGAGCTGCGCGAGGCCATGGTCGACGCCCGCGCCCTGTTCGAGGACCTCGTGCACGCGTCCCGGCACGACGGCGGACGCCACCACCGCGCATCCCGTGACGACGGCCACCGGGCCCCGGCCGCACGCGGTTCCCGGATGCCGTCCCTGCTGCACCGCCGCCAGGCGAAGGAGAGCTGATCCATGTCCGACACGACCCGCCGCCCCCTGGACGAACGCCACGGGACCGGCCACGACATCCACCGCGACACCGTCGGCGGCGGCACCGTCGGCGCCCGCGAGGGCGCCCCGGGCCGTCACACCGACCCGACCGACCCGACGGGCGCGACCGGCGCGACCGGCGTGCACGGCGGCACCTCCGGTCTCCGCGACGACGCGTACGGCCGCACCGACGGCCGCACCGACGGGACCGCCGGGCCCGGCACGACGCCGGGCGCAGGCCAGCCGTCCGGCCCGTCGGCCACGACCGGCCGCACCACCGCCCCGGCCGCCGGCGCCTCCGGGGACGGCCGCACGGGAACCGGCTCCGACGCCGGGCACACCCCGCCGACGCACGGCGGTTCCGGCGGGCCCCTCCTCCCGCACGGCGAACTCGACGCGCTCACCGCGCAGTTGCACCACGCCGTCGCCGGGTTCGTGGACGCCCCGCGGGAAGCCGTCGAGGAGGCCGACCAGGTGCTCCAGGAACTCACCGCCCGCTTCACGGAGGCGGTGACCGAACGGCGGCGCACCCTGCGCCGGTCCTGGCAGACCACGGACGGCTCCCCGGAGCCGGCCGCCGCGGCGACCGACACCGAGCAACTGCGGCTCGCCCTGCGGGACTACCGCGAACTGGCGGAACGGCTGCTGCACGTCTGACACGTCTGACACGTCTGACACGTCTGACGGGGCTGTTACCCGGCCGCCCCGCCCGCGTCCGCCCGGCGCTCCCGCCACTGCCGTACGACGTCCTCGACGTCGTACGGCTTCCTGCCCAGCGGGGGGCCGGGCGGCGGCTTGTACATCATCTCGCGGATACGGGCGTTGATCTCCGTGAGGATCTTCCGCACGGCGTGCTCCGAGGGCGCCGCGAGGGCCGCCTCCAGGGCGTCCTCCGCCTCCTTGCGCAGGGCCAGCCCCGGCGGCAGGTAGGAGATGCCCTCGCGGGCCATCTTCCGCTTCACCCACCACATCTCGTCGTAGGCCGTCTCCACGTCCGGCGGCAGCGGCCTGCCCGCGCCCGGCAGCCGCTCGAACTCCCCCCGGCGCTCGGCGTCCCGGATCTGTCTGTCCACCCAGGTCCCGAAGTCGACGCCCGGTGGCTTCCGCTCGGTCATGAGCCCCATTGTGCCGGACGCCGCATGGCCGGGCGTTTTATCATGCGGCGGCAGCGAGCCGATCCGGCCGCCGCACCGGGCCGACGCGGCCCCGGGGACCGGGACCGTACGGGCCCGCCAGGACTGCTCAGGAGGAGCGCACGTGCTCGAACTCACCATGGCCGCCGTGTCCGCGGCGGAAGAGGGCGCCACGGCCGGGATGCTCATGGCCGACGCGCCCAGCGAGCCGGGTGCCGTGCTGCTGGTCGGGCGGGACCGGGCGGTGTGCCGGCTGTCGACGCCGGACGACTGGCTGTTCGTCTCCCGGGTGCACCTGGAGTTCCAGTGCGGGCAGGACGGCGGCTGGCACCTGACCTGGCTGCGCGGATCCCTGCCGGAGCCGTCCTCCGAGGTCCGGATCACCGTCGGGGAGTACGCCCACCCCGTCCCGTACGGCGGCAGCGTGGCCCTGCCCCGGGGCGGCAGCGGCGAGGTCGTCATCCAGGACCGCGCCGCGCCGCGCAGCGTCAACGTGGGCTTCTACCACGAGGTGTGATCCGCCGGGCCCGGCTACCGCTCCCGTGCCCGCCCCGGCCCCCGCGCCTGTCCCCGCTTTCGTGTCCGCCCCGGCTCTCCGCCCCGCCCGCCCCGCTCAGGACACCACGCGGGCCAGGGCGAAGCCGTCGTAGCCCTTGACGCCGACCGTCTGGATCGCGGTGCCGTCCAGCCGCGGGTGGCGGCCGATGAGGTCGAGGGCCGCGCGGGTACCGGTCACGTCGGGGGCGTCGTCGTCCGGGTCGGCGACCCGGCCGCCGCGGACGACGTTGTCGACGATGATCAGCGCGCCGGCCTCGGTCAGCCGCAGCGCCCCTTCCACGTAGTGCGGGTTGTTGGCCTTGTCGGCGTCGACGAAGACCAGGTCGAACGGCTCCGCGCCCTCCTCGGCCAGCCGGTCCAGCGACTGCAGGGCCGCGCCCACCCGCACCTCCACCCGCTCGGCCAGCCCGGCACGGGCGAGGTTGCGGGTGGCGACCTCGGCGTGGCGCGGGTCGCGCTCCAGGGTGATCAGCCGCCCGTCGTCCGGCAGGGCGCGGCCCAGCCAGATGGTGCTGTACCCGCCGAGCGTGCCGATCTCCAGGATGCGGCGGGCGCCCTGCACCCGGGCGAGGAGGTGCAGCAGCTTGCCGTGGGTGGGGGCGACGGCGATCGGGGGGAGCCCGGCGGCCTCGCTGTCGCTCAGGGCCGCCGCCAGGGCGTCGTCGGGTTCGCCGGTCAGGAGCCGGCCGGCGAAGTAGTCGTCCACGTCGTGCCACAGCCGCGCGTCGTTCAAGGTCCGTGCCTTCCGGTCGGGTGAGAGTCGCCGGCGCCCACCGGCGGTCGCCGAGAACATACGCCGGGCGGCCCCGGAGCGGGCAGGGCTTTTCGCCGTGTGTCCCGGTCGCCGCGCCGGGCCGCACCGCCGTGTGTCCCGGTCACCGCGCCGGGCCGCGCCGCCGGCGGTCTCCGTCACGGTCCCCCCGGCCGCGCGCCCGTGTCGTGGGACGGGGAGGCGGTCCGGCGGTCGGCCGTCTATCGTCTTCCGGACAAAAGCGGAAGAGACGTCAGGTGAACCGTGGGTGCATCGCGTCTCTCCCGGGGGCACAGCGAGCCCCGTAGGGTTCGTGGAGGATCCCGCGCGCCGGAGCGCGCGGAGACGGGGCGGGAGGCCGACGAGGCGTGGCGGATGCGGAGCACGGAGGGCGACCGGCGGCTGCGGTGGGCACGGCCGCCGTCGGCGGGAACCCGGCACGGCTGAACACGCTGCGCCTCGGACTGTGGCTGGTCGCCGCCCTCCTCGCGGCACGCCAGGTCGCCCTCGTCCTGACCTCCCCCCGCGGGGAGCGGCTCACCGACCTGGAGACTTGGCTCGGCCCGGAGGGCGTGCTGCGGGTCGGCGGCTCCCTGTACGACTCGACCAGCTTCACCGGCACCCCCTTCAGCGGCCTCGTCCTCAAGCCCTTCACTCGTTCGGCTGAACAAGCCCTCGGCTGGGGGTGGACCTTCGGCACCCTGCTGCTGGTCGTCGCCCTCGGCCTGGTCGCCGCCCGCGCCCTGCCCCGGCCGGTCGGCCGCCGCACCGCCCTGCTCGCCGCGCCCGTCGCCGTCAGCCTGCTGATGCTCTCCCTGCCGGTGCGCAACACCCTCTGGCTCGGGCAGACCAGCATCCTGCCCGTCCTGCTGGTCCTCCTCGGCTGCTTCGTCGTCCGCGGCTCGCGCACCAGCGGCGTCCTCGTCGGCCTCGCGGCGGCCCTCCAGCCCACCCTGCTGCTGTTCGCCCCGCTGCTGTGGTTCACCGACCGGCGCCGGGCCGCCGCCACCACCGGCGCCACCTTCGCCCTCGGCACCGCCCTGGCCTGGGCCGCGATGCCGGAGGACTCCACCGCCTACTGGACGCGCCACATCTCCGGGGTGGGCCTCGGCGGGCCCGCCGACGCCCTCGCCAACCAGTCCCTGCACGGCGCCCTGCTGCGCCTCGGCCTGGAGGGGCCGCTGGAGATCGGCCTGTTCCTGCTGATCGGCGCGGCCGTCGTCGTGCTCGGGCTGCGCCGCGCCGTCCACTACGCGCGGGACGGCCAGCTGCTCCTCGCGGTCGCCGTCACCGGCTGCGTCGCCATCGTCGTCTCCCCGGCCGCCTGGCAGCACCAGCTGCTGTGGCTGCTGCTCGCCGTCGTCGGCCGGGTCGGCAAGCGGGCCTCCGACCGGCTGCTGTGGCCCGTCGCCGTCGTCCTGGTGATGACCCTGCCGGCCACCATGATCCTGCCGAACCTGTCGGTGCTGCATCCGGTGCGGGACAACATCGTGCTGCTCGCCGCGCTGGCCGCCGCCACCGCGATCCCCTTCCTGTCCCGCACCTCCCGGTACTACGACGAGCCCGTCCCGACCCGGTACGCGCCGCCGGTCCCCAGCCGCTTCCGGCACGTCCCGCTGCTGCCGTTCCTGCGCCGGGTCCTCACCCGGCCCAACCTGCTGCTCGAACTGCTGCTGATCCGCGTCACCTACGCCGCGTACTCCCAGGTCCGGCTGGCCGCGACCGGTGGCAGCAACTCCGCGGGCCGGGCCCGCGCGGAGGAGCACGGCCGGCAGATCCTCGACCTCGAACGCGTCCTCCACCTGGACATCGAGTACGCCGTCAACCACGCCGTGGTGAAGATCGACTGGCTGCGGCACTTCTTCGACTTCTACTACACGTCGTTCCACTTCGTCGTCCCGCTCACCGTGCTGGGACTGCTGTACTGGCGGCGCCCCGTCGACTACCGGTGGGCCCGCTCCGCCCTCGGCTTCACCACCCTGCTCGCCCTGGTCGGCTTCTGGCTCTACCCGCTCGCCCCGCCCCGCCTGATGCCGGGCCTCGGCATCATCGACACCGTCCACGGCGTGCAGGACTTCAGCAAGCCGGACTACGGCACCCTCACCGCCCTCACCAACCAGTACGCGGCGATGCCCTCCCTGCACTTCGGCTGGTCCCTGTGGTGCGGTGTGGTCGTCGCGGTCATCGCGCCCCGCACCTGGATGAAGCTCGTCGGCCTGCTGCACCCCCTGTTCACGGCCGCCGCGATCGTGGCCACCGGCAACCACTGGATCCTGGACGCCGTCGGCGGGGCGCTGGTCGTCGCCGCGGGCTTCGGCCTGACCCACGTCCTCCAGGGGCCGCGCGCCCGCACGGTCACCGCCGCCGCCGTCAGCAGCGGGCAGCCGTCGGTGCCGGAGAAGGACCGTACTGCGAGCTGATCCGGTACTCGCCCGGCGCGGACACGGTCAGCCGGGTCATCTCGCCCTGCCGGCTCAGGCAGCCGCCGTCGGACCGCAGCCACGGCGAGTACGCCACCCGCACCGTCACCGGACCCGGCCGGGAGACGAGGACCACGATCTCCGCGCCCGAGGTGCGCACCACGGAGCCCGGGGCGGACACCAGGGGCACCGCGTCCCGCACCCGGAAGATCCGCCAGTGCGCGTCCCGCCAGACCGGCTCCAGCCAGTCGGGGCGGTTCTCGCGGATCAGCCGCGCCTCCTGCTCGGCGAAGCCGTCGGGCCGGGCCTCGGGCAGTACGACGAAGCCGACCGCCCAGCGGTCCAGCCACTCCCGGTAGGCCGCGGCGGAGAAGGAGCCGTCGTAGAACAGACGGCCGCGCTCCACGTCGAGCTGGCGGTTCCAGCCGCGGGCCAGGTGCACGTGCGGGGCGAGCGCGACGGCCTCCCGGTGGTTGCGGGCGGGCACCACCTCGACGCGGGTGCGGTCGGCGCCGAGCCCCCGCAGCGCGCGCACGACCCCGTCGGTGTGGGCCGCCCAGGCCGGGACGGTGGTGGACACCTTCAGGTCGTCGACGGTCTTCTGGCCCGTCCACACCGTCGCTAACACCAGGACGCCGATCAGCAGCGTCCGCCGCACCATCCGCGGCCCCGGCCGGGCGAGCAGCGCCCCCAGCAGCACGACCGGGGCCGCGTACTCGGCGAACCGCTCGACGTTGGTGCCGATCGGGGAGGGCACCAGGTACACCGCGACGGTCCCGGCGGCGTAGACGGCGCCGCTGAACCGGGCGACCCGCCAGTCGCGCGGGGCGAGCACGGTGACCGCCAGCCCCAGCAGGACCGGCGGCCAGATGCGCCCCGCGGGCATCAACTGCTCGCCGGAGAAGGGGAACAGCGCGCTCGTCGCCGCCACGACGGCGGCCGGCGGAAGGAGCAGGGCCACGGCCCGGGCGCGCTGCCGGTCGAGCAGGTACCCGGCCCCGACGACCGCCAGGAACAGCCCCGCCACCGGGGAGGCCATGGTGGCGAGCGCGGCGTGCGCACCGGCCAGGACGGGCCGGCCGCCGTGGCTCAGCACCACCCACGCGGCCAGCGCGAAGGCGGTGCCGAGGGCGAACGTGGTCCGCCCGGAGGCCACGTTGCACCATAGGGCGAGGGAGGCGAGGAGGGCCGGGAGCAGCGGCTTCGCCAACCCGGCCCGGACCACCAGGACCGCCGCCAGCCAGGACCCCGCGACGCCCGCCGCCACGGTGACCGTCCGCACCCCGAGAGCGGCCATCAGGTACGGCGACAGCAGACTGTAGTTGGCGGTGTGCGTGCCGCCGTACCAGGACAGGTTGTACGCGGAACTCCCGTGCCGGGTCACGAAGCCGGCCCAGGCGTCCTGCGCGGCCAGGTCACCGCCGCCGGTCGCGAGGACCAGCACCCACAGGGCGTAGAGGGGGAGCACCGGGAGGGTGGCGAGGAGGGGCACGCGGTGCCGTCGTCCCCACGCGCGGAGGGAACGGTTCCGCGGCGGGGCCGGGGTCGCCCACCGGGGCTGCCGGGGCGGTCGGGGCAGGGTGAGATCGGCGTGGGGCACGTGGAGGAGGACGCGGATCGGGGCGCGGGCGTTCAGTGCGCCGGACGGGCACGGCGGATCCCCGGGCCGCAGGACGGGCGGTCGCTGTCGGCCCGGTGGCCGACCGGGCGGGCGGTCCCTGTCGGTCGTGCCGTCGGCCGGGCGGGCGCGGGCAACCGGCCGCGCCCGCCCGGGAGATGGGGACCGCTGCCGCCGTCCGGGCCCGGACGGTTCAGTGCTCGCAGAGGGAGAACGCCCGCTCGTAGAGCTCCTCGTTGTGCTCGGCGACGAAGAACGTGCGTTCGTGCATGAGCTGTTCGCGGTACGCCCTGGCCTCCTCCAGGGTCATGGTCGACGTGCCGGACCACGGCTGCTGCGGGGGCACGTCCGACGTCGAGACGATCCGCTGCGACGGGTCGATCAGGAAGAACGCCAGGATCTTCCGGTGCCCCGGCCGGGTGGGATCCGCGAGGCGGAACGGTCCGACGCGGTGCTGCAGCACGTTGGGGAAGGCCAGGGAGCGGCCCGCCGGGGTCGACGCCGTCCCCAGGACCTGGTTCAGCGCGCCCTCGTCCTCCAGGCCGTAGACCTCCCGCATGCCGTTGTCGTCGTTCTGCTCGTAGTCCGGCTCGTCCACCGCCGTCCGGAAGCCCAGCGTGCTCGCGGTGATGTTCTCGCTGTCCCAGTAGTGGATGCCGGTGGAGACGATCCGCTCGTTCAGCATCCCCTCGACGTGCCAGGAACCGCCCGCGTACTCGGGCCGGTCGGGGGTCAGGTGGATGCTCGCCAGCTTGACCACGACCTGCAGCCTCCGCCCGCGCAGGTCGACCCGGGCGGACGCGTCGGGCACCGCGGGCGGCGTGAAGTCCGGGGCGTCCGGCAGCACCGGACGACGGTTCTCCCACCAGTCGTCCATGGCCTCCCTCCACGCCTGGTACGCCTCGTGGTACGCCGCCTTGTCGGCGTAGGAACGCTCGTGCGGGTACTCCGGCTCCGAGTCGTACCAGCCGTACGGATCGGCCTCGATGCGCGGCGGACGCGGATGCCGCAGATCGGTCAGGACGTTCTCGAACAGCGGGCGCAGCCGCGCGAACAGCTCCGGCAGCACGGCGGCCAGCTCCTTGTGCGCCTCGGGATGGACGTTGTTGACGTAGGAACGGAAGACCACCCCGCCGTCCTCGTCCACGTCGGCGTCCGTCGGCAGCCACTGGAACTTCTCCGAGAACTCGTACGCGTACCCGCCCGGCGACTCCTCCCACGCGTCCTCGGGCCCGCTGACGCCCCGCACCCGGCAGAAGAGCGAGGGGTGCACCAGGTCGAGCACCTGGCCCTCCGACCCGGGGTGCCAGTCCCTCTCCGCCTCCGGCACCTCCTCCAGGACGCGGACCGCCGCGCGCAGCCGGGACGCCAGGTCGTCGTCGATCAGGGAGTCCGACTGCCACACCCCGTCGACCGCGGACACCTCGATCCCGGTGCCGGCGTCCCGCAGCGCCGCGTAGTGCCGCAGCTCGGCCAGCACGTACCGCACCTGGGCCTCGGTCAGGCCCTGGGCACGGGCCTCCTCCGTCCACCGGGCCGCGATCTCCGGGTCGTTCATCTTGTCGTACCACCCCGGCTTCGCCCGGAGGTGCGCGCTGCACTGCATCATCCGCAGCTCCCCCAGCGTCCGGGGCGTCGCGAGCGGTACGGAACGGGCGGGCCCGTGGAAGGGCAGCGGGAAGGCGGACAGGCCGGTCACGTGTGTCGATCCTCCAGGTCGGCGTGCGATGGCGGGAACAGTAGTGGGGAGCACTGACACGGGGGTGGGTCCCGCGGGCTCCGGTCGGCCCGGAACGGGCGAAGGCGGCGCCCCGGGGATCAGGGGGCGCCGCCTTCGGTACGGGGGGCGTGCCGTGGGGTCGGCCGGTGGGGCCGGGTGGGGTCAGTACCAGCCGTTGGACTGCCAGAAGTTCCAGGCGCCGCAGGGGCTGCCGTAGCGGTCCTTCATGTAGTCGAGGCCCCACTCGATCTGGGTCTCGGGGTTGGTCCGCCAGTCGGAGCCGGCCGAGGCCATCTTGGAGGCCGGCAGGGCCTGCACCAGGCCGTAGGCGCCGCTGGAGGCGTTGGTGGCCTTCACGTCCCAGTTGCTCTCGTGCTGCACGATCTTGGAGAAGCACTGGTACTGGGCCGAGTTGCCGATCATCTTCTTCGCGGTCGCCTGTGCCGAGGTGGCCTCCGCGGGGGCGGCCTGGGCGGGTGCGGCGAACAGCGTGCCGCAGGCCGCGGCGGCCAGGGCGGTGCCGGCGACGGCCTTCCTCGGGGTGGCGAGGGAGCGGAGGAGGGAAACGGCGGACACGGGCGGCCTTTCGGTCGGGGGCGGTGGGTCGCCGCCGTGTGCGGGAGCCGCGGTCACTCCGCGGGGCACACGGCGGCGCCGCGGCCCCGGAGGGCTCGTCGGCGCCTGGCGACGTCGTCCAGAGAAACAGGCCGGACGGATGTCCGCAAAGACCGTTTTTACTAGTTCGGGCGGTCAGGTGGGGGGTGTCCGCCGACCGCGCCGGCCCCGTTCCGCGCAGGTCACGCCGGTGCGCGGCGGGGCCGTCGGCTACGGCCCCGCTTCGTACGTGATCCGCGTCATGTGGGGTGCTTCACGCCCGCGGGGCCGTCGAAGGTGACCGGCGCCTCGAAGGCGGCCCGCCGGGTCGCTCTGCGCAGCGCCCGGAGCACGGGAGGGCCCAGGGTCAGCGTCAGGACGAGGGTGAGCAGGGCGCGGCCCAGGTCCCAGCCGAGGGAGGTGGCCAGGCAGTAGGCGAGGAAGCGGGCCAGGTTGGCGGGGACGGACGCGTCCGGGTCGAAGGCGATGTTCGAGGCCAGCGCGGACATGAAGGGCCAGCCCGACATGTTCATCACCGTGCCGTAGACGAAGGCCGCCAGGAAGCCGTACACGGCGAGCATCACCACCTCCGTCCGGCCCCGCAGCCGGTCGGGGCCGGGCAGGAAGCCCGCGGCCATGGTGAACCAGCCCATCGCCAGCATCTGGAACGGCAGCCACGGTCCGACCCCGCCGGTGAGCAGGGCGGACGCGAACATGGTGATCGCGCCGAGGACGAAGCCGAAACCGGGGCCGAGGACCCGGCCGCTGAGCACCATCAGGAAGAACATGGGCTCCAGCCCGGCCGTGCCCGCCCCGATCGGGCGCAGCGCCGCCCCGGTCGCCGCCAGGACGCCCAGCATGGCCACGGCCTTCGGGCCCAGCCCGGACTCCGAGATGGTCGCCGCCACCACCGCGACCAGCAGCACCAGCAGGCCCGCGAACAGCCAGGGGGCGTCCTGGGCGTGGGCGTTCAGGGTGGAGGCGGGCGGCGCGAGGAACGGCCAGCCGAAGCCGGCCACGCCCACCGCGCTGACCAGCGCCAGCGCGGCCAGGGAGCGGGGCCCGAGGCGGACCGCGCGGGCCTGCCGGTCGCGGGGCCGCGGCTGCGGGCCGGAGCCCGGCCGGGGCGTGCGGGGGGTCATGACAGCGCCTCGCGGACCTGGGGCACGGTGAGCCAGGGCTGCGGGGCGAGGATCTTGGCGACCTGCGGCGCGAAGGACGGGGACGCGACGACGACCTGCGCGGAGGGGCCGTCGGCGATCACCTCGCCCTCGGCGAGCAGGACGACCCGGTGCGCGAGATCGGCCGCCAGCTCCACGTCGTGGGTGGCCATCACGATGGCGTGGCCGTCGGCGGCCAGCTCGCGCAGCAGGGCCACCAGGCGGGACTTCGCGCCGTAGTCCAGGCCGCGGGTCGGCTCGTCCAGCAGGAGCAGCGGCGGGCGGGCGGTGAGGACCACGGCCAGGGCGAGCGTCAGGCGCTGGCCCTCGGACAGGTCCCGGGGGTGCGTGTCGTCGGCGATGCCGGGCAGCAGCTCGGACAGCAGCGCCCGGCAGGTGCCCGGCCCGGCGTCCGCGTCCTGGTCGGCGGCGGCGCACTCGGCGGCGACCGTGTCCGCGTAGAGCAGGTCGCGGGGCTCCTGGGGGACCAGGCCGACGCGGCGGATCAGGTCCCGGGGGCGGGTGCGGTGCGGGACGGCGTCCCCGGCGCGGACCGAGCCGCCGGACGGCTCCACCAGGCCCACCAGCGCGTTGAGCAGCGTCGACTTCCCGGCGCCGTTGCGGCCCATCAGGGCGATGGTCTCGCCCGGGACGACGGTGAGGTCGACCCGGCGCAGCGCCTGGACCCGGCCGCGGCGGACGGCCAGGTCACGGACCTCGGCCACGGTGGGCGTCGCGGGGGTCTTCGGCGCGGACCGCCGGAACAGCCGGCCGCGGGCCGGGGACGGCGCGGCCGTCCCGGACGCCCCGGCGGGCTCCCGCGTGCTCTCCGCCCGTGCCGCGGCCGCCCGCTCCAGCCGCTCCCGCAGCGGAGCGGCCCGGCGGCGGGCGTCGCGGACCGTCAGCGGCAGCGGGGTCCAGCCGGCCAGCCGCCCCAGGTCCACCACGGGCGGGAAGACCGGCGAGACCGCCATGATCTCGGCCGGGCCGCCCAACCGCGGGGCCTCGCCCGGCCCCGGCAGCAGCACGACCCGGTCGGCGTACTGGATGACCCGCTCCAGGCGGTGCTCCGCCATCAGGACCGTCGTGCCCAGGTCGTGCACCAGCCGTTGGAGGACCGCCAGGACCTCCTCGGCCGCCGCGGGGTCCAGCGCGGAGGTCGGCTCGTCCAGCACCAGCACCCGGGGGTGCGGGGTGAGGACCGAGCCGATGGCCACCCGCTGCTGCTGGCCGCCGGACAGGGTGGAGAGGGAGCGGTCGCGCAGGTCGGCGAGGCCCAGCAGGTCGAGGGTCTCCTCGACGCGGCGGCGCATCACGTCGGGGGCGAGGCCCAGCGACTCCATGCCGTAGGCGAGTTCGTCCTCGACGGTGTCGGTGACGAAGTGCGACAGCGGGTCCTGGCCCACCGTGCCGACGACGTCGGCGAGTTCGCGCGGCTTGTGGGTGCGGGTGTCCCGGCCGGCGACCGTGACCCGGCCGCGCAGGGTGCCGCCGGTGAAGTGCGGCACCAGGCCGCTGACCGCGCCGAGCACGGTCGACTTGCCGACCCCCGACGGGCCGACGAGCAGGACGAGTTCACCCTCGGGGACCTCGAAGTCGACGCCCCGGACGGAGGGTTCGTCCGCGCCGTCGTACGTCACGGAGACGTTCTCGAAGCGGATCACACGGGCTCCTTGCGGTTGTCCTCGGGGGCGGGCGTCACGAAGGCGGGCAGCAGACCGATCAGCACGGCCGCCGCCGGCCACAGGGGCAGCGTCGGTGCCACCAGCGGCACCACGCCGGGGTGCAGCGCGGCCGGATCCCGCGCCGCGGCCACGAACAGGGCCGCGGCGACGGCCGCGCCGGAACCGGCGACCAGCCAGGCCCGGACGTCCCAGTGGTCCGGGCGGTACCGGGTCCGCAGGGACCTGCGCCCGCCCAGCCACAGGCCCGCCAGGGCGGTGGCCAGCCCGGCGAGGAGGACGGGCAGACCGTACCGTCCCCCTTCGGCGGTGAGCAGCCCGTACGTCCCGGCGCAGACCCCGAGCAGGCCGCCCAGGGTGAGGGCGGCGGTGGTACGGCGGACGGCGGGCGGCACCTCGGCGGTCCGGCCGTAGCCGCGGGCGTCCATCGCGGCGGCCAGCGCCACCGACCGCTCCAACGCGCCCTCCAGGACCGGCAGTCCGACCTGCAGCAGGCCGCGGACCCCCTTGTCGGGCCGCCCCCGCAGGCGCCGGGCGGCGCGCAGCCGCTGGACGTCGGCGATCAGGTTCGGGGCGAAGGTCATCGCCACGACGACCGCCACGCCCATCTCGTACAGGGCGCCGGGCAGGGACTTCAGCAGGCGGGACGGGTTGGCGAGGGCGTTCGCCGCGCCGACGCAGACGAGCAGCGTCGCCAGCTTCAGGCCGTCGTACAGCGCGAAGGTGAGGGCTTCGGCGGTGACGTCGCCGCCGAGCCGGATGCCCTGCGCCCACGCGGGCAGCGGGACCTCGGGGAGCGACACCAGGACGTGACTGCCGGGGATGGGCGAACCGAGGACGATCGCGAACAGCAGCCGGATGACCAGCACCGCCAGCGCCAGCTTGACGAACGCGCCGTAGGAGCGGGCCCAGGGCGCGTTCGGGCGGCGGGTGGCCACGACGTACCCGGAGACGGTCGCCAGGAGGCAGAGCAGCAGGGGGTTGGTGGTGCGGGTGGCGGCGGTGCCGAGCCCGAGCGCCCACAGCCACCAGGCACCGGGGTGCAGCGACGGCCCGGACCGGTGCCCCCGGGCGGTCGTGGCTGCCGGGCGGCGGGGGCGCGAGGCAGCCCCGCCCGGGTCACGGCGCGCGCCGCGGCGGGGGTGGTCGCCGTGACGGTCGCCGGGGTGGTCGCCGGGTTGGTCTCCGGGACGGGAGCGGTCTCCGAGGGCGGAGCGGCCGTCGGGGTCGGTGTCGCCGTTGCGGCGGGGGACGCTCTCGGGGGCGGTGTCGCCCTCAACGGCGGGGTGGCCCTCGGGGGCGGGGCGAGCACGGTCAACGGGGTCGGGCTTGTCGCCGGTTCGGTCCTGGCCGTCGGTGCTGGCGTCGCCGGAGGCGCTGGCGTCACCGGCAGGGCGGTCGGCGGTGCCGTCGGACGGCCGGTCGCCGGCGCCGACGCCCTCGGGGCGAGGGCCGGCGCCGTACCGGTGGTCCCCGCCCCCGGAACCGGCCGGGCGGGGCCGGGGGTCAGCCACGGCGGCGTACCTGCCAGATCGCCGCCCCGCCCAGCAAGGCCACGAGGGCGATGCCGGCGACCAGTCCCAGTGCCGTGCTGCCGCCGTCACCGTCCGAGGAGCCGGCGGCGGACGAGGACGCGTCCGGGGTCTCCGACCCGTCCCGCCCGGTCGCCGACGGGTCCCGGTCCGGGTTCCCGGAGCCGTCCGGCGCCGTGCCGGAGACCTGCTCCCCGCAGCCCGACTTCGGGTAGCCCTCGATCGCGCACAGCAGGGCGCTGGTGTTGTAGCGCAGCGGCTCGGCCACGGCGGCCAGGGCGTGCGCCGTCGTCGCGTTCCCGGCGACGCGGGCGCAGGCCGTCCGTCCCTTCGGCGGGGTCTCCCCGGACGGGGCGTCGGCGGCCGTGCCGAAGTCGATGACCAGCGCGACGCGCTTCCGGCCGTCCTGTGCCGGGGTGTCGGCGCAGATGGTGTCGAAGTCGGCGGCGCCCCGGGGCTTCGCCGCGTCGCCGGAGTCCTCGCTGACGGAGAAGCGGAAGCCCTGGACGTCACCGTCGGCGGGACGCGCCGTCGACGGGCCCTCGGTCGCGTAGGTCCACTGTCCGCCGTCGCGCTCCCAGAAGGACCAGTAGCGGTAACCGGCCGCCTGCGCCGGCCCCGCGCCCGCCAGGACGGCGGAGAGCGGGACCAGCGCGGCCAGGAGCAGGACGGTGAGGCGCCGGATCACGACTGCTTCCGCTTGTTCCGGCCGCTGACCAGGAAGCCGACGCCGATGCCGGCGACCAGGCAGACGCCGACGAACCACCAGATGCCGAAGCCGGACTCCGACTCGTCCTTCTTCTCGTCCTTGTCGTCCGCCTTCTCGTCCGCGCCGGACCGCGCGGAGCCCGTGCCCTCGGACGCCTCCGGGCCGGTCGCGCCGAGCTTCGCCACCAGGTCGGTGCCGCCGAAGGCGCGGGGGTCGGCGCCGGTGGCGTGGGCGGCGAGGATCAGCTGGGCGTAGGCGCCGGGACCGCTCTGGGCGGCCCAGTCGGCGGCGTTCTTCTCCAGCCAGGCGAGCGACTTCTTCGCGGGCGCGGTCGCCCCCTGCGCGGACAGTGCCACGACCGCGTCGGCGGTGTTGCCGTGGTCGGGCTGGTCCTCGGCGCCGGGGAGCGACGAGACGAGGTGACCGTCCTCGGCCAGGGCCTCGGTGAGGTGGGCGGCGCCGTTGGCCGCGGCCTGCTCGGGGGTGTCCGCCTTCTCGCAGCCGCCGTCCGCCGCGCCGCCGCCCTTGCCGGGCTCGACGACCAGGCCGGCGCCGAGGGCACCGAGCACACCGGCGGCGGTGGCGTCCGCGTTGGGAACCAGGGTGCCCTTCTTGTCGGGCTGGAAGGCGAAGGCGCCCGGGCCCTCCTCGGCGTCGCACGGCAGCGCCAGCTTCAGCAGCGCGTCGTAGGGGGACTTGCCGTCCTTCCGCACCTCGGCGGGCTTCTCCCCGGCGGCGGCGAGCGCGCCGATGACGACGGAGGTGGAGTTGGTGTCGCTGGCCCCGCCCGCGGTGTAGCCCCAGCCGCCGTCCTTGTTCTGCACCGACTTCAGCCAGTCGACGGCCTTCGTGGTGACGGCGTCGTGCCCGCCGAGCGCGGTGAGCGCCTGCACGGCGGCGGCGGTCTGGTTGGTGTCCACCATCGTCTTGGCGTCGCACGCCTTCGAGGTGTCCGCACGGTACGGGCCGAAGGAGCCGTCGGCGCACTGCTGGCCGGTCAGCCACTCCACGGCCGACGCGGCGGGCTCGACACCGGCCGTGTCCAGGGCGAGCAGGGCGAGCGACTGGCGCCAGACGCCGTCGTACTGCGGATCGCCGTCGCCGAACAGGGCGGCGGGCAGCTTCGCGGACGGCGAGGGCGACGGGGACGAGTCGGCTGCGGCCGGCGCGGCGGAGCCGATCACGGCGACGGCGGCCAGGACCGCGGCGCCACGGCGGAAGTTCATGATGGGCGGGTGCCTCTCCCTGAGGGGAGTCGGGCAGCACGGGACACCCCGGCGGCTCGGCTCCGTATACCTCGACGGTGCCGTGCTCCGGCGGAACTGCCGGGCACGTGAGCCGGTCACGGTCGTGCGGGGCATTCCGGCTCGCCGTCCGCTGGGACGGCTCACGGCTGCGGGTCAGCGCCGGATTCGCACCGGCTTCCCCCCGTACGGGTGTGAAACGACGCGGCCACTCTACCCGCCCCCGACCAGGCCACCAGGGGCGGTGGCGGGGAGGTGGCTGAGGTCACGCGGGGGATGTGACGGGGGTGTGACCCGGGCGAGGTGGTGGGGGAGGGGTGAGGAGGATGACGGGGCGGGGGGACCGCGACGGGGCCCCCGCCGGGGGAAGGCCCCGCCCGTCCGGAACGCTCCCGGAAGCCCCGAGTCGGAAGCCCCGAGTCGGAAGCCCCGAGTCGGAAGCTCCGAGCCGGAGCCCCGCCCCGTGCGCCCCGCGTCGGGGTCGGTCCTCGCGCCGAAGGCCCTCCGTCGGAGCCCCCGCGTCGAAAGCCGTCCGTCGGAAGCTCTCCGTGGGCCCCGCGCCGGAAGCCCACGTCCCGGCACCTCGCGTCAGGAACCCTCCGCCCCCGTCTCCCTCTCGGCCGCCGTCAGGTCGATCAGCCGGGACGCCGTCTCGATGTCGATCCGGACCTGCGCGATGGAGGCGCGCCCCGAGAGCCAGGTGATCAGGGCGGAGTGCCAGGTGTGCTCGATGACCCGGACCGCGGACAACTGCCCGGCGGTGGGGTCCCGGTCGTCCTCCAGCCCCATGGCGTCCAGGATGATCGCCGTGGTCTGGCGCGACACCTGGTCGACCTCCGGACTCACACTGCGGTCGGCGAAGGTCAGCGCCCGCACCATCGCGTCGGCCAGGTGCGGTTCGCGCTGGAGCGCGCGGAAAGCCCGCATCAGGGTCTCCGCGACCCGCTCGGCCGCCGTCTCCCCGGCCGGGGGTTTCTTGCGCAGGGTGCCGTGCAGGTGCTCCAACTGGTCCTGCATCGTGGCCACCAGCAGGTGGATCTTGGACGGGAAGTAGCGGTACAGCGTGCCCAGCGCCACGTGGGAGGACTCCGCGACCTCACGCATCTGGACCGCGTCGAAGCCGCCCCGGCAGGCCAGTTGGGCGGTCGCCTGCAGGATGCTGCGCCGGCGCGCCTCCTGCCGCTCGGTGAGCGGGGACGCCGGGGAGGTGAGCCGCGCGCCGTCGGCCCCCGCCGTCGTCGCCCCGGCCGCCCTGTCCCGGATCTCCGGCTTCTCCGGCTTCTCCCTCGTTCCCGGCTTCTCCGCTGTTCCCGGCTTCTCCGCCTTGGCTGCCTTGGCCGCCTTGGTCGCCTTGTGTGGGTTGGCTTCCGCGGGCATGGGTCCCGTTCCGTGACAGTCGGTGAGGGTGGATGATCGGACAGCATGGCACGCCGTCGGCCGTGGCGTGAATCACCTGATCCACTGCGCCCAGCGCTTCTACCTGCCGGTAGATTCGAAGCCTCCGAACGATCAACTCTGTAACTTGTTCTAGATTAGCGTCCCGGCGTAACCTCGCGGGACAGTGCAGGGAGAAGGGGGCCCAGAGTGACCGCTGAGGCCAGTCAGGCCGGGCCCTCGCAGGGCCCCGCAGCCGACGGCTTGCGACCGCTCCGCATCGCACTCCTCACCTACAAGGGAAACCCGTTCTGCGGCGGGCAGGGCGTCTACGTCCGCCACCTCTCGCGCGAACTCGCCCGGCTCGGACACCGGGTCGAGGTCATCGGCGCCCAGCCCTACCCCGTCCTCGACACCCTCGGACCGGGCCGGGACGGGCCGAGCCTGACCGAGCTGCCGAGCCTGGACCTCTACCGGCAGCCGGACCCCTTCCGCACCCCCGGCCGGGGCGAGTACCGGGACTGGATCGACGCCCTGGAGGTCGCCACCATGTGGACCGGCGGCTTCCCCGAGCCGCTGACGTTCTCCCTGCGGGCCCGCCGCCATCTGCGCGCCCGCCGCGGCGACTTCGACGTCGTGCACGACAACCAGACGCTCGGCTACGGCCTCCTCGGCGACCTCGGCGCACCCCTGGTCACCACGGTCCACCACCCCATCACCGTCGACCGGCAGCTGGAGCTCGACGCGGCGGACAGCCGGAAACGGCGCTACGCGGTGCGCCGCTGGTACGCGTTCACGCGCATGCAGAAGCGCGTCGCCCGCCGCCTGCCCTCGGTGCTCACCGTCTCCGGCACCTCCCGCGACGAGATCGTCGACCACCTCGGCGTCCGGCAGGACCGCATCCACGTCGTCCACATCGGCGCCGACACCGACCTGTTCTCCCCGGACCCCTCGGTGCCCGTCGTGCCGGGGCGCATCGTGACCACGTCCAGCGCCGACGTGCCGCTCAAGGGCCTGGTCTTCCTGGTCGAGGCGCTGGCCAAGGTGCGCGTCGAACAGCCCGACGCCCACCTCGTCGTCGTCGGCAAGCGGCCCGAGAAGGGGCCCGTCGCCCAGGCGATGGAACGCTACGGCCTCGAAGGCGCCGTCGAGTTCGTCAAGGGCATCACCGACGCCGAACTGGTCGACCTGGTGCGCTCGGCGCAGGTCGCCTGCGTGCCGTCGCTCTACGAGGGCTTCTCGCTGCCCGCCGCCGAGGCCATGGCCACCGGCACCCCGCTGCTCGCCACCACCGGCGGTGCCATCCCCGAGGTGGCCGGCCGCGACGGCGAGACCTGCCTGGCCGTGCCGCCGGGCGACGCCGGGGCGCTGGCCGCCGGACTGACCCGCCTGCTGGGCGACGCCGCGCTGCGCGCCCGGCTCGGTGCGGCCGGACGGGACCGCGTGCTGCGGCAGTTCACCTGGGCGCGCGCGGCGGAGGGCACCGTGGCCCGCTACCGCGAGGCGATGGACCGCGCCGCCGCCCCGGGCCGCGCGCGGACCGCCCCGGCACCGGCCCCCGCGGTCACGCCCGCGCCGGCCGCCGCCACGACCGCCGTGGCCCCCGTTCCTCCCCACGCCGTTGAAGGTGCCGACTCTCCCGAAAGCAGGGCCACGTGCTGACCGTCGACTTCACCCGGTTCCCGCTCGCCCCGGGCGACCGCGTCCTGGACCTCGGATGCGGTGCCGGACGGCACGCGTTCGAGTGTTACCGGCGCGGCGCGCAGGTCGTGGCGCTGGACCGGAACGCGGAGGAGATCCGCGAGGTCGCCCAGTGGTTCGCGGCGATGAAGGAGGCCGGTGAGGTGCCCGCCGGGGCCACCGCCACGGCCATGGAGGGCGACGCCCTCGCCCTGCCCTTCCCCGACGCGTCCTTCGACGTCGTGATCATCTCCGAGGTGATGGAGCACATCCACGACGACAAGGGCGTCCTCGCCGAGATGGTCCGCGTCCTCAAGCCCGGCGGCCGCATCGCCGTCACCGTGCCGCGCTACGGGCCCGAGAAGGTCTGCTGGACCCTGTCCGACGCCTACCACGAGGTGGAGGGGGGCCACATCCGCATCTACCGCGCGGACGAACTGCTCACCAGGATCCGCGAGGCGGGCCTGAGGCCGTACGGCACGCACCACGCGCACGCGCTGCACTCGCCGTACTGGTGGCTGAAGTGCGCCTTCGGCGTGGACAACGACCGGGCGCTGCCGGTGCGGGCGTACCACAAGCTGCTGGTCTGGGACATCATGAAGAAGCCGCTGGCCACCCGGGTCGCCGAGCGGGCGCTGAACCCGCTGATCGGCAAGAGCTTCGTGGCCTACGCCACCAAGCCGCACCTGCCGCCCACCGGCGCGGACGCCGGCACCCCGGTCGGGGCCGCGACGGGTGCCGGGGCCGACGCCGGGTCCGAGGCGGCGGCGACGTGACCACTCCCCGGACGGAACACCTGGTCCTGACCGGGGTCCTCACCGCGGGTCAGGCCGCCGAGACCGTCGCCGGCATCCTCGCCGGTCAGCGGCCCGACGGCGCGATCCCCTGGTTCCGCGGCCACCACCTGGACCCCTGGGACCACGTCGAGGCCGCCATGGCCCTGGACACCGCGGGCGCCCACGAGGCCGCCGAGCGGGCCTACCTGTGGCTGGCCCGGCACCAGAACGAGGACGGCTCCTGGTACGCCGCCTACGCCGACGGCGACCACCGGGACGTCACCGACCGCGGCCGGGAGACCAACTTCGTCGCCTACGTCGCGGTCGGCGTCTGGCACCACTACCTCTCCACCGGCGACGACGCCTTCCTGGACCGCATGTGGCCCTGCGTCTACGCGGCCGTCGAGTTCGTGCTGCGGCTCCAGCAGCCCGGCGGGCAGATCGGCTGGCGGCGCGACGACGACGGAACGCCCACCGCGGACGCCCTGCTCACCGGCTCCTCCTCGATCCACCACGCCCTGCGCTGCGCGCTCGCCATCGCCGAGCAGCGCGAAGAACCGCAGCCCGACTGGGAGTTGGCGGCCGGTGCGCTCCGGCACGCGATCCGGCACCACCCGGAGCGGTTCCTCGACAAGGACCGCTACTCCATGGACTGGTACTACCCCGTCCTCGGCGGCGCGCTCACCGACGAGGAGGCGAAGGCCCGCATCGAGGAGGGCTGGGACCGCTT
Source organism: Streptomyces sp. 3-6 (assembly GCF_056323165.1). NCBI lineage: Bacteria > Bacillati > Actinomycetota > Actinomycetes > Kitasatosporales > Streptomycetaceae > Streptomyces > Streptomyces sp. 3-6. Next base: position 446,615 of record NZ_JBWHZP010000001.1, read on the forward strand.
CGTCGTCCCCGGGCTCGGGGTGCGCTGCGTGATCCCCAACCCGTGGGTGACGGGGGGCGAATCGGCCGAACTCGCGCTGGCGCTCTGGGCGATCGGCGAGTCCGACCGCGCGCTGGAGGTGCTCCAGTCGATCCAGCACCTGCGGGACCCGCGGACCGGCCTGTACTGGACGGGCTACGTCTTCGACGACAGGGCGATCTGGCCGCGGGAGCTCACCACCTGGACCGCGGGCGCCCTGCTGCTGGCCGTCGCCGCTCTCGGCGGCCACGAGGCCACCTGCGCGGTCTTCGGCGGCGAACACCTGCCCCGGGGCCTGGACCCCGACTGCTGCGCCCAGGGCTGAGAGGGCGCCCGCCCCGCGCCGGCCTGGACTTCAGCGGCAGTCCGCGCCGACCCGGACTGCCGCGGCCGGCGCTGAGGGCTTCCGCCCGGCCGTACGGCGGGACGCGCCCGGCCTGCCCGTACGACGATGCGCGTCCTGCCCGAGCACCGGGCCGGGCGCGCGTCGTCGTACGGGCCCCGCACGCCGGCCGGCCTGCCGACGACGCCCGGTCCGGACGCCGGCCGGCCCCCGGGGTCCGGGGCGCCGGCCTCCACGGGCCGGCCGCCCGCGTCAGCGGCGGTGGAGGCGGTTGGCGATGGCGTGGCCGATGAACAGGTAGACCACCGCGGCCAGTCCGTAGCCCGCGACGACCCGCGCCCATGCCTCGTCGAAGGTGAACAGGTCACGCGACCAGCCTGCCAGCCAGTTGGCCGCGTCGTGGACGAACTGCACCAGGGCGTTGGCCCGGTTGGCGTCCAACAGGTACATCAGAATCCACAGGATCAGGATGACGGCCATGATGTCCGCGATCACCGCGACGACCGTCCCTGCCGAGGTGGAACCAGTGCGATAGCGAGGGGACATGCTTTCCGTCTGGCCCCCGAACCCCGCTTGAAACCCCCGGAGTCCCCCGGGCGGCGGGGGAGTTCAGCACGGGGCGTCGACGCCCGGGAGGGTGAGCGGCGCGGACGTCGTGCTCCGGCGGGGCGGCGGCAGGTAGGCGGCAGGTCGGCGGCGGGGGCCGGCCCGGATCAGCGGTGGCTGAGCAGCAGGCGCCACGCCTCCGGTCCCCGCTCCAGGTACTCCACCGTGAACGTGTCCGGGTGCCGGCTCTCGATCTGCCGCAGCAGCGGCAGCGGGTCGTGCGGCGCCACCAGCACCAGGGCCCGCCCCGCGGGCACGGCGGACAGTGCCCCGAAGACCGTCGCGTGACGGATCGCGTGCGGGACCTCCCGCACGTCGAGTTCGGGCGCGTCGACCTCGTCCGAGCCGCCGCAGGCGCAGCTGCCGCCGCACCCGCCGCCGGACTCGGCCGCCGCACCCTCCGCGCCGTGCTCGTGCTCGTGAGCGGGACCGTGCTCGTGCTCCCGCCCGTCGTCGTGGCCGTGGCCGAGAAGCTCGTGCATGCCCGCCAGGAGACCGTGCAGGGAGATGTCCGCAGCACCGGCCAGCAGGGGCAGGACCAGCGTGTTCTCCTTCTCCAGGTGCTCCTCGAACAGCACCTGGAGGGCCCGCGCCTCGGCCGCCGCCCGCACCGGGGAGCCGGCTCCGCGCACCGCCTCGACCAGGGCGGTCAGCCTCCGGTGCTCGGCCAGCATGCCGTCGACCAGCAGCCGCGCGCCGGCCAGGTCCCGGGCGGCCGGGTAGAGGGTCCGCTCCTCGGCCGCCGCGTGCGGCAGCAGGTCCCGCTCGCAGAAGCCGACCAGCCCCGAACGGACGGCCTCCGCCTCCGCCGGGTCGCCGTCCGCCGCCGTGAGCAGCAGGGCCACCCGCCCGGCCAGCTCGCCCGCCAGCTGCGTGTGATGGGCCTCGACGGCCTCGGCGGCCGCCGCGTCCTGGGGATCCGATGCGATGGTCAGGGTGCTCATGGCGGCGCGTCCTTCCGGAGGTGGACGACCCGTCCCGGCCGGTCCGGGTCGATGGCTCTCGTGCAATATAGTACGGGCATGACCGTGGAAAATAACGGACCGCTTCCCGGCAGTGGCGCGAACCGGGTGCCGCTGTCCCGGCAGCGGCGTGGTGTCCTGCAGTACCTGCGCGGGCAGTCCGGCCCGGTGACGGTCACGGCGCTGGCACAGGTGTGCGCGCTGCACGTCAACACGGTCCGGGAGCATCTGGACGCCCTGGTCGACGACGGCCTCGCCGTCCGGGAGCGGGCCGCCCCCGCCGGCCGGGGCCGCCCCGCCCGGCTCTACCGGGCCCGTCCCCCGCAGGCGTCGCCCGCACGGGAGTACGCCGGTCTCGCCGCCGTGCTGGCCGCCCGGATCGCCCGGTCCAGCACCGCCCCCCGGGCGGACGCCCTCGCGGCGGGCGAGGACTGGGGGCGCGTCCTCACCGCCGGGCAGGAGCCGAGCACGGACCCGGAGGAGGCGCGGCGCCGGGTGCTGGACCTGCTGGAGGAGATCGGTTTCGCTCCCGAGGCGGACGACGAGGCCCGCCGGGTCCGGCTGCCGCGCTGCCCCTTCGTGGAGACCGCCCGCGAGCACCCCGGTGTGATCTGCGGTGTCCACGAGGGACTGACCCGGGCCGCCCTCGCCGCGCTGGGCGGTGCGCCCCAGGACGTCGAGCTCCTCCCGTTCGCCGAGCCCGACGCCTGCCGGCTGCACCTGGCCACCGGCCGCAACGGACTGCGACGGCCCCCGCACCCGCCGGCCGCCACCGCCACCGACGCCACCACCACCCCGGCGACGCCCGGCGGCCCCCACGCGGCCGGCCCCCCGGACGTGGACGACGGTCCCTCGGGGCCGGCCGGACGCGACGGTGCCGCCGGCCCTGCCGCCGGCCCGGGTCCGTCGGGCGCCCCGGACCTCGTGGATCCTGCGGATCCTGCGGATCCCGCAGACCCCGCGGATCCCGCGCGCTCCTCCGGCGCGGTCGAGGAGTTCCGGTGACCCCGGGCGGCGGCCCCGCCGTCGACGGGACTGCCGTCGACGGGGCCGCCGACCGTCCCGCCCGGGGCGCCGCCCACGGCACCACCGACCGCGCCGCCCGGCGGACGGGCGCCCGGCGGGTGCCGTTCCTGCTGGCCGCCGGGCTCTGTCTGCTCGCCGGGCTCGACGCCGCCCTCGTCCTGCTCGACCTGCCCGCCCCGGTCACCGGCGACCGGCTGCCGTCGGTGCACGGCGTCCTGCTCGTCCTCGGCTTCGCCGGCACGCTGGTGGCCCTGGAACGCGCGGTCGCCCTGGGCGGCCGGTGGCCCTGCGTCGCCCCCGGCCTCCTCGGCGCGGGCGGCCTGCTGCTGCTCACCCCCGTCGACCCGGTCGTCCCCCGGCTGCTGCTCGTCGCCGGGTGCGCCGCGCTCGTCGCCCTGTACGTGCGCTTCTGGCGCCGCCAGCCGAGTGCCGCCCTGGTGGCGCAGGGCGCGGGCGCCGTCTGCGCGCTGGGCGGAGCCCTGCTGTGGCTCGGCGGCCTGGACGTGCCGCGCCTGCTGCCCTGGCTGGTCGCCTTCCTCGTCCTCACCATCGCGGGGGAGCGCCTGGAACTCGCCCGGGTGGCCGCCCTCGCCCCAGCCGCCGAACCGGCCTTCCTGGCCTGCGTCGCGGCCGTGGCCGCCGGTGTGGCCGCCACCCTCATGTGGCCCGCCCCGGGCACGCTGCTGCTGGGCGCCGCACTCCTCGCGCTGGTCGCCTGGCTGCTCCTGCACGACGTGGCCCGTCGGCTCCTGCGGTCCACCGGACTGCCCCGCTTCACCGCCGGATGCCTGCTGGTCGGCTACGGCTGGCTGGCACTCGCGGGCACGCTGTGGCTGGTCACCGGGCCGGTCACGGACGGGACCCGTTACGACGCGGTGGTGCACGCCGTGTTCCTCGGCTTCGTGATGTCCATGATCATGGCGCACGCGCCGGTGATCCTCCCCGCGGTGCTGCGCCGCCCCCTGCCCCACCACCCGGCGATGAGCGTCGCCGCCTGGCTGCTCCACCTCTCCCTGGTCCTCCGGGTGTTCCTCGGCGACCTGCGGGACACGGAGACGGCCTGGCGGCTCGGCGGCGCGCTCAACATCGCCGCGGTCCTGCTGTTCGCCGTGACGGCGGCGACGGCATCGGTCCGGGCGACCCGGAGCGGCAACCGGGCCGGCCCGGAGGACCACGCCCGGCGGGAGGACGACAGGGACGACAGGGACGACAGGGACGACAGGGACGACAGGGACGGCAGGGACGGCAGGGACCGGACGTCCGGCGCCGCCCCGGTGCCGGACTCCGCCCGAGGGCCGGCCCCCGCACCGGCCCCCGCCCCGGAGGCCGACTCGGCCCCGGCCTCCGCTCCGGACACGGGCCCGGTCCCGGCTTCCCCTCCCGGGCCGGCTCCGGTTCTGGGCCCCCCACCGGCCCCGACCCCGGCCTCCGCACCCGACCCGGACCCGGAAACGGACCCAGCCCCCGCCCCGGCCCCCACCCCCGGCACCGCCCCCACCCCCGACACCGACCGGCCGAGGACGTCCCGATGACCACGAGCCCGTCCTTCCCCTCCCGGTCCGGCGGCCCCGCCCCGCAGCCGCCCGGACGGTCCCCGCGGGCCCTCTGGCACCTCGGGGTGAACGCGGTCGTCGTCGCGTGGCTCGCCCTGTTCGCCGCGGTCGGCGCCGCCCACCACCTCGTGCCGCACGCCCGCTGGCTCCTCGTCCACCTGCTGCTCCTGGGCGCCGTCAGCAACGCCGTCATCATCTGGTCCGGGCACTTCGCCGCCTCCGTGCTGCGGCTGCCCGAGGCGAACCGGGGGGCGCCCGCGCTTCTGCGGCTGGCGTGTTTCAACGCCGGCGCGGTGGGCGTGATCACCGGGCTGCTCACCGGGCGCCTGCCCGTCGTCCTCGTCGGCGCGGCCCTGGTCGCCGGCGCGGTCGCCGCCCACGCCGTGTGGCTGGTCCGGCTGCTGCGGCGGGCCCTGCCGGGCCGGTTCGCGATGACCGTGCGCTACTACGCGGCGGCCTCGGCCCTGTTGCCGGTCGGCGCCGCCCTCGGGGTCGTCCTGGCGCGCGGCGACCTCCCCGGCGACCTTCGCGAACGGGTGCTGCTCGCCCACGAGATGGTCAACCTGCTCGGCTGGATCGGCCTCACCGTGGCCGGCACGCTCATCACCCTCTGGCCGACGATGCTGCGCACCAGGGTCGCCGACGGCGCCGAACGGGCGGGCCGGCGCGCGCTGCCCGTCCTGGTCGCGGGCCTCGTCCTGGCCGTGGCCGCCGCGCTGCTCGCCCCGCCGCCCCTGGTCGCCCCCGGCGTGGTCCTCCACACCGTCGGGCTGGTGGTCGCGGGCCGGCCCTGGCTGCGCGAGGCCCGTGCCAAGGCCCCGCGCTCCTTCGCGGCCTGGTCGGTCGCCGCGGGCGCCGTCTGGCTCACCGGGTCCCTGATCGCCCTGACGGCCGCCCTGCTGTCCTCCGGCTCGTGGGCGACGGTCGCCTCCCGCACGTCCCTGCTGACGGCGCCGCTGGCCGCGGGCTGGATCGCCCAGGTGCTGCTCGGCGCCCTCAGTTTCCTCGTCCCGGTGGTCCTCGGCGGCGGTCCGGCGGCCGTACGCGCCGCCACGGCCGGACTCGAACGGGCCTGGCCGGCCCGGCTGACCGTCACCAACACGGCACTGCTGCTCTGCGTGCTGCCGGTGCCGTCCATGGTGAGGGTGGCCTGCTCGGCGTTGTTGCTGCTGGTGCTGCTGCACTTCCTCGTGCTGCTGGTGCACACCGTCGCCCGCGGTCTGCGGACCCGCCGCACGGCATCGCCCGGACGCCCCGCTTCCGCCCCGCCCCCGCCGTCGTCTCCCGCCCCGCCCCCTCCGTCCTCTCCCGCCCCGCCCCCTCCGTCCCCTCCCGGCCGTTCCGCGTCCGGCCACCGGGTCCTCGGCGGCGTCGCGTCCGGGCTCGCGGTGGTGATGCTGGCGGTCGCGGGCGGCGGCGCGATGGACGTACGGTCGCTTCCGGTGGTCGCGGGGTCGGCCGCCACGACCTCCGACGGCGACGGCGAGGTGCGGCCGACGGGCCGGACCACCACCGCCGACGTGACCGTCCGGGGCATGCGGTTCGCCCCCGCCACCGTCGAGGTGCCCGCCGGGGACCGGCTGGTGATCCGGCTGCACAACACCGGGACCGACACCCACGATCTGGTGCTGGAGACCGGCGCCCGTACCGACCGGCTCCGCCCCGGCGAACGGGCCACCCTGGACGCGGGCGTCGTCGGCCGGAACCTGTCGGGCTGGTGCTCGGTCGTCGGTCACCGGCAGATGGGCATGGTGCTCGCCGTCCGCGTCACCGGCACAGGCACAGGCACAGGCACGGCGGACGACCACCACGCCGGCACCGGAACCCACAAGGGCGGCACCGACCCCACCGACGGCGGTACCGGGGACACGTCCGAAGCTCCCTCCGCCGCCGAGGCGTTCGACCCGATGGCCGAGCCCGCCCCCGGCTTCCGCGCACGCGAGGCCGCACTGCCGCCGCTCGCCCCCGCGTCCGGCCCCCGGCTGCACCGGCGGACCCTCACCGTCACGGAGAAGGTGACGGAGGTGGCCCCCGGCGTCCGGCAGAGGCTGTGGACCTTCGGCGGCACGGCACCCGGCCCCGTGCTGCGCGGCCGGGTCGGCGACACCTTCGAGATCACCCTGGTCAACGACGGCACCATCGGCCACTCCGTCGACTTCCACGCCGGGGCGCTCGCCCCGGACCGGCCGATGCGCACCCTCCCGCCGGGGCAGTCCCTGACGTACCGCTTCACGGCGACGCGCAGCGGCATCTGGATGTACCACTGCGCCACCATGCCGATGTCGCTGCACATCGCCAACGGCATGTTCGGCGCCGTGATCATCGACCCGCCCGGTCTGCCGGACGCCGACCGCGAGTACGTCCTCGTCCAGTCCGAGTTCTACCTGGGCGCCCGGAACGGCACCGCCGACCCGGACAAGGTCAACGCCAAGGAGTCCGACCTGGTCGCCTTCAACGGGTACGCCAACCAGTACGACCACGATCCGCTCACGGCCCGTGCCGGAGAACGGGTCCGCGTCTGGGTGCTGAGCGCGGGCCCCAACCTGCCCAGCTCCTTCCACGTCGTCGGCGGGCAGTTCGACACCGTCTTCCGCGAGGGCGCCTACGCACTGCGCCCGGGCGGCGCCGAGCACGGCGGCGCGCAGGTCCTGGACCTGGCACCCGCCGCCGGCGGGTTCGTCGAGCTGACCTTCCCCGAGGCGGGCACCTACCCGTTCGTCACCCACGCGATGACCGACGCGGAACGGGGCGCCCACGGCGTCTTCCGGGTGCGCTGACCCGCTCCGACGGGGCGGCGCACGAGCCGGGGCGGTGCTCGATCCGGGACGGGGCGGTGCTCGGTCCGGGACCGGGGCCGGCTCCGCCTCCCCGGCCGGCGGAACGTGACCGGGGAGGGGACGCGGACGCGGCCCCGGCGGCCCCGAGCGGGGGACCGGCCCACGCCCGGCCGGGCACCGGTCCCCTGACGATGCGTCAGCGAAACCGGGCGTCGACCGTACGCACGGCAACGGCCCCCCGCCCGGAGGGGCGAGGGGCCGTGACGAACTGCGGGCCGGGCCGGGCCGTGCCGGGCTCAGCCGCGCTGGATGCCCGAGGTGTCCTGGAGGACACCGCGGCGGCCGTCCTGAGTCTGGGCGACGAGCGCCTGACCGCGCTGCTCGACCGCCAGGTACCAGGTACCGGGCGCCAGTTCGGCGATCGGGGCGGGCGAACCGTCCTCCGCGAACAGCGGGCGGGCCACCGGCACGGCGAACCAGAACGGCGAGAAGTCACCGGCGGGCGGAGCGGCCGGCTGACCCTGCGGCTGGCCCGGGAACGGCTGCTGACCGGGCTGTCCCGGCTGCGGCTGACCGCCGAAGGACGCCTGCTGCGGCGCACCCGGGTAGCCGTAACCGCCGGGCGGCTGCGCACCGTAGGGCTGCGGGGCCGCGGGACGGGCGGCCGGGATGAGCGCCCCCTTCAGGGCGGGCACCAGCGGGGTGGCGATCGCCGCGGCGGCCAGCACCAGAGCCGCGATCAGACCGAGGATGAGACCGGCGCCGGCGTCCGGCTCACTGGTGCTCAGGCGGGAGAAGAACTCGTTGAAGGCCCCCATCGGGTCGATGATCGACCAGAAGGCGGTCCACGCGGCGAAGACCGTCAGGGCCACACCGAACTGGCCCAGGTCGAGACCGGCGACCTTGGGCGGCTGGGGCAGCGCGCGGGCCACGACGATGAGGGCCGCACCGGCGATGCCGGCGATGTACACGCTCATCACCAGACCGAGGTTGTCCCAGGCGTTGGGGATGTCGTCGCCGTCGCCGCCGAACGTGTCGAGGAACGACGCGATGAACAGCAATACCGCTGCTCCGATCACCACGCCGTCGCCTCGAGTGAGGGAGCGGATATTCACTTCAGGTCCTTCGTGTCGTCTCGTCGTCGGAAGAGGCGTCGCTGTCACCTTGTCGCCCTCAGGCTCCGGTGTGAAGCGCGGGGGTGACCCCTCATCGTAGGAGGACACTACCGTCCGCACACGGGGGCTGTCCGCCCGGATCAGCGCGCCGACCTCTACCCGCGCAGGAAACTCACGATTCCCTCGGAGATCCCCCGCGCCGCCTTCTGCCGCCAGGCGCCACTGGTCAGCAGCGCGGCGTCCTCGCTGTCGCGCATGTTGCCGCACTCGACGAACACCTTGGGAACCGTTGACAGATTGAGACCGCCCAGATCCTTCCGTGTGACGAGACCGGTGCCGCCGCCGACGTAGTTGGACGGCGCGTTGCCGGTGACCCGGACGAAGTGGCCCGCGATGCGTTCACCGAGTTCGCGCGAAGGGCCCACGATCGCGCGGGTGTCGGCCTCGCCGGCGTGGACGGCGCCCGGCAGGATGACGTGGAAACCGCGCTGCCCGGCACCCGCCCCGTCCGCGTGCAGCGACACGACCGCGTCGGCCTTCGCCTCGTTGCCGATCCGCGCCCGCTCGTCGATGCACGGCCCGAACGGCCGGTCGGCGTCCTGCGTCAGCTTGACCGTGGCACCCTGCTCCTCCAGGAGGGCGCGCATCCGGCGGGCGAGGTCGAGGGTGAACCTCGCCTCCGGGTAACCGTCGTTGGAGGCGGTCCCGGTGGTGTCGCACTCCTTCCGGTTCGTCCCGATGTCCACCTGGCGGTTGATCTCGGCGGTGTGCTGGAAGTTGCCCGGATTGTGCCCCGGGTCGATGACGACGACCTTCCCCTTCAACGCGCCCGACCCGGCCGGCGCGGACGCCCGGGCGGAGGGGGACGTGCTCGCGGAGGCGCTCGGCGTCCCGTCGTCCGGGCCGTCGGACCCCGACGCGGAGGCCCCGGACGGGGACGGCTCCGCCGGCGAGGCCGGAGCGGACGCGGACGAGGCCGCCGCGACGTCCCCGTTGCCCCCGTCGTCGCCCGGACCGCCCACGGCCGCGTAGACGGCCCACCCCAGCAGCGCCCCGGGCACGAGCGCGGCGACCGCCACGGTCAGCGGGCGCCGCCGGGAGTTCGACGGCGGGGACGGATCGAAATCGGGACCGGTGTACGACACGGAGCCACCCTAACGGCCACGGGACGGCCCCACGGGCTCATCACCCGACGACGCGATGCGACGACCGGCGACGCGAGGACGTGACGAGGCGAGGACGTGACGACGTGACGACGCGATGCGGCGACGCGATGCGACGAGTCGCGACGACGGGACGCGACGACGGGACGACCGCCGTGCGACAGGGCGGGCCACCCGTGCGCCCACGTCCCGGAGGCCGGGCTCGGACTTCGCCGCCCCACGTCCCGGCCGCCGGGCCTCACGTCCCGGCCGCCGCGCGCCCCGGAATGTCCCGGTCGTCGGGACAGGGGGCCCGCTCCGGACGCGTCAGATGCCCGGCCCGGTACGGCGCAGCACCCGCAGGGAGCCCGTCGCGGAGACCTCGGTGAACGCGCCGGAGGCGAGGGCGCGCAGGTGGACGCGGTAGGGGGCCTGGCCGGTGAACTCGTCGACCGGGTCAGGGAAGACGTCGTGGATGACGAGGAGACCGCCCTCGGCGACGTGCGGTGCCCAGCCCTCGTAGTCGGCGGTGGCGTGCTCGTCGGTGTGGCCGCCGTCGACGAACACCAGGCCGAGCGGGCTGTTCCAGAGCGCCGCGACCTGAGGGGAACGGCCCACCAGGGCCACCACGTGCTCCTCCAGACCGGCCCGGTACAGGGTCCGGCGGAACGAGGGCAGCGTGTCCATCACCCCGAGCGCGGGGTCGACCGTCTCCGGGTCGTGGTACTCCCAGCCGGGCTGCTGCTCCTCGCTGCCGCGGTGGTGGTCCACGGTCAGCGCGGTCACTCCGGCGGCTCGGGCCGCGTCGGCCAGGAGCAGCGTGGAGCGCCCGCAGTAGGTGCCGACCTCGAGCAGCGGCAGGCCCAGCCAGCCGGCCTCCACGGCCGCCGCGTACAGGGCCAGGCCCTCGTCCACGGGCATGAAGCCCTTCGCCGCCTCGAACGCGGCCAGGATCTCGGGCTCGGGTGCCGGCGCCATCGCCGTCCTCTCGGGTGGTCACTCGGGTCTCGCTGTCTTCCGGGCGCCATGCTGCCCTACCGGCCGGGAGGCCGGACGACAGGGGTACCGGTCGGTAGCGGGACCGGTGGCGGGCCGCACCCCTCCGTCCGGGCCCGCCACCGGCACCTCCCGCCCGTCCGCCGGCACCCCGCGCCGGGCCGCCGACGCGTCCCGCCCGTCTGCCGACACCCCGCCGGCACGCCCGCGCGCCCGTCCGCCCTCGCGTCCGGCCCGCCCCAGCACCCCTTGCACCCCCGCGCCCGCCCCCGCCCCAGCACCCCTGCGCCCGGCCCCCGCCCTCGCCCCAGCACCCCCGCGCCCGACCCCCGCCCCGGACCTAGGACTCCGGGCCGAGGACCCGCCCGGCGAAATCCCGATGCACCGGGCATCCGTCGCTTGAGAACATGGCCCTCATGCTCGACGCCCAGGAAGCCTCCGCCGAAACCGCCCGCCGCCGTTCCTCACCTCCCGCCTGGATGGTGGTGGCGCTGGCGTGCGCGGGGCAGTTCCTCGTCGTGCTCGACGTCTCCGTCGTCAACGTCGCCCTGCCGTCGATGCGGACCGGCCTCGGCCTGAGCGAGCAGGGCCTGCAGTGGGTCGTCAACGCGTACGCGATCGCCTTCGCCGGATTCATGCTGCTCGGCGGGCGCGCGGGCGACCTCTTCGGCCGCAAGCGGATGTTCCTGGTCGGCCTCACCCTCTTCACCCTGGCCTCCCTGGCCGGCGGACTGGCGGTGGAGGGCTGGCAGCTGCTCCTGGCGCGGGCCGTGCAGGGCCTCGGGGCGGCCGTCCTCGCCCCGTCCACGCTGACCATCGTCACCGAGGCCGTGCCGGAGGGCGCCGCCCGCGCCCGGGCGATCGCCACCTGGACCGCCGTCGGCGCCGGAGGCGGCGCGGCCGGCGGATTCGTCGGCGGGGTGCTGGTCGACCTGCTGTCCTGGCGCTGGGTCCTGCTGATCAACGTGCCGGTGGGCGCGGTCGTGCTGGCCGGTGCCCTGGCCTGGCTGGCGGAGAGCCGGGCCGGGGACGGGCGCCGCCTCGACCTGCCCGGCGCGCTCCTGGTCACCGGCGGCCTCGCCACCCTCGCCTACGGCATCTCGCAGACCGAGGCCGAGGGGTGGGCCGCCACCGCCACCCTGGTCCCCCTCACCGTCGGCCTGCTGCTGATCGTCCTGTTCCTGCTCGTGGAGGCCCGCACCCGGGCCCCGCTGATGCCGCTGGGCCTGCTGAGGCTGCGCTCGGTGTCGTCGGCCAACGTGGGGATGTTCCTGTCCGGCTCGGCGATGTTCTGCATGTGGTTCTTCATGACCCTGTACGCGCAGAACGTCCTCGGCTACACCCCGCTGGAGGCCGGGCTGGCGCTGGTGCCCAGCTCCCTCGCCGTGGTCTTCGGGTCCAAGCTGGCGCCCCGCCTGATGAGCCGGCTCGGGTCCCGCGCCGTCGCCGTGCTCGGCACCCTGGTGGCGGTGACGGGCTTCGCCTGGCAGTCGACGATGACCGCCGACGGGACGTACCTGACGGCGATCATGTTCCCCGGCATCCTGATGATGCTGGGCGCGGGTCTCGCCGGAACCCCGCTCGCCAGCGTCGCCACCGGTGGCGCTGCCCCCGAGGAGGCCGGTCTGGTCTCCGGGATGATCAACACCTCCCGCACGATGGGCGGTTCCCTGGGCCTCGCGGTGATGTCGACCATCGCCGCCTCCCGCACCGGCGGCAGCGGCAGCCCGGAAGCCCTGACGGAGGGCTACGCCCTCGCCTTCCGCACCGGCACGGCGGTCCTCCTCGCCGGTGCCCTGCTGATGTGGCTGTGGCTGCCGAGGAGGGCGACGGACCCGCACTGACGGAACCGCAAACCCCGCGTTCGACGGCCCCGCACTGACGGAACCGCAAACCCCGCGTTCGACGGCCCCGTACCGACGGAACCGGGCCGGCCCCCGCCCCCCGATGTCCACGGAAACGGGTCCCGCCAGACCCGTCGGTGCGGGGCATGCGGGAGTTCGGCGCACTCACCGGGAGAACCCGGGAAAGCGTCCCTCGGGCCACCGGAGAACCGGTCCGGACGGCCTTCGGTGCCGTCCGTGAGCGAGTTTCCCACGGGGACAGGGAGGGGCCGCCCACCACCCGCCGACCGCCCTGCAACGGCCCGCCCAGGCCCTTCCCCTCGCTCGCTCAAAGCTGCTCTGACCTGGGGTTTTCTCGCTTCCGGCGATAGTGTTGCCCTCTCTCGAAAGGGGACCGGATGGACCGGAGCACGCGCACTGTCGACGACGTACTGGACCTGCTGGACACCCTGTTCGCACCGGAGGCCGACCGGTGGACGGACCGGGGCGCCGCCTGGTGGGACGGCTTCTACGCCGACCGCTCCCGCCCGGTGCCGTTCTTCGCCGCGAAACCCGACGCGCACCTCGTGTCCTGCGTGGAGCGGGGACTCCTCACCGGGGGCCGGGCGCTGGAACTCGGCTGCGGACCCGGACGCAACGCGCTGTACCTGGCGGCCCGGGGCTACGACGTGGACGCGGTCGACCTGTCCCCGGCCGCCCTCGCCTGGGCCCGGGAGCGGGCGGCGGAGGCGGGGCGGGCGGACCGTCTCCGCTTCCACTGCGGGGACGCCTTCGCCCTGACTGGGGTACGCGCGACCGCGGCGACCGCCCCCGGCAGCAACGGGGACGGCGACACGGCCCCGCTGACCGGTCCCTACGACCTCGTGTACGACTCCGGCTGCCTCCACCACCTGCCCCCGCACCGCCGGATCACCTACCTGGCCCTCCTGGACCGCGTCCTCGCGCCGGGCGGCCACTTCGCCCTCACCTGCTTCGCCGCCGGCGGCATGGGCTCGGAACTCCCGGACGCCGCGTTCTACACGGGGGGCGGTCTGCGGGGCGGGCTCGCCTACACGGACGTGTCCCTGCGCCGGATCTTCTCCGGTCTGACGGAGGTCGAACTGGGCCGGATGCGCGAGGAGTGCGAGGAGGCGCCGGTCTTCGGCAAGGACTTCCTGTGGGCCGGCCTCTTCCGGCGCCCCGAGCAGGGGAGCAACGGGGCCTCCGGCTTCCGGAACACCGGTGCCTCCGGCGCCGGGAACGTCAGCACCTCCGGCGCCGGGAACGTCAGCACCTTCGGCCGCCGGGACGCCGGCGCCTCCAGCCCTCGCGACACCGGCACCCCCGGCCCCCGGAACCGGTGAAGCGGCCCGGAGAGCAGCCCGAAAGCCCCTCCCCGTGCCGGAGGTCCGGCCGCGCGAGGAGGAGCGGAGAAGGAGCGGAGGAGGATCTGTCCCATGCCCGTCGACCCAGCCGAGGCGCTCGCCGCCCGGCCACGGACCGGTGAGATCGCCTGGGGCGTCCAGGACGTCCTGCTCTACCACCTCGCCATCGGGGCCGGTGTTCCCGCCACCGACCCGGGAGAACTGCGCTACACCCTCGAACGCGGACTGCGCGTGCTGCCCGGCTTCGCCACCGTCGCGGGCGGCGGGCCGCCGGGCGTGATCGGCGCGCTGTCCCTGCCGGGGGTGGACGTGGACCTCGCCCGCGTGCTGCACGGCGGCCAGACGCTGACCCTGCACCGCCCGCTGCCCGTCGAGGGCAGGGCGACCGCCACCCGCCGGATCGTCGCGGTGCACGACAAGGGCACGGCGGCCGTCCTGGTGATGCGTACCGAAGTGGCGGACGCCGACGGGCCGTTGTGGACCGACGAGGCCGAGGTCCACATCCGCGGCGAGGGCGGCTGGGGCGGCGACCGGGGGCCCTCCGCCCGCCCCGGAGCGCCCGCCGGGGAACCGGATCTGGTCGTGGAACGCCCCGTGCGGGAGGACCAGGCCCTCCTCTACCGCCTCACCGGCGACCGCAACCCCCTGCACGCCGACCCCGAGTTCGCCGCCCGCGCCGGTTTCGAACGGCCCGTCCTGCACGGCCTGTGCACCTACGGCATGACCCTCAAGGCCGTCGTCGACACCGTCCTCGGCGGCGACGTCACCCGCGTCCGGGCCGTCACCGCCCGCTTCACCGGAGTGGTGTACCCGGGCGAGACCCTGCGGATCCGCATCCACCGGGCGACGGACGCCGGGGGGCGGGGCGCCGGCGCGGACCCGCCCGGCAGAGGGGCGGGGACGGCGGCCGGGGGAGCGGCCTGGGAGGCGCTCCGGGCAGCGACGCGTCGGGTACGCGTGACCGTCGGCGTGGTGGAGCGGGACGACGCGCCCGTCCTCGTCGGCACCACCGTCGTGGCCGGCTGAACGCCGCCGTCGGCCGGTCGGGTGCGCGGCCGGCCGGCGGGCCGGTGGCGCACCACGGCTCCGCCCGGAACGGGTCCGGCCCCGCCCGTCGTACGACGGGCGGGGCCGAACCGTGTCGTTTCCCCACGGTGTTGCTGCGTCAGGCGGCCGATTCGGTGCGCTCCTGCTCCTCCACCGGCCTGCGGTGACGTCCGCGCGGAGCAGTGTCGCCGTCCTGCATGGAGACCGGCCCGCGGTGCTTGCCGTGGCCGGGGGCGACCTGCCCGCCGTCGGCGGTCGGCGCCTGCTGCGTCATGGCGTCGTTCATCGAGAAGAATTCACCCCGTCATACTGATCTTTCCTACAGCCGGGCGAGTCTAACCGGCACCCGACCCCCCGGATCCAGGCGAACGCACCGACCGCCACTACTTCGTTACAAGCCGTGCCAGGGGCGCCTGTTGGAGCGGAACGGGCCGCGGCGCGCAGGCGGCGACGGGGAGGGAAGCGGACGCTCCGGGTCCCCCTCCGGGTCCCCCTCCGGGGGTCCCTCCGAAGGCTCCGGACGACGCCCCGGAGGGCACCCCGGCCCCGGTCTCCGTGCCGGTGCCCTGCCCCGCCGCCGCCCCCGCGGCTCCCGGCCCCTTCGAGGTCCCGGACGCCCCCGGGGCACCCGGCGCGGTGTCCGACACCTCGCCGCCGTTCCCGCCGTCGCCTCCGTTCGCGTCGTGTGCCCCGGTCGTGCCGCCGTCCGTCCCGTCCCGGCCCGCTTCCGGTGACGGCGCCCGGACCCGCGCCACCCCGCACGGCACGTCCCGGGTGGCGTACGGAAGGCCCAGCACCCCGTCCTCCGTCCACCAGCCGGTGCCGGTCAGCCACCCCTCCGGCGCCGGGAGGTGACGGACCTGCCGCTCGGCCGGCCGCCACAGCCCCACCCAGCTGCCGAACGGACCGTCGAGGCGCAGCGCCACCGCACAGCCCTCCGGCGTGAGCACCTGGCCCGGCTGGATCGCGAACGGCGTGACCACGCAGTCCGGCATCCGCAGGCACTCCGGGAACCGCACCGGCAAGGTGCTGCCCAGCACACCCCAGCCCACGCGGGGCGTGCCCGGCGAGGGCGCGTCCGAGCTGATCAGCAGCAGCCCGCTGTCCGGGTCGGCGAGCAGGACCCGGTCGTCGCTCCCGGCCGCGATCTGCAGCAGCGGCGACACCTCGCCGTCCCGCTCCAGGTCCACCACGACCGCCTTGGTGCGCCCGCCGGTCTCCCGGTCCAGCGCCAGCATCCGGCCCGCGTGGTCCAGCCACACCCCGCCCGAGCAGCGCCCCGGCAGGTCGGCCACCCGTTCCGGCCCGAACGCGCCGCCCGCCACCATCCACACCGTCGTCGACCGCGGGCCCACGGCCAGCGCGTACGCCCGGTCCCCGCCGGGCGCGGGCGGCAGCAGCCACAGCCGTGTCCCGGCGTCGGGGCACTCGACCGCGCCCAACGGCACCTCACCGGTGCCGGGACCGGTCGGGTAGAGCAGGAAGAAGGCGTGCCTCCCGGCCACCGGCCGGTGGATCAGCACCCGTCCGTCGCTCAGCGGCTGGACCTCGGTGCCCGGCTCCTCGGGCCGGCTGCCCGGCAGGGGGACCGCATAGGGCTCGGGGCCGTCGAGGGTCCACCGCTCCGGGACCGGGGAGCCGTCGGCGGGCGTGAGACGCGCGGCGTAGGAGCGGTCCGCCGTGATCGCGCAGCCCGTCGGCCCGGTCCGGGACCCGGCCCCGTCGTCGTGACCGGTCGCAGGTTCGATCGCACAGGCCGTCATGGTTCGGTCACCTCCGGCCACGAACGTAGTTTTCGCACGCACGGGCGGGGGAGCGGCGGCGCTCCGCTTCACACATAAGGGTGTTCCAGAATCGATTCGCCTGAGGAAGCGGGAACGCGTGTGCTCCCGCCCCGAGCCTCGGCCCCGGGCCGGGCAACGCCTGTGCTCCGTCCCCGGGCCCTGCGCCGGGCCGGGCAACGCGCGTGCTCCGGCCGTGAGTCCTTGCTCCGGGCCCTGTGCTGACCGCGCAGGTCGCCTGGCCCCGGCTCCGTCCGATCGACCAGCGGGATCCAGGAAGTCCGGCGGTCCGCACACGACCCGGGGCCCGTCCCGCCGACCCGACCCGGGGCCGGTCCCGCCGGTCCGTGACGCCGGCCCGCCCCGGAGCCCGTCCCGCCGGCCCGTGACGCCGGCCGCCCCCGGGTCCGTCCCGCCGGCCTCGGGTTCCGGGGCCCGTTCCCCCGGCCCGGAACATCCGCCGTACCGCCGTCGAACATCCCGTTACGACGGCGCCGAACAGCCAGGTAGCCTGTGCTGCGTGCCCCGTCTGTCTGAAGTCATCACCGCGCTGGAGAACCTGTGGCCCGCCGAACGGGCCGAGTCCTGGGACGCGGTCGGCACCGTCGTGGGCGATCCCGGCCAGGAGGTCTCCCGGGTCCTGTTCGCCGTCGACCCCGTCCAGGAGATCGTCGACGAGGCGGTGACGCTGGGCGCCGACCTGCTCGTCACCCACCACCCCCTCTACCTCCGCGGGACGACCACCGTCGCGGCCTCCACCTTCAAGGGCCGCGTGGTGCACACGCTGATCAAGAACGACATCGCGCTGCACGTCGCCCACACCAACGCCGACAAGGCCGACCCGGGCGTCAGCGACGCGCTGGCCGGTGCCCTGGACCTGCGCGTCCTGGGCCCGCTCGTCCCGGACCCGACCGACCCCGAGGGCCGGCGCGGCCTGGGCCGCGTCTGCGAACTCGACCGGCCGGTCACCGTCCGCGAACTCGCCGACCGGGCCGCCGCCCGGCTCCCCGCCACCGCCCAGGGCATCCGGGTCGCCGGTGACCCCGACGCCACGGTGCGCAGGGTCGCCGTCAGCGGCGGCTCCGGCGACAGCCTCTTCGACGACGTACGGGCCGCCGGGGTGGACGCCTTCCTCACCGCGGACCTGCGCCACCACCCGGTGTCCGAGGCCCGCGCCCAGCACCCCCTCGCGCTGCTCGACGCGGCCCACTGGGCCACCGAGTGGCCCTGGTGCGAGCTGGCGGCGGCCCAGCTCGACGAGATCTCCGACCGCCACGGCTGGGGCCTGCGGGTCCACGTGTCCCGGACGGTCACGGACCCCTGGACCGCCCACGCGGCGTCCGCCGACCCGTCGTCCACCACCCCCCGGAGGGCCGCCCCGCGCGCCGCCTCCGATCCCGACACCTCTGGAGCCCCCAACTGAACGCCGCGCCCGCCGACCAGATCCGACTCCTCGACGTCCAGGACCTCGACGTCCGCCTCCAGCAGCTGGCGCACAAGCGGAAGTCGCTCCCCGAGCACGCCGAGATCGAGTCGCTGACCAAGGACCTCACCCAGCTGCGCGACCTCCTGGTGGCCGCGCAGACCGAGGAGAGCGACTGCGCCCGCGAGCAGACCAAGGCCGAGCAGGACGTGGACCAGGTGCGCCAGCGCGCCGCCCGCGACCAGCAGCGCCTCGACTCCGGTGCCGTCTCCTCGCCGAAGGACCTGGAGAACCTCCAGCGCGAGATCGCCTCCCTCGCCAAGCGGCAGGGCGACCTGGAGGACGTCGTCCTGGAGGTCATGGAGCGCCGCGAGTCCGCGCAGGAGCGGGCCGGGGAGCTGACCGAGCGGGTCGCCTCCGTCCAGGCGAAGATCGACGACGCCACCGCCCGCCGGGACGCCGCGTGCGAGGAGATCGACGGGGAGGTCGCCGCCGCCACCAAGGAGCGCGAGGTCATCGCCGGGTCCGTCCCCGCCGACCTGCTCAAGCTGTACGAGAAGCTGCGCGAGCAGCAGGGCGGCGTCGGCGCGGCGAAGCTGTACGCCCGCTCCTGCCAGGGCTGTCGTCAGGAGCTCGCCATCACCGAGCTGAGCGAGATCCGCGCGGCAGCCCCCGACACCGTCGTGCGCTGCGAGAACTGCCGCCGCATCCTGGTGCGCACCGCCGAGTCGGGTCTGTAAGGGGCTTCACCGGTGCGGGAGTTCATCGTCGAGGCGGACGGCGGGTCGCGGGGCAACCCCGGGCCCGCCGGGTACGGGGCCGTGGTGAGAGACGCGGCGACGGGGGAGACCCTGGCGGAGGCCGCCGAGTACATCGGCGTCGCCACCAACAACGTCGCCGAGTACCGGGGCCTGCTGGCCGGCCTGCGCGCCGCCCGCGACCTCGACCCGGAGGCCGTGGTCCGCGTCCGGATGGACTCCAAGCTGGTCGTCGAGCAGATGTCCGGCCGTTGGAAGATCAAGCACCCCGACATGAAGCCGCTGGCGGCCGAGGCGGCGCGGATCTTCCCGCGGGAGCGGGTCACCTACGAGTGGATCCCGCGCGAGCGCAACAAGCACGCCGACCGGCTCGCCAACGAGGCGATGGACGCGGGCGCCCGCGGGGAACAGTGGTCCGCCTCGGCCTCCACCGCCGACCTGGACACCCCTGCCGCCCGGCCCGTCCGCCCGGCGGTCCCCGAGCCCGACGGCCCGCCCGGCGACGCGACGGCAGGAGCCGCCCGGGCGCGGGCCGCCCTGGCACAGGGCGCGGCGCGGGACCGCACGACCGCCGCCCGGGCGCGGACTCCGGCGGCCCCCGACACCGGCCACGACCGTGCCGCCGGCGGGGCCGATCCCGCGTCCGGGGCCGTTCCAGCGTCCGGGGCCGATCCAGCGTCCGGGGCCGATCCGGCGTCCGGGGCCGGGAAGGCCGGCCCGGGTACCACGCCCGACGCCGGTGGGGCCGACGCCGGTGGGACCGACGCCGGGAGGGCTGATGCCGGTGGGGCCGACGCCGGTGGGGCCGAAGCCGACGTGCGCGCCGCCGAGGCCGTCGCCACGCCCCGCTCGGGCTGGGGGCCCGCCGACATGGGCCCGCCGGCCACGTTCGTCCTGCTCCGGCACGGCGAGACGCCGCTGACCCCGCAGAAGCGTTTCTCGGGCAGCGGTGGCAGCGACCCGTCCCTCTCCGACGCCGGCCGGGAGCAGGCGGAAAGGGTCGCCGCGGCCCTGGCCCGGCGCGGCACCGTGCAGGCGGTCGTCGCCTCCCCGCTCGCCCGGACCCGGGAGACCGCACGGATCGTCGCCGCCCGCCTGGGCCTGGACGTGCAGATCGAGGAGGGGCTGCGTGAGACGGACTTCGGTGCCTGGGAGGGCCTCACCTTCGGTGAGGTCCGCGAACGTCACCCCGAGGACCTGAACGCCTGGCTGTCCTCACCCGACGCCGAACCCACCGGCGGCGGCGAGAGCTTCGCGGCCACCGCCGCCCGGGTCGCCGCCACCCGCGACAAGCTGATCGCCGCCCACGCGGGCCGCACGGTCCTGCTCGTCACCCATGTCACGCCGATCAAGACACTGGTCCGGCTCGCCCTCGGCGCCCCGCCCGAGGCCCTGTTCCGCATGGAACTCTCGGCGGCCTCCCTGTCGGCGATCGCCTACTACGGCGACGGCAACGCCAGCGTCCGCCTGTTCAACGAGACCTCCCACCTGCGCTGACGGCGGCCCCGGACCGCGAGCCCCCGGTTCGGTGCGGCGACGGCCGTGACCGCGCCGGGCCGGGCCGGCCAGGAACCCTCCGGTGCGGGCCCGGGCCGCGACCGCGCTCCCGCTCAGCCGGCGTCCGCGCCGCTGCCCGTCCGCGTGCCCAGGGCCGCCGCCTCCCGGGCCAGCCGCTCGACCCGCGCCCAGTCCCCGGCGGCCACGGCGTCCTCCGGGACCATCCAACTCCCGCCCACACAGCCCACGTTGGGCAGGGCCAGATACTCCGGTGCGTTCTGCGGGGCGACCCCGCCCGTGGGACAGAAACGCGCCTGCGGCAGGGGCCCGGCGAGCGCCTTGAGATATGCCGGGCCGCCCGAGGGTCCGGCCGGGAAGAACTTCATCTCCCGCACCCCGTGCTCCAGCAGCGCCATCACCTCCGAGGCCGTCGACACCCCCGCCAGGAACGGCACCCCGGAGGCCCGCATGGCCCCCAGCAGCCGCTCCGTCCACCCGGGACTCACCAGGAACCGCGCCCCGGCGCCGACCGCGTCGTGCACCTGTTCCGGCGTGAGCACCGTCCCCGCCCCGACCACGGCCTCCGGCACCTCGGCGGCGACCGCGCGGATGGCGTCGGGGGCCGCGGCCGTCCGCAGGGTCACCTCGATCGCCGGCAGCCCCCCGGCGACCAGCGCACGCGCCAACGGCACGGCGTCGGCGGCGTCCTCCACGACCACGACGGGGAGCACGGGAGCGAGGTCCAGCGGGGACACGCCCCCGGACGTGGCCGACGGCGTGACGGGTGTGGCGGGCGTGGCGGACCGCCGGGCGGGCGCCGGACCGGAGAAGGGCAGGGGAGCACTCATGACGGTCATGCTGCCCCTCCCGAGCATCCTACGCAAAGCACGTTGCATTCTGTGCAATGCGGAGGGAGGGCGGGTGCAGTGTCCGCCGTTCCACTCACGTCGGTACGGGAAAGCCGCCCCTGGCCCGGCCCCTCAGGGCCGAACCGGTGGGTGCACCTCGGCGCAGCCGCCCTCAGTGCACCTCGTCCACCAGCACGTCCAGCGCCCACGCCGTCCCCGCCCGGGCGGGCGGCTCGCACTCCACCGCGTACCCGAGGTCCCGCAGCGCGTCGACCAGTTCAGCCGGGTCCTTCGGCGCGGCTCCCACGGTCAGCAGGCCGCGGACGATCCGGCCCTTGGTGGCCTTGTTGAAGTGGCTCACCACCTTCCGGGTCGGCGCGTGCAGCACCCGCACGGTCGCCGTCCGCCGCGCCACCTCCCCCTTCGGCTTCCACGCCGTCGCGTACGCGGCCGACCGCAGGTCCAGCACCAGCCCGTCGGCGGCCACCTCGGGCAGCACCTCGGCCATCGGAGCACGCCAGTGCGCTCCCAGCGCCCCGAGACCGGGCAGCTTGACGCCCATCGCACAGCGGTAGGACGGGATCCGGTCGGTGACCCGTACCGCACCCCACAGTCCCGAGAACACCAGCAGGGAACGCGCCGCCCGCCGCTTCGCCGTCGCGTCGAGCGTGGCGAGGTCCAGGGCGTCGTAGAGCACCCCGGTGTAGATCTCCCCGGCGGGCCGGGTCCCGGCCGTCCGCAGCTCCGCGTTCTTGGCGACCTCGCCCCGCAGCCCCTCGCTGAGTCCCAGCACCTCGCGTGCCTTGTCCTCGTCCCCGGTGCACAGGTCCACCAGCTCGGTGAGCACAGCCTCCCGGGCGGCGTTCAGCCCAGGCAGCGACAGCGACTCCGTGCGCAGCGGGGCACCCCGGCCGGAAGCGGCCTTGCCTTCGGACGGCGGCAGCAGGACAAGCACACGTACTCCTCGGATCAGGACCCACGGTCCCACCCCCCGGCCGTCCGCAGCCCGGGCACGGGCCGACGGTGGAACTCCGCTGAAAGGGTACGGGGCCCGGCCCCCGGCCCCGTGCGCCGGACTCCCCGGTTCCGTCCGTCGGTCGACGGCTCCGGCCACCTGTTGCCCGTCGCCCGTCGCCCGTCCAGGACCCTGCGGCAGCACCCCGCGGCCCCCGCGAAGATCCCGGGAGTACGCGCTCCCGCTCCCCACCTGCTCCGAACCCCCGTTCACTCCCCCTCCGTCGCCTCCTCCCTCATCGCCTCCTCCTTCGCCGCGGGTGTCCGCCCCGGCCGGTCCCCGAGCCTCCTCAGCATCCGCCGGATCACCTCGGCCTGGGCAGGCGCGAAGTCCGCGTACAGGGCCCGCAGGAAGGCGTGATCCTGATCGACGGAGCCCGCCCCCTCCGGGACCAGGCCCTCGGGCAGGGCGGTGGCGAGGAGTTCGACGGCCTCGTCGACCCGCGGGTCGTCCGTCCCCGCGTCGACGAGCTTGTCCAGCAGGGCGTAGGCACGCTGTGCCCGTTCCCGTATCCCCGGCGCGGACAGGGCGCTGCCCACCAGGTCCATGAACCGTTCCCGCTCCTCGGGCGGCGCCGTCGACTCGATCAGCGCGAGCACCTCCCGGTCCTTGGCCGCCGAGGGGGAGCCGGAGACATCGGTCATCTCCTGGAACAGCGCGGCCAGCTCCGGGGACACCGGCCCGCCGGCGGTCAGCCCGCCCTCCGTCTCCAGCAGCGCCCGCAGCCGCCCTCGCCGCTCCCGGATCGCCGTCTCCTGCCGGGCCAGATCCTCGTCCAGCTCCGTCAGCACCTCGGCGAGATCCTTG
Source organism: Streptomyces sp. 3-6 (assembly GCF_056323165.1). Lineage (NCBI taxonomy): Bacteria > Bacillati > Actinomycetota > Actinomycetes > Kitasatosporales > Streptomycetaceae > Streptomyces > Streptomyces sp. 3-6. The sequence continues at coordinate 469,537 of NZ_JBWHZP010000001.1, forward strand.
CCGGCGTCGTCCGCGAGCACGTCCCGCACCTCGGCCAGCCCCAGCCCCAGCTCCGTCAGCCGCCGGATCCGCGCCAGCACGACCGCGTGCCGCAGCGTGTAGTTCCGGTAGCCGTTGCTCAGCCGCTCCGGCTCCGGCAACAGCCCGAGGTGGTGGTAGTGCCGCACGGCCCGCGTGGTGACGCCGACGGTGGCGGCGAGTTCGCCGATCCGCATGCCTCCAGTAGAAACGTTGCCGCTGCGGCAGGGTCAACCGGCCGCCGCTCGCAGTCGCCCGTGGAGCGGCTCCGTGTGCCACGATCGAGGGAACGACTCCCGATCCGCGACCAGGTGATCACCCGATGCCCCACTCTGGCGAGCGACCGAAGGAGGGGCGTGACGTGACTGCCATGGCCCACGAGCCGCTCTCGCAGGCGGATGTCCTGCTCGAGGGCTTCCTCGCCCTGGACACCCCGGAGGGTTTCCGGGCGGAGCTGATCGAGGGGGAGATCGTCGTGACGCCGCCGCCGGACGGGGACCACGAGGACTACATCGGGCTGATCGTGACGCAGGTGATCAGGGAATCCCGGACCGCCATGCAGTTCTCCGGGAACAAGGGCCTGAGGCTGAGCAGCGGCGGAGCATGCCCGAAGAACCACGTCATCCCGGACGGTGTCTTCGCGCCCGCGGCGTCGCGCCTGTACCGGGGAGCGGGCCCCTGGATGCCGTGCGCCGGCGTGGCGCTGGTCATGGAGGTGACCTCCGGCAAACCCCGGACGGACCGTGAAGCCAAGCGCCACTGTTATGCCCGCGGAGCCATCCCCCTGTACCTGCTCGTCGACCGCGGCGTTTCCTCGGTCACGCTGTTCAGCGATCCGGAGAAGGACGAGTACCGGGAGCAGTGCACCCGACCCTTCGGCAAACCGATCGCCCTGCCCGAACCCTTCGCCTTCGACCTGGACACCGCCGACTTCGTCTGATCCCCTGATGCGGGGGTGCGCGGTGGGGAACGTACGGGAGCAGGCACGCTGGACCAGGGCGCGGCTCGGCCGGTGCGGGCCGTCACTCGACCTGCTCACCGCCCGCTTCGACCGGCACGAGTACGCCCCGCACGCCCATGACGAGTACACGGTCGGCGTCACCGTCTGCGGGCGCGAAAGCATCGCCTACCGGGGCGGACGCATCGTCTCCGGCCCCGGATCGATCGTCGTCCTCGAACCCGGCGAGATGCACACCGGCGGCCCCGCCGCCCCGACGACTACGCCTACCGCGCCCTCCACGCCGCCCCCGCCCTCCTCACCGACGGCATCGGACCCCCGCCGGCGCCCGGTACCATGGTCCACACGGCAGACGAGCCGGGCGGACGGCCGCGTGGATTCCCTCACGGGACTCCCCGAGGAACGTCCGGGCTCCACAGGGCAGGGTGGTGGCTAACGGCCACCCGGGGTGACCCGCGGGACAGTGCCACAGAAAGCAGACCGCCGGGGACCTCGGTCCCCGGTAAGGGTGAAACGGTGGTGTAAGAGACCACCAGCGCCTGAGGTGACTCAGGCGGCTAGGTAAACCCCACCCGGAGCAAGGTCAAGAGGAGACGCCTCTTCGGAAGCGTCTCTGCGCGGACGTTCGAGGGCTGCCCGCCCGAGTCCGCGGGTAGACCGCACGAGGCCGGTGGCAACACCGGCCCTAGATGGATGGCCGTCGCCGGCGGGACCGCGAGGACCCGCCGGAACAGAACCCGGCGTACAGCCCGACTCGTCTGCCGCTCAGCTCGTGATCAAGTCGTCCGCGGAGGGCCAGATGCGCAGAGCCAGGGAGGCCAGGTGGCTCCCGCGCGAGCGGATGCGGTGCTCGTCCCAGCGGTCGGCCCAGCCGGCGCTGTCCGCGCTGGACGGAGGATTGAGCAGCGTTCCGTGGGTCAGCCGCAGGAGACTGTGCTGGGCGAGCCACTGTCGCTTGTCCTGCCACGGCATGTTCCCCAGGGCGGGATTCAGACGAGCGGTCACCAGCGTCAGATTGCCCAGCGTGTGCACGAGTTCGTCGCGCCCTTCGCCCTCGGAGGGGTCGTCCTCCAGGGGCGGCCAGTTGTCGCGCCAGCTCTGCGGCATCACGTGCTCGATCGTCAGTTTCGTGCTGATGTGCTGCCCGACCGGGGTGGTGAGCTGCTCGGTGTGATCGGTCCGCAACTCGTCCTCCAGCGCCTCCAGGAGGACGCGGACCCGGTGGCGGTACAGCCGCGAGTACAGCGGATCCTGTTCGAGCGCCGCACGGAACTCGGCGTCCGTGGGCCACTGCCGGTGATGGCCCTGCAGGGCCGAGAGGGCCTTGATGATGCTCTCGTCGGCGCAGTCGGGCTGCTGAGCCGCCACCCCGACGAGCTCCCGGAACACGTGGTTGTAGTCACGGTTGCTGAGGTTGAGGATCGCCCGTCGCATGAGATAGCTGTCCAGCGCCCGGACGGCCCGCTCCCGCCGTTCCGGCGGGAGCACGTCGTCGCTCAGCCCGAACAGGTACAGCAACAGCGGCAGGGGCGTCGACGTCTGCATGACCTTCATCCGGTACAGGAACCGGCCCTCGACTCCGTGGAGCGGGTGCTGGTCGATGGCGTCGTAGATCTCGGCGTACCGGGCGAGCTCGCCGAACACCCCCTCGGTCGGGGTGGACGAGTCGAGCAGCCAGCGCTCGAACTCCTTGAACAGCGCGGAGGCGGTGAATTCGCGCCGGCTGCGCATCGTGAGCCAGTAGGTCAGGAAGACGTCGAGGCGACTGCGCGTGATACGCCCGGTGGTCTGTTCGGTGCGCCACTCGTCCTGGTCGAAGGGGGACCAGTAGGTGGAGTAGAGCCGGTCGACGTCGGCGCCCGCGTGCTCGGCGTTGCGGAACAGCAGGTTCTTGATCAGGTCCGCGTGTTCCAAGGGTGTGCCGCGGCTGTTGAGCGTCTCGAAGACGACCTGAGCGTCGTCGTGCTGCTCCAGGTCGATGACGACGAGGCGCAAGTGTTCCCGCATCGTCTGGACGAGTGTGTCGAGCCGCTGGTGCGGCTCAGGTGACTCGGCGAGCCAGGCGTCGATCTCCTTCCGGAAGTAGGCAACGGCTTCGGTCAGCCGCCCCTGGCCCGACCGGCCCTGCATCACGGTCCTGAACTCGGCCCGGTCCGCGTTCGTCGGCCAGACCTTGTAGAGGTGATCGGGGTTCTTGTCCCGGTCGAACAGGTCCGCGTCGTTCTCCAGGAACTTCCCCAACAGCCGCACGGACCGCTCGTGGTCGAGCGACGTGGCCGACAGCCGGGCCGCGAACAGGAAGAGCTGGAGCGTGGTCAGCCGCTGCTGGCCGTCGATGACCTGCCGGGTCTCCAGGTTCGACGACAGGTACGGCGTCCTGTCGAAGACCACCGCCCCGAGGAAGTGCGGGGCCACTGTGTCCCCGGTGTGGCCGACCTGTTCGGCCCGCTCGATCGTGCGGCGGATGTCCTCCCAGAGCGCGGACCAGTTGTCGTCGCGATTCCAGACGTACGGCCGCTGGAACAGCGGCACCGTGTACCGGACGTCCTTGCCGAAGATGCGCCGCAGATCGACCGTGTCCGCCCGCATGGCCCTCCCTCACCTCGTGTGCCGGAGGCCACCGTAGCGATGCGGGGAGTTGGGAATCCGCGCGATGCGAAGATTCTCAGTCCTTCGGGGCGGGGGAGGTCGGGGCCGGGCCGGCCCCGGAAGTACGGGCTCGGTCAGATCTGCGGGTCGAGCGAACGCAGCAGCTCCAGCAGGCCCTGAGCGGGCAGCAGTTGGTCGTCGGTCACCGGGTCCGGGCTGAAGTGCATGAGGCTGTTGCGGAAGTTCCGGCAATCCTCCAGCGCGACCAGAAAGTGCTCCTGGTCGATGCCCCACCCGAGGGCGGCCCAGTTCTCCGGCACCTTGAGGAGGTGCTTGTACGCCCCGAAGGTCAGGTTGGCGGCGGAGTGCACCTGGGAGGCGCGCCCGCGCGGAACGGTGGCCCTGATCCGGTCGAGGGGAATACGTCGGTCCACCACCCGGCGCAGTCGCTGCTCGATCTCCTCGACCAGCACGAACGGCCTGACCCGCGTGCCGAACTGCACCGTGAGATCGGAAGCGGTGATCAGTCCGCGGACCTTGTGTTCGTGGTCGCGGACGATGACGTACCCGAACTGCTGGATGGCGCCGATCCAGTCGAGCAGGTCGTCCGAGCCGTCCGCCTCCTGCCCCCGTACGGTGGCGGCCTGCAGACCGGCGTCCGGATCGGCCATCCGGGCACGCCCGATCGACTCCCAGCTGACCACGCCGCGCAGCCGTCCGTCCTCGTCGAGCACGGGAAGCTGGCTGTAGCCACGCAGCACCATGAGGGTCGTGGCGGTCCCGAGGCTGTCCCCGACGCGCACGCACTCGGGCATACGGTTCGCGGAGTCGAGGTTGCTCACGCGGTAGGCGACGGCCTGGGCCTCGGTCTCCTCTTCGGGCAGTTGGCCGGCGACCCCCGCCGAGGTGCCGGCCGACGCCGACCCGCTCTTGACGCCGCCGGCGCCGAGGGAGTTGTACACCGTCGTTCCCAGCGTCCTGAGGTCGAGCCGGGTCACCGCGCTCGCGCCCGACTCGTCCGGTTCCGCGCCTCCTGCCAGCACGGCGATCCGGTTGTCCAGCGTGCCCTCGGTGAAGGGCGGGACGGTGACGAGGCCCCGGGCCTCCAGCTCGTTCTTGATCTGCTCGGTCGTCGCGGGGTACCTCCGCTGGACTCCCCAGATGGCGAGGAAGTCCCGGACGGACAGCGTGAGCGGTTCCTCGGCGCTCCGCCGACGCACCTCCTCGTACAGCTTCGCCGGCTCGGTGAGGGTGGCCGCGAACTCGTCGGCATCGGGCCGCCCGGGGTCGGGCTTGCCCTCGGCCAGGGCCGCCACTCGCTCCGCCGCCCCGAACCTGCTGATCTCGAAGACGGTCAGCAGGGAGCCCATGCTGTCCAGCAGATCGGACTGGATGTCCTGCCGGTCGATGTCGGTGACGAGCCACTCCACCCGCCGCACGTGCCGCAACCCCTCGGGGGCCCCGGCCCGGTACTCGTAGGCTCCGGTGACCCTGCCGACGGCCACGCGCAGCGACTTCAGCGGCAGGACGACGAGGTCGCCGGTCTGGATCTCGTGGACGAAACGGTGCAGCTGACCGGTCCAGTTCCCGATCGTGTACGGCCCTTCGTCGGGGTAGGCGGCGGCGACGGCGGCCTTGATGTCGTCACGGGTGACGGCGTCGGCGAGATCGCCCCTGGCGAGCCTGTCCCACCCGACGGCCAGGACGCCCTCTTCCAAGGCGGCCCGTTCCCGTTCCCCGTTCTCCCCCGCGCGTACGACCCAGGCCCGCATACCGCTCCTCCCCACGAGCACACGGCACGTGATCACGTGCCGGGACTCCAGTCAGCCCTACCCAACCCTTCCTGAACAGACGTCACTTCAGCCGGTCCGTAGACGCTTTTCAGCCGTCCGTGTGCGTTCGGCCACAGCCCGTAGACTGTGCGGCGGCAATGGGGCCGCGGGTGACGGCCGTGACCGGAGCGTGGGGGGTACGAGAGCGCCGATGAAGCCGCTGGACATCGATGCCGACCGGCGCGTGGTGGGGCCGTTCGAACTGCTCGCCCGGCTCGGCGCGGGCGGCATGGGCGTCGCCTACCTGGCACGCAGGATCCCTCTGGAGGGCCTCCCGGACGAAATGGCCGCGGCCTACCGTCTGGTGGAGTCCGACGACGGGGACGCCGATCCGGGGCGGCTCGTCGTCGTCAAGATGATCCAGCCGCACCTGCTGGACGAACCGCAGGCCCGCGAGCGGTTCGCCCGCGAGGTGGACGCCGTCCGCGCGGTCGTCAGCGACCGGGTCCCGGCCCTGCGCGCGGCGGATCCGGAGGCCCCCGAACCGTGGTTCGCCATGGACTACATCGCGGGCCCCTCCCTGCACACCCTGGTGAAGGAATCCGGCCCTCTCGACGTCGGTCCGTACGCGGCCCTCGGCCTGGCCCTGGTGGACGCCTTGGCGGCGATCCACGGTACGGGGCTGCTGCACCGCGACCTCAAGCCGAGCAACGTGGTGCTCGGCCCGGACGGACCGGTGGTGCTGGACTTCGGCCTGGCAGTGCTGACCGAACGGCGCTCCAGCCAGGCGCTCACCCGGACCGGCGACCGCATGGGCACGCGCCCCTACATGCCGGTCGAACAGCTCAGGGACACCAAGCACGTCGAGGAGCCGGCCGACGTGTACGCCCTGGGGGCCACCCTCTTCTTCGCGCTGACCGGCCGGCCGCCGTATCCGCTCATGCCGTTGATGTCCCCGCCGAAGTGGGACGGCGTGGATGTCGGCTTCCTGCCGCTGCTCGCCCAGGTGCTCGTCGCCAGTCCTTCCCAGCGTCCGCGGCTGGACGCCGTGCGGGAGAGCCTGTTCGCCCTGCTCGCCGACGCGGGTGTGACGTTCGACGCCGCCACGGAGCAGCTCAGGGCCCGCGTCGCCGCCTCGGGGCTGACGCCGAAGCTGCCGCCGCGGGCGCTCGCCGACCGCGCCGACCCTGCCGTCCAGGAGCTGGCTCAGAAGGCGGTGGACGAGGGCGCCGCCCCGGACGCGCCGTGGGCCGAGGACGATCCCGGCTTCTACGGCCTCGTGGACACGGACGAGATCGAGCGGGCGGCGGACGCGGTGGACGGACCGGGAGGACCCGGCGGCTACACGCCGACGCTCGTCGATCCCGATCCCGCGCCACCGGCTCGGGGGGACGAGTCCGGCGAGGCCGCCCCTCCCGCCCCCACGAGCTACCCCCTCCCCGCCCCGCGGCCCGAGGAGCCGGACACGGTCGACCCGACGGACCCGACGGACCCGACGGACCCGACGGACCCGACGGACCCGACGGACCCGACGGACCCGGCGGCCACCACCCCCAGTGCCCCACAGGCTCCTCCCCGTGCCGCGCAGCGCGTGGCCTCCCGCCTCCGTGAGCGCTACGCGCACCGTGGGGACCTGTAACGGCCCGTGCCGCCCCCTGACCGTCCGCGGGACGGATCCGACCGCGCGGACGCACCCCGACCGCCGCGGCGCTACCCTCGACGACGCCCGGAACCACCCGAAAGGACCCCTCATGCCTGCACCCGACGGCCCTCCGCCCGCCGGCACGGTGATCGAGGTGCGGGACGAGGAGTGGATGGTCCGCACCAGCAGGCAGGTCCGCCCCGGCGAGTACCTCATCGAGGCCGTCGGCGCCTCCGACCTGGTGCGCGGGCAGGAGGCCCGTTTCCTGGCGCCCACCATGGACCGGCCCCGCGTCCTGCTCCCCGAGCACACCGAGCTCATCGCCGACGGCTCGCCGCACTTCCGCCGGGGCCGCCTCTTCCTGGAGGCCGTGCTGCGCAAGACCCCGCTGCCGCAGCGGGAGCGGCGCCTGGCGCTGACCGACGGGTTCCTCCTGGACCGCATGGACTACCAGCTGCGGCCCGCCGAGAAGGCCCTCGCGAACCCGCTGCGGCCCCGGCTGCTGATCGGTGACGTGGTCGGACTCGGCAAGACCCTGGAGATCGGGGTGCTGCTCGGCGAGCTGATCCGCCGGGGCCGCGGTGAGCGCATCCTCGTCGTCACACCCGCGCCCGTCCTGGAACAGTTCCAGCACGAGATGTGGACGCGGTTCGCCCTGCCGCTGGTCCGGCTCGACAGCGCGGGCATCGCCCGCATCGAACGGAAGATCCCGGCCGGCCGCAACCCGTTCACGTACTACAAGCGCGTGATCATCTCCATGGACACGCTCAAGAACCGTCGGCGTTACCGCCCGTGGCTGGAGCACATCCACTGGGACGCGGTCGTCATCGACGAGTCGCACAACCTGATCAACCAGGGCAGCGAACGCCGTGACCTCGCCGACCTCCTCGCCGAGCGCACCGACGCGCTGATCCTGGCCAGCGCCACCCCGCACAACGGCGAGATGGCCGCCTTCACCGGCCTGATCCGCCTGCTCGACCCGATGGCGGTCAAGGACCCGAAGCGGCCGAAGGCGGAGGAGCTGGAGCACCTCATGCTGCGCCGCACCAAGGTCAGCGCCGAGGTGGCGGAGCAGCTCAAGGACCACTGGGCGCCGCGCGGCGGCTCCCACCCCGTACGGTGCCGCGCCAACGACCTGGAGGAACGGGTCTTCGCCGAGCTCGCCGAGCACTGGCTGAAGCGACGCGAACAGCGGGCCGCCACGGAGGACCGGCTCTTCCCCTACGTCCTCCTCAAGTCCTTCCTCTCCTCGCACCGCGCCCTGTTCGTCACCGCCCGCCAGCGGCTCACCCGCACCGGGCACGCCCTGCCGCCACGTCATCGCATCACCGACGAACCGCTCACCGGCATCACCGCGACCACCCCCGAGGCCGCCTCCCTGCTGCGCCTGATGGAGCTGGCCCGGGACATCGAGCGGGCGGGCGCGGGGGAGGGCGCCCCGGCCGCCGCCTCCAAGCTGGCCGGACTGGTGGAGGAACTGCGCCGCATCGGCGTCAAGGCGGGCAGCCCCACCCGCGCCGTCGTCTTCTCCGAGCGCCGCGAGACCCTCGACTGGCTCGGCGAGGTGCTGCCGCCGCTGCTCGGCTGGACGGCCGAGGACGAGGCGAAGGCCGCGGTCAAGGTCATGTACAGCGGTTCGGGGACCTCCGACCGGGTGCAGATGGAGTACGTCGACGAGTTCGCCCGCGCGGGCAGCGACGTGCGGCTGCTGCTCACCGGCGACGGCGCCTCCGAGGGCGTCAACCTGCACCGCCAGTGCCACCATCTGATCCACTGGGACCTTCCCTGGAGCCTGATCCGGGTCGAGCAGCGCAACGGCCGCATCGACCGGTACGGGCAGACCGAACCGCCGGAGTTCCGCGCGCTGATCCTCCGGTCGGAGGTCGACGGCGCCCTGGACGACACGGACATCGCCGAGAAGGTCCTGGCCCGCGAGGAGCGGGTGCACCAGGTCCTCGGCGCCGTGGAGGCGGCGACGAAGGACAACGACGCCGACCTGGAGGAGCGGCGCGTCATGGAGGCGCTGTTCCGGGGCGAGGCGCCGCAGCCGGCCGTGGACGCTCTCCAGGCCGTCTCCCCGGAGACCCTCGACGCCCTCGACGAGGGCGAGCTGCCCGACGGCCTGCCCCTGGCCCAGCAGCTGAACGCCGAGTTCGGCACCGGCGCGGACACGTACGACGACGAGGACTTCGACATCGGCTTCGACTTCGACGACGAGCCGGAGGCGGCGGACACCGCGTCCGACACCCCGCGGGCGGCCCCGGAGACCGACCCGGCCGAGGACGGCACGGCCCGCGCCCCCGTCCGCACCGTCGAGGAACTGCGCCTGTTCACGGACCGCCGCGACTACGTCCTCACCGGCCTGGAGGAGCTCGCCGACCTGGAAGCCTTCCGCCTGGACACCACCGTGCACGGCACCGACCTCAGCTTCGACACCCCGGAGGACCTCGCCGACCGGCTCGACGTCCTGCCCGCCGGCTACCTGCGCGACCACGGCATCACCCGCCGCATGAAGCTCACCTTCAGCCGCGAGGACGCGGCCGACTCCCTGCGCCGGGCCCGCGAGGACGCCGACTCCCCGTCGCTGTGGCCGGACGCCCACTACGTCGGCGAGCTGCACCCGGTCCTGGAGTGGATCACCGACAAGGTCCTGGTCCAGCTGGGCCGCCAGCAGGCCCTCGTCATGCAGGTGGACCGCGCCCGCGTGCCCGATCCCGTCTTCCTCACCCAGGGCGTGTGGTCCAACCGGGACGGCCGCCCGACGGTCGTGGCCTGGCTCGCCGTCGACCGCCTGGACCGGCCCGGCGAGGCGCCCAGGGTCCGGGAACTCACCCGGAACCTCCTCACCGATCTCGGCCTGGGCCCGCACATGCCGGACCACTTCGCCGCGGGCGACCCGGCCGCCCTCCAGCGGCACGTGCCGGCCGCCGTCGACGCCACCCGCCGCGAGATGCAGCGGCGCCGCCGGGAGGCGGAGGAGCACATCGACCGCCCGCTGCGGGAGTACGAGGCGAAGGTCGGCCGCTGGCTGGAGCAGAAGCTGCCCGGCTTCACCGGCGGACACACCGCGCGGGAACGCGCCGCCGAGAATCTGGAGAAGGCCGCGGCCCGGCTGCGCACGGCCGGCGACCCGATGGTGCGCGTCCTCGCCGTCCTGGAGCCGAGCTCATGACCACCGGCCGTGCCCTGAACCCCGCGCACCCCGTCACCGAAGCGATCCGGCAGGAGCAGCAAGCGTGAAGTTCGACGCTCTGATCAACGAGGGTGAGTACTTCCCGTCCTTCTATCTGGACGAGATCCTGCCCAAGCAGCTGAAGACCGGCCGCCTCAAGGAGTGGGCGGCCGAGGAGCGCCAGGGCCGGCCCACGCCACGGCAGGGCCTGCGCGACCTCACCGGCCCCTACCTGGACGTCCGCCTCTCCGTGGGCGGCGAGGCGGACAAGTACAACGTCCGGCCCGACCAGCATGCCGTCGCCGCCCAGCAGCGGGCGACCGAGGCACTGAAGGACCGCACCGACCACACCGGCCCGGACGGCGAGCCGCCCGCCTTCCAGCCCGCTCCCGCCCCGCGCCCGGTCGACGACGGCCCCGAGGAGGAGTGGCGCGCCGGCCTGCACGCCTGGCACGACCGGGTACTGAAGGCCCTCGGCTTCACCCCCCGCCCCGGCCACCTCACCGTGCACGGCGCGGCGGGCCCCGTGGCGGTGCCCGTCGCCCACAGCGAGCCGGGCGTCGCCGTCCTGACCGGCGGCTTCGCCGACGACATCGCCGCCACCCGCGGCGACGGCACGGCCAACCGCCTGTCCGCACCCGTCCGCGTGGCCTCCGGCAAGACCCTCACCACCGTCACCGACCTCGCCGCCTGGCTGCTCTCCGCCGACAGCGCCCCCCGCTACGCGCTGCTGCTGTTCGGCGGGGTCATGGTCCTCGCCGACCGCGAGAACTACGCCCGCGGACGCCATCTCGCGGTCAGCCTGGAGGTCGCCCTGCCCCGCAAGGGCGTCAAGGGCGCGAGCGCCGGCGAACTCGACGTGATCGCCGCCCTGTTCGGCGCGCAGGCCCTGCGTCCGGCCGAGGACGGCGGGGACGACGACATCGCCCGGCTGGTGGCGGAGTCCCGCGACCACTCCGTGGGCGTCACCAGCGACCTGCGCGAGGGCCTGAAGGCATCCGTCCAGCTCATCGCCAACGAGGTCCTGGACCTCGCGCGCGCACAGAACGTCACCCACGACGACCTCACCGAGTGGCTCCCGGGCCCGCTCGCCGAGCGGGGGGCGCTGCCGCACCTGCTCACCAAGGAGTCGCTGCGCTACCTGTACCGCATCCTCTTCCTCCTCTACGCCGAGGCCCGCCCCGAGCTGGACATCCTCCCGATGAGGAGCGAGGAGTACGTCCAGGGGTACAGCGTGGCCCGGCTGCGCGAACTCGCCGTCCAGGAGAAGCTGTCCAGCACCTCCCGCGACCGCCACCACTTCCACGACTCCCTGGCTCTGCTCTTCGAGAAGGTCTTCACCGGCCACCCGACGGCGGACACGATCACCTCGCGCGAGGCGGCGGCCACCGCGACCGGTGCGGGCGGGGGAGCACCGGACGCGGACGCGGTGGAGCTGTCCGAGGACGACGGTTACGAGGGCGTGCGCATCGAGGCGCTGAAGTCCCGGCTCTTCGACCCGGAGTCGATCAAGCTCGTGGACCAGGTGATCGTCCACCCCGACGACATCGCCCCCGACGGCACGGTCCCCGAGGGTGCCCGCCGCCTGGACCTGCGGCTGCGCAACAAGGTCCTGCACCAGGTGCTGCGCCACCTGACCGTCGTCGAGGGACGCGGACGCGGCGGACGCGGCGGCTTCATCTCGTACGCCAACCTCAGCATCAACCACCTCGGCGCGGTGTACGAGGGCCTGATGTCGTACACCGGCTTCATCGCCGACGAGCCGCTGTACGAGGTCGCCAAGGGCGGCGACCCGAGCGGCGGTTCCTGGCTGATCCGGGCGAGCCAGGTCCGCTCCGGCCGCTACCCGGACGGCCCCGACGACAGCGTCTTCGTCGCCACGGACATCAATCCCCAGACGCACGAGCGGGTCCCGGTCCCGCGCAAGGTCGGCTCGTACGTCTACCGCCTGGCCGGCCGCGACCGCCAGACCAGCGCCAGCTACTACACGCCCGAGTCCCTCACCCAGGCCACCGTCGAGCAGACCCTGCGCTTCCGCCTGGACGAGAAGGGCGAGGTCGACCCCAAGGAGCCGGAGAAGGCGTGGGTGAACGCGGCGGACGTGCTGCGCTGGCGGGTGTGCGAACCGGCCCTCGGCTCCGGCGCGTTCCTCAACGAGGCCGTCAACCAGCTAGCCGAGCTGTACCTGCGGCTCGCCCAGCGTGAGCGGGGCGTCGAGATCGACCCGGAGGACTACCAGCGCGAGCTGCAGAAGGTGAAGGCGTACATCGCCCTGCACAACGCGTACGGCGTCGACCTCAACGAGACGGCCGTCGAGCTGGCGGAGATCTCGCTGTGGCTCAACACCATGCACCGGGGCATGAAGGCCCCCTGGTACGGCCTCCACCTGCACCGGGGCAACTCCCTCGTCGGCGCCTCGCGGAAGGTGTACCCCGGCAACAGCCTCAGCAAGGGCGAGTGGCTGACCTCGAAGGCCCCGCGCAAGCCCCGCCACGTCCCGCTGGGGGAGCCGTTGAAGGGCCGGGAGGTGCACCAGTTCCTGCTTCCCGCGATGGGCTGGGGCTCGATCGGCGAAAAGGTCGGCCTGCGCACGCTGAAGAAGGGCACGGCGGAGGAGACCGTGAAGGCCGTGGTCGACGGCGATGTCGTCGACTGGCTGGAGCCCGAGCTGGTCGAGGCGCTGCGCAAGTGGCGCTCGGCGATGCGGCGCAACCCCAAGGGCGAGGCGAAGCGGGCGGCGCCGAGGAAGAAGACGGCGCCTTCGGCGGAGCAGTTGGCGGCGGAGGCCGACGAGCAGCGGCTGGGGCAGGGGGCGTTCGACCTCGGGCTCGATGTCTGGGAGCAGCCGTCGCTGGAGGTGCCGTCCGGCGGGGCGGGTTCCGGTGCCGGTACGAAGGCCGCCGCCCCGGTGCGGGAGGACGACGAGGACCGGGAACCCGGGGTGCGGACGCAGACCGGGCGGCTGATCCGGCTCGCCCGGCGGGTGGAGTACCTGTGGGACCTCGTCGTCATGCGGCTGCGGCTGTCCGAGCGGGAGATCTCGCGGCACGTCGACGTCTGGGGTGCGGTGATACCGCGCGACGGGCAGGCGGTGGGGGCGGGTTCGGGAGGCCGGGCGCCGATGGACCGGGACGCGGTGCTGGAGGCCCTGCACCGCAAGGGCACGCCCTACTGGCGGCTCAAGCAGCTCATGGACGCCTGGTGCGCGCTGTGGTTCTGGCCGCTGGAGGAGATCGGGCTGCTCGACGGCTCCGACGACTTCGAGTACCGGCCGGGCGGTGAGGACCGCACGCTGCTGAAGAAGGGCGATCCCCGGCGCCGGGTCGCGCTCAAGTCCCTCGACGACTGGATCGAGTTCGCCGAGGCCGTCGTGGGGCGCGTCGACGTGGACACGGGGGATGGGCGGCAGACCTCGCTGCTCTCCTTCGACGGGGTGCGGAGCCTGGACGAGCTCGACGACAAGGAACGCGAACTCGACCAGAAGATGACCGAGGCCACGGCGTGGGCCAAGCCGGCGGACCTCGGGTACACGTTCCCCTGGTACGAGGCGGTGGAGCGGATCGCCCAGGAGCGGGGGTTCTTCCACTGGGAGCTGGACTTCGCGCATGTGTTCGCGGAGGGCGGGTTCGACCTGATGGTGGGGAATCCGCCGTGGGTCAAGCAGGAGTGGAAGGAGAGCGGGGTCCTCGCCGAGTTCGAGCCGTGGTTCGAGCTGGCGGACAAGCCGAGCAATGAGGCCTGGGACGAGCGCAAGGCCGAGGTCATGGAGTGGCCTGGGGTGCGGTCAGCGTTTCTGGGGGAGCTGGCGGACCATGCGGCGGTGTCCGGGTTCCTGGCTTCGGTGGATACCTATCCCGAGCTGGTGGGGACTCAGCCGGATCTGTATCGGGCGTTCATGTTGCTGGGGTGGCGGGCCGTCGGTGAACGGGGGACGGCCGGGCTGATTCATCCGTCTACGCACCTGACAGGGGCCAAGGAAGGGGTGCTCCGCAAGGCGGCTTATCGGCACCTGCGATTCCATGCGGACTTCACCAACGAACTGCTGATCTTCGCCAACCCGGTGGGTAACAGCAGTCACTTCAGCGTCAATGTGTACGGCAAGGACCAGGACGTCAGCTTCCAGCACATGAGCTGGCTCCTGCACCCCAGTGTTTTGGTGAAGTCCGTACGTCACGAGGGGCAGGGGCCCGTGCCTGGCGTGAAGGACGGGGGCAAGTGGGACTTGCGCCCGCACCGCGACAGGATCGTCACGGTCAACGAAGACCGCCTTCATGAGTGGCGTGCCCTGGCTGGTGAGGAGAACCCACCGCCTGTGGAGCAGGCCAAACTGCTGTACCCGGTGACGCGAGCTGAGGAGTCGGCCATCCGGACGCTCGCGAAGTGGCCGCACCGACTCGTGGCTATGAAGCCGCGTATCAGTCCGGGTTTTCATGAGAAGAATGACCGGACTGCGGGCTACTTCGCCTGGGCACCGGGACCCGTCGACAGCTGGCAGGACGTGATCCTTCAGGGACCACTGATCCACATCGCCACGCCGTATCACAAGCAGCCGCCGGAGGGCGGCTCGAAGAGCATGCGCGATTACGAGGCTTGGGATCATCGGAGCCTGGCGGGCGACGCGGTGCCGCGCACGAACTACCGGCCTTCAGAACCTCGTTCAAGGTTCGTCGACGCCCAAGATCGATGGGTTGACCACGACCGGCTTGCGCAGCTTTGGGGCGATCCTGCGGCGGTCGCTGCTGCGGAGACGGACGTCAAGGCGACAGAACCTAAGCTGGATGGGGAGGCTCTGTATAAGGCTATCGACGCGCTGCTGCGTCAGGCCAGCCTGAGGCCGTACTCCGAGTTCTTCCGGGTAGCGTGGCGAGAAATGATCGCCTTCAACACGGAGCGGAGCCTATTTGCTGCGCTGATCCCGCCTGGAGCGAACCATATTCACGCTGTACGCAGCGCTGCGCTGCCGTCGCTAAGACTTACTGCGCTTACTGCCGGGTTCTTCGCTTCGCTTGTTCTCGACTATTTCCTCCGGAGTTCGGGGCGCGGCCACCTTGCTACTTCGGATGCCAAGATCATGCCAGCGCCGACCGAAGGGCACCCCTTGGAGCGTGCCCTCCTCCTCCGCACCCTCCGCCTCAACTGTCAGACCAACGCCTACGCCAGTCTCTGGGAAGAGCTGTACGACCCCGCTTGGCAGCAGCAGACGTGGGCCGCCAGCGAAGAGTGGCCAGAAGTCGCACCCCCACTTGCCGAAGGTGTGGACCGCACCTGGACCCGCGACACCCCCCTCCGCACGGAGTTCACCCGCCGCGCGGCTCTCGTCGAGATCGACGCCCTCGTTGCCGTCTGGCTCGGTATCAGTGCCGACGAGTTGGTGGCCATGTACGACGCCCGATTCCCCGTGCTTCAGCAGTATGAGGAGAACATGTGGTTCGACGCGACCGGTCGTCGTATCGCCAAGGCGCACCAGCAGCACGGGTACGGCCAGCCCAAGGACGCCTGGAAGCAGCTGAGCAAGCCGGAGGGCTTCCCGGAGGAGTACGAGGTGCCGGACGGCTACATCGGCCCGCTCTACCGGGCCAACCGCAAGGGGGAGATGCGTGCCGCTCACGCCGAGTTCACGCGGCGCCTGCGCGAGGCCGGCTGGGAGCCCGGTGACACCCGGCCTCCGGGAGACGCCGAGAGCTGATCAGACGCCCGGCGCAGACGAGAGCCCTGCCGTCCGACAGGAACCGGCAGGGCTCTCGCGACCGTACGTGTGTCAGACGCTCCGCTCCGAGGCGGCCAGCCCGATGAACCCCGCCCACGCGTCACGCGAGACCGTGAGGACGGGCCCGGCGGCGGCCTTGGAGTCCCGGACGTGCACAACTGTCGTACCGTTCGCGACCTCTACGCACTGGCCGCCCTCGGCTCCGCTGTAGCTGCTCTTGAACCAGGCGGGGCCAGGGGCGACGGTCGAGGACTCAGCGATGTTCATAGCGATGCCAGCAACCCTTCGATGAACTCCGTTGACTCCCGCGGACTGAGAGCCTGTGATCGGATAATCCCATAGCGCGCGGCAGCGAGAACCGTCTCTTCGGGCTCAGTCTGCAGAGCGCTGGTTCCTTGCGCCTCGGTGTACACGAACTTCTTGGCGTCCCTGCGCGTGATCACTGTGAAGGCACCGTCCACGCCCGCGTTTTCCTCATGGTCGAGCGGCATGACCTGGACGCTGACGTTTCGCATCTCACCGGCCAGCATCAGATGTTCCAACTGTCCTCGGAGGACTGTCTTGCCGCCCCACGGGCGTCGTAGCGCCGCCTCCTCGAGCACGAAGCTCAGCAGCGGGAGTGGCCGACGGCTGAAGATGTCCTGCCTCGTCAGACGGGCGGCCACACGCTGTTCGATCGTTTCCTCCTCCAGCGGCGGACACCGCACGGCGAGCACCGCCCTCATGTAATCCTCGGTCTGGAGTAGGCCGTTGATCACATGGGTGTCGTAGGCGAGGAGCTCAACCGCCTCCTTCTCCAGCGTCGCCATCCCCTGAAAGAACACCGGATACTGAGCCCGCTCCACCTCCCCCTTCCACACGCACAGCAGCCCGTCCGCCCCCAGCACCTCGTCCGCCCGCTCGATAGCCCTCGGCGACGGAATCCTCCGCCCCTGCTCGAACGACGCGACCGTGGCCGCCGAGTACCCGATCCGGTTCCCGAACTCCGCCCGGTCCAGCCCTTCCCGCAGCCGCAGCGTCTTCAACGTCTGCCCGAACGCGGCGAGCACGCCCTTCCCGCCGCCGTCCTCGGGACGGCACACACCGCCCCCGCCGTCGTCGCTCTCCCAGCCGTCCCCGACACTCACGACCGTTCCGCCGTCCGCGCCGCCCGCCAGGGCGTCCGCACCCGTACGCTTCGTCATCGACCACCGCCTTCTCCGGCCCAACGCGCCCACCGGGCCCCCGTCACGCCGCACGCCACGTACTCGCGCCGACACGTCGCGTACAGCACCCCGCGTCGGTGCGTCACCACTGGTCACGCTACGCCACCGACGGGACCGTGGTCGGTATGACGAACGACCCCGCCGGCCTCACCGGACCCGGCCGACTCGCCACCCCCACCGCCCACTTGAGCACCACCCCACCCGAACCCGCACCGGCGGCGGCCCGCACCTTCGCGATGCGCTTCACCTCCACCCCGCGCGGAGCCCGCCTCGCCCGCCACCTGGTGGCCGTCCGCCTGGACGCCTGGGGCATCCCGTACGGCACCGACGACCACGACGCGCTCGTGCTGATCGCCGCCGAGCTGACCGCGAACGCCGTGCTGCACGGCAACGTCCCCGGCCGGGACTTCCACCTCCGCCTCGCGCTGCTCCCCGCCGGGCCCCGCCCCGCCACCGTCCGTATCGAGGTCACTGACACCCGGGGCGAACGCGTCCCGCCCCGACCGGCCGCCCCCCGGCCCGAGGTCCCCGCCGTCGCCGAAACCGGCCGGGGCCTCCTCCTGATCACCGCCCTCGCCACCCGCTGGGACTGGCACCCCCGCCCGGACGGCCCGGGCAAGACGGTCTGGGTGGAGTACGAGATCTCAGCCGTAACAGATGTACATCTGCTACATTCGTGACATGAGTGAACCGGTGGTTGAATCCATGGCCGAGGTCCGAGGCCACCTTGCCGACGTCATCGACCGTGCCCGGCGCGAGGAGACCCCGACGATCATCACGCGGCGGGGCAAGCAGGAGGCCGTCGTGATCGACATCGAGGAGTACCAGCGGCTGCGCCGTATCGCCGAGGACGCCGAGGAAGCCTGGCTCAACCGGCTGGCCGACGAAGCCGAGTCCGAAGGCATGGAGGGGTCGGTGTCCCTCGAGGAGATGGCCGCCCTCCTCCGCGCCGGTCAGGACTGACCGCATGGGGTACGTCACGCGCTTCACACCGCACGCGCAGCGGGACATGCTCAAGATCCCGCGCCAGGACGCCCTGCGGATCCTGTACCGGCTCACCGAGTTGCAGAAGGCGATGGACGCGGGCGACACGGCGGCGTTCGACATCAAGGCCCTGCAAGGCCACAGCGCCCGGTGGCGGCTCAGGGTCGGTGACTACCGCGTCGTCTACACCGTCGAGGACGGCCGGCTGATCGTTTGGGTCCTGGCTCTCGGCAATCGCCGCGATGTCTACCGTCAGGTTCCCTGACGTGCCGCCCTGCAAACCCGGCCACCCGGGTACCCCCGAAGAGCGAGCGCTGCGGGCCGAACAGGTCCGTATCGCTCTGCGCGAGTGGAACGGCTACGACCCGAGCGAAAGTGATCTGGTGACGCTCGACGCGGAGCTGGACCGGCGGCTGCGCCAGGCCGGCGCGAGGTGACCACAGCGGTCCGCCTCTCCGGCTCCCGAACCTGATTCCTCCGAACCCCGAAGGGCTGTCGGACCTCACCCGTAGAGTGGAGCGTGATCGATTCCGGTCGCCCCGGACCTGCGCTCCAGGCCTCCGGAGCGATCGGATCGCACGCCGGGACATGGGAGACGGGGGCCGCAGCGCGTCATGAGACCCACACTCGCCGCGCAGACACTGCGTGACACGACGGTCGAGTACCTGACGACGACGTTCGCGCTGGCCGAGCCCGACACCCAGGACGCGCTGGAGGACTTCCTCACCGACCCGGCCGACGGGCTCTTCCGCGGGCCGTACCTGCGCATCCGGCGGCCCTTCCGGACGGCGGAGGACGGCTGGCAGCGCCACCTGGACTGGTACCCGGCCGACTTCCCGCCGCCGTACGCCCACCAGGCCGAGGCGTTCGCCCGGCTGACCAGCAAGGACGGGCACCGGCCCCGGCCCACGCTGGTGACCACCGGCACCGGATCCGGCAAGACCGAGTCCTTCCTGATCCCCGTGCTCGACCACTGCCGACGGGCGAAGGAAGCCGGGAAGCACGGCATCAAGGCCGTCCTGCTGTACCCGATGAACGCCCTCGCCGGCGACCAGGCGGACCGCCTCGGCGACCAGCTGGAGGACGACCGGCTGCGCGAGGTGACCGCCGGGCTCTACATCGGCCAGGCCTCGTCGCGGGGCACCACGCCGTACAAGAGGGTGATGGTGGACCGCGCGGAGATCCGCCGCAATCCGCCGGACATCCTCATCACCAACTACAAGATGCTGGACCTGCTGCTCCAGCGGCAGCAGGACGCCTCCCTGTGGCGGGACGCCGACCTGGCGTACGTGGTGATCGACGAGTTCCACACCTACGACGGCGCCCAGGGCACCGACGTGGCGATGCTGCTGCGGCGGCTCGCGGCCGTCGCCGGGGCCGCCGAGGCCGGGAAGCCGCTCGGGTCCATCTGCCCGGTGGCGACCTCCGCGACCCTGGGGTCGGGGGGATCGGCGGCCGGGCCCGAGGCCATGCTGCGGGTGGCCTCCCAGGTCTTCGGGACCCGGTTCCCGGACGACGCGGTGGTGGGGGAGGACCGGCGGGACGCCGAGGAGTTCCTGGCCCCCGTCGACCACACGCTGCCCCTGCCGTCACCGGCCGAGCTGGCCGCCCTGCCCGATCCCGCGCGGACGGCCGGCGGCCTGGACGCCGTCGCGCGGGCGACCGTGGGGTGCGACACCGCCGACCCGCGCGAACTGGGGCGCCGCCTGCTGGCGCACCCCCTCACCCACGCGCTGCTCGCCGCGCAGGACGGGCCCCTGACCTTCCCGGCCGTCCTCGGGGCGTTCCCCGACACGTCGGCGTGGCGGGCCGCGGCCGTCCAGGAACCGCGGACGGCGGCGACCGCCCTGGCCCGCTTCGTGGCGCTCATCTCCGTGGCCCGCGACCCCGCCGCGCCCGCGGACAAGGACCGGCCCCTGCTGCTCGTCGAGACCCACCTGTGGCTGCGGTCGATGTCGCGGGTGCTGCGGTTCGTGGCGCCGCAGCCGGTGTTCTCCTGGTCGGACACCGACCAGGCGGCCCTCACCGGAAACGGAACCGGGGCCGCACCCGGCGGCACCGGGACGGGACCGGCCCCGGACCGTGCGGCCGCCGAGCGGCACTCCCTCGCCGTCGCCGCGCAGACGGAACGGCGACGGCACGTGCAGCGCTCCGGGAGGCTGCCCGCCGCCTACTGCCGGCACTGCGGACGCTCCGGCTGGGCGGCGATCTGCCCGGACCGCAACCCGCAGAACCTGGTGCACGCACCCGACGAGATCTACCGGGCCGGCGCCACCGGCGGAGCCGCCAAGGGCCGGGTCCGGGCGATGATCGCCGCCACCCCGGCGGAGGCCGCCGAACAGGCCCGCGCGATGCAGGCCCACCGGGCCGCCCGCCGCACCCGCCGCGGCGTCCCGCACGACGCGACCCTCCTCGTCCTGGAGGACAACGGCAAGGCGCTGCGCAGACTCGACCCCGACGAGGTCCTCCTCGACGGGGGACGCATCGCGCCGGCGCCCGAGAACGGCGTGTACGTGTGGACCTGGTTCGACAACCAGGAACGCGCCGAGTACGCCCAGCAGGACCGGTGCCCGGCCTGCGGGCAGGCCCAGGGCATCCGCTATCTCGGCGCCGGTGTCGCCCCGCTCGCCTCCGTCGTCGTCACCCAGCTGTTCACCGGCGGCGAGTTGCCCAGCGAGGACGAACACAAGCGCGACCGGCGCAAGACCCTCATCTTCAACGACTCGGTGCAGGACGCGGCCCACCGTGCGGGCTTCGTCGCCAGCCGGTCCTGGAAGTTCTCGCTGCGCTCCCTCGTCCACGAGCAGCTGACCGAACGCGTCGGCGGCAGCGCGGAGTTCGCCGCCGACGGCGTCCCGCTGAACGAGCTGATCTCCTCCCTGATCAGCCGCGCCGCCGTCCCCGGGCAACGGCTCCTCGCCTCCGTCGTCCCGCCCGACCTGCACGACGTGGAGCGGGTCAAGCGGCTGCTGGCGGGCAAGAAACGCATCCCCGAGTCCACCTGGGAACTGGTCGGCGAGCGCCTCGCCTTCAACACCCTGCTGGAGTTCGGCCTGCACTCCCGGCTGGGCCGCACCCTGGAACTCACCCGTACGGTCGCCGCCGAGGTCCACCTGCCCGACCCGCGGGCGGCGGCCGAGGCGGCCGCGGCCCTCTTCCGCGTCCACCAGGAGAAACTGCTGCCCCTCGCCGTGGACCGGAGGGAGGAGGCCGACGGGGGTGACGCCGGGGCCCCAGGAACGCCGAAGGCCCTCATCCCCGCCGAGGGCACCCCGGAGCACCTGCGGCACTTCGAGGGGTATGTGCGCGGACTCCTCGAACACGTCCGCCAGATCGGCGGCATCCACCACCGCTGGCTCGACCGGTACATCGACGAGGAGGGCCGGAGCCGGCACTTCGTCTCCACCGGCCGCGAACCCGGCATGCCGGCCTTCGGCCGCCACTCCGAAGCCCCCGCCTTCGTCCTCGTCGGCGCCCGCGGCGGACGCACCGACTTCGAACGGGTCGACACCCGGGACAGCTGGTACGTGGACTTCACCCAGCGCTGCCTCGGCCTGGACCGGGACACCGCGGGCGCCTACCTGGCGGACCTCTTCGCGGAGCTGGCGAGCGACCGCGTCGGCGCACTCGCCCGCCGCCGCACCACCCCGGCCGACCGGCAGACGGGACACGGGGTGTACGGGCTGACCCCCGGCCACATCCGGGTCCGCCCCCTCGACGACGAGCAGACCGCGCTCGCCGCCCTGACCTGCCCCGAGTGCGGCTGGACGCAGACCGTGCCACCGGAGCGCGCTCCCGTCTGGCAGGGCACCCGATGCCCCCTGAAACGCTGCGAGGGCGCCCTCACCCGCCCCTCGGCCGAGGCGGGCGGACGCGCCGCCCGCGACTACCGCTCCGACTACTACCGGCGCCTGTACCGGGAGGCCGACCCGTACAGCGTGGTCGCCGCCGAACACACCGGTGTCCTCACCCGCAAGGAACGCGAGGAGGTCGAGAAGGGCTTCCGGCGCGGCCTCCGGCACACCGACCCCAACGTCCTGTCGTGCACCCCCACCCTCGAACTCGGCATCGACATCGGCCGGCTGGAGGCGGTGATCCTCGCCTCGCTGCCGCCGTCCACCGCCGGGTACGTCCAGCGGGTGGGCCGCGCGGGCCGCGCCACCGGCAACGCGTTCATGGTGACCCTGGCCGACACGAGCCCCCGCGCGCTGTACCACCTCGCCGAGCCCGAGAACCTCATCGCCGGGCCCATCCTGCCCCCCGGATGCTTCCTGTCCGCGGGCGAGCTGCTGTGCCGCCAGTACACCGCCCACCTGATCGACCGCGCCGCCCGGGGCGGCCTGGACGGCGTGCCGCCCCTGCCGGACCGGGTCACCCAGCTGGTCGGCCGCACCGGCTGGCTGACGCAGTTCCGCAAGGCGGTGGCCGGGCGCACGGACCTCGCGGACGACTTCCTGAAACTCTTCCCCGAGATCGAGGGCGTCCCCGGCTCCGGTGTCTCCCGCGACGCCCGCAAGACCCTGCGGCGCTACGCCGAACACAAACTGGCCGACGCGCTGGACCGGGCCCGCCGCGCCTGGGACGAGGAGCGCGCCGAACTGGTCAGGCGCCGCACCCTGATCAACGACGCGGCCGACGCGCTCCAGGAAGCCGTGGACGACGAGGCACGCGAGAAGCGGAACCTGATCCGCGAGGCGGCCGGCGTCTCCAGGATTCTGCAGGGGATGGGGCAGGCCGACGCACAGGGCTTCCTCGTCGAGCACGGCCTGCTGCCCAACTACAGCCTCGTCGAGGACGCCGTACGCCTGGAGGCCCAGCTCAGCTACAAGGAACCCGCGCGCAAGCGTGGTTCGGCAGGTGCCGCGGACCAGCGGGACGACAAGGCCCCCAAGGTCCGCTGGAGCAACGAACCGCGCGTCTACGACCGGCCCGCCGAAGCCGCCCTCACCGAACTCGCCCCCGGCAACGCCTACTACGTACGCGGCTACCGGCACGTCGTCGACGGCTTCGACCTCGGCCCCGTCCCGCAGGACTCCGCCGACGGCACGCCCGTCGGGCTCAGGACCTGGCGGGTGTGCAAGGAGTGCGGCCACGTACGCACCGGCGAACGGGCCGAACAGGACACCTCACCCTGCCCGCGCTGCGGCGGCCCCGGCATCGGCGGACGCAACGCCGTGCACCGGGTCGTCGTCCCCCGCAAGGTCACCGCCCACGACAAACGGGACGACGCGCGGATCGTCGACGACCGCGACACCCGCACCCGCACCCCCTACACCACCGTCACCGCCGTCGACATCGACCCCGCCGACATCAAACAGACCTGGCGGCACCGGAAGACCACCTTCGGCGTGGACCACGTCCGCGAGGCGGTCATCCGCCGCTTCAACCTCGGCAAGAGCCGCCACGGACGGCGCAACGACACCTCCTTCGCGGGCGCCGAGGTCGCCATCACCGGATTCACGGTCTGCCCCCGCTGCGGCGGCGCCACCGACCGCGAACCCGGCCACGCGCCCTCCCAGGACACCCTCGGCCAGTCCCTGCTCGGCCGGGCCGAACTCGCCCACCACCGGCCGTGGTGCCCCACCCGGCGCCGAGACAAGCAGGCCAGGCCGGAGGACGTCCCGGTCATCACCGCGACCGAGCACCGCACGGAGGCCCTGCGCATCCTGCTGCCCGCCGCCACGCTGAACGTGCCCGAACGCCTCGCCTCCTTCTCCGCCGCCCTCCACCTCGGACTGGCCCGCCGCTACGGCGGCGACCCCGCACACATCCGCTCCACCCCAGCCACCGAACCCGACCGGGAGACCGACCTCACCCGCAACCACCTCGTCCTCTACGACGCGCTGCCCGGCGGCACCGGCTACCTGCACCGCCTCGTCGACCGCGAGGGCGAGGAGTTCCGTGCCGTGCTCGCCGAAGCCCAGGCCGCCCTGCGGGACTGCCCCTGCGCACCGACCCCGCGCCGGGCCTGCCACCGCTGCCTGCTCGGCCACGCCCCGGAGCGGGACTACAAGGACCTCGACCGGCAGGAGGCCCTGTGGATGCTCGACAGCCTGCTGGGCACCGACGGAAGCAGCGGATGGGACGTGGGCAAGGAAGCGGCCGACGCCGAGGTCCGTTTCGTCGACCAGGCGGAGAGCGACCTGGAACGCCGCTTCATCGAATGCCTCGACCGCTGGCTGGAGACCCCCGGCAACGCCGCCGCCGCGGGCCACGCCACCACGCCCACCGGCCGTCACGGCAAGCAGTTCACCCTCACCCGGCCCGACGGCGGTCCCGTCCACTGGGAGGTCGTCGCCCAGAAGGACCTGCACGACCACCGCACCCGCCCCGACCTGCTGTTCCGGCCGGTCGCGGGGGACACCACCAGTGAGGGGGCGCCGCCCCTGCCGGTCGCCGTCTACCTGGACGGCTACCGCTGGCACGCCTCCTCCCGCGCCAACCGTGTCGCCGCCGACGCGGCCAAGCGCGCCCGGCTGCGCGCCGACGGCATCCTCGTCTGGCAGATCACCTGGGACGACGTCGCAGCCTGGGACCGCACCCTCAAGGGCGAGGCGGTCCGCGGCCCGGACGCCCCCGCCGACCCGCTCGACGCCGTCATCGCCGGCCCCGCCGCCGACGCGGCCTGGCCGCCCTACGACGTCACCTCCTCCGCCGGTCCCGGAGCCCTGGTGCGCGAGCAGTGGCGCAAGGCACGCCGCGACCCGTCGGACGTGGACGCGCTGCTGTTCGACGGCGCGATCCCCTCCCTCCTCGGCTTCCTGCGCGACCCCCGCCCGGCCCGGTGGCAGCAGCTCGCGCAGCTCGCCGTCAGCGCGCCCGCGTCCCTGCGCAGACGGGAACTCGTCGACGCCGACCCGGGCACCGCCGTCGCGTGGATCGACGCCGCCGTACGCGGGGAGGCGGCACCGGCCGTCGCGGGGCAGGGCGTGAAGCTCCTGTCCTTCCAGGACGCCTCCGGGCTGCCGCTCGTCCTCGCCGGAGCCCGCCGCGCCGACGGCAAGGGGCTGAGCTGGAGCGCCCTCGCCGTGCTCGACGACCGCGCGGAAGCCGTCGAGGGGGACCGGGACGACCACCGGCGCCGCTGGAAGGCGTGGCTGTGCTGGGGCAACATCATCCAGTTCCTCGACCCCACGGGCAGCGGCCGGGCCGACGGACTCGCCCTCGCCCGCACGACCCTCGACACCTTCGACGCCGCCCTGCTCGCGGCAACCTCCGGCCCGGCCGGCGGACTTCTCTCCGCCCTGCGCGACGACCTCCCCGGCACCGGTCTCCACCTGCCCGACGACCGTCCCGAAGAGGAGAGCGCCGCCCCCGCACCGGCGGCGGAGGCGGCACCGGAGCCGGACGCCTCCATGACGCCCGTGGAACGCACCGCCTGGGAACTGGTCATCGCCGAGCTGACGAAGTGGGGGGACCCGGACGTCGCGGCCGTCGCCGAACGCCTGGCCGCCCGCGGCGACATCCCACCGGGCCGGGCCACCTGGGACGTCGACGGCGTGTCCCGCACCGTCGAACTCGCCTGGCCCGGCCCTAGGATCGGGATCGTCCTGGCCGAGGACGCCGAGGACACGGAGTACATGGCGCAGTGCGCGGAGGCCGGCTGGCAGGTGCGCGCGCCGCACGGCTGGGACGAGCGGGAACTCGCCCGACTGCTGGGCGGGGAGGGGGCAGTGCGATGAGGCACGGGGCGGGACGTCCTGGCGGCCGCGTCCGGACACGGGTGCAGGTGAGCCGGCAGGCCCACGCGGACCTGGAGCGCCGGGACGGGGCCGTGGCGGACGCGGTGGGGAACTTCGTCCACCGGCTGCGGACCGACCGAACCAACCGGGCCCTGCGGCTCTCCCTGCTGCGCGCGGCGGGGGACAACGGCGACCTGTATCTCGCGCACCCCGACGCCCGCTGCATGGTCCTGCTGCTGTCCACGGACGGCGGCGACGAGATGCGGGTCCTCGCGGTGCGCGACGGAACGCGGGCCCGCGACGAACTCGCCCGGCTCACCGTGGAGATCAACCCGGTCTCGGGCGCGGTCGAGGTCGTCGACCAGAGCGAGGTCAGCGCCAACGTCGTCGCGCTGCCGGACCGCACCACCCCCCTCTTCGAGAAGTACGACGACCAGAACCTCCTCGACCTCGGCGTCGTGCCCTCGCTGCTGCCCGCTCTCCGCAAGGTCACCACGGACGAGCAGTTCGACCGGCTCCTCGCCCACAACCTCCCGGAGCTCACCCGGGACGTCCTCCTGGCCCTGCGCGCCCGCATGGATCCGCAGGACGTGCGGCGGCACATCACGGACGCCTGGCGGGCCGAGGAGGACGTCAACACCCGGGACTGGGCGCGGGCGGCCCGGCGGCCCGTCTCCCAGGCCGAGACGGAGGACGCCGCCGTCCTCGGCGCGCTGGGCCGCAGCTTCGACGCCTGGCGGCTCTTCCTCCACCCCGAGCAACGACGTCTCGCCACCGGCGACTTCAAGGGGTCGTCCAAGGTGACCGGAGGGCCCGGCACCGGCAAGACCGTGGTCGCGCTGCACCGTGTACGCCACC
Source organism: Streptomyces sp. 3-6 (assembly GCF_056323165.1). Taxonomy (NCBI): domain Bacteria; kingdom Bacillati; phylum Actinomycetota; class Actinomycetes; order Kitasatosporales; family Streptomycetaceae; genus Streptomyces; species Streptomyces sp. 3-6. The sequence goes on from NZ_JBWHZP010000001.1 coordinate 496,124, forward strand.
TCGTCGACCGGCTGCCGCCGGGCCGCACCCGCCCCGTGCTCCTCACCACCTACAACACCAACCTCGCCCTGGACCTCGAAGAGCGACTGCGGCAGCTCGGCGGCGACGAGCTGCTGAGCCGGGTCGACGTCAAGTCCGTCGACGCGCTCGCCCGCGAGATCGTGCAGGAGTCCCGCGCCGACGTGGGAGCGCCCCTCGACGATGACGCCGCCATGAACCTGTGGCACACCGTGCGGGTCGAGACCGGCATGCTGGAGTACGACGCCGACTTCCTGGACGCGGAGTTCAAGCACGTGATCCTCGCGCACCGGTGCGGCTCGTGGGAGAGTTACCGCCGCGTCGGCCGCTCCGGACGCCCGCGCATCAGCACCGCTCAGCGGCACGAGGTGTGGCAGCTCGCCCAGGCCTACCGGGCCCACCTGGAGGAACCGCCACGACGGACGACGTACGCGCTCGTCGCCGACCGGGCGGCCGGCCTCGAACAGCACCGCATGGCCCGCGTCGAGGAGCAGGCCCGCTACAAGGAGGAGCAGGGCGGCCGGGATCTCGTCCACCGGGAGGCGGGCAGCGGCATGTGGCTCAAGCCCCGCTACCGGCACATCGTGGTCGACGAGGCCCAGGACCTGTCCGCCTCGCACTGGCGCATGCTGCGCGCCATGGTCCGCAAGGGGCCGAACGACATCTTCCTCGTCGGCGACGCCCACCAGCGCATCTACGGCAGCCGGGTCGTCCTCAGCCACCACGGCATCGAGATCCGGGGTCGCGCGTCCCGTCGCCTCACCCTCAACTACCGCACCACCCGGCAGATCCTCGGCAGCGCCAACCGCCTGATCGAGGGAGCACCCTTCGACGACCTCGACACCGGCACCGACACCCTGGACGGCTACCGGTCCGTCCTGACCGGACTCGCCCCGCAGTTCTGGCGGGCGCCCGACCGGCTGACCGAGATGAGGGCGGTGGCCACGCTCGTGAAGGAGCGTCACGACCGCCACGGCACGCCGTACTCGGCGATGGCCGTGAGTGTCCCCGACGGGGCGAGTGCCCAGGAATTCGCCAACGTCTTCGCCAGGGAGTTCCGGGTGCCGGCCGTGGAGCTCCGCAAGGAAGGGGTGGGGGCGGACGTGGACGCCGTGCGCATCGGCACCATGCACCGCTTCAAAGGCCTGGAGTTCCAGCGGGTCTTCCTCACGTCGGTCGGCGAGGGCCAGGTACCGCACCAGCGCATCGAGCAGTACCGGGTCACGAACCCGGACCGGTACCGGCAGGAGGAGCAGCGGGCCCGCTCGTTGGTCTTCGTCGCGGCCACGCGCGCCCGTGACGAACTCGTGGTCACCTGGAGCGGCCGAGCCAGCCGGTTCCTGCCCCCGGACGCGGACGACACGGCGCATCGTGCCGCGGACCTGCTCAGGCAGGACGGACCGCCGTCCGGGGCAGGGGGAACCGCCGTGGCCTGATCGGGCACGTGCGGTCGGCCGCGCCCGCGATCCTCGCCGAGCGAAAATGAGGCGACAGAGCCGGTACGGCATCGATACGTTCTCCCTGTTCGAAGAGGGGGAACAACGCCGTGACCAAGCTCAACCAGATCATCGCCGTCGAGAAGGGCGTCAAGACCAAGGCGCTCCAGGACATCAACGCCGCCCACGCCAAGGTGCAGAAGCCCGCGCTGCTGGCCGGCATCTCGCGGACGTACCAGCCGAAGGACGAGGAGGGTGAGCAGCTGCCGCCCGAGTCGACGCGGGTGCAGGTGCAGGCCGAGGACGTGCTGCGGGAGATGGGTGCCTCGCTGACGCGGCTGTTCGACGTGACGGCGACCAAGGACTGGGCGAACTGCACGGCGCGCGCGGACGTCACGGTGGAGGGACGGACCATCGTCGCCGATGTGCCCGTCAGCTACCTGCTCTTCCTGGAGAAGCAGCTCGCCGACCTGCACACCTTCGTCAAGAAGCTGCCCACGCTCGACGCGGCCGAGTCCTGGTCCCACGACCCGTCCACGGACTGGTGGAAGACGGACCCGGTGCGCACCATCCGCACGAAGAAGGTGCCCCGCAACCACGTGAAGGCGGAGGCGACCGAGAAGCACCCGGCGCAGGTCGAGGTGTACTACGAGGACGTGCCCATCGGGTACTGGACGACCGTGAAGTTCTCCGGGGCGCTCCCCGCCCGGCGGGTCAACGAGCTGGCCGAGCGGGTGGAGAAGCTGCAGCAGGCGGTGAAGTTCGCCCGCGAGGAGGCCAACGGCGCGGAGGTCACCGACCGGCGGGTGGGGGACGCGGTGTTCGGGTACCTTTTCGGCTGACGCGGACCACGCGTCGGCACCATGATCGCCCCCGCGTGCGAGCGCGGGGGTGCGCTACGGGGCGCGGGCCGGACTGAGGACCGGTTCGCGTCAGGAGCGCAAGCTGAAACTGACGTTCAGCCTGAAGGAGCGGCTCGCCGGAACGGCGGCCGCCGTGAATCTCAGACTCTCGCTCCAGTCTCAGCATTGCCGCCGATCGCCGGACCGACCGGGGACGGACAACGCCATCGGATGCGAGTTCGAATCTCGTCTGCGCCTCTTCCACGGCGCGGTAGTTCAAAGGAAGAACACGACGGCTTGATGACTGATCCGTCCTCTTAAACGCGCCGGCGTGCGCATGTGGGTGGCATCCCCAGGGGCCCGGGAGCTGGATACGACTCCCGGGCTCCGCCACGTCCGGGTCGGCGTGAGGGAATCCGCCGGTCGGGCCCGCCGGTCGGGCCCGCGACCGGACCCGCGGACCGAGCCCGAGAGGACTCGACCAGGGCCGACGGCTGGACCCGACCGAGGCCGACGGCCGGACCCGACCGGGGCCGACCGGGGTCGACTGGGGTCGATCGGGGCCGACCGGAGTCGGCCTCGGCTGTGAGCACCGCCGGGTGGTGGGGGCGGGGTGAGTCGGCCGGGCGAGCCGAGTCGGCGGGCGTGTCAAGTCGCCCGCTGTGCAAGCCGGTTGAAGGCCAGTAGTTGAAGACTTCTCCTACCGATGGGTTGACCCTCCCGTCGGGGCGGCCCTAGGTTCCCCGCATCAACGTCCGTACGGCCTGCGCACGTTCACCGTGACTCATCCAGGAGGCCCTGTGCGTCGTCTGCCAGCCGGGTTCGTTGCTCTCGCGTTGCTCGCCCTCACCGCGACGGCCTGCGGTTCCTCCTCGTCCGACTCCGGCTCCGGTTCCGGCTCGTCCGGCGCGTCCGGCTCGTCCTCGGGCGGTCTGACCACCGTGAAGGTCGGCGTGATCCCGATCGTGGACGTGGCCCCGGTCTACCTGGGCGAGAAGCAGGGCTTCTACCGCAAGCGCGGCCTCGACCTCGACCTGGAGACCGGCCAGGGCGGCGCGGCGATCGTGCCGGGCGTGGTCAGCGGCCAGTTCCAGTTCGGCTTCAGCAACACGACCTCGCTCATGATCGCCCAGAGCCGGAACGTGCCCGTGCGGGCCGTCGCCAACGGGGTCGCCTCGACCGGGAAGGCCGGGGCGGACTTCGGCGGCGTCGTCGTCAAGGGCGACAGCCCCGTCAAGTCGCCGAAGGAGCTGGCCGGCAAGAAGGTCGCGGTCAACACGCTGCAGAACATCGGTGACACCTCGGTGCGGGAGTCCGTGCGCAAGGCGGGCGGCGACCCCACGAAGGTCGAGTTCGTGGAACTCGCCTTCGACCGGATGCCCGCCGCCCTCGACGCCGGACAGGTCGACGCCGCCTGGGTCGTCGAACCCTCGCTCGCGGTCGTCAAGGAGCAGGGCGGCCGGGTCGTCGCCTCCAACTTCGTCGACGTCTCGCCCGACCTCACGATCGCCCTCTACTTCACCTCCGACAAGCTGGCCCAGCAGGACCCGGAACTGGTGGAGAAGTTCGCCGAGGCGACCCGCGAATCCCTCGCCTACGCCAACAGTCACCCGGACGAGGTCCGCGACATCCTCACCACCTACACCAAGATCCCCGAGAAGACCCTGGCGGCCATGACCCTCCCCGAGTGGCCCGAGGAACCGGACCGTGCCTCCCTGGAACGTCTGGGCGAACTCGGCCGCGCGGACGGGCTGTTCGAGAAGGCACCCGACCTGGACGCGCTGCTGCCGTGACCCGGGCGCCGGTGTGGACCGGATCATCGGGCATCCACCGGCGGGGACCGGTCCACGCCCTCCTCGGTCTCGCCGGGCTCTGCGGCTTCCTCGCCCTGGTCGAGGCGGTGCCCCGGCTCGGCCTGGTCCCCGCCGACCACCTGCCGCCCACCAGCACCATCGCCGCCGCCCTGGTGGACGAGGTGTCCGACGCCGCGTTCTGGACCGCGCTCGCCGACACCCTGACCGGCTGGGCCCTCGGGCTGCTCATCGCCACCGCCGCCGGCATCGCCGCGGGCGTACTCATCGGCGTCGTCCCGTACCTGCGCGAGGTGACGGCCGGCACCGTCGAGTTCCTGCGGCCCATCCCGTCCGTGGCCCTGATCCCCCTCGCGGTGCTGCTCTTCGGCACCGATCTCCGCTCCACCCTGCTGCTGGTGGTGTACGCCTCCTTCTGGCAGGTGCTCGTGCAGGTCCTGTACGGGGTCCAGGACGTCGACCCCGTGGCGGACGAGACCGCCCGCTCCTACGGCCTCGGCACCTGGGCCCGCGTCCGCCACGTGCTGTGGCCGACCGCCCTGCCCTACGTCATGACCGGCGTGCGGCTCGCCGCGGCCGTCGCCCTCGTCCTCGCGATCACTGCCGAACTCATCATCGGCACACCCGGCCTCGGCTCCCGCATCGCCGTCGCGCAGACCTCCCACGCCGTGCCCGACCTGTACGCGCTGGTCGCCGTCACCGGGCTGATCGGCGTGCTGATCAACGTGGGCGCCCGCGCCGTCGAACGCCGTGCGCTGGCCTGGCACCAGTCCGTCCGGGGCGAGGTGGCCCCGTGAAACGCTCCCACTCCCCGCGCCCGCACCGGCGTCTGCGGGCCGCGGTGCTGCGGCTGCTGCTCGCCGCGGCCCTGCCCGTCCTTCTCGCCACCGTCTGGTGGTTCGCCTCGGCCGACAGCACCGACGTCTACTGGCCGCCGCTGAGCACCATCCTGGAGACCGGCCGCGAGGTGTGGACGACCGAGCGGATCGCGGCCGACGTGGTGCCGAGCGTCACCCGGCTCCTCCTCGGATATGCCGCCGCGGCCGTCATCGGCGTGACCCTCGGCGTCGCCATCGGCTCCTTCCCCCGCGCGCGGGCCACCACGGAACCGGTGCTGGAGTTCCTGCGGGCCGTGCCGCCGCCCGTCCTGGTGCCCGTCATCATGCTCTTCGCCGGGATCGGCGACACCATGAAGGTCGCCGTCATCGTCTCCGGGTGCGTCTGGCCGGTGCTGCTCAACACCGTCGAGGGCGTACGGGCCGTCGACGGGGTGCTGGCCGAGACGGCCCGCTCGTACGGCATCACCGGCCCCGCGCGCCTCCGCCACCTGGTCCTGCCGTCGGCCGGCCCGCAGATCTTCGCCGGTCTGCGACAGGCGCTGTCCATCGGCGTCATCCTGATGGTCATCAGCGAGATGTTCGCCGCCAGCAACGGCCTGGGCTTCGCCGTCGTGCAGTTCCAACGCGGCTTCGCGATCCCGGAGATGTGGAGCGGCATCCTGCTGCTCGGTCTGCTCGGGGTCCTGCTCGCGGTGGTGTTCCGGGCGGTCGAACGCCGGGCCCTGTCCTGGTACCACGGCCTGCGCCGGTCCCGGAGGGGGTGAGGGGGGCGGCGGATGCGATGCGGGAGGAGCGTCGGATGTGACGGGTGGTGGGACGGGACGGGTGGGTGACGGGTGTGGACGACGTGGCAGGGGTGCGAGGGCCGCGTGCGTCGCGCATGCCCCGGCGTCCCCTTCGGCGATGGGGATGGGGATGGGGGCGCGGATGGAGGCGAAGGACGTCGACGGGGACGGGGACGGGAACGGGGACGGGGACGGCAGATGCTTGATGTCAGAGGATTGCGGAAGGTCTACGAGGGGCACGGCCGGCACATCGAGGCGGCGCGCGATCTCACCTTCTCCCTGGACGCCGGCGAACTCGTCTGCGTCGTCGGCCCGTCGGGATGCGGCAAGACGACGCTCCTCAAGTGCGTCGCCGGCCTGCTCGCCCCCACCTCCGGGGACGTGCTGCTCAAGGGACACCGGGTCACCGGGCCGCCGCCCGGCATGGCCGTGGTCTTCCAGGAGTACGGGCGCAGTCTCTTCCCCTGGCTGCGGGTGCGCGCCAACGTCGAACTGCCGCTGCGCCAGAAGAAGCATCTGCCGAAGGCCCGCCGCCGCGCGCTGGTCGACCACGCCCTGCACGCCGTCGGTCTGAGCGACGTCGGGGGCGCCTACCCCTGGCAGTTGTCCGGCGGGATGCAGCAGCGCGTCGCCATCGCGCGGGCCGTCGCCCACGAACCCGAAGTGCTGCTCATGGACGAGCCGTTCGCCGCTGTCGACGCCCAGACCCGCGCCGACCTCGAAGACCTCGTCCGTCAGCTCTGGCAGGAACTCGGCGTGACCGTCCTGTTCGTCACCCACGACATCGACGAGGCCGTCTACCTGGGGGAACGGGTCGTCGTCCTGGCCTCGTCGCCGACCGTGGTCCAGGAACAGCTGACCATCGACCTCCCCGCCCGCCGCGACCAACTCCGCACACGGGCGGATCCCCGCTTCACCGAGCTCCGTACGCGGGTCTACGAGCAGATCCAGGCGGCGAAACGGGCACCGGGCGTCGTCGCACCGCCCCGGAAGGGGAACACGGACGGGGACGCGGCCCCGGAGGTCGCGCAGCCGTCGACTCCGCTTCTCGACAAGGGCCGAGCCGACGGCCCGTAGCCAAGGGGCGGTCATCGGGGCAACGGGGGCCGTCCGACAACTGCTTGTCCCGGTCACACCGCGGACGGGTCGCTGCGTCGGGCTCCGAGTGAGCGGTGTCTGACGTGTTCCAGGTGTCGGGCGAACACCTCGGGCGCGTCCGGGGTGAGCGTGCGCAGGGTGACCAGGGCGGTGAGGGCGACATCGCACACCTCGGAACGGACGTCGTCCCAGGTGTGCGTGGTGCCCTTGCGCGGGTTCTGACCGGTGACGCCGACGACCGCCTGGGCGACCTCTCCGACCTCCTCCGACAGCTTCAGGATGCGCAGCAGCAGCCCTTCCGTGCCGTCGACCGGACGTTCGGCGTCCAACCAGGCGCACAGGGCGTCGACGGACTCCCACAGGCCCTCGGGAGCGGGCGGGGGAGAAGCTGGGGGAGCAGTCGGGGGAGAAGACGGGGCATCACTGTCGCTCATGGGGCAAGCCTGACACGAGGCACTGACAGTGGCCTCGGACACCGGCTCACGGCCCCCACGGGACACCCGACACCTGTCACCGGTCAACGGACACCGGCCAATCAGGGCGCACGTGAACGCTGACTCGGGGCACGTCCGGCCACCGCTGACTCCGGAGAGGTGCAGCGGATGCCGGCTCAGGGTGCTGACCGGGAGGACCGACAGCGGATCTGGACGGGTCCGCCACGGGGGCACGGCGGAGCACTCGGTCGCCGGGCGGTCGGCCGGGTGGGGCTCGGGGGAAGCCGGTTCGGTGGGCTCGGTGGGCTCGTTGGGCGTTGGCCCGTCAGTTCTCGAACAGCGCTTCCTGTTCGCCCTCCTTGGCCTTGCGCAGACGACGGCCCCGTGCCCCGACGACCGCCACCGTGGCCGCCGTGGTCAGCGCGAACGCGGCCGGGAGCATCCAGCCCCGGTTGACGGTGTGGCCGAGTGCCTCGTCCACGGAGAGGCGGCCGGGGCCCGTCACGGCGAGGCCGGCGGCCATCAGGCCCAGGGTCGCCGCGTACTCGTAGCCGCCCGTCTGATTGAAGAAGCCGCTCGGCGTGTGCACGGCCGCCGCGCCCGCCATCGCCCCGGCCGCCGCCGCGCCCGCGGCCGGGGTCGCCAGGCCGAGGGCCAGCAGGGTGCCACCGCCGGTCTCGGCGAGGCCGGCGGCGGTCGCGCTCGCCTTGCCGGGCACGTAGCCGATGCTCTCCATGAACCGGCCGGTGCCCTCGATCCCGCCACCGCCGAACCAGCCGAACAGTTTCTGCGCGCCGTGCGCCGCCAGCACGCCGCCGGTGCCCAGGCGGAGCAGCAACAGCCCCAGATCGCGTCGGTCGTAACAGGTCACGTCGTCGTCTCCCGTCGTTTCCCGCGGCAGTGGATCGGCCCTCCGCCCGGTCCACCGTCCCACCCGCCGGGACGGCACGGCCCGCGGCGGACGCCGTTCGGGTGGTGCGGGTGGCGGGGTGCCCGGTTCGGGACCACGCTGACTGGCATGGCGATTCAGACCACGCGACTCAGCGACCCGGCCGTCCGCGCCTTCGTCACGGCCGTCAACAACCACGACCGCGAGGCCTTCTCGGCGGTGCTCGCGCCGGGCGCGACGATGGCCGACGACGGTTCCGAGCGGGACCTCGCCGACTGGACCGACCGGGAGATCTTCTCCTCCAACGGTCACATGGACGTCGAGAAGGAGGTCGACGGCGGGCGCGGCCTCGTCGTCAGCTACCGCAACGACACGTGGGGCGAGATGCGCACCCGCTGGAGCTTCACCGTCGACGACGACGGCCGCATCTCCCGCTTCGAGACCGGCCAGGCCTGACTCCGGCCACACGGCACCGCGACCGCCGTGCAGGACGGCAGCCGTTCCACGCACCGGTGCGCATCCGCGGTCCCGCGCGGATCCACCCCCCACCCGGTGACGTGGAGCGGCTGCCGTCTCCCCCCAGAAAATGGCCTGCGAAAGACTGCTGTGAAGGGCCCCCATGGAAGCCCCCTGCTCCACATGTGAAGCATTTGTGGAGGAGAGTTGAGCATAGATGTGCGGTCTGCCGCAATGGGGCGGACTCAATCAGTCCGTTTGTAGGCGTGACCGTCGCCGTGACCGTCGCCGCGATCGTCGCCGTGGTCGTCGGGTGGTGGTGCGTCGGTGCGCCGACCCGGCGAGGCCGGCGTCGACCAGGGGTCGGCCAGGGGTCGACCCGGCATCCACCGGGCGTGCGTTGCCCCGACGTTGACCCGGCATTTCCCCGGCCCGGCACGCCGCCGGCCCGGCATTCCATCGGCCCCGGCAATCCGCCGGCACGGCATTCCATCAGCCCGGCATCACCCCGGCGTTGTTGTGCAGCGCCGGGGTGTCGGTCCGGCGCCGTCCGGCGTAGGGCCGGCCTCTCCGACGCCGCGTCATGCCGATGCGACTCCGGACCGAAGCTGTGGCCTGGCCGTGGTGGTCCCTGTCCCGGCACTGGTCGCAGCCCGGCGGTCAGGCCGTTGGACGGCACGGACTGCCGGGCACCGGGCACGTGCTCGCGCCCCCGCCGTGGCCGCCGTCGAGCCTCTCCCGCCCGCTGCCGCGCCTGCTGTGACCGCCGTCGCGGCCGGCGCCGTGACCGTTGGGCCCGCCGTCGGGCAGAGTCCGTGTCCGCCGGGTCAGCGGGCCTCACCCGGGTAGTGCACCCCGATGCCGTCACGGATGGTGTCGAGTGTGCGCATGACGGCGAGTGTGCCGTCGAGCGGTACGAGCGGGGACTCCTTCTCGCCGGCCCGCAGGACGCGCATCACCTCGGTGGCCTCGTGCTGGAGGCTGTCGCGCGGTCCGTCCGCCGGGTCCCCCGCGAACTCCTCCGGGTCCCGCCCGGTGCGGTGCAGCACGAACCGCTCCGGGGAGAAGAAGCCGTTCGGGATGTCGATGCGACCCTCCGAGCCGGTGACCGATGCGGAGGTGGCCGTTCCGCCCACGATGGAGCAGTGCACCGAAGCGAGAGCGCCGCTCTCCCATGAGAGCAGTGCACCTGTCTGGAGATCGACGCCCTCTTCCGAGAGCGCTGCTCTCGCCGTGATCTCCGACGGCTCCCCGAGCAGCAGGTGCGCGAACGACACCGGGTACACGCCGAGATCCAGCAACGCGCCCCCGCCCAGTGCGGGATCCCGCAGCCGGTGCGAGGGTGGGAACGGCCCGGCGAGCCCGAAGTCCGCGTGCACGCTGCGGACCTCGCCGATCGCCCCGTCGTCGACCAGCGCCTTCAGGCGACGCACCACGGGGTGGCAGTACATCCACATCGCCTCCATCAGGAAGCGTCCGTGCTGCCGCGCCAGCGCGACCAGCTCCTCGGCCTCCCGGAGGTTGAGCGTGAACGGCTTCTCGCACAGCACGTTCCGCCCGGCCTCCAGGCACAGCCCGGCCGCCGCCCGGTGCGCGACGTGGGGGGTGGCGACGTAGACGACGTCCACGTCCTCGTCCCGCGCCAGCGACTCCCAGTCGCCGTACGCCCGGGGGATCCCGAACCGCTCGGCGAACGCCTTCGCCGACTCCTGCGACCGCGACGCCGCCGCCACGACCTTAGCGTTCGGCAGATCGACCAGATCCGCCGTGAACGTCGCGGCCATCCCGCCCGTCGCCAGGATGCCCCACCGCACGTTCTGCCCTGTCATCCGTCCACCCTCGTTCGTACCGCCTCGGCGTGGAAGCGCTCCCACAGCGTCGCCGTCGACGCCGAGCACTCCGTATGAGCTGAGAGCATAGGGAGCGGATGACGCTAAAAGGGAGGGGGTCGCATGCCCGAGGGTGGGGCGTCCGCAGCGAACTCGACGGGGGAGACCGCCGCCGGGGCGATACCCGGCACGACGGCCGGGGGCGTGCCGGGCACCGGGGCGAGCGCCGCGACCGGCCCGGCGGCCACGGACGAGGCGGCCCGGGACAAGGCGGCCACGGCCGAGGCGGAGCACAGGGCGACGCCGGGCAGTGCCCCGGCGACCGCGACCGCGACCGTGGACGGGACGACGGCGGCAGGCGAGGCGGCAGCAGGCAGCACCACTGCGGCAGGTGCGGCGGCAGCAGGCATTGCGACGGCGGCAGGCGCGGCGGCTGCGGACGGGACGACGGCCGACGATGCGGGGCCGGGCGATGCGGCGGACACCGCGACGCCCACGACGGAGAACCCCGTGCCACCCACGACGCAGAGCCCCGTGACGGCCACGAAGACCGACCTCGTCCCGGAACCGACCGCCCCCGCCCCGGAATCGGCCGTCCCCACCACCCCGGACACGGTCGCCCGCGTCCCGGATGCGACCACCGCCGCCCGGGACGCGGCAACCTCCGTGCCCGCCGCCACCTCGGCGGCGTCCGCTCCCGCTCCGGCTCCCGCTCCTGTCTCCGCGACCGCCGCCACCCGCGCTCCCGACCCCCGCGCCGCCGAGGCCCATGCCGACGACCCCCGAGCCGCCGCGCTGGTCGGGCCGGCGGGGCGGGCGAGGCTGCTGGTGACGTTCATCCTGGGCAGCCTGACCGCCACCGCCCCGCTGGCGATGGACATGTACCTCCCCGCGCTGCCCGAGGTCACCCGGTCCCTGGACGCTCCCGCCTCCACCGTGCAGTTGACCCTCACCGCGTGCCTGGCGGGCATGGCGCTGGGGCAGTTGCTGGTCGGGCCGTTGAGCGACCGGCTGGGACGCCGGCGCCCGCTGTTGGTCGGGCTGGTGGCCTATGTCGTGGCCACCGCGGTGTGCGCGTTCGCGCCGACGGTGGAACTCCTCATCGCCTTCCGGCTGGTCCAGGGCCTCGCGGGGGCGGCCGGCATCGTCATCGCGCGGGCGGTGGTCCGCGATCTGTTCGACGGCGTGGCCGTGGCCCGCTTCTTCTCCACCCTGATGCTGATCTCCGGGGTCGCGCCGGTCGTCGCCCCGCTGATCGGCGGGCAGGTGCTGCGGGTGACGGACTGGCGCGGGGTGTTCGTGGTCCTCGCCGTGGTGGGTGCCGTGCTGACGGCGGTGGTCTGGGCGAAGCTGCCGGAGACGCTGGCACCCGCCCAACGGCACACCGGCGGCGTCCGGGAGACGTTCGGGGCGATGCGCCGCCTGCTCGCGGACCGCCCCTTCACCGGCTACCTCCTCGCCGGAGGCTTCGCGTTCGCGGCCCTGTTCGCCTACATCTCGGCCTCCCCGTTCGTCGTGCAGGAGATCCACGGCGCCTCCCCGCAGACGTTCAGCCTGCTGTTCGGGGTGAACTCGCTGGGGCTGGTGATCGTCGGGCAGATCAACGGCAAGGTGCTGGTGGGCCGGGTGAGCCTCGACAAGGTGCTGGGCCTCGGCCTCACCGTCGTGATCCTCGCGGCGACCGCGCTGCTGCTGATGTCGCTCGGCGTGTTCGGCGAGGTCGGCCTCGGGCCGGTGGCCGTCGCCCTGTTCGTCCTGATGTCCGCGATGGGCATCACCCTGCCCAACACCCAGGCCCTCGCCCTGATGCGCACCCGGTACGCCGCCGGGTCCGCGTCCGCGCTGCTCGGCACGGCCTCCTTCCTCATCGGCGCCGTCGCCTCGCCCCTGGTCGGGATCGCCGGCGAGGACACCGCCGTTCCCATGGCGGTCGTCCAACTGGGCGCCGCGCTGGTGGCGCTGGCCTGCTTCGTGACACTGTGCCGCCCGGGACGGGGGCGCGGACGCGGACGCGCCCTCACGGACACCGACGGAACCGGCAGCCCCGACGGACCCGACGGACCCGACGGAACCGGCGGCCCCGGCGGGGTGGGCGGCACGGACGGGACGGGTACCCTCCGCACGGGCGAGGGGCACGGACGCGGACAGGGGCACGAGCACGGACGCGGAAGCGGACCCGAGCACGAGCACCAAAACGAGCACGGACGCGGTCACGGGCACGGGCCGAGGCAGGAACAGAGGGTGGGGGAGGAGCACTGAGCGCACCGAGACTGCGCCACGGCACGGCGGAGCGGGCCGGGCTCGATCCCGGGCAACTGCGGCACATGGTCCGGGAGATCCACGAGGCGACCACCGGCGAACGTCCCTGGGCGGCGGGCGCCGTCGTGTTCGCGGGCCGGGGCCCGGTGCTCGTCGTCCGGGAGGCCGCGGGCTGGGCCGTGCGGTACGCGGCCTACGACGAGGAGACCGGCACCGGCGTCGAACTGCCCCCGGCCGAACGCGTCCCGATGACCGTGGACACCCCGTTCGACCTCGCGTCCCTCACCAAGCTGTTCACCTCCGTGGCCGCCGTGCAGCAGATCGAGCGCGGCACCCTGGGCATCGACGCCCGCGTCGGCGCCTACCTCCCGGACTTCACGGCCGCCGCCCGGCACGGCCTCACCGTCCGCCACCTGCTCACCCACACCTCGGGGCTGCGTCCCGAACTCCCGCTGTACGCCTGCGCGGACGACGCGGAACGGCTGGCGCTCCTCCGGGCGGAGGAACCCGTCGGCCCGCCCGGCACGTACGGCTACTCCGACCTGAACATGCTGCTGCTCCAGCACCTCCTGGAACGCCTCACCGGCCGCACGCTCGACGTCCTCGTCCACGACGGCATCACGCGCCCCCTGGGCATGACGGCCACGGACTTCGGTCCCTGCCCCGGCGCGGCGGCCACCGAGGACCAGCGGCGGCCGTGGGCGAAGGCGGACCGGGGGCTCGTGCGGGGCGAGGTGCACGACGAGAACGCCTGGGCGCTCGGCGGGGTCGCGGGGCACGCCGGGCTGTTCTCCACCGGTCACGACCTGGCCGTGTTCTGCCGGGCCCTGCTGGCGGGCGGCTCCCACGGTCCCGCGCGCATCCTCGGCCCCGACTTCGTGGACCTGCTGTTCACCCCGCCGGGCCTGGGGTTCGCCCTGGACCAGCGGTGGTTCATGGGCGACCTCGCGGGCCGGGGCGCGGCGGGCCACACCGGCTTCACCGGGACGTCCCTCGTCCTGGACCGCGCGACGGACACCTTCCTGGTCCTGTTGGCCAACACCGTCCACCCGCGCCGCCGGCCCACCCCGGACAACGGCCCCCGGGTCCGTGCGGCCACCCGCCTGGCGCGGGCGGTGCGGGGGCGGTAGCGGGGCCGGCGGGGAGTGCGCGGTCGGTGGCGAGGGTGACGGGACCGGGGGAGTGCGGGGCGGGGCTCGAGGTGGGGCCGCCGGGTCGCGCGCGGGACGGGAGGGTGGGATGCGGAGCCCTCACCGTCCGGCCGGCGCCGCCGCATAGACTCGCCGGGTGAACGCCCCCGCCCCTGTGACCCCCGCCGACACCCTGCGCTCCGCCCTGGCCGGACTGCTGGACGGGCTGCCTCCCCGGCAGGCCGCGCAGGCCGTCGAGCGGCTGATCGCCACCTACCGGGGCGCGACCCCCACCGGCGCCCCCATCCTGCGGGACCGGGCCGATGTGGCGGCCTACGCCGCGTACCGGATGCCCGCGACGTTCGAGGCCGTGCGGTCGGCGCTGGAGGCGTTCGCGGACACCGTGCCCGACTGGGAGCCGGGCGACCACGTGGACGTCGGCGGCGGCACCGGCGCGGCGGCCTGGGCGGTGAACGCCACCTGGGGCGGGCGGCGGCCGGTGACCGTCCTGGACTGGGCCGAGCCCGCCCTCGCCGTCGGACGGGAGCTCGCCGAGACGCATCCCGCGCTCAGGGACGTCCGATGGCAGCGCTCGCGTATCGGATCGGCGCTCACACTCGAGAGCACTGATCTCGTCACCGTCTCCTACGTCCTCAACGAACTGACCGAGGCCGACCGTGCGGCCCTCGTGGACGCCGCCGCCGACGCAGCCCGCACCGTGGTGATCGTCGAGCCCGGCACCCCCGACGGCTACGCCCGGGTGATCGAGGCCCGGGACAGGCTGGTCTCGGCCGGACTCCGGGTCGCCGCCCCCTGCCCGCACAGCGACGCCTGCCCCATCGTGCCCGGCATGGACTGGTGCCACTTCTCGGCGCGGGTGAGCCGCTCCTCACTGCACCGCCAGGTCAAGGGCGGTTCCCTCGCCTACGAGGACGAGAAGTTCAGCTACGTCGCCGCGACCCGGCTGCCGGCCGCCCCGGCCGCCGCCCGGGTCGTGCGCAAACCGCAGATCCGCAAGGGCCAGGTCCTCCTCGACCTGTGCGAGACGCCCCCGTCGCTGCGCCGCGCCACCGTGACCAAGCGCCACGGCGACCAGTACCGGGCGGCCCGGGACACCGACTGGGGCGACCCCTGGCCGCCCGGCTCCCCGGGCACGCCGTGATCCCCGCTCCGCCCGCGCCGTGACTCGGGCCGGTGCCGCGCCCAGGGGTTCCCCCTTTGTCCGCTCCCGGGGCCGTCCGGCGGCGTGAGGCCGGGCAGGCAGGTGACCTGCGGGAGCGCGGGTTGGACGCGGCTGACCCGGGCGACCGAAGGACCGCCCTCCGCCCGCACCGCGTCACCGACTCACCGCGTCGGCGACTCACCGCGTCGGCGACTCACTGCGTCCGCGACTCACTGCGTCCGCGTCGTACGATCACCGGATCACTGATTCGCGTCGCACGGTCACCGGATCGCCGCGTCGCAGGGGCACCCGGATCGCTTCCGCCCCCGCCCCCGATCCGGCCCCCGCGCCCCGCCCCCGCGTCGCGCCTCACTCCTCCGTTCGTTGCGCGCCGGGCTCTCCGCCGCTGCTCTCCGGTGGGCTCTGGCCGTTCACGGTGTCCCGCCGGTCCGGTGCCACCCGCTGCCCCTGACGTTGCTCCTGCAGCTTGCGCAGGAGTTCGCGCTTCTGGGCCTGCGGGTCCAGTCCACCGCCGATGCGGTCGCCGTTCCCGGCGCCGCGCAGGGCCTTGCGTCCCAGGTGGCGGCGGGTTCCTCCGACGCCCAGCATGTTTCCTCCGCCTCGGCTCACGGGGTTCTCCCTTCGCTCGCTTCACTCGCGCTTCGTTGTCGGCAGCCGACGGTCGACGGCCGCCCATGGCACTCTGCTTCGACGACGAGACGTATCGTCTCGCTCGACCTGGTGACCACTGTCCGCGAGACGCTGCGTCTTGTCAACCTGTTAGATTCGCTGCATGTCCCCGAACCAGACACCGCCTCCCGCTCAGCGGCCCGCCCAGACACCGCGTACCGCCCCCGACTCCGCCCGCCGCAGCCAGCGCTCCCGGCGGGCCATCTACGACGCCGCCCTGGCCCTGGTCGTCGAGGTCGGCTACCCCCGCACCACGATCGAGGGCATCGCCGCCCGCGCCGGCGTCGGGAAGCAGACGATCTACCGGTGGTGGCCCTCCAAGGCGGACGTGCTCCTGGAAGCCTTCCTGGACCTCGCCGAACAGGCCGCCCAGGCTGCCGCTGCCGAGGGGCAGGAACCGCAGGGCATCCCGGACACCGGGGATCTCGCCGCCGACCTCAAGCTGGTCCTGCGCGCCACCGTCGACGAACTGCGCGACCCCACCTTCGAGGCGCCGTCCCGGGCCCTGGCCGCCGAAGGGGTGGTGAACGAGGAGCTGGGGCGCCGGTTCGTCTCCCAGCTGCTCGAACCGCAGCTCCAGCTCTACGTGGAGCGGCTGCGCTCCGCTCAGGAGACCGGAGAGGTCCGGGCGGACATCGACCCGCGTATCGCCCTCGAACTCTTCGTCGCCCCGCTGGCCCAGCGCTGGCTCCAGTACAGCGGCCCGATCAGCCACGAGTACACCGACACCCTCGTCGACTACGCCCTCCACGGCCTCGCCCCGCGCTGACTCCCGCCCAGGATCCGCGCCCAGGAGCCGCGCCCGACCCCGACCTTGCCCCCGTCCCGGCGCCGAACCTCCATGGGGCCCCGCCCCCACTTCCCGCCCCCGCCCCCGCCGCCCAGGGCGAGGGCCGACCGGCCGCCCCCGGCGCACCCGGGGGCGCAGTCCGGCCGGCGGATGCGCCCGCGCATGAGGACGGCCGGGCGGGGGCGGGAGCGGCCGGGTGTGGCGGGAAACGGTCGGGCACGCTCCGGCGCACTCCGGAGCGTGCCGGTCCGGTACGGGACCCCTCGTCCCACCTGCGCAGATTGTGGGCTCCGGCCCCCCGATGCGCCGGAAGGTGCGACCATAGGGCATGCTGTGGAAACAGGACGGCGAGGCGAGGGGATAGATGAGCGCGGAGTTCGGCGGTCGGACCGGCCGGCAGGGCAAACTCTCCCAGTGGCTGCGCGGACGCCGCCCGAAGCCGGCCGCGGACGAAGGCGGCCGGGAGGCGCTGCTGCTCGCCGCAGCCGGCGCGGGACTGCCCCTCGCGCCCGCCGCCCACCCGGCCGGATACCGCTGTTCCTGCGACCGTGTCGGCTGTCCCACCCCGGCCCGGCATCCCGTGTCCTTCGCCTGGCAGACGCAGTCCACGACGGACCGAGCCCAGATCGAACGCTGGGCCCGCCATCAGCCCCAGGCCAACTTCATCACCGCGACCGGCATGGTGCACGACGTCCTCGACGTGCCCCTGGATGCCGGTCGCGAGGCGTTGGAGCGGCTGCTCGCCGCCGGCGTCGAGGTCGGTCCCGTGGCCGAGAGCGACGACGGGCGCATGCTGTTCTTCACCCTCACCCGCGGCACCCCCGAGGACGAGGACGAGTGGTGGCCGTGCGAGCTGGACTGCCACCCCGAGACCATGGACGAGCATCCCGGTCTGCGCTGGCACTGCCGTGGTTCCTACGTCCTGGTCCCGCCCGCCCGGCTTCCCGGGGACGACGGCCGGTCCGTGCACTGGGTCCGTGGTCCGGAGCATCCGTTGCCGGAGCCGCTGAGCCTGCTGGAGACGCTCACGGACGCCTGCGCCCGCCATGTCGGCGAGCAGCCCGACCAGGTCAACTCCGCCTGGCCCCTACGCCGCTGAACCGATTCCGCCCGGCCCGAGTATCGCTGGACCAGCAACTCCGCCCGGTCGCCGCGCCGCGGAGCCCGCCCCGCCCGCCCCCTGCGCCCCCGAGCCACACCGCGGCGCACCCCGGTCCGCCAGTCGGCCCCAACCGGTGACAGCGCCCAGCAGGACGCCCCGGGGCCACCGCACCGCACTGCATCGCACCGCACCACATCGCACCGGGGCGCGCGGCACCCGTCCCGGACCACGCACCCCCAGCCGGCCCGAGGAGCACGACCCCCACCCGGCGAGGCCCCCCGTCCACCCCCGCTGACGACGACGCCGATGCCACCCCGACGCTTCCGCCACCCGACGCCCCCGCCACCCCCGGCGTCCCCGTCACCCCCGCGGCGCCCCCGCCCCCACTCCCGGCGACTCCCCCTACTCCCCCTTGCCCGACGTCAGGCCCTGCGTCCGCCCGAGGATGCGCACCGCGTCCGACGCGGCGCCCGAAGCCGGGGTCAGGGCGGCCCCGTTGGAGAGGAACTCCATCGTCAGGGACTGCCCGATGTCACCGGTGGTCAGGGCCAGCACGTCCTTGTTCGGCGTCGGGACGGTCGTCCCGGCCGCGGCCGTCTGCTTCTCGAAGTGCCGTGTGGTGAAGAAGACCAGCGCCCCGCCGTCGCGGGTGCGCAGGGCCAGCGGCGCGTAGTCGCCGTTGGTCACGGACTCGTCGATGTACTGCGTGGCCAGCCCCGGACGGGCCGACTGCTTGGAGCGCACGGCGCGCCACCCGCTGGTGTGCGGGCCCTTCTCGAAGGCGTCCCCGCCGTCCTTCAGGTAGGTGGCGTAGGTCCGGCCCAACTCGCCGGGAGGCACGGCCAGATCGGTGGAGTTGGCGGGGACGGGTTCGGCCCAGCCGTCGGCGTCGGTCTTGAACTCGGGTACGGCGTCCGGGGGAACGAGGGTGAGGTAGGCGGCCTCCCAGGTGTCGTCCACGCCGTCCCGGGTGAACACCAGCAGCCAGCGGTTCTGTCCGCCCTTGTTGCCGGCCGCGTCGGCGACGAACCAGCGGGGCCAGCCGGCCTTCTTGGGGATGGTGAACCTGGCGTCGGACAGTTCCAGCGGGGTGTGCCGGGGGTTGCCCTCCGGGCTGTTGGCCCGCTTGGCCTTCAGCCGTGCCGCGTCGATGTCGGCCAGCGCGCCGGTGGTGAACTCGGCGTCCAGGGAGGCGTCGTACGCCTTGTCGGCCGCGTTGTAGGCGGCGGTGAAGTCCTGGAGCGCCTTCGCGGCCTCGTCCGCCGTGGTGGCGGGGCGCACCTCCCGCTCGCCGTGCACGACGACGCAGCCGCTCGCCGTCAGCGACAGCACGGTCACCGAGGCCGCCAGCAGCGCGCTCCGGTTCCGTCCGCGGAGCCTTCGAAGGCCGAGATCCCTGCTCATCCGGTTCCTTCACCTTCCCCTTCCCGGAGGCGAACCCTACCGGGGTGACGGGTGCCGCGGACGCAGGGGAGCGGGGACAGCGGCCACACCGTGACATCCCGCCCGGGAGGGTGTAAGGGAGCCGGGGCGGGCCGCCCTCACCCGCCGACTCCGCTCCCCGTCCCCATCCCCGTCGCCGTCTCCGCCCCTGTCCCCGCCGGGGCTCACCCCTCCCGCGCCGGGAGGACCAGCAGGGCCCCGGTGCGCGGGTGCGGGAAGACCTCGACGGGCTGGTCGTACACCTCCGACAACAGCCGCTCGGAGAAGACCTTCGCCGGCGGGCCGTCCGCCGCGACCCGGCCGCCGCGCAGCACCGCCACCCGGTGGGCGTAGGCCGCGGCCAGCCCGAGGTCGTGCAGGACGACGACCACCGCGTCGCCCGACCGGGCCCGCTCCCGGCACAGCCGCAGCACCAGCTCCTGGTGCCGGATGTCGAGGGCGGCGGTCGGCTCGTCCAGCAGCAGCACGGGGGTGTGCTGGGCGAGCACCCGGGCCAGCGCGACCCGGGCGCGTTCGCCGCCGCTGAGGGCGGAGAACGGGCGGGCGGCGAAGGGGGTCACCTCGGTGGCGGCCATCGCCGCGGCCACGGCCGCGTCGTCCTCGCCGGGGGTGGAACCGGTCCAGGGGGCGCGGCCCATGCGCACCACCTCCTCGACCGTGAACGGGAAGGAGAGCGAGGCGGACTGGGGCAGCACGGCCCGGCGGAGGGCGAGTTCGGGCGCCGACCAGCCGGAGGCGGGACGGCCGTGGATCCGCACCGTCCCGGCCGTCGGGGCCAGGTCGGCGGCGAGAGCGCTCAACAGGGTGGACTTGCCCGCCCCGTTGGGGCCGACGAGGGCGAGCACCTCGCCGGCCCGCGCGGTGACGTCGACGCCGTCGAGCACGTCCCGGCCGCCGAGCCGGACGGTGACCCGCTCGGCCTCGACGAGGACGTCGCCGGGCTCCGCGGCCGGCGGCGGGGCGGGACGGTGACGCAGCCGGATCATGCCCAGCCTCCCTGCTTGCGACGGGTGCGGCGCAGCAGCCAGAAGAAGAACGGGCTGCCGATCAGCGCGGTGAGGACCCCGAGCGGCAGCTCGGCGGGTTCGGCGACGGTACGGGCCGTCAGGTCGGCCGCCAGCAGCACCAGCGCGCCGAGCAGCGCGCTGCCGGGCAGCAGGAACCGGTGGCCCGGTCCGGCCGCCATCCGCAGCAGGTGCGGGACGACCAGGCCGACGAAGCCGATGATGCCGGAGACGCTCACCGCCGCCGCCGTCAGCAGCGCGATGATCAGCACCAGCACGACCCGCAGCCGCTCCACGTCCACGCCCAGGTGCCGGGCGGGCCGTTCGCCCAGCGACAGCAGGTCCAGGCGGCGCGCGTAGAGGGGGGCGACGACGAGGCCGAGGGCCGCGCACGGCAGCACGGCGAGCACCTTCGGCCAGGTCGCCTGGGACAGCGAGCCGAGCTGCCAGAACGTGATCTGGTTGACGGCCGCGGTGTCCGCGAAGAACAGGAACAGGCCGATGAGCGCGCCCGCGAAGGCGTTGACGGCGATGCCGGTGAGGATCAGGGTCACCACCTCCGTCCGGCCGTTCGCGCGCGACATCACGTACACCAGCAGGACGGTGACCAGGCCGGCGAAGAACGCGAGCACCGACACCGTCCAGTTGCCGAAGAAGTCCAGCCCCAGCGCGATGGCGGCGACCGCGCCGACGGCGGCGCCGGAGGACACCCCGATGACGCCCGGTTCGGCGAGCGGGTTGCCGAACACGCCCTGCATCAGGGCGCCGGCGCAGCCCAGCGAGGCGCCGACGAGCAGGGCGAGCACGATGCGCGGGAAGCGGACGTTCCACAGCACGGACTCGGCGACCCGGTCCAGTTCGGTGCCGCCCAGGCCCATGCGGTGCTGCACCGAGGCGAGGACGTCACCGACGGGTACCGGATAGGCGCCCGTGCCGGCGGTGACCGGTATCAGGACCAACAGGGCGACGACCAGCCCGACGGTCAACAGCCAGGCAGTCGTGCGGCGTTGCCGGGACGGGGCCTCGGGGCCGGACGCGGCGGCCGGCTTCGGCGCGGTCTTCTCCAGGACGCTCACGCGGCACCGCCGCCGGCGTAGAGCTGCTCCACGACCGAGGTGAGCACCTGGTCGGTGCGCGGCCCGTAGTTGAGCAGGATGCCGTCCTCCACGGAGACGATGCGCCGGTCCATCCCGGCCGGGGTCTGCGCGACGCCCGGGATCTCGACCAGGCCGTCCACGCCGCCGACGGATTCCAGGCCCTTGGCCATCACGAGGATCGCGTCGGGGGCCGCCTTGACCAGGGCCTCGCTGGTGATGGCGGTGAAGTCCTTGGTCAGGCCGGACGCGGCGCCCGCGTCGACGGCGCCGGCCGCCTCGATCAGCGAGGTGGCGCCGGATCCCTTGCCTCCGATGAGGTAGACCGAGGCGGAGCCGCGCAGGTAGAGGAACGCGACGCGGGGGCGCGGCCGTTCGTCCGGGACGCTGTCGGTGACGGCGTCGATGCGCTGTTCGGTGCGGCGGGTGAGTTCGCGTCCGGCGTCCGGGACGCCGAGCGCCTTCGCGACGGCCGCGATCCGCGGGCCCACGTCGTCGAGGGCGGCGGCCGGGTCGACGACCAGGACGGGGATGCCGGCCGCGCGGATCTGGTCCATGGCCTCGGCGGGGCCGCTGGTGGTCTCGGCGAGCACCAGGTCGGGGCGCAGGGACAGCACGCTCTCCGCCGACACGTCGTGTCCCCGGGTGACCACGGGCAGCTTCTCCGCCTGGGCGAAGGTGGCGGTGACGTCGCGGGCGACGACCCGGTCGCCGAGGCCGAGGGTGAAGACGATCTCGCTGAGGCTGCCCGAGAGCGGCACCAGGCGCTCCGCCTTGTCCACCGTCACCTTCCGCCCGTCGGCGGACCGGACGGTGACGGGGAGGTCGGGCGCGGGGGTCTTCGCGAGCGGTTCCACGCGGTCGGCGGCCGGGCTCGCGGAGCCGCCGGTCCGCTCGGGCGCGGACGCCCCGGAAGGGCCGCCGCAGGCGGTCGAGGTGAGGGTGAGGGCGAGCACGGACAGCAGTGCTCCCGCCAGTCGGGTGCGCAAGCGTCGCACGGTTCCGTCCGTTCCTTTCGTCCACTGCTGATGCTGTTCGGTCGCAGCTTAGGTTAGCCTTACCTTCGCTCGCTACCGGTCGTCGCCTCCGGAGGACCCGTCATGCCCACCCGTCTACGTGCTCTCGTCACCGTGTTGTGCGCGGTCGTCCTGGGAGCCCTCCTGCCGGCCGCCACCGCGCACGCCGAGAACCGCGCCGTGCAGGGCGGACGCCTGGACTGGGGCATCAAGTCGTCCTTCCAGCGCTACGTCACCGGCCCCGTCGCCAAGGGCGGCTTCTCCCTGGCCGGCGGCGCCGCCACCATCGGCGGCAGCGGCTTCCGCTTCCACTCGGCCAACGGCACCTACGACGGGGACACCGGCACCTTCCGCGCGGCCTTCTCCGGCGGGGTGCGCTTCGTGGGCCACCGCTCGGCCGACGGCTCGCACCAGCTCGACCTCACCCTCAGCCGTCCCACCGTGAGCATCTCCGGGTCCTCCGGCACGCTCCACGTGGACGTCGTCAGCAAGGCGAGGGGCACCGGGGCGGTCACGACGTCCCGTCAGGTGCCCTTCGCCTCCCTCTCCCTGGGCGGCATCGACATGAAGGGCGGCGGCAACTCCGTCGTCCTGAACAACCTCCCCGCCACCCTCACCGCCCAGGGAGCCCGGTCCTTCGCCGGCTACTACACGGCCGGCACCGCCCTGGACCCGGTCAGCCTCGCGGCCGACGTCCGCCCCGCCGCCCAGCAGCCGTCCGCCGCGCCGGAGTCCGAGTCGCCCCGGCCGAAGAAGGACAAGAAGAAGCCGGACACCGGAGGGAAGCTGACCGACGGCGCCGTCGACTGGGGCGTGCGCCGCACCTTCCGCGAGTACGTCACCGGTGACATCGCCCGCGGCACGTGGACCCTGTCCGCCGGCGCCCTCGACGGCGGCGCCCTCTACCGCTTCCCCGGCGGCTCCGGGACCTTCCGCGACGGTGACCTGACCGCCGCCTTCGACGGCACCGTCCGCTTCACCGGCGACGACGGCCTCGACCTCGCGCTCAGCGGCGTCCGCGTCACCGTCGAGGACGGCCGCGGCACCCTCCACGCCGACGTCAGGAGCCCGGAGTACACGGAGAAGAAGGTCCCGCTGGTCACCTTCGCCGCCAAGGACCTCAAGCCCCGCAAGGGCCTGGTCACGGTGACCGAGGCGCCCGCGAAGCTCACCGCCGAGGGCGCCGAGGTCCTCGGCGGGATGTACCCGAAGGGCACCGCGATGGACCCGGTGTCCGTGGCCGTCGCCCTCACCGACGACGCCGAACTCCCCGCCCTGCCCGACCTGGGCAGCACCGCCCCCTCGCCGTCCCCGTCCCCGTCCACGTCGGACGGTGCCTCCACCGAGCCCGTGGCCGCCGAGGCCCGGGACGACGCGGACGGCCTCCCCGTTCCTCCTCTCACCCTCGCCGCGGGATCCCTGCTGGCGCTGGCCGCGGTGGCCGCGGTCACCGTCCGCAGGCGCCGCGCCCGCCCGGCCGCGGACACCCCGCAGGCCGACTGACACCCGACTCGTTCCACCGCATCCCGAGGAGACACCCGACCATGTCCGCCAGACGCCGCCGTTCCACCGCCCTCGCCGCCGCCGTGGCGACGGCCGCCGCCCTCGGCGCCACCGCCCTGATCGGCGCACCCGCCGCCTCCGCGGCCGAAGTCCCGCTCACCGATTACGAGTTGACCTGGGGCATCAAGGAGTCCTACCGCACCTACGTCACCGGCATGGCGAAGGGCACGTTCACGCCCTCCGGTGGCGCCGTCCAGGCCGACGGCAACGGCGCCTTCACCTTCGGGGACGGCACCGGCAGCTACGACTCCACCGACCACACGGTCTCCCTCGGCTTCCAGGGCAGCCTGCGGATCGCCTCCGCGGCGCACCGCTTCGACCTCACCCTGTCCGACCTCAAGTTCGACAGCCGGGACGCCGAGATCACCGCGGACGTCACCCGCGACGGCACGACCACCGACGACGTCCCGCTCGCCAAGGTCACCGTGACCCGCGGCATGAAGGACATGGCGACCGAGCTGACGAAGGAGGCCGGCGAGGTCCTCGGCAGCGCGAGCTACGAGGGCGCGGCGGGCGACCCGCTGACGGTGCTGCAGAAGACCAAGCCGTCCCCCGCGCCCGACCCGGAGCCGTCGGACAAGCCGAGCGACAAGCCCTCCGACAAGCCCAGCGACAAGCCGTCGGACAAGCCGGGCGACAAGCCCTCCGACAAGCCCTCGGACAAGCCGGGCGACAAGCCGAGCGACAAGCCGTCCGACAAGCCCACGACCCCCGGTGAGCCGGCCGCGCCCGCCACCCGGGGCCGGATAGCCGACGGCACCCTCGGCTGGGGCGTGAAGGACTCCTTCCGCGCCTACGTGGTGGGCCCGGTGGCCAAGGGCAAGGTCACCGTCTCGGCAGGTGCGAAGCAGGCCGCGGGCAACGGCGCCTTCACCTTCCCGGACGCCTCCGGGACGTACGACACCGAGGCGGGCAGCCTCCAGGCCGCCTTCAAGGGCGCCGTGAACTTCAAGGGCCACGAGTCCGGCGGCAGCCACTCCCTGGACCTCACCCTGACCGACCTCAGGGCCAGCCTGAAGGGCGGCACCGGCACGCTCTCCGCCGACGTCACCAGCCTCGGCAAGACGTCCCAGGACGTGGTGCTGGCCGAACTGAAGGCCAAGTCGCCCCGGCTGACCGCCAAGAGCGACGTCATCACGGTCAACGACATCGCGGCGACCCTCACCAAGGCCGGCGCCACCGCCTTCGGCGACTTCTACACCGCCGGCACCGCGCTCGACCCGGTCGACCTGTCCGTCGCGCTGAAGGACGGCGCGGCCCTGCCCGGCGGCAGCGGCTCGGGCGGCGGCACCGGCGGCTCCGGCGACGGCGCCGGCGCGGGCTCCGCGGGCGGTGCCGGCCCCAGCGGCTCCACGACCGGCGGCCTGGGCGCCACCACGGGCGGTCTGTCCGGCGGCCTCGCCAACACCGGCGCCGAGGTCCCGGCCGCCGCCCTGGGCACGGCTGCCGCGGTGGCCGTCGCGGCGGGCGCGGGCGTGGTCCTGGCGGTGCGCAGGCGCCGCACCGCGGCCGAGTAGCCGCGGCCACGACGAAGGGGTGCCCCGGTACGGTCCCGGGGCACCCCTTCCGCCGTCGCGTCACGGTGCCCGCGCCGGCGCCGTACTCCCGCGCTGCCGCGACCCGGCCCTCCCGCTCCCGAGCGCCCGCGGGGAGCGGGGCGGTCCGGCCGACCGGGGGGAGGTCCGGGGGCGGCCGGTGCTTGAATGCCTCGCGTGACTGACTACGACGTGCTGCGTGTCTTCTGCGGGCCCCGTGGCGAGTACGGCGACGAGGTCGGCGTCGTGCGCAACGGAGCGGTGCTGGCGGAGGACGGGGAGCGGCAGGCGCTCGCCGCGAAACTCGGCTTCGGCCGGACCGTGTTCGTCGACGACCCCGAGCGCGGGGTGATCGACATCCGCACACCGGCCGGGCGCCCGTCCTTCGCGGGCACGCCCTGCGTCGGCGCCGCCTGGCTGCTCGACGTCCCCGAACTCTCCACGGACGCCGGGGTGATGGGCGCGCGGCAGGACGGGGAGTTCTGCTGGATCGAGGCGCGGGCCGAGTGGGCGCCGCCGTACACCCTGCGCCGGTACGGGTCTCCCGCCGAGGTGGACGGGCTGGCGGTGCCGTCGCTCGGGGCGGACGAACCGCCGCTGTACGCCTGGGCCTGGGAGGACGAGCCGGGCGGCCGGGTCCGGGCCCGTGCCTTCGCCCACGGCGACGAGGGACCGGACGCCGGCCGGGGCGGGGACACCGGGAGCGCCGGGGCCGCGGGGACCACCGGCGAGGCGGGGGAAGCCCGGAGGGCACCGGCCACCGTGGAGGAGGAGGCGACGGGCGCCGCGGCGATGCTGCTCACGGAGCGGCTGGGGCGGGCCCTGAACATCACCCAGGGGACCGGGTCCCAGCTCCTGACCGCGCCGCAGCCGCACGGCTGGACGGAGCTCGGCGGACGGGTCCTGCTGGAGCGCTGACCCGCCGGGAGGCGACCGGTCGGGGCACAGGGCCGCGTCCGTACGGGTGGAACGGTGTGTGTGGGCGGCGGTGAACGGGGATCTCTGGGCGTGATCACTCACCCTCCCGAGAGGAACCCCATGCGCATCCGATCCGCCCTGGCCGTGGCCGTCCTGGCCGCCGCGCTGACCACCGGTGGCGTGGCCACGGCGCACGCGTCCGACCACCGCTCCGGCGACGACCACGCCACGTGCAGCCCGTACTTCGGTGAGATCGAGACGGACACCGCCGAGCTCGAGTGGGGCGGCGCGAACTGCCACGGCTTCTTCTGAGCCGCTCCCGGACGGGCCCCCGCGCACCGCTGGTGCGCGGGGGCCCGTCGGCGTTCCGGCCGCGTGCCACCGCGGCCCGCGCGGGCTACGCAGACAGCGGGAACTCCTCGCCCAGGGCCCGGAACACGTCCGTGTTCAGGGCGAAGGCGCGCTTGCACTCGGTGACGATGCGCTGCTTCTCCAGGTCGTCCACCGGCACGGCGTCCAGCAGCTCGCGGTAGGACCGCTTGAAGGCGGCCGGGTTGCCGATCTCCTCGAAGACGTAGAACCGGACGCCGTCGCCCTTCTTGGCGAAGCCCCAGGTCTTCTCGGCCTTGTCGCGGATGATCTGGCCCCCGGAGAGGTCGCCCAGGTAACGGGTGTAGTGGTGGGCGACGTAGCCCGCCGGCCAGTCCCGCACGCAGTCGGCGACCCGCTCCGCGTACGCCAGGGTGGCGGGCAGGGCGGTGAGACCGGAACGCCAGTCGGGGCCGCGCAGGTGCGCCAGGTCCCGCTCCAGCGACGGCAGTCGCATCAGTTCCGGGCGGATGAAGGGTCCGGCCACCGGGTCCGACGCGAGCCCGGGGGCGCCGGACTCCAGGGCCTCGTAGACGAACCAGAGCTGTTCGGTGTAGCGCGCGTACGCGTCCACGCCCAGGCGGCCGCCCAGCAGGTCGCTCATGAACGTGGAGGTCTCCGCCTCCACGTGCTGTTCGTGCGACGCGGTGCGGATCAGGGTCGAGAAGGAGTCCATGAGTCCCGATCTTCTATGGTTAGGCTTACCTAAGTCAATACCTTGCCGACAGGTTGTCGGCATCTGCCGCCGACCACCTCCTACCCACCCCGGCCACGAAAGAAGCCCGCCCTCCGAAGAGGGCGGGCTCACGGGTCCGCAGTGGGTGCTCGGCGGGTCCGCGGCGGGTCCGCAGCGCTTCCGCGGCGGGTCCGGGACTACGGCAGCGTCAGGATGTCCGCGCCGGTGGCGGTCACCACCAGGGTGTGCTCGAACTGGGCGGTGCGCTTGCGGTCGCGGGTGACGACCGTCCACCCGTCGTCCCACAGGTCGTACTCGTGCGTCCCCAGCGTCAGCATCGGCTCGATGGTGAACGTCATCCCCGGCTGCATGACCGTGGTCGCCTGCGGACTGTCGTAGTGCGGGACGATCAGCCCCGAGTGGAACGAGGTGTTGATGCCGTGCCCGGTGAAGTCCCGCACCACGCCGTAGCCGAAGCGCTTGGCGTAGGACTCGATCACCCGGCCGATGATGTTGATCTGCCGGCCCGGCTTGACCGCCTTGATGGCCCGGTTCAGCGCCTCCCGGGTGCGCTCCACCAGCAGCCGGCTCTCCTCGTCGACGTCGCCCACCAGGTACGTGGCGTTGTTGTCGCCGTGCACCCCGCCGATGTACGCGGTCACGTCGAGGTTGACGATGTCGCCGTCGCGCAGCACCGTCGAGTCGGGGATGCCGTGGCAGATCACCTCGTTGACCGACGTGCACAGCGACTTCGGAAAGCCGCGGTAGCCCAGCGTGGACGGGTAGGCGCCGTGGTCGCACAGGAACTCGTGCGCCACCCGGTCCAGCTCGTCCGTGGTCACCCCGGGCGCGATGTGCCGGGCCGCCTCCGCCATGGCCTGCGCGGCGATCCGCCCGGCGGTCCGCATCGCCTCGATCGTCTCGGGCGTCTGCACCTCCGGCCCGGTGTACGGCGTCGGGGCGGGCTTGCCGACGTACTCGGGACGACGGATGTTTCCGGGTACGGAACGGGTGGGGGACAGCTCCCCTGGGACGAGCAGCGACTGGCCAGACATGCCGGCGAGTCTAATTCAGCGCCGACGGGGGACCATCTTCCGAGGCGAAAGGAGCCGGTCATGCCCCTGTTCAAGAAGCGGACCGTCGGAAAACCGGGCGAGTGGTACTACTGCCTGGAGCACGGGAAGGTCGAGGAGGGTCCCGACTGCCCCGGCAAAGACCGCTTCGGTCCGTATGCCAGTCCCGACGAGGCCCGGCGGGCCATGGAGACCGCCCGCGAGCGCAACCTCGAGTGGGAGAACGACCCGCGGTGGCACGACGCCGAGGAGCGCGAACGCGGCACCGAGTGAGACGGGCGGACGGTCGGGGCGGGGCCCGCACGGCGGGCCCGGGTGAGGCCCGGGGCGGGCGAGCCGAGGCGGGTGGGCTGGAGACGGCCGCCCGCCGCTCGGGCCGGGGGGGGGCGGGGGCGCGGACCCGCCGTCCGTGCCGGCGGATCGGCGGCGCGGACCACCCGGACCGCCCGGGCCCTCCGGACCGCCCGGGCCCTCCGGACCGGCGGACCCGCGCGGTGGCGCGGACGACCCGTGCGGTGGCGCGGACGACCCGTGCGGTGGCGCGGACGACCCGTGCGGTGGCGCGGACGACCCGTGCGGTGGCGCGAACCGTCCTGGCTCAGCGGACCGTCCGTCCCGGCGCACGGAAGGACCGTCCGTCCCGGCTCACGGAAGGCCCGCCGAAGCTGACCGCTCCCCCACCGTCACCAGCGGGGCGGTGGGGGAGCGGTCAGCAGGTCCGCCAGCCGGGACAGCCGGTCGCGGAAGCGGCGCCGCCCGCGCGGGGCCGGGAGCGCGTTCTCCCCGGCCGCCGCGCTGACCAGGTGCTGCACGGTGTCCAGGTCCAGCTCCGCCCCCTCCGGGACGGCCAGCGTCTCGTGCGCGGTCCCCGGCAGCTCCCCGCCGTCGGGGCCCAGCGCCAGCACCGTCGCCCCGGCCCGCCGGGCGTCCGACACCCGCTCCAGCAGCGGCGCGCCCGGCTCACCCGGCGCCACCACCAGCACCGTCTCGCCCCGGCGGGCCGCCGACAGCCGGCCCGGCCCCACCGCCAGGTGGGCCGGGTCCGTGGGCCGCGCGCCGTGCCTGACCAGCGTGGGCGCCAGCTCCGGGGTGCCCGACCAGGCCGCCTCGTCCACCAGGTGCGCCGCCAGGTGCCACGGCTCGTACGCCTGCGTCCCCACCAGCAGCAGCCCGCCCCCGTGGGACACCACCGACCCCCGCAGGACCCCCGCGAAGCGCCGGGTGGCGCCCAGCCACTCGGTCCCGGCGAGCACTTCCCGCAGCAGCGCGACCCGTACCGCATCCATGCGGCGCATCCTGCTCCGACCCGGCCGCTCCCGCCCGGTGTTCGGCGCCGGTTCACCCGACCGGGCAGGGCCGGACCCGATCCGTCCGCCCCCTCCCGTGACGGCGCTCACGTGCCCCGTGTACGGCGCCGCCGTGGACGTAGAGTCACCCCATGACCACTACCGACAGCGCACAGCAGCCCACCGGGGGCGCCGCGAAGGCCCCCGCCAAGGACCCCTGGGACCTGCCCGACGTCTCCGGACTCGTCGTCGGCGTGCTCGGCGGCACCGGGCCGCAGGGCAAGGGCCTCGCGTACCGCCTCGCCAAGGCCGGACAGAAGGTGATCCTCGGCTCCCGCGCCGCCGAGCGTGCCGTGGCCGCCGCCGAGGAACTCGGCCACGGCGTCGAGGGTGCCGACAACGCGGAGACGGCCCGCCGCAGCGACATCGTGATCGTCGCCGTGCCCTGGGACGGCCACGGCAAGACGCTGGAGTCCCTGCGCGAGGAGCTCTCCGGCAAGCTGGTCGTCGACTGCGTCAACCCGCTCGGCTTCGACAAGAAGGGCGCCTACGCGCTGAAGCCGGAGGAGGGCAGCGCCGCCGAGCAGGCCGCCGCGCTGCTGCCGGACTCCCGCGTCACCGCCGCCTTCCACCACCTGTCCGCCGTCCTCCTGCAGGACCCGGAGATCGACGCCATCGACACCGACGTGATGGTGCTCGGTGAGGTCCGCGCCGACGTGGAGATCGTCCAGGCACTGGCCGGCCGCATCCCCGGCATGCGGGGCATCTACGCCGGGCGGCTGCGCAACGCCCACCAGGTCGAGTCCCTGGTGGCCAACCTGATCTCCGTCAACCGGCGCTACAAGGCGCACGCGGGGCTCCGCGTCACCGACGTGTGACCCGATGGGGGACACTGGACGGCGCAGGCCGTGCCTGTGAACGCCGCAGTGTCCCCCGACAGGAGCCCGCCCCATGCCCCGTCTCGCCCTCTACGCCCTCGCCGTCTGTGCGCTCGCCACCGTCGCGGCCGTCGTCTCCTTCGTGCGGGGCGGCGTCTTCGTGGGCGTCGTGTGGGTGCTGCTCATGGGACTGTCGTCCAACATGGCCTGGTACTACCTCAAGCGCGGCCGGGCAGGGCGGGAGGATGCCCGCGAGGCCGCCCGGGAGGACGGTCCCGTCACCGGTTGACGGAACGGGTCACCGGCTGACGGAACAGAACGTGTTGGTCTCCTGCCAGAACCGGTAGAGGTTCTGGCCGCAGTACGTCTCCAGGTCGGTGACGCCCAGCGCCGACAGGATCGCGTCGACGCCGTCGAAGAAGGCCCCGTTCAGCGCGGGCAGCCACAGCAGCGCGAACACGAACAGCAGGCCGAACGGCGCGAACGGTTCCACCTGCCGGCGCACCCGGTGCGACAGCCACGGCTCGATCACGCCGTAGCCGTCCAGTCCCGGTACCGGCAGGAAGTTCAGGATCGCGGCCGTGACCTGCAACAGCGCGAGGAAGGCGAGCGCGAACCGGAAGTCGGCCGGGACGCCGTCCAGCGCGTCCAGCCAGAACGGCGCCGTGCAGACCACCGCGAACAGCACGTTCGTCAGCGGCCCGACCGCCGAGATCAGACTGTGCCGCCAGCGCCCCCGGATCCGGCCCCGCTCGATGAAGACCGCCCCGCCGGGCAGACCGATCCCGCCCATGATCACGAAGACCACCGGGAGCACGATGCTCAGCAGGGCGTGGGTGTACTTCACCGGGTTCAGTGTGAGATACCCCTTGGCGGCGATCGAGATGTCGCCGCTGTGCAGGGCGGTGCGGGCGTGCGCGTACTCATGCAGGCACAGCGAGACGATCCAGGCGGCCGTCACGAAGAGGAACACGGCGATCCCGGGCCGCGCGGCGAACTCCGTCCAGGTGGCCCAGCCCGCCACCGCGGTCACGGCCAGGATGCCCAGGAAGACGGGACTGATCCGCCGGTCGCGGGGGCGGATGCTGGTGGCGGTCATGGAACTCCCTGGACTGGCCGAAGCGGCGGGCGGACGGGCGTGGTGAGGGGACGGGGCGGGCGGGACGGCCGGGCGACTGGTCGGCTCCCACGGCGGACGGGCGGACGGGCGGACGGGCAGGCGGACGGACGGGTGGACGGGCGGCGCGGTGACGGCCCGGCGGGACCGGGGTGCCGCGCTCCTCGCCGCGGTCGTCCGGGTGGCCGGCCGAGGGGCCCCGCCGCGCTCGTCCGGTGCCCGGCCGGCTCGCGGGCACCACGCCGCCCCGGCCGCCCGCCCGCACGCCGTACCGGAGGCCGACCGTACCCCGTCGCACCGGGAAAACGTCTCGCGCGGGCCCCCGGTTCCGGGAAGGGTGGGCCGGGGCACCGCATCGCGGCCGGAACGACCGGAGACAATGAACCACGTGCGCTACCGCATCCTCGGCACCACCCAGGCACTTCGCGCCGACGGCACCGCCGTCCCGGTCGGCGGGGCACGCCTGCGCGCCCTGCTGACCGTGCTGGCCCTCCGCGCCGGGCGGACCGTCCCGGTGGGCGAGCTGGTCGACGGGGTCTGGGACGGCGATCCGCCCGCCGACGCCACCGGGGCGCTTCAGGCCCTGGTCGGGCGGCTGCGCCGGGTCCTCGGCGCCGACACCGTGACCTCCGCCGACGGCGGCTACCGGCTGGCCGCCGCGCCCGACGACGTCGACCTGCACCGGTTCGAGCGGCTCACCGCCGAGGGCCTGCGGGCGCTGGCCGACGGCGACCCGGCCAAGGCGGGGACGGTGCTCGACGACGCCCTCGCCCTGTGGCACGGCCCCGCCCTCACCGACCTGCCCGGCCGCACGGCTCAGGCGGCCCGCGCCGACGCCCGGCGCCTGGACGCGCTGCGGGCCCGGCACACCGCCGCGCTGGCCGTCGGCGAGGCCGAGCGCTCCCTGCCCGAGCTGATCGGCCTCTGCGACGCCCATCCCCTGGACGAGCTCCTCCACGCTCTGCGGCTCCGGGCCCTGCGCGACACCGGCCGCACCGCCGAGGCGCTGGCCGCCTACGAGGACGTGCGACGCCTGCTCGCCGACCGGCTCGGTTCCGACCCCGGTGCGGAACTGCGCGCCCTGCACGCACAGTTGCTGAACCCGGACCAGGAACGGGAGGGGGCACGGGCCCGGGGCCCGAAGGGGCCGGCCGGGTCGCCTCCCGCCGGTGACCCGGCTCCCGGTCCCGCCCGCGCCCCGGCCCTGTCACCTGCCGCGTCGCCGTCCCCGTCGCTGTCGCCGTGGCCATCGCTGTCACCCTCGCCGTCGCGGGCGATGTCGCCGTCCGCGGGGCCGGGTCCGGCGTCCGACCGGGCCCGGGAGGAGCGGCAGGGGGCCACCGCGGCGGACCGGACGGGGCGCCCCGGCAACCTGCGGGCCCGGCTCACCTCCTTCGTCGGCCGGGAGGCCGACATCGAGACCATCCGCCACGACCTGGGGGCCGCCCGGCTGGTCACCCTGCTGGGACCGGGCGGATCGGGCAAGACCCGCCTGTCGCAGGAGGCCGCCGAGACCGTGCGGCCGACCGTCCCGGACGGCGTGTGGCTGGCCGAACTCGCCCCCGTGGACGACCCCGACACGGTCCCCGAGGCCGTGCTCACCGCCGTCGGCGCCCGGGAGACCGTCCTGTTCGGGGCCGGGGCGGAGGGCATGCGGGCGGTCTCCGACCGGCCAGACGACCCGGTGGAGCGCCTCGCCGAGCACTGCGGCCGGCGCCGCATGCTGCTGATCCTGGACAACTGCGAGCACGTCGTGGCGGCGGCGGCCCGGCTCGCCGAGACGCTGCTGGAACGCTGCCCCGGACTCACCGTGCTCGCCACCAGCCGCGAACCCCTGGGTGTGCCCGGGGAGTTGATCCGCCCGGTGGAGCCGCTCCCGGAACCGGTCGCGCTGCGGCTGCTCGCCGACCGCGGCGCGGCGGCCCGCCCCGGATTCCGGGTGTCGGACGACCCCGACGCCTGCGCCGAGATCTGCCGGCGGCTCGACGGCATGCCGCTCGCCGTCGAACTCGCCGCCGCCCGGCTGCGGATGCTCACCCCGCGCCAGATCGCCGACCGGCTCGACGACCGCTTCCGCCTGCTCACCTCCGGCAGCCGGACCCTGCGTCCCCGCCAGCAGACCCTGCGGGCCGTCGTCGACTGGTCCTGGGACCTGCTCGACGCGGACGAACGGGACGTCCTGGGACGGCTGTCGGTGTTCGCGGGCGGCTGCGACCTGACCGCCGCCGAGGCGGTGTGCGGACCGGTCGCCCTGGAGGCGCTCGGCTCCCTCGTCGACAAGTCCCTCGTGGTGGCCGCCCCGGCGGGCGACGGCGAGATGCGCTACCGGCTGCTGGAGACCGTCGCCGAGTACGCGCGCGAACGCCTCGACGAGAGCGGCGCGCGCGCCGACGCCGAACGCGCCCACCTGACGTACTACCGCGAACTCGCGCGCACCACCGACCTGTTGCTGCGCGGGCCGCAGCAACTCACGGCCGTGGAACGGCTGGAGCGCGAGTACGAGAACGTCCGCACCGCCCTGCGCCACGCCCTCACCCTGCGCGACGAACAGGAGGCCCTGTGCCTGCTGCTGTCGCTGGTCTGGTACTGGCAGATGCGCGACCTGCGCATCGAGGCCCGCACCTGGTGCCGCGAGGTCATGGCGCTCGGCCCGGACCCGTTCACCGAACCGGTGCGCCCCGCCGAGCCGGTGTGGGAGCGCCCCACCGACGCGCCCCCGCCGATGAGCGGCGAACTCCTCGCCGAGGCCCGGCGCGGCGTCCACCTGGCGCACCTCGCCTGCATGGACACCGAACTGGACGACTGGCAGGGCCCGCGGGCCCGGCGCAGGCTGCGGATCGTCGCCGAGACCTACCGGCCCGGCCTGCCCCAGGTCTGCCGCCTGCCCGGCATCTTCTGGTCCTTCGCGGTGATGCTCACCGGGGACTTGGACCGCCTCCACGAGGTCGTCGACGCGGCGGTGGAGACCTGCCGGACGACACCCGGCTTCGAGTGGGAGCTAGCCGCCAACCTCCAGATGCGGGCCAACCTGCTCGCCAACCGCCGGGACCGGGCGGACGAGGCACGGGCCGACGCGGAGGAGGCCCTGGCGATCACCGGCCGCCTCGGCGACACCTGGGGCGTGGCCGAGGCCCTCGCCGCGCGCGGTGAGGCCTACGAGGGCTCCGGCGCCTTCCGGGAGGCCGCGGCGGACTTCGAGGCGGCGATCGAGCGGGCCGAACGCCTCGGCGCCCCCGCCCAGATGGCGGTGCTGACCGCCCGGCTGGGACACGTCCTGCTGGAGGCGGGCGACGCCGAACGCGGTGAACGGCTGCTGCGCGGGGTCATCGCGGACCGGCAGCACTGCGGCCACAACGAGGCGATGCCCGCGGCCCGGCTGTTCCTGGCCGCCTGGCTCGGCATGACCGGCCGCACGGGCGAGGCGCGGGAGCACCTGCGCGCGATGCGCGAGGAGTTCCGCATCGCGCACTACGTGGTGTTCGACGCGATCATCCTGGGCGCCGAGGCCTGGCTGGAGGAGGCCGACGGCCGGTACCGGGAGGCCCTCACCGCGACCCGCAGGGCCCTGGTGCGGGCCGGCGACCCGCTCTCCTCGGCGATGGCGCCGCACCTGCGGCCGGCCCAACTGACCACGGGCGCCGCCGCGCTGGCGGGCGCCCACGGCGTCAGCCGGGCCCGGGACGCCGCCCGCTGCCTCGGGGCCGCCGACGCATGGCTGCCGTCCGGTCACCTGACCTCCGGCGCGGACCGCATGATGCGCGAGCGGGCGGAGCGGCGCATCCGGGCCCTCCTCGGCGACGACGACGTGTACGCCGAGGCGTACACGGAGGGCGGCGGCCTCACGCTGGACGAGGCCGCCGCCCTGCTGGGGCCGGGGTGACCGGTTCCGGACGCGGGGCCGGGCCGCCGTCCGTGCCCCGGGCCGGCGTCCGTGCCCCGGGCCGCTGTCGGCGTCCCGGACCGGCGGGCCTGGGGCCGGGGGTCGGGCCCGGCGCCCGCCGGGAGGGCTGTGGCCGCCGAGCCCCGGGCGCGCCGAACGCCAGGTCCTCGTGCGGAACATCGTCAGGCTCTCGTGCGGAACCTCGTCAGGTCTTCGTACGGAACTTGTGGATCGCGACCGGCGCCATCACCGCCGTGAGGCCCACGGACCAGGCCAGCGTCAGCCACAGGTCGTGCGCGACCGGGCCGCCCACCATCAGCCCGCGGGCCGCGTCCGCCAGGGAGGACAGCGGGTTGTAGGCGGTGAAGTTCTGCAGCCAGCCCGGCATGGACTCCACCGGCGCGAAGATCGACGAGCCGAACTGGAGCGGCATCAGCACCAGGAAGCCCATGCCCTGCACCGACTGGGCGTTCTTCATCACCACGCCCAGCGTGAGGAAGATCCACATCAGGGCCGAGCCGAACACCACGGACAGCCCCACCGCGGCGAACAGCCCCGCCCAGCGGGTGATGTCGAAGCCGACGAGCACCCCGACGAGCAGGAGGATGGTGGTCGCGATCAGCATCCGCACCAGTTCGACCGCGATCTTGGCGAACAGTACGGACCCCCGGCCGATCGGCAGGGAACGGAACCGGTCCATGACCCCGGTGTTGAAGTCCTGGTTGAAGCCGGTGCCCACCCCCTGGGCCATGTTCATGCCCATCATGGCCATGAGGCCGGGCACGATGTACTGCACGTAGGCGTCCTGCCCGCCGCCCAGTGACTGCCCGATCGACCCGCCGAAGACGTACACGAACAGCAGCGTGAAGACGATCGGGAACAGCACGGCGTCGAACATCGACTCCGGGTCCTGCCGGATCCACAGCAGGTTGCGGCGCACCAGGGCACCGGTGTGGCGCAGATGGGCCCGCAACGGGATGCGCGCGTCAGTGCCGGCGGGGGCCGCCCCGGCGGCGTCGGCGGCTTCCGCGGAGGGGACAACGGTGGCGGTACTCATACGGCGACGGCCTCCTCGGGCGTCTCGGCGGGCACGGAGTCCCCTCCCTCACCGGCCCGGTGGCCGGTGAGGGACAGGAACACCTCGTCCAGGCTGGGCAGTTCGGTGGTGAGGGAGCTGAGCGTGATGCCGCGCGCGGTGACCGCGCCCACCACGGCGGTCAGTTGCTCGTCGCTGAGCACGGGGACGAGGACGGCCCCGCCCTCCGGGTCCACGGACGTGCCCGCCAGGCCGGTGATGCCCAGCTCGTCCAGGGCGTCGGCCAGCGGACGCGACTGCAGCGGGTCGGCCGGCCGGATGCGCAGTGTCCGTCCGCCCACGCGTGCCTTCAGCCGCTCGATCCCCCCGCTCGCGATGACCTTGCCCCGGTCCACCACGGTCAGCTCGTGGGCGAGCTGCTCGGCCTCCTCCATGTACTGGGTGGTGAGCAGCACCGTCACCCCGTCCGTGACCAGCCGCCGCACCTCGTCCCACACCTCGTTGCGGGTGCGCGGATCCAGTCCGGTGGTCGGCTCGTCCAGGAACAGCACCGCCGGCCGGCCGATCATCGAGGCGGCCAGGTCCAGGCGCCGCCGCATGCCGCCGGAGTAGGTGGCCGCCGGGCGGCGGGCCGCCTCCGTGAGGGAGAACCGCTCCAGCAGGGCGTCCGCGCGGGCCCGCGCCTCCCTGCGGGGCAGGTCGAGCAGCCGGCCGATCAGGTACAGGTTCTCCCGGCCGGAGAGCTTCTCGTCCACCGAGGCGTACTGTCCGGTCAGCCCGATCATCCGGCGCAGCTGCCGTGGCTGCCGGACCACGTCGAACCCGGCGACCGTGGCGCGGCCGGAGGTCGGGGCGAGCAGGGTGGAGAGGATGCGGACCAGGGTGGTCTTGCCCGCGCCGTTCGGCCCGAGCACCCCCATCACGGTGCCCTCGCGCACGTCCAGATCGACGCCGTCCAGCGCCTTCGTGGCGCCGTAGTGCTTGACCAGCCCCCGTACGGTGACGGCGCTGCCCGCGCCTCCCGGGGCGTTGTCGATTCGCTTCATGCCCCAGACGCTGTCAGCCGCCACCGACATATCGCCGACAGGCCACCGACAGCCCGGCCGCCGTCGATGGCGGACGCCGACACTCCGCCGACAGACCGGCCGTTCGCGCTGGCCTGCTGGCCTGCTGGCCTGCTGGTCGGCCGGCTGGCTGGCCGTGCGGTGCGCTCGCCCGACCTCGGTCGGCCCTGGACGCCCATGGGGTGCGCTCGCTCGCCGTCCCCGCGCGGCTCTCCGGCCGTTCCCTGCCGTCTCTCGGGGCCTTCCGTTGTCCCCCGGTCGCCGGTCCCGCCCTTCCCGGGCGACAGAAGGGCGGCAGCCCGCCGACGGGGGACGATCGGCGGGCTGCCGCGGTGGTGCCGGAATGGTTCGGGGTCCGGGCCGGAGCACCGGAGGCGGCGACGGGCGGTCGGTGGCGGACGCGATGCCGGGCCTGATCGACGGCCCTGGCGGAGTCACCGCGACGGTCCCGGCGGCCCTGGCGGGGTCACCGCGACGGTCCCGGCGGCCCCGGCGGGATCACCGGGACCGTGGGCGGATCAGCGGCGGGTCAGTGGACGGAGTGCTCCTCCTGCGGGAACGTTCCGCCGACCACGTCCTCGGCGAACGCCTTCGCCGCGCCGGTCATCACCGCGCGCAGGTCGGCGTACTGCTTCACGAACTTCGGCACCCGGCCGCCGGTCAGCCCCATCATGTCCGTCCACACCAGCACCTGCGCGTCCGTCTCCGGGCCCGCGCCGATCCCGACGGTGGGGATGTGCAGCGTCCGCGTCACCTCGGCGGCCAGCTCGGCCGGCACCAGCTCCAGCACCACCGCGAAGGCACCGGCGTCCTGCACGGCCTTGGCGTCCCGCAGCAGCTGCTGCGCCGCCTCCTCGCCGCGGCCCTGCACCCGGTAGCCCATCGCGTTCACGGACTGCGGGGTCAGGCCGATGTGCGCCATCACCGGGATGCCCGACTCGACCAGCAGCTCGATCTGCCGGTGCGAGCGCTCGCCGCCCTCCAGCTTCACCGCACCGACCCCGGCCTCCTTCACCATCCGGGTGGCCGAGCGCAGCGCCTGCACCGGGCCCTCCTGGTACGAGCCGAAGGGCAGGTCGGCCACGATCAGGGCCCGGCTCGTGCCGCGCACCACGGCGGCGGACAGCATGGTCATCTGGTCGAGCGTGACCGGCACCGTGGTGTCGTAGCCCAGGTGGCAGTTGCCCGCCGAGTCGCCGACCAGCATGACGGGGATGCCCGCCTCGTCGAAGACGGAGGCGGTCATCGCGTCGTAGGCGGTGAGCATGGGCCACTTCTCGCCCCGCTCCTTGGCGAGGGCGATGTCGCGGACGGTGACCCGGCGGGTGCTCTTGCCCCCGTACAGCGCTTTGCTTCCGCCGGAGGGACCCGCCGCAGGCGTCTGGGCAGCCGAAAGCTGCGTCATGGTGATGTCTCCCAACACGTCGTCTCGAGGCGCCCTGACGGCGTCCCCGGATCGTTTTCCATGGTGGCACCTCGACCGGAGCGGCACCAGGGGAGGCACGACGGGTTTCCGCCGGCCCGCCCGGAGCCGGGCGGGCCGGAGTCGCCCACCCGGGGCCCGAGCGGCCCGAGGCCGGAGGCCGGGTCGGCGACGGAAGCCGGTCGCTGACGGGGCGGACCGGTGCCGGGGCCGGCCGATGACGGCGCAGACCGGTGCCGGGCCAGGCCGGCGGCTCCGGCCGCGCAATGTTCCGGCAAGGACACGGCAAAGGCCTTTCGATACGAGACGGTCCCGTATCGGAAATCGTTAGACTGTGCCGCATGACTTCTCCCGCCGCCACCGGTCGGGTCCCCGACGCCGTGCACCGGCGGCGCTGGGTGATTCTCGGCGTCCTCATGCTCAGCCTGCTGATCGTCGTGCTGGACAACTCGATCCTGAACGTCGCCATCAAGACGATCTCCACACCCGCGCCGACCGGCCTCGGCGCCACGCAGAGCGAACTGGAGTGGGCGATCAACGCCTACACCCTCGTCTTCGCCGGCCTGCTGTTCACGGCCGGGCTGCTCGGCGACCGGCTCGGCCGCAAGAAGGTGCTGCTCGGCGGACTCGCCGTGTTCGGCGTCGGCTCGGCCCTGGCCGCCTTCTCCGGCTCACCGGGGGAGCTGATCGCCTTCCGGGCGGTCATGGGGCTGGGCGCCGCCTTCGTCATGCCGGCCACGCTGGCCGTCCTGATGAACGTCTTCGAGCGGGACGAGCAGCCCAAGGCCATCGGCATCTGGGCGGGCGGCGTCGGCCTGGCCATCGCCATCGGCCCGATCACCGGCGGGCTGCTCCTGGACCACTTCTGGTGGGGTTCCGTCTTCCTCGTCAACGTGCCGATCGTGCTGCTCGCCCTCGGCCTCATGCTGTGGCTGGTCCCCGACTCCCGCGACCCCCGCCCGGGCCGCATCGACCCCGTCGGCGTCCTGCTCTCCGTGGTCGGCCTGGTCCTGCTGGTCTACGGCATCATCCACGGCGGCCGGCTCGCCGACTTCACCGACGCCACCGTGCTGGCGACCTCCGGCGCCGGTCTCGCCGTCCTGGTCGCCTTCGTCGTCCACGAGAAGCGCAGCGACCACCCCTCCATCGACATGGCGTACTTCCGGAACAAGGTGTTCTCGGCCTCGATCGTCGCCATCGCGCTGGTCTTCTTCGCCCTGATGGGCGTCACCTTCTTCGCCGTCTTCTACCTCCAGAGCGTGCGCGGCTACAGCCCCCTGGAGACCGGCCTGCTGCTCCTGCCGCTGGCCGTGGCCCAGCTGATCTTCGCGCCCCGGGCCCGGCTGGTCGTGGACCGCTTCGGCACCCGGGCCACCACCACCGGCGGCCTGCTGCTGCTCGCCGCGATGCTGGGCGGCTTCGCCGTGCTGGACCGCGACACCCCGCTGTGGCTGCTGGAGATCCTGTTCTTCCTGATGGGCACGGGCATGGCCCACGTCATGACGCCGGTGAGCGTCGTCATCATGCAGGCCCTGCCCCGCGAGAAGGCGGGCTCGGCGTCCGCGCTCAGCAACACCTTCCGCCAGGTCGGGGGCGCCCTCGGGATCGCCGTCCTCGGCTCGGTGCTGTCCGCCGCGTACCGCACGGGCATCGAGGACCGGCTCGGCATGCTGCCGCCCGCCGCCCGGCACGCGGCCGGTGAGTCCATCGAGGCCACGCTCGCCGTCGCCGCCCGGCTCGGCCCGCGCGGAGACGCCCTGGTCGCCCCGGCGGGCGACGCGTTCCTGCACGCCATGCACGTCACCGCGCTGTGCGGCGCGGCCGTCGCGGTGCTCGGCGCCGTCGTCACCGCCCTGTTCCTGCCGGGCCGTATCCCGGCCGCGCCGGACGACGCCCACGACGAGGAGCTGGTGCCCACGAGGGACCGTCCCACCGAGGGACCGTGAGGACGGCCATGACGGTGACCGAGGCGGTGACCGAGGCGGTGACCGAGGCGGGGGATGCCCGAGGGGTGTGGACGGCCGGAGCCGGCCCACGAGCGGCCGAGGGCCACCCGCCCCGACCCGACCCCACCCACGGAAAGGACACAGCGACGTGAGCCTCGTCGAGCCCGGCCCCCGGCAGCAGGACGGCCCCGCCCGCGGACGCCCGCGCAGCGAGGCGGTCGAACGCGCCATCATCGAGGGCGTGATGCAACTTCTCGAGGACGGGGTGCCCCTCGCCGAACTGTCCATCGAGCGCATCGCGCGCACCGCGGGCGTCGGCAAGGCCACCATCTACCGCCGCTGGGAAGGCAAGGAACAGCTGTTCGTCGACGTGATGCGGGCCGCCGAGCCGCCGGACCCCGAACTGCCCGGTGTCTCGGTCCGCGACGACCTCGTCGCCCTCCTGGAAGCGCTGCGGCTGCGCGGGCTGGCCGGCCGGACCTCGGCGATCCTGCACCACGTCCGCGCCCAGATGAAGAGCAGCCCCCAGCTGTGGGCCGCCTATCACGAGACCGTCGTCGCCCCGCGCCGGCGGCTCGGCCTGGAGGTGCTCCGGCGCGGCCAGGACACCGGCGAACTCCGCGACGACCTCGACCTGGACCTGCTCAGCGACATCATCGTCGGCCCGCTGCTGGTGCGCACGGTCCTGCACCCCGACGCCGACCTCCCGGACGGCCTCGCCGAACAGGTCGTCGACACCTTGCTGGAGGGGCTGCGCCCGGTGGACCGTCCGGGCTGAGCGGCCTCGGTCCCGGCCCCGGGCCGTTCAAGGTGGTGCGGGACGGGGCGGCCGGCCGGCGGATGTGCGCGTTCGGTCACAGAGCGCGCCGTTCGTGCCCCTCCTGGAACTCCTGGAGCGGCCGCGTACGTCCTCGCCCCCGTACGGCCGTCGCAGGACGGCGGGAAAGGAACCGAACATCCCCTAGGGTTCGTACGGACACGGGGGAGTCGGTGTGCACGGCAGGTTGTGAGGCGACGGTATGGCGCAGCAGGCGTACATGACGGAGACGGACCACGGAGGCTCGGGGCCCGAGCACCGGACGACCCGGCTTCAGCGTCTGTTCGCCCGGCTGACCAGAGGCTGGCGGGGGGATCCCCGCATCTGGCGCCGGGGTGTCGTCCTCGCCGTCTGCGCGGTGCTGATGGCCCTGGTCATGGTGGCCCACGCACAGATCCCGAACCGGATCGGCAACTTCGGCAGTCTGGTGGAGACCTTCCTGCCGTGGGTGGGGCTGTTCATCCCCGTGCTGCTGGTGCTCGCCCTGATCCGCAGGTCGGCGACGGCGCTCATCGCGGTGCTGCTGCCCGCTGTCGTCTGGCTGAACCTCTTCGGCGGCCTCGTCACCGACAAGACCACCGGGGGCGGCGAACTCACGGTCGCCACCCACAACGTCAACGCCCAGAACCCGGACCCGGAGGGCACCGCCCGGGACGTGGCCGCCGCGGGCGCGGACGTCCTGGCGCTGGAGGAGCTGAAGGCCTCGGTGGTGCCGGTCTACGAGAAGGCGCTGGCGTCGACGTACCGGTACCACGAGGTGGTCGGCACGGTCGGGCTGTGGAGCAAGTACCCGCTGAGCGACGTGCGGGCCGTCGACATCCGGCTGGGCTGGGAGCGCGCGATGCGCGCGACGGTGGACTCCTCCGCCGGGCCGGTCGCCGTCTACGTCGCCCATCTGCCGTCCGTCCGGGTCAAGATGGAGGCCGGCTTCACCGCGCACCAGCGGGACCGGAGCGCCGACGCGCTGGGCGAGGCCATCTCCCGCGAGCCCCTGGAGAACGTCGTCCTGCTCGGCGACCTGAACGGCACCATGAACGACCGCGCCCTCAACGCCGTGACCTCGCAGATGCGTTCCACGCAGGGCGCCGTCGGCAGCGGGTTCGGGTTCAGCTGGCCGGCGTCCTTCCCGATGGCGCGCATCGACCAGATCATGGTCAAGGGCGCCGAACCGACCACCTCCTGGACCCTGCCCAGGACGGCGAGCGACCACCTCCCGATCGCCGCCCGCGTGAAGCTGGCACCGTCCTCCGGGAACTGAACCCGGCGTACTGACCGGGATCCTCCTCCGACCCGCCCTCGGCGACGCGACCCTGAACCGTGACCGTGCTTGGTCCGCCCCGATGAGGCGGACCGTCGGCTCACGGCTCACGGCTCACGGCAGGCAGCGCGGTGCGGCCGACGGGGCCGCGCCCAGCGCCCAGCGCCCCGCGCCCCCGCCCGCACCCTCGCCCCGGGCCGAAGCCCGCTGCGGACCGGGGGAGCCGGGCGCGGGGGCGCGGCCCGCCGACGTTCAGCCCGTCTCGGGTGCCTGCTCGCGCCAGCCGCTGGTCAGGGGCAGACGGCGGTCCTTGCCGAAGCCCTTGGGCGAGATCTTCGTGCCCGGCGGGTACTGGCGGCGCTTGTACTCCGCCCGGTCCACCATCCGCAGGGTCCTGGCCACCAGCTCCGCGTCGTAACCGGCCGCCACGATCTCGTCGGCGCCCCGGTCGCGGTCCACGTACAGCTCCAGGATGGCGTCCAGCACCGGGTAGTCCGGCAGGGAGTCGGTGTCGACCTGACCCGGCCGCAGCTCCGCGCTGGGCGGCTTGGAGATGGAGTTCTCCGGGATGGGCGGGGTCTGACCGCGCTCCAGGGCCACCCGGTTGCGCCACTCGGCCAGCCGGAACACCGACGTCTTGTACACGTCCTTGATGGGGCCGAACGCCCCCACCGAGTCGCCGTACAGCGTCGAATACCCCACCGCCAGCTCCGACTTGTTGCCCGGCGCCAGCACGATGTGGCCCTCCTGGTTGGAGACCGCCATCAGCAGCGTGCCGCGCAGCCGCGACTGCAGGTTCTCCTCGGCCAGACCGGTCAGCTCCAGCGACCCCATGTAGGCGTCGAACATCGACTCGATGCTCACCGTGCGGTAGTGGCAGCCGGTCCGCCGCGCCAGTTCCGCGGCGTCGTCGCGGGAGTGCTCGGAGGAGTAC
The DNA here is from genome assembly GCF_056323165.1 of Streptomyces sp. 3-6. Taxonomy (NCBI): domain Bacteria; kingdom Bacillati; phylum Actinomycetota; class Actinomycetes; order Kitasatosporales; family Streptomycetaceae; genus Streptomyces; species Streptomyces sp. 3-6. Next base: position 540,024 of record NZ_JBWHZP010000001.1, read on the forward strand.
TTCGACGGCATCGACAGGCCGTACACGTTCTCCGCGCCCACCGCGTCGCACGCGATCGCCGCCACGAGCGCCGAGTCGATGCCGCCGGACAGCCCGATCACCACGGACCGGAAGCCGTTCTTGACGACGTACGCCCGCAGCCCGACGACCAGCGCGGAGTACACCTCCTCGTCGTCGTCCAGCCGGGCCGCCTGCGAGCCGGTGTGCTCCGGCTCGTACGCGGGCAGCGGCTCCTCGGACAGCACGACCCGGTCGATCCGCAGCCCGTCGTCGACGACCCCGGTGGGCGCCCCGGCGTCCGCCGCGGGCAGGTCCAGGTCGATGACGACACAGCCCTCGGTGAACTGCGGCGCGCGGGCCAGGACTTCGCCGTCACGGTCGACGACGATGGAGTCCCCGTCGAAGACCAGGTCGTCCTGGCCGCCGGTCAGCGCCAGGTAGGCGGTGGTGCAGCCGGCCTCCTGGGCGCGCTTGCGCACCAGCTCCAGCCGCGTGTCGTCCTTGTTCCGCTCGTACGGCGAGGCGTTGACGGAGAGCAGCAGCCCGGCCCGCGCCGACCGGGCGGCCGGCACCCGGCCGCCGTCCTGCCACAGGTCCTCGCAGATGGCGAGGGCGACGTCCACGCCGTGCAGCCGCAGCACGGGCAGGGTGTCGCCGGGCACGAAGTAGCGGAACTCATCGAAGACGCCGTAGTTCGGCAGGTGGTGCTTGGCGAAGCTCAGCACGGCCTCCCCGCGGTGCAGCACTGCGGCGGCGTTCTGCGGCGCGCCGGCCGGCTGTCCGTACTTCGGCTGCGCGACGGGGCTGCGGTCGAGATAGCCGACCACCACCGGGAGTTCGCCGAAGCCCTCCTCGGCGAGGCGCGCGGCGAGGGAACGCAGGGCCGCGCGCGAGGCCTCGACGAAGGACGACCGGAGGGCGAGATCCTCGACGGGATACCCGGTCAGCGCCATCTCCGGGAACGCCACCAGGTGCGCTCCCTGCTCGGCGGAGTGCCGGGTCCAGCGGACGATCGTTTCGGCGTTGCCGGTGAGGTCACCGACACGGGAGTCGATCTGATTCATGGCGAGGCGTAGTTGAGGCACGCCGCCCAGTGTAATCGTCAGAGAGACGCGATGTGGAGGAGGACGGCCCGGCGAAGGCCGGACGGTGGGCCGGCGGTGGGCCCGGCGGAGGCCCGTCCGCGGTCCGAAGACGGCCTGAAGAAGGCCTCAGGACGGTTCGAGGACGGCCCGAAGACGGTTCGAGGACAAACCCGACGGCGGAACGACGGGCCGCCGCGTCGGGCCGTCCGGCCTGCCACACGGGAGCTGCCCGGCCGGCGTGGTCCGGCCGCCGTACGACGCCGGGGCCGGCCGGGGCCGGGCCGTCCGCGTCACGCGGGGTCAGCGGGGCGCCGCTCCGCGCTCCCGCAGCATCCCCGCCATCAGGTCGATCTCCGACTGCTGTGCCTCCACCATCCCCCTGGCCAGGCGCTTCTCCACCGCGACCGTGCACCGGGCGACACAGCCCTCGGCCATGTGGACCCCACCCTCGTGGTGGTCCGTCATGAGCTGGAGGAAGAAGATCTCCGCCTGCTTCCCGTTGAGCTTCCCGAGCCGCTCCATCTCCGCGCGGGTCGCCATACCCGGCATCAGCGCCCCGTCCTCGCCGTCCTCGCCGTCCGTCGCGCGGTCGCCCATGCCCATCCAGGTCATCGGCGGGTCGGCGGACACCTTCGGCAGCTCCCACAGGTCCAGCCAGCCCAGCATCATGCCGCGCTGGTTGGCCTGGGTCTGGGCGATGTCGTAGGCGAGCCGGCGGACCTCCTCGTCGTCCGTACGGTCCCGGACGACGTACGACATCTCGACGGCCTGCTGGTGGTGCACCGCCATGTCCCGGGCGAACCCGGCGTCCGCGGAGTCGGCGGACGGGACCCGGTCCGAGCCCTCGTCGCCGGCCACCGCGTAGGTCAGCGCCCCGGTCCCGACGAGCGCGAGCGCCGCGGCCGCCGCGATCAGGCCGTACGTCCTCACCGGCCGATCCCGCCCGTGCAGGCGGCCCCCGGCTCGGGGGTCTGCGCACCCTGCACGAACTTCTCGAGGAACGCGTCGACGGCGGGGTCGTCCGCTCCGGTCACGGTGCGCTGGTGTCCCCACGCCGAGAGCATGATCGGGTCCTTCTGGTCGTCGACCGGGCTCATCAGCGTGTAGGGGGTCTTCCGCACCTTGGCCGCCAGCGCCTTCACCTCGGCGTCGTCGGCGGCGGCGTTGTAGGTGACCCAGACCGCGCCGTGCTCCAGCGAGTGGACGGCGTTGGTGTCCCGGATCTCCTGGTCGTAGACGTCGCCGTTGCAGTTCATCCACACCGGGTTGTGGTCACCGCCGACCGGGGGACGGACGGGGTAGTCGACCGCCTGGGTGACGTGGTTGCGGCCCAGCGTCCCCTTCCAGGTCTTCACGCCGTCGTCGCCGGTGACGAACCGGCCGGACTGCTTCCCGTCGCCGCCACCGACCGTGGCGCCGCCGTCGTCGTCGGACTGCGACCGGAGCAGGAACACACCGCCGACCACCAGCCCCGCGACGACCACCGCACTGGCCGCGACCGTGAGGACGCGGTTGCGCCGGGCGCGGGCCTGCTCCGCCCGGCGCATCTCCTCTATGCGTGCCGTGCGTGCCGCGTTGCTCTTCTTGGCGGAGCCCATGAGACGTGTCCTTCGCGTGTGGGACCAAGCAGGGGGTGAACGGGGGTGGAGCGGAACAGCGGGCGGGCGGAACAGGGGTGGGGCGTGGGTCGGAACAGGGGGTGTGACAAGCGGGTGAGCAGATCGTAATGGCGCGGAGCGGTGAGACGGGTGGCGTCACCGGGTTCGGTGGGCACGGCGCAGGCGTCGGCAGGCGCGCGGCAGGCGCGGCAGGCGAGCGGGGCGCGCCGCGGGCAGCGCCGAGAGGCTCACGTGACTCAGTGACTCAGTGACTCAGCCACTCAGTGAGACTCAGCAACTCAGTGACTCGGGTACCTCAAGTGACCCGGAGGCTCAGGCGGCGCGGCCGGGCGGCCGAGGAGTCCTGTCCGAATAGTTGAATGCCGGATGCACATTATCTAGGGTCGGCCTCATGCGGCTGCTGCGCTCCACCGACCTGGCCCTGCGGGTCCTCATGCGCCTCGCCGTGGCCGGTTCCACCACTCCCACGACCCGTGAGGTCGCGGAGGCCATGGGCGTGCCCTACACGCACGCCGCGAAGGTCGTCGCCGAACTGCAGCACATGGGTCTGCTCACCGCCCGCCGCGGCCGGGGCGGCGGACTGGCCGTCACCGAACGGGGCCGCACGGCGTCGGTCGGCGCCCTGGTGCGCGCCTTCGAGGGGGAGGGCGAGGTCGTCGACTGCGAGGGTGTCGCGACCGGCGCGCCCTGCCCGCTCAGCTCCGCCTGCGGACTGCGGGGCGCGCTGCGGCGGGCCCAGGAGGCGTTCTTCGCCACCCTGGACCCGCTCACCGTCGTGGACCTCGTCACCGGCCCGACGGGCCCCCTCCTGCTGGACATCACCCCGAAGCCCCGCCAGGGACCCGCCTGAACTCGACCCCGAGCCCGACCCCGAGCCTGAGAGCCCGACTGAGAGCCCGAACGGGCCGCCGCGCGGCCGTCGGGATGCCGGCCGGTGCTACGCGGCCGCCGCCAGCCACAGGTCCGGCCCGAACACCTCGTAGTGGATGTCGGCCGGGGCGACCCCCTTGCGGATCAGCTGCTCCCGCACCGTCCGCATGAAGGGCAGCGGCCCGCACAGGTACGCGCGCGTCCCCGACGCGACCGGCACCCGGCTGAGGTCCACGTAACCGGTGCCCGCCCCGGCCGGGGCGTCCTGCTCGTACCAGAAGTGCACCGCCGCGTCCGGCAGCTTCGCCGCGTACGCCTCGTGGTCGGTGCGCAGGGCGTGGTCGGCGGGGGAGCGGTCGCCGTGCACCACGGTGACCGGGGCGCGGTGCCCCGTCTCGGCCAGGTGGGCGAGCATCGCGGTCATCGGCGTCACCCCGATCCCGGCGGAGGCGAGCAGCAGGGGCGTGTCACCGTCGGCGTCCAGCACCAGGTCGCCGTACGCCTCGGACAGCTCGACGACGTCACCGGCCCGGACGTGCGCGTACAGGTGACCGGAGACCTCACCGTCGGGCGCCGAGCCGTCCCGGACCCGCTTGACGCTGAACTGCCGCTCGTCCGGGGCGGGCGCGCCGGACAGGCTGTACTGGCGTATCTGCCGCGCGCCGTCGGACAGGGGCACCCGCACCGAGACGTACTGGCCGGGCCGGAAGGGGCGGACCGGGCCGCCGTCCGCCGGCCGCAGCCGGAAGGTGACGACGTCGGCGGTCTCGGGGACCCGCGCGACGACCTCCCAGGGCCGCCACCCCGGACCGCCCTGCTCCTCGTACAGCCGCTTCTCGATGGCGATCAGGGCGTGCGCCATCAGCCAGTACACCTCGTCCCACGCCGCCGCGACCTCCGGCGTGACCGCGTCGCCCAGCACGTCGGCGATGGCCGCGAACAGGTGCTCGTGGACGATCCCGTACTGGTCCGGGGTGACCCCGAGGGAGGCGTGCTTGTGCGCGATGCGCCCGAGCATCGCGTCCGGCCGCTCGTCGGGGTGCTCCAGCAGGTGCGTGGCGAACGCCGCGATGGACCCGGCGAGGGCCTGGCGCTGGGTCCCGGCGGCCTGGTTGCCCCGGTTGAACAGGTCGCGCAGCAGTTCCGGACGGGCGGCGAACATCCCGGCGTAGAACCGCTCGGTGATCTCGTCGAGGGCGGCGCCCACGGCGGGAAGCGTGGCACGGATGGTGGCAGCGGACTGCACGGACAGCATCGGGTCTCCTCTGGATCGACTGTCTGCACGTCTCATTAAACTTGCATACGAAATACCAATTAACAGGGGGGTGCCCCTTGAGCGGGCCCGGGCGCCTTGACCAGGCGGTTCGGTGGGAAGCGGAAGCCTGAGCCGGGTCCCGCGGCCCACGCCTCGACGGAGCGGGAGCGAGCCGGCCGGGCCCACTGGCACCCCTACGGGCATCCCCTGGCGCCCTTACGGGTGTCCCCTGGCACCCCTCCTGGCGGCCCCTACGGGCATCCCCCACGGGCGTACGGCCGCCCCGCCGCGCGCGGGTCCGCCGAGTGATCCAGGTCGGCAACGTGCATGAAACGCAGATGTGGTGTGATGCTCGGGTTACCCGTCCGTCTCCCGTGCGCGGAGGCGGGGTGGGCGGCCGGACCGGCAAGGATGGGGAAGCGGAAGATGGACAAGCAGCAGGAGTTCGTGCTCCGGACCCTGGAGGAGCGGGACATCCGGTTCGTACGCCTGTGGTTCACGGACGTCCTGGGCTTCCTGAAGTCCGTCGCCGTGGCCCCGGCCGAGCTGGAGCAGGCCTTCGACGAGGGCATCGGCTTCGACGGCTCCGCCATCGAGGGCTTCGCCCGGGTGTACGAGTCGGACATGATCGCCAAGCCGGACCCGGCGACCTTCCAGGTCCTGCCCTGGCGCGCCGAGGCCCCCGGCACCGCGCGCATGTTCTGCGACATCCTGATGCCGGACGGCTCCCCGTCCTTCGCCGACCCGCGCTACGTCCTCAAGCGGGCCCTGGCCCACACCTCCGACCTGGGCTTCACCTTCTACACCCACCCGGAGATCGAGTTCTTCCTGCTGAAGGACAAGCCGGTCGACGGCAGCCGCCCCACCCCGGCCGACAACTCCGGCTACTTCGACCACACCCCGCAGAACGTCGGCATGGACTTCCGCCGCCAGGCCATCACCATGCTGGAGTCGATGGGCATCTCGGTCGAGTTCTCGCACCACGAGGGCGCCCCCGGCCAGCAGGAGATCGACCTGCGCTACGCGGACGCGCTCTCCACCGCCGACAACATCATGACGTTCCGCCTGATCATGAAGCAGGTGGCGCTGGAGCAGGGCGTCCAGGCGACGTTCATGCCCAAGCCGTTCTCCGAATACCCGGGCTCCGGCATGCACACCCACCTCTCCCTCTTCGAGGGCGACCGCAACGCCTTCTACGAGTCCGGCGCCGAGTACCAGCTCTCCAAGGTCGGCCGCTCCTTCATCGCGGGCCTGCTGCGGCACGCCGCGGAGATCTCCGCGATCACCAACCAGTGGGTCAACTCCTACAAGCGCATCTGGGGCGGCTCGGAACGCACCGCCGGCGCGGGCGGCGAAGCCCCGTCCTACATCTGCTGGGGCCACAACAACCGTTCGGCCCTGGTCCGCGTCCCGATGTACAAGCCCGGCAAGACCGGTTCCGCCCGCGTCGAGGTCCGCTCCATCGACTCCGGCGCCAACCCCTACCTCGCCTACGCCGTCCTCCTGGCCGCCGGCCTCAAGGGCGTCGAGGAGGGCTACGAACTCCCGCCCGGCGCCGAGGACGACGTCTGGGCCCTCTCCGACGCCGAGCGCCGCGCCCTGGGCATCGAGCCCCTCCCGCAGAACCTCGGCGAGGCCCTCACCCTGATGGAACGCAGCGACTTGGTCGCCGAAACCCTCGGGGAGCACGTCTTCGACTTCTTCCTGCGCAACAAGAAGCAGGAGTGGGAGGAGTACCGCTCCGAGGTCACCGCCTTCGAGCTGCGGAAGAACCTGCCGGTGCTGTAAGGGCAGGTCCAGGCGGTTCTCCCGCGGCCCGAGGCGACTGACTGACACGCGTCCGAGAGGTGACTACGTCAAGGAGCGCAGCGCCGCTGCTGATGCCACCAGACCTTCCCTCTCCAGTGACGCGATCACGTCGGCCACCACCGCGTTGGGCGGAGTCTTCCAGGCGTCGGCTATCTGCGTCAGCGCCGCGTACACCAACTGGGGTGACAGGTCCACCTGCGCTTCGATGAACGCGTCCGGGTGGATGGCCTGTACGTCCCACGCGGACAGCTTCCCCGCCGGAAAGTCCGACAGGTTGAACGTGACAATGACCTGCGCCTTCGCGCGGATCGCGGCTGCCAGGACGTGACGGTCGTCGGGATCTGGCAGGTCGACCACGTCGACCAGCGGCTCATACCCCGTGACCAACACGTCCCGGACCGCCCCCGCCATCAACTCCCGTGTTCTGTCCACCTTGCGCGGGTCCAGGTCCGGACGGTTCTTCTTCAGGTTGCGGAAGGTCTCGTCGAGGATCTTGTCCGTCCACTTGGCCTGCACCAAGCCTGCTTGCGCCACGCGGATGAGTACGTCGCGCAGGGTGCTCGGGTACAGCACATTGGCGTCGTAGACGGCGATGAAAGCCATGGCCTAGATGTTTCCCATCTCCTGGCCGAGCTGGGTGAGCTCATCAGCCATGAGCCGGCGACGGCGGTCGTCCTTGCGTTGGTACTCCAACAGGGACGACGCAGTGATTCTGCGGTGGGTGCCGACGGTCCGGTACTCGATCTCACCCGCCTCCAGGAGGCCGATGAGGAAGGGGCGGGACACGTTGAGCATGTCGGCGGCTTGCTGCGTGGTGAGTTCGGCGTCGGACGGAACGATGGAGACGCCGCGCCCGGCTCCCAGGTGAGCGAGCAGCGATGCGAAGAGTTCCACGACTTCGCGAGGGAGTTCCAAGGGCTCACGGTCGCCGCCTCCGTCCTGCACGGTGACGCGGATCTGGGAGGCATTCTGGTGCTCGGCCAGGTAGGTCCGTACCCGTGCGAGGGCGTGGTTCGCTGATTCCTGCTTGTCGTCCGGAAGCTTCACCGGACGGATGTCGGTCTTGGTCATTGCGCGCCCCTGACTGCTGTGGTTGGGCGCCCATGGCCCGTCGCTCGGCGGTCGACGGACTGGTCACGGCAGTGACTCCCGGCCGATGGCGCGGCCTGGGGCACTGCCGTGAGGGCGGTGGCGGACGGGGACTCCGGGATGGGGTTGGTCAACGCCGGCTGTTACGAGTATCCGCAATAATCGAAACAAACGCAACAGGTGCCGATCGGGCAGATCTGTCGCGCTCAGCTGGTCGGTCGGCGAGCGGTGACAGCCCGCGTCGCCATGGGGTGCGCAGGCCGTTCCGCCGCCGTAGGGCTGTCGTGGCGGCCCGTGCCCGGGGGAGGTGCCCGTGCCGGTGGCCGTTGTCGGTGGCCGGTGGCGCCCCGCTGCGCGTGCAACGGGGGCTGCGGGGGACCGTAGGGGACTGCGCGGAGTCCGGAGACTCCCTAGGAGTCGGCCGCCTGCTGGGTCAGCAGCTTGTGCAGGGGCTCCGTCGCCCGGCGCCGGTACTCCTGCACCGCCCAGCCGTTGCCGTCCGGGTCCTTGAAGTACATGAACGTCGCACCGTCGTCCGGGGCGTACTGCTGCGGCTCGCTCACCTCCAGCCCCCGCGCGGTCAGTTCGGCGTGGGCCGCCTTGATGTCGGCGACGCACAGCTGCAGCCCCTGGTAGGAACCGGCGGCGGGGGTCGGCCCGGGCGTCGACTCCCAGAGCGTGTCGCCCAGGGCGATCGAGCAGCCGGAGCCGGGCGGGGTCAGCTGGACGACGCGCATGCCCGGCATGACCTCCTGGTCGATGTCGACATGGAAGCCGACCTTGTCGCGGTAGAAGTCGCGGGCCCGGTCGATGTCGCTCACCGGCAGCGGGATCACTTCGAGGGTGAAGTCCATGGAACGTGGCTCCTTCGTCGAGTCGTTCGGTCGAGCCGTTCGGTCGGGTGCCAGGTCGAGTCGCCTGGTCGAGTGGCCGGGCCGGTCGCTTCGTCCGGTCGCCCGGTCGCGTCGCCCGCTCTCGCCGCTCGGTCGTGCCGCTCGGTCGTGCCGCCCGGTGGCGTCGGCGCCGGCCGGGAGGCACCTCCCACCGAATCCGAAAACGGGGCGCTCCGCCACCGAAACGCCGCACCGGGGCCGGAGTCCGTGCGAGCCGGCCGCCGTCCCGGGCCGGGGCCTCTTCCTGCGGATAGGCTCGTGGCCGTACGAGACGTCTCCGCGACGTTTCCCGCGCACGAGCCGGGGTCCACGCTCCGGGCGCGAGCCGGGGTGCACGCTCCCGGCGCACGCTGGGATGCACGCTCCGCGCGCGAGCCGGGGCGCAGGTGCCGGACCGCCCGGAGCGGTCCGGGACGTACGGGAGCGGTCCGGGACGCACCGGGGCGGTCCGGGACGTACGGGGCGCGGGGTGCGCCGGGCAGGGTACGAGGGATGAAGGAGGCCGGGGATGACGTCGGCGCCGGGGCGCAGGAGCAGTACCTTCACGCGGCTGCTGCGGCACGGCTTCACGGACCCCTCCGCCGCCGAGCGCCTGCTGGACGGCCCCGAGCTCACCGCCCTGCGCGACGACCCCGTGCTGCTCGACGCCCTCGGCGCCACCGCCGACCCCGATCTGGCGCTGCTCGGCCTGGTCCGTCTGCTGGAGGCGCAGCCGGACCCCACCGCCCGCCGGGAACTCCTGGACACGGTCATCGCGGCCAAGCCGCTGCGGGACCGGCTGCTCGGCGTGCTCGGGGCCTCCGCGGCCCTCGCCGACCACCTCGCCCGGCACCCCAGCGACTGGCAGGCCCTGGTCACCTACGAGCCGCGGGACCTGCACCCGGGCGTCGAGGAGTTCGAGAGCGGCCTGGCCGACGTCACCGACGCCGTGACGCTCCGGGTCGCCTACCGGCGCTGCCTGCTCTCCATCGCCGCCCGCGACGTCTGCGACACCATCGACGTCGCCGAGACCGCCGCCGAGCTGGCCGACCTCGCCACCGCCACCCTGCGCGCCGCCCTCCGGCTCGCCCGGGAGGCCGCGCCCGAGGACGCCGCGCTGTGCCGGCTCGCGGTGATCGCGCTGGGCAAGTGCGGCGGACACGAGCTGAACTACGTCTCGGACGTCGACGTCGTCTTCGTCGGCGAGGCCGCCGAGGGGGCCGACGAGGACAAGGCGCTGCGGGCCGCCACCCGGCTCGCCTCGCACATGATGCGGCTCTGCTCGGAGACGACGGTCGAGGGCACCATCTGGCCCGTCGACGCCAACCTGCGGCCCGAGGGGCGCAACGGCCCGCTGGTGCGCACCCTGGCCTCGCACCTCGCCTACTACCAGCGCTGGGCCAAGACCTGGGAGTTCCAGGCGCTGCTCAAGGCCCGCCCGGTGGCCGGTGACGCGGACCTGGGCGCGGCGTACGTGGCCGCGCTCCACCCCCTGGTGTGGCAGGCGGCCGAGCGGGACAACTTCGTCGCGGACGTGCAGAAGATGCGCCGCCGGGTGGTGGAGAACATCCCGGTCGCCGAGGTCGACCGCCAGCTCAAGCTGGGTCCCGGCGGACTGCGGGACGTCGAGTTCGCCGTGCAGCTGCTCCAGCTGGTGCACGGCCGCACCGACGCCTCCCTGCGCAGCGGCACCACCCTGGACGCCCTCAAGGCGCTCGCCGCCGGCGGCTACGTCGGGCGCACGGACGCCGCGCAGCTCGACGAGGCGTACCGCTTCCTGCGTTCCATGGAGCACCGCATCCAGCTGCACCGGCTGCGCCGCACCCACCTGGTCCCGGACGACGAGACCGACCTGCGCCGCCTCGGCCGCTCGCTGGGCCTGCGCACCGACCCCGTCGCCGCCCTGACCCGGGAGTGGAAGCGGCACGCCTCCGCCGTGCGGCGGCTGCACGAGAAGCTGTTCTACCGGCCGCTGCTCGACGCCGTCGCCCAGCTCGCGCCCGGCGAGGCCCGGCTCAGCGCGGAGGCGGCCCGGGAACGCCTGGTCGCCCTCGGCTACGCCGACCCCGCCGCCGCCCTGCGCCACCTGGAGGCCCTGGCCAGCGGCGTCACCCGCAAGGCGGCCATCCAGCGCACCCTGCTGCCCGTCCTGCTGGGCTGGTTCGCCGACTCCGCCGACCCGGACGCGGGACTGCTCAACTTCCGCAAGGTCTCCGACGCCCTCGGCAAGACCCCCTGGTACCTCAGGCTGCTGCGCGACGAGGGCGCGGCGGCCGAGAACCTGGCGCGGGTGCTGTCCGCCGGGCGGCTCGCCCCCGACCTGCTGATGCGCGCCCCCGAGGCGGTGGCGCTGCTCGGGGACGGCGACGGGGGAGGGCTCCGGCCGCGCTCCCGTGCCCACCTGGAGCAGGAGATCCTCGCCGCCGTCCGGCGCGCCGACAACGCCGCCCAGGGCGTCACCGCGGCCCGTGGCGTGCGCCGCCGGGAGCTGTTCCGCACGGCCGCCGCCGACATCGTCGGCTCCTACGGCACCGAGTCGCAGCCCGCCGAGGCGGATCAGGGCGCGCTGGTCGACCTGGTCGGGGCCGCCGTGTCGGACCTGACCGCGGCCACCCTCGCCGGGACCCTGCGCGCCGTCGTCCGGGAGGGCTGGGGGGACGACCTCCCCACCCGGTTCGCGATCATCGGCATGGGCCGCTTCGGCGGTCACGAGCTGGGCTACGGGTCCGACGCCGACGTCCTGTTCGTGCACGAGCCCCGCGAGGGCGTGGACGAGCACGAGGCGGCCAGGGCGGCCGCCAAGGTCGTCGCGGAGATGCGCCGCCTGCTCCAGATCCCCAGCTCCGACCCGCCCCTGCTGGTCGACGCGGACCTCCGCCCGGAGGGCAGGAACGGCCCGCTCGTGCGCACCCTCAGCTCGTACGAGGCGTACTACCGGCGGTGGTCGCTGGTCTGGGAGCGGCACGCCCTGCTGCGCGCCGAGCCCGTCGCCGGGGACGCGGACCTCGGCCGCCGCTTCATCGAGCTGATCGACCCGCTGCGCTACCCGACCGCCGGGCTCGGCGAGGACGCGGTCCGCGAGATCCGGCGGCTGAAGGCCCGCATGGAGTCCGAGCGGCTGCCGCGCGGCGCCGACCCGAAGCTGCACGCCAAACTGGGCCCGGGCGGGCTGTCGGACGTGGAGTGGACCGTGCAGCTGCTGCAACTGCGGCACGCGGCCCGCGAGCCGGGTCTGCGGACGACGCGCACCCGGCCGGCCCTGACGGCGGCCCGGGAGGCGGGACTGATCTCCGCCGAGGACGCCGCCACCCTGGACGAGGCGTGGGTCCTGGCCACCCGGGTGCGCAACGCGGTCATGCTGGTCCGGGGGCGAGCCGGGGACACCTTCCCCACCGTCCCCCGGGAACTGGCCGCCGTCGGCCGTTACCTGGGCCACGGCCCCGGCCACGCGGGCGACATGCTCGACGAGTACCGCCGCACGGCCCGGCGGGCGCGGACCGTCATGGAGGAACTCTTCTACGGCGGGGACTGAACCGCGGAGGAGGGTCGACCCTCCCGGACCGTCCCTCCGCCGAGCCGCTGCGGACGGGGTCCCGCTCGACGGGTCCCCGCTCCGGACGGGTCCCGGCCGGTCGGGCTCCCGGCTACGGAGTGCCAGGGCTCCCGGCTACGGAGTGCCGCGTCCCGTCCCGGAGAATGCGTCGGCTCCCGAAGCCGCCCCGGGGCTGTCCCCCTCGCCCCCGGTGTCCGCGCCCTTCCCGTCGGCAGCCGCGCCCTCTTCCGGTGCCGCCGGCGAGGCCGCCGCTTTCGTGCTACCAGCGTCACGGCCCGTGCCCATACCCGCACCCGAGCCCGAGCCCTCGCCCGTGACACCGTCCCCGTCCCCGTCACCCGCCTCCGCGGCCCCGGCTGCCGCTCCGAACGCCGCGGCCGCCCCGCCCGAGGCGTCCGTCGTCCGGGCGACCTGGGCCACGACCCCGGGGGCCGCCGCCGTGGGCGCCACGGCGGCCTCACGGGCACCCTTCCGTCCCCGCCGCTGGTCCGGCACCCTGCGGGGCAGCGCGTACGGGCCGCTGCCGTACCAGAGGCGGGCGACCGCGTAGCCGAAGGCCAGGCAGAGCACGCCGCCCACCGCGTCCAGCCAGAAGTGGTTGGCCGTGGCGACGATGACCACCAGCGTGAGCGCCGGGTACAGCAGCCCCAGCACGCGCACCCACGGGACCGACGCCAGCGCGAAGATCGTCAGGCCGCACCACACCGACCAGCCGATGTGCATCGACGGCATCGCGGCGTACTGGTTGGACATGTTCTTCAGGTCGCCCGAGGCCATCGAGCCCCACGTCTGATGCACCATCACGGTGTCGATGAAGCCGCCGCCGTTCATCAGACGGGGCGGGGCGAGCGGGAACAGGTAGTAACCGACGAGGGCGACGCCCGTGGTCGCGAACAGCACGAGTCTGGTGGCCGCGTACCGCCCGGGGTGGCCACGGTAGAGCCACACCAGCACACCCAGCGTCACCACGAAGTGCAGGGTGGCGTAGTAGTAGTTCATGCCCACGACCAGCCATGTCACGGAGTTCACGGCGTGGTTGACGGACTGCTCGACCGCGATGCCCAGCTGCTGCTGGACCTCCCAGATCAGGTCGGCGTTGCGCAGGGCCTGCGCCTTCTGCTCGGGCACGGCGTTGCGGACGAGGGAGTACGTCCAGTAACTCACCGCGATCAGAAGGATCTCGAACCAGAGGCGGGGACGCCGTGGCCTGCGCATCCGGCGCAGGAGCGCCCGCCCCGTCCGGTCACCGACGGGACGGGGAGCGGCCGATGTCCGGCCGTTCGGCGCAGTCACGGTCGTGTCACCCATAGGCACAGAGTCTGCCAGAAAGGACCTTGCCCACAGATCATCCCCCGGTCCGGAAGCGCCCGCATGTTCTCACGCCTGGGTCGCGGTCCGGGCAGCGCCAACTTCTCCTGAGGGCCTGCCCGGTCGGCGGCGCCGGGTGCGCGACGTCTCGCACACCTCGGAAGTCGATGATCAACCCCAGCCCGGCCCGGAGTCGCAGCCAGGCGTCGCCACCGGGTCATCAGGACGAGCGTCCCAGCAGCACGCGCGTCACGGGCGGCCGTGCGTCCCAGCCGCACGGGCGTCACAGCTGGGAGAGCCCCTTCTGCAGGTCCTCCGCGTTCATCACCGGGATCATCTCGACCTCCGCGCCGAGCTGGGCGAAGAAGGGCTCGCCGGTGGTCGCGATCTGCGAGCTGTCCTGCAGGTCGAGCACGAGCAGACAGGTCCGCCGGCCGCTGAGCGGCCCGAAATAGGCGGCCTCGGGGTGCAGCCGCCCCAAGGTCTCCTGCATCAGCCCGGGCATCTTCCCGCTGCGGATGAGTTCGTTCGACTTCTCCGTGTCCAGCGTCGCCTTGAGCATCACGCGCATCGCACTCACCTTCTCCGGTCGACGCACGCCGCGGTACCACCCCAGGCTATGCCCGGGTACCGGCGCCCGCGCGGGCACCGGCGCACGTGAGGCGGGCCGGTCAGGGCCTCTCGTGCGGCCGGTTCCGTTCCCCGGGGGCGCCGGGGGCCGAGGCGGTCGAGCCGCGTACCACCAGTTCCGGCATGAACACGAACTCGCTGTGCGGGGCCGGGGTTCCGCCGACCTCCTCCAGCAGGGTGCGCACCGCGGCCTGGCCCATGGCCGGGACCGGCTTGCGCACGGTGGTCAGCGGCGGGTCGGTGAAGGCGATCAAAGTGGAGTCGTCGAAACCGACCACCGAGATGTCCTTCGGCACGTCCAGGCCGCGCTGCCGGGCGGCGCGTATCGCGCCGAGCGCCATCATGTCGCTCGCGCACACCACGGCCGTGCAGTCGCGGTCCATCAGCGAGGCCGCCGCGGCCTGCCCGCCCTCCAGCGTGTACAGCGAGTGCTGGATCAGTTCCGTCTCCACGGTCTCGGCGGCGAGGCCGAGTTGCTCCTGCATGATGCGCACGAAGCCCTCGATCTTGCGCTGCACCGGCACGAACCGCTTCGGTCCGAGGGCCAGGCCGATGCGGGTGTGGCCGAGGGAGGCGAGGTGGGTGACGGCGAGGGCCATGGCCGCGCGGTCGTCGGGGGAGATGAACGGTGCCTGCACCTTCGGCGAGAAGCCGTCCACCAGCACGAACGGCACCCCCTGGGCCCGCAGCCGGTCGTAGCGCTGGGTGTCGGCGGTGGTGTCCGCGTGCAGTCCGGAGACGTAGATGATGCCCGCGACCCCGCGGTCCACGAGCATCTCGGTGAGCTCGTCCTCCGTCGATCCGCCGGGGGTCTGGGTGGCGAGCACCGGGGTGTAGCCCTGCCGGGTCAGGGCCTGGCCGATGACCTGGGCCAGGGCCGGGAAGATGGGGTTCTCCAGCTCCGGGGTGATCAGCCCGACCAGGCCCTCGCTGCGCTGCCGCAGCCGGACCGGCCGTTCGTAGCCGAGGACGTCGAGGGCGGCGAGGACGGACTGGCGCGTGGTGGCGGCGACGCCCGGCTTGCCGTTGAGGACGCGGCTGACGGTGGCCTCGCTCACCCCCGCCTGGGCAGCGATGTCGGCAAGGCGTGTGGTCACAGCACCGGACTGTATCGGCCGCACCTCTCCCTGCACACCGGCGGGACGCCTGGCCCGTGCCGTGGAACGGCGCGTAGCGGGCTGCTGGGTCATCGCGGTCCTCACCTCGTGGTCGGCGTCCTCGCAACGGATGATTCCCGCGGCGGCAACGGATGGCAAGTGCTTGCAGAGTCTTGCACAAGCGTCCGAACCCGTGTCGTACCGGTGCTGACCGGGTTGCGCGGCGGTCTAGGAGAGGTCACGGCGGAGTAACCTTCGGCGCTTCTTGCAAAATTTTTCAGCAAGGGCTTTTGCAGCGCTTGCATCGCTGTTAGTTTCCAGTCGCCCGGCGGAACCGCGATTCCCGGCCAGATCCGAGGACGCGGAGCCGCGGCGGCGAGCCGGCAAGCCGGCGGGACGGCAGACGGGGCCGCTCCCTGTGTACGGCTTTCACCCTCAAGGAGAACTCATGCGGCGTGGCATAGCGGCCACCGCGCTGGTGGCGTCCCTCGCCCTCGCGGCGACGGCCTGCGGCGGAGACAGCGACAGCGGCGACAAGGCCGACGGCCCGGTCACCATCACCTGGTGGGACACCTCCAACGCGACCAACGAGGCGCCGACGTACAAGGCCCTGGTCAAGGAGTTCGAGGCCGCCAACAAGGACATCAAGGTCAACTTCGTCAACGTCCCCTTCGACCAGGCGCAGAACAAGTTCGACACCGCCGCCGGTTCCAAGGGTGCCCCCGACGTGCTGCGCTCCGAGGTCGGCTGGACCCCGGCCTTCGCCAAGAAGGGCTTCTTCCTGCCGCTGGACGGCACCGAGGCCCTCGCCGACCAGGACAAGTTCAAGTCCAACCTGATCGAGCAGGCCACGTACGAGGGCAAGACCTACGGCGTCCCGTTCACCACGGACACCCTGGCCTTCGTCTACAACAAGGAACTGTTCGAGAAGGCCGGCGTCGAGGTCCCCAAGACCTGGGACGACCTGAAGAAGGCCGCCGCCACCATCAAGGACAAGACCGGCGTCGACGGTTACTGGGGCTCCACCCAGGCGTACTACGCCCAGTCCTTCCTCTACGGCGAGGGCACCGACACGGTCGACGCCGACGCCAAGAAGATCACCGTCAAGTCGCCCGAGGCCGTCAAGGCGTACGACACCTGGCTGAGCCTGTTCAAGGGCAAGGGCCTGCACAAGGCCGACGTGACCGCCGACGCCTACGCCCACATGCAGGACGCGTTCGTCAACGGCAAGGTCGCCTCGATCATCCAGGGCCCGTGGGAGATCACCAACTTCTACAAGGGCTCCGCGTTCAAGGACAAGAACAACCTCGGCATCGCCACCGTCCCGGCCGGTTCGACCGGCAAGGCGGGCGCCCCGACCGGCGGCCACAACCTGTCCGTCTACGCCGGGTCCACCGAGGCCAAGCAGAAGGCCGCGCTGAAGTTCGTCAACTTCATGACCTCGGCCAAGGCGCAGGAGACCATCGCGCTGAAGAACGCCACGCTGCCCACGCGTGACGACGCCTACACCGACCAGGTCAAGGCCGACCCGGGCATCGCCGGCTACCAGACGGTCCTGGAGGCCGCCCAGCCGCGCCCGGCGCTGCCCGAGTACAGCTCCCTGTGGGGCCCGCTGGACGACGAGCTGCCGCAGATCGCCGGTGGCAAGAAGTCGCTGGACAAGGGGCTGAGCGACGCGGAGACCGCGATCGCGAAGCTGCTGCCGGACTTCAGCAAGTAACGCCCGGACGGCCGCCGGACCCCGCTTCCAGGAGGGGAGGGTCCGGCGGCCTCCGGCCTGTGTGCCTACCCCTTGACCATCCAGAAGGTGCCGAACCATGACAGTCGCCATCGACCGCGCGACCGGCAAGCGCCGCGGTGACCGCGCGCCCCGCCCCGGACCGGTCCGCAGGCTGAAGCACGCCTACCAGAAGCACTGGTACGCCTACGCCATGATCCTGCCGGTGGTCGTCGTGCTCGGCGTCATCGTGCTGTATCCGCTGGCGTACGGCTTCTACCTCACGCTCACCGACGCGGACAGCCTCAACTCGGCCCGCACCATCGGCGTCAACGAGATCGAGGCCACCTACAAGTTCATCGGCCTGGACAACTACGCCGAGATCCTGTGGGGCGAGACCGCCTACGAGCGCTTCTGGTCCAAGTTCCTCTGGACGATCTTCTGGACCGCGGCCTGCGTGACCCTGCACTACGGCATCGGCCTGGGCCTCGCCCTGCTGCTGAACCAGAAGCTGCGCGGCCGCACCCTCTACCGGCTGATCCTCATCCTGCCGTGGGCGGTGCCGACCTTCGTCACCGTCTTCGGCTGGCGCTTCATGCTCGCGGACGCCGGCATCATCAACTCCGGCCTCGAGTTCCTCGGCCTGCCCACCCCGGCGTGGCTGGAGGACACCTTCTGGCAGCGGTTCGCCGCCATCATGGTCAACACCTGGTGCGGTGTGCCGTTCATGATGGTCTCCCTGCTCGGCGGCCTGCAGTCGATCGACGCCCACCTCTACGAGGCGGCCGAGATGGACGGCGCCAACGCCTGGCAGCGCTTCCGCCACGTCACCCTGCCCGGCCTGCGCTCGGTCAGCTCCACCGTGGTGCTGCTCGGCGTCATCTGGACCTTCAACCAGTTCGCGATCATCTTCCTGCTGTTCGGCAACACCGCCCCGGACGCGCAGATCCTCGTGACCTGGGCCTACCAGCTCGGCTTCGGACAGCAGCCGCGCGAGTTCGCCGAGTCCGCCGCCTACGGCATGCTGCTGCTGGCCGTCCTCGTCGTCTTCACCTCCTTCTACCGCCGCTGGCTGAACCGCAATGACCAGCAGCTCGCGATCTGAGGCAGGAGCCCCCATGAGCACCACTACCGTCACCACCGCCACGGAGGCGGACCGGCCCGCCGGCCGTCCGACCCCCTCGGGGAAGGCGCGCCGGCGGGGGGAGACAGGCCCGCTCGGCAGGCTCACCTCGCACGGCATCCTGATCGTGGCGAGCCTCGTCGCGCTGTTCCCGGTCGCCTGGCTGGTGTTCCTGTCCCTCGGCCCGGACAAGGACGACTACCTGCGCCCCGGCGGCATCTGGGGCAAGATGACGCTCGACAACTACGTCTTCGTGCTCCAGGAGTCGAACTTCTTCCACTGGCTCAAGAGCTCGCTGATCGTCTCCCTGGGCACCACCGTCATCGGGGTGATGGTCGCCGCCACCACGGGGTACGCGGTGTCCCGGATGCGGTTCCCGGGATACAAGAAGTTCATGTGGGTACTCCTGGTGACCCAGATGTTCCCGGTGGCCGTCCTGATGGTCCCGATGTACCAGATCCTGTCGGAGTTCCAGCTCATCGACAGCTACCTCGGACTCATCCTCGTCTACTGCTCGACGGCGGTGCCCTACTGCGCCTGGCTGATGAAGGGCTACTTCGACACCATCCCGTTCGAGATCGACGAGGCGGGACGGGTCGACGGGCTGAACCCCTTCGGCACGTTCGTGCGGCTGATCCTGCCGCTCGCCAAGCCGGGGCTGGCCGTCGCCGCCTTCTACAGCTTCATCACGGCGTTCGGCGAGGTCGCGTTCGCCACGACGTTCATGCTGGACGACCAGAAGTACACACTCGCCGTCGGTCTGCAGAGCTTCATCAGCGAGCACGACGCCCAGCGCAACCTCATGGCCGCCACCGCGGTCCTGATCGCGATACCCGTCTCCGCGTTCTTCTACCTCGTGCAGAAGAACCTGGTGACCGGCCTCACGGCCGGCGGAACGAAGGGCTGACCTCCTTCGCGGACGACTCCCGCGCGCCTGACGCGCGGGGTGGCGGCCGCGGTGTCGATTCCGACCCCGCAGGCACCGCGGCCGCCTCGTCACACCCCGCCTTCCCCACAAGCCTCTGAGTACAAGGACGACATGAGCCAGCAGCACTCCACCCCGGACCCCTCGACCGACTCGGCCGTCGCCACCGTCGACGGGCGCCGCGACTGGTGGCGGGAAGCGGTGATCTACCAGGTCTACCCCCGCAGCTTCGCCGACAGCAACGGCGACGGCATGGGAGACCTGGAAGGCATCCGCTCCCGCCTGCCGTACCTGCGCGACCTCGGCGTGGACGCGGTGTGGCTGAGCCCGTTCTACGCCTCCCCGCAGGCCGACGCGGGCTACGACGTCGCCGACTACCGGGCCGTCGACCCGATGTTCGGCAACCTGCTCGACGCCGACGCCCTGATCCGCGACGCCCACGCCCTGGGCCTCAGGATCATCGTCGACCTCGTGCCCAACCACTCCTCCGACCAGCACGAGTGGTTCAGGCGCGCGATCGCCGAAGGGCCCGGATCGCCGCTGCGGGAGCGCTACTACTTCCGGCCCGGCAAGGGCGAGAACGGCGAACTGCCGCCCAACGACTGGGAGTCGATCTTCGGCGGCCCGGCCTGGACCCGGGTCACCGAGCCCGACGGCACGCCCGGCGAGTGGTACCTGCACCTGTTCGCCCCGGAGCAGCCCGACTTCAACTGGGAGCACCCGGCGGTCGGCGACGAGTTCCGCTCCATCCTGCGGTTCTGGCTCGACATGGGCGTGGACGGCTTCCGCATCGACGTCGCCCACGGCATGGTGAAGGCGGAGGGCCTGCCCGACCTGGGATCCCACGAGCAGCTGAAGCTGCTGGGCAACGATGTCATGCCGTTCTTCGACCAGGACGGCGTCCACGACATCTACCGCGAGTGGCGGCTGGTGCTGGACGAGTACGCGGGGGAGAGGATCTTCGTCGCCGAGGCGTGGACGCCGACGGTGGAGCGCACCGCGAACTACGTGCGCCCCGACGAGCTGCACCAGGCGTTCAACTTCCAGTACCTCTCCACCCCCTGGGACGCCGAGGAGCTGCGCGCCGTCATCGACCGCACGCTGGACTCGATGCGCCCGGTCGGCGCTCCCGCCACCTGGGTGCTGTCGAACCACGACGTCACCCGGCACGCCACCCGCTTCGGCAACCCGCCCGGCCTGGGCACCCAGCTCCGGGAGCCCGGCGACCGCGAGCTGGGCCTGCGCCGGGCCCGCGCGGCGACCCTGCTGATGCTGGCGCTGCCGGGGTCGGCGTACATCTACCAGGGCGAGGAGCTGGGCCTGCCGGACGTCGTGGACCTGCCGGACGAGGTGCGCCAGGACCCGGCGTACTTCCGCGGCGCGGGCCAGGACGGCTTCCGCGACGGCTGCCGGGTGCCGATCCCGTGGACCCGTGAGGGGTCGTCCTTCGGCTTCGGGGACGGCGGCAGCTGGCTCCCGCAGCCGGACAGCTGGGGCGAGCTGAGCGTCGAGGCGCAGACCGGCGTGCCGGGCTCCACCCTGGAGCTGTACCGGGCGGCGCTGGCCGTCCGCCGGGAGCAGCCCGACCTGGGGGCGGGGGAGTCCGTGGAGTGGCTGCGGGCCCCCGCGGGGGTGCTGGCCTTCCGGCGCGGTGACTTCGTGTGCGTGGCGAACACCACCGGCGCGTCGGTGACCGTGCCGTCCTACGGGCGGGTGCTGCTCAGCAACGCCGAGGTCGCGGAGACGGCGTCCGAGGCGAAGGTGCCGGCGGACACGACCGTGTGGTGGACCCGGGCCTGAGGCCCCGCTCGGCGAAGAGGTCCGTCCGGCAACTTTTTTGCTTCAACTTCGTACGGCCCGCTGCCCTTTCGGGTGGCGGGCCCTTAACATCTGCGGTGCCGCAAGGTTGCTGAAGGTTTCTGCAAGCGCCTTCATCGGCCCTGCGGCTCCCCACATGCCTTCGACGAAGAAGGAACCCCACATGGCACGCAGAACCCTCTCCGGGGTGGCCGCCCTCGCCGCCGCCTCCCTTGTCATGACCCCGACGTCCGCGTCGGCCTCCCCTCCCGGCTCGAAGGACGTCACGGCCGTCCTCTTCGAGTGGAACTTCGCCTCCGTCGCCCGCGAGTGCACCACCACCCTCGGCCCGGCCGGCTACGGATACGTCCAGGTCTCCCCGCCCGCCGAGCACATACAGGGCTCGCAGTGGTGGACGTCCTACCAGCCGGTCAGCTACAAGATCGCCGGGCGGCTCGGCGACCGCACCGCCTTCCGGAACATGGTGAACACCTGCCACGCGGCCGGAGTGAAGGTCGTCGTGGACACCGTCATCAACCACATGTCCGCGGGCAACGGCACCGGCACGGGCGGCTCGCCGTACACCAAGTACGACTACCCCGGCCTGTACTCCTCGTACGACTTCGACACCTGCAGAGCGGAGATCACGGACTACCGCGACCGCCACAACGTCCAGAACTGCGAACTGGTCGGCCTCGCCGACCTCGACACCGGCGAGGAGTACGTCCGCAGGACCATCGCCGGGTACATGAACGACCTGCTCTCCCTCGGGGTCGACGGCTTCCGCATCGACGCCGCCAAGCACATGCCGGCCGCCGACCTGGCGAACATCAAGTCCCGGCTCACCGACCCCGGCGTGTACTGGAAGCAGGAGGTCATCTTCGGCGCGGGCGAGGCCGTCCAGCCCACCGAGTACACCGGCAACGGCGACGTCCAGGAATTCCGGTACGCCTACGACCTCAAGCGGGTCTTCAACAACGAGAACCTCGCCTACCTGAAGAACTACGGCGAGGGCTGGGGCTACCTCAAGAGCTCCTCCGCGGGCGTCTTCGTCGACAACCACGACACCGAGCGCAACGGCAGCACCCTCTCCTACAAGGACAACGCCACCTACACCCTGGCCAACGTCTTCATGCTGGCCTGGCCCTACGGCGCCCCGGACATCAACTCCGGCTACGAGTTCTCCGACCACGACGCCGGACCGCCGGGCGGCGGCCAGGTGAACGCCTGCTGGCAGAACGGCTGGAAGTGCCAGCACAACTGGCCGGAGATCAAGGCCATGGTGGGCTTCCGCAACGCCACCCGCGGCCAGGCGGTCACCGACTGGTGGGACAACGGCGGCGACGCCATCGCCTTCGGCCGGGGCAGCAAGGGCTTCGTGGCCGTCAACCACGAGTCCGGCCCCCTGACCCGCACCTACCAGACGTCAATGCCCGCGGGCACGTACTGCGACGTGCAGAACAACATCCCGGTGACGGTGAACGGTTCGGGACAGCTCACCGCCACCCTGGGCGCCCACACGGCGCTCGCGGTCCACGCGGGCAAGCCGAACTGCTGAACCCGCGCCGGGCGCACCGCCGTTCACGGACGGTGGGGCGCCCGGCGTCCGGCATGCAATTCCTTACCGGTCCTTTCAGAGCCCTTGCTGTAAACCTTTCAACGGCGGTACGGTCACGGCCGGTGCCCCGGCGATGTGGCCGAAACAGGCCGTCGCCGCGGCGTGGGGTCGGACCCAACGAGCCGTACGCACAAGGAGTTCACGCCTTGATACCCAGATGGCCCGCGCCCCCGGGGCGCCGCACCGCACGGGGCCGGCGCATCGCCGCCGTCACCGTCGCCGCCCTCGCCGCGGCGCTCGTGCAGCCGCTCGCCGCCCGCGCGGACACCCCGCCTCCGCCGCCCTCGGACACGGCCCTCGCCACGTCCCCGGCCCGGCACGACCTGACCCGCGAGCAGTTCTACTTCGTCCTGCCGGACCGTTTCGCCAACGGCGACCGGACGAACGACCGCGGCGGACTGACCGGCTCCCGCCTCACCCACGGACACGACCCCACCGACAAGGGGTTCTACCAGGGCGGCGACCTCAAGGGCCTGACGCAGAAGCTGGACTACATCAAGGGCCTGGGCACCACCGCCATCTGGCTGGCGCCGATCTTCAAGAACCAGCCCGTCCAGGGCACCGGCAAGGACGCCTCGGCCGGCTACCACGGGTACTGGATCACCGACTTCACCCAGGTCGACCCGCACTTCGGCACCAACAAGGACCTCGAGAGACTCATCGACAAGGCCCACGCCAAGGGCATGAAGGTCTTCTTCGACGTCATCACCAACCACACCGCCGACGTCATCGACTACGAGGAGAAGTCCTACGACTACCTCTCCAAGGGCGCCTTCCCGTACCTGACGAAGGACGGCCGGCCCTTCGACGACTCCGACCACGCCGACGGCACCCGCCACTTCCCGCGCGTCGACGGCGGCTCCTTCCCCCGCACCCCCGTCGTCCCCGCCGCGAAGAAGCGGCTGAAGGTCCCGTCCTGGCTCAACGACCCGGCGATGTACCACAACCGGGGCGACTCCACCTTCGCCGGCGAGTCCAGCGAGTACGGCGACTTCTCCGGCCTCGACGACCTGTGGACCGAGCGTCCCGAGGTCGTCAGCGGCATGGAGAAGATCTACCAGCGCTGGGTGAAGGACTTCGACATCGACGGCTTCCGGATCGACACCGTGAAGCACGTCAACATGGAGTTCTGGACCCAGTGGGCCACCGCCCTGGACGCCTACGCGGCCAAGAAGGGCCGCAAGGACTTCTTCATGTTCGGCGAGGTCTACTCCGCCGACCCGGACGTCACCGCCCCCTACGTCACCGAGGGCCGCCTCGACGCCACCCTGGACTTCCCCTTCCAGGAAGCCGCACGCCAGTACGCCTCCCAGGGCGGCAGCGCGAAGAAGCTCGCCGCCGTCTTCGGCGCCGACCACAAGTACACGACCGACAAGGCCAACGCCTATGAGCAGGTCACCTTCCTCGGCAACCACGACATGGGCCGCATCGGGACCTTCCTGAAGCAGGACAACCCGAAGGCGTCCGACGCGGAACTGCTGAAGAAGGGCCGGCTCGCCAACGAGCTGATGTTCCTCAACCGCGGCAACCCGGTCGTCTACTACGGCGACGAGCAGGGCTTCACCGGCGCCGGCGGCGACAAGGACGCCCGCCAGACCCTCTTCGCGTCCCGCACCGCCGACTACCTCGACGACGACCTGATCGGCACCGACCGCACCCACGCCGAGGACACCTACGACACCCGCTCGCCGTTCTACCGGCAGATCAGCGCCCTCGCCGCGCTCCGCAGGGCGCACCCCGCCCTCACCGACGGCATCCAGCAGGAGCGCCACGCCGCCGACGGCCCCGGCGTCTACGCCGTCTCCCGCACCGCCACCGGCAAGGACACCACCGAGTACGTCGTCGCCTTCAACAACGCCGACGAGGCGAAGAAGGCCACCTTCGCGACCAACTCCGCCCGGACGACGTTCAAGGGCCTCTACGGCACCGACGCCACCGTGCGCAGCGACGCCGACAAGAAGATCACCGTCACCGTCCCCGCGGGCTCCGCGATCGTCCTCAAGGCGTCCGGCCCCCTCGGCAAGCCGGCCGCGAAGCCGACCCTCACCCTGAAGGCCCCCGAGGCCGGCGCCACCGGCACCGTCGAACTCACCGCCGACGTCGACGGCGGACAGCTCAACCGGGTCGTCTTCGCCGCCCAGACCGGCAACGGCAGGTGGCGCGTCCTCGGCTCCTCCGACCACGCCCCCCACAAGGTCACCCACACCATCGGCGAGGACGTCCCCGCCGGCACCGCCCTGCGCTACAAGGCCGTGGTGACCGACTCGGCCGGCCGCACCGCGAGCGCCCTCGCCACCTCCACCACCGGCACCCCGCCGGTGGAGACGCCGCCCTCCGCCGCCTCCCGCGACTACGCGATCGTCCACTACAAGCGGGCCGACGGCGACTACGACGACTGGGGCCTGTACGCCTGGGGCGACCTCGCCGAGGGCGAGGCCACCGAATGGCCCGACAGCCACCCCTTCACCGGCCGCGACGCCTACGGCGCCTTCGCGTACGTCAAGCTGAAGCCGGGCGCCTCCGACCTCGGGTTCCTGGTCGTCGACAAGGACGGCACCAAGGACGTCGACACCGACCGCACCATCGACCTCACCCGCACCGGCGAGGTCTGGATCGAGCAGGGCAAGGAGACCGTCACCACCGAACGGCCCGACCACCCGGCCCAGGACACCACCAAGGCCGTCCTGCACTACCACCGCGCCGACGGCGACTACGACGGCTGGGGCCTGCACACCTGGACCGGTGCCGCGCACCCCACCGACTGGTCGAAGCCCCTGGAACCGGTGAAGACTGATGCCTATGGCGCGGTCTTCGAGGTGCCGCTCGCCGAGGGTGCCACCAGCCTCAGCTACATCATCCACAAGGGCGACGAGAAGGACCTCCCGTCCGACCAGTCGCTCGACCTCAGGGCCCACGGGCACGAGGTGTGGCTGTTGAGCGGCCAGGAGAGGTATCTGCTGCCGCAGCCCGCCGGGTCCGCGGCAGCCCTCGACCTGTCCACCTCCAAGGCGGTCTGGATCGACCGGAACACCCTGGTCTGGGACGGCTCCGACGCCGCCGCCTCCACCCAGCTCCTCGCCTCGCCCACCGGCCGCGTCACCGTGGCCGACGGCACCCTGGACACCGGCGACGCCCGCTGGCTGCGCCTGGCCCGGACCACCCTCACCGACGCCCAGAAGGCCCGCTTCCCCCACCTGAAGGACGGCACCGCCTGGTCCGTCGACCCGCGCGACCGGGACCGGGTGCGCGAGGCCCTGCGCGGCCAGGTCGTCGCCGCCCAGCACGCGGCCAACGGCGCCGTGCTCGCCGCCACCGGCGTGCAGCTCGCAGGCGTCCTGGACGACCTCTACGCCGCCCGCGCCACGAAGGCGGCCCTCGGCCCGGTGTTCCGCCACGGCCGGCCGACCCTCTCCGTGTGGGCGCCCACCGCGCGGAACGTCGCTCTGGAGATCGCCGGACGCACCGTCCGCATGCACCGCGACGACGCCACCGGCGTCTGGTCGGCCACCGGCCCCGCCTCCTGGAAGGGCAAGCCGTACCGCTACGCGGTCACGGTGTGGGCGCCCAGCACCCGGGAGATCGTCACCAACAAGGTCACCGACCCCTACTCCGTCGCCCTGACCACCGACTCCGAGCGCAGCCTCGTCGTCGACCTCGGCGACCGGAGCCTCGCGCCCAGGGGCTGGTCCTCCCTGGACAAGCCGAAGGCCGTACCGCTCAAGGACGCCCAGATCCAGGAACTGCACATCCGCGACTTCTCCGTCGAGGACCGCACGGCGAAGCACCCGGGCACCTACCTCGCGTTCACCGACAAGGACAGCGACGGCTCCAGGCACTTGCGGAAGCTGGCGAAGGCCGGCACCTCCCACGTGCACCTGCTGCCCGCCTTCGACATCGCCACCATCCCCGAGCGGAAGTCCGACCAGCGGACCGTCGACTGCGACCTCGGCTCCTTCCCGGCCGACTCGCCCCGCCAGCAGGAGTGCGTGGCGGAGGTGGCAGCCAAGGACGCCTACAACTGGGGCTACGACCCGTACCACTACACGGTCCCCGAGGGCTCCTACGCCACCGATCCGGAGGGCACCGCCCGCACCGTCGAGTTCCGGCGCATGGTCCAGGCGCTCAACGAGGAGGGCCTCGGCGTCGTCCTCGACGTGGTCTACAACCACACCGCCGCCCACGGCCAGGCGAAGACCTCCGTCCTGGACCGCATCGTCCCCGGCTACTACCAGCGGCTGCTCCCCGACGGCTCCGTCGCCGACAGCACCTGCTGCTCCAACACGGCGCCCGAGAACGCCATGATGGGCAAGCTGGTCGTCGACTCCGTCGTCACCTGGGCCAAGGAGTACAAGGTCGACGGCTTCCGCTTCGACCTCATGGGCCACCACCCCAAGGCCAACATGCTCGCCGTCCGCAAGGCCCTCGACGCCCTCACCCTGAAGAAGGACGGCGTCGACGGCAAGAAGATCATCCTGTACGGCGAGGGCTGGAACTTCGGCGAGATCGCCGACGACGCCCGCTTCGAGCAGGCCACGCAGGCCAACATGGCCGGCACCGGCATCGCCACCTTCTCCGACCGGGCCCGTGACGCCGTGCGCGGCGGCGGCCCCTTCGACGAGGACCCCGGCGTGCAGGGCTTCGCCTCCGGCCTCTACACCGACCCCAACACCTCGACGGCCAACGGCACCGAGGCCGAGCAGAAGGCCCGCCTGCTGCACTACCAGGACCTGATCAAGGTCGGGCTCTCCGGCAACCTCGCCGACTACACCTTCACCGACACCAGCGGCAAGCAGGTCAAGGGCTCCCAGGTCGACTACAACGGCTCACCCGCCGGCTACGCGGCCGTCCCCGGCGACGCCCTCGCCTACGCGGACGCCCACGACAACGAGTCCCTGTTCGACGCGCTCGCCTTCAAGCTGCCGAAGGACACCCCGGCCGGCGACCGGGCCCGCATGCAGGTCCTCGCCATGGCGACGGCCACCCTCTCCCAGGGCCCGGCCCTCTCCCAGGCGGGCACCGACCTGCTGCGCTCCAAGTCCCTGGACCGCAACTCCTACGACAGCGGCGACTGGTTCAACGCCGTCCACTGGAACTGCGCGGCGGGCAACGGCTTCGGCCGCGGGCTGCCGCCGGCCGCCGACAACGAGGACAAGTGGCCCTACGCCAAGCCCCTGCTGGGCACGGCGAAGGTCGGCTGCCCGCAGATCGAGGGCGCCTCGGCCGCCTACCGGGAC
This sequence comes from Streptomyces sp. 3-6, assembly GCF_056323165.1. Lineage (NCBI taxonomy): Bacteria > Bacillati > Actinomycetota > Actinomycetes > Kitasatosporales > Streptomycetaceae > Streptomyces > Streptomyces sp. 3-6. The sequence continues at coordinate 567,625 of NZ_JBWHZP010000001.1, forward strand.
CTGCTCAGGATCCGCACGACGGAGAAGGTCTTCTCCCTCGGTACCGCGGAGCGCGTCCAGTCCCGGCTCTCCTTCCCGCTGTCGGGCAAGGACGAGACCCCCGGGGTGATCACCATGCGCCTCGGTGACCTGGTCGTGGTCTTCAACGCCACGCCCGAGGCGCAGGACCAGCGCGTCACCGCCCTCGCCGGGACCGGCCACCGGCTGCACCCCGTGCAGGCGAAGGGCGGGGACCCGGTGGTCAGGGCGGCGTCCTACGAGCGGAGCACCAGAACGTTCACCGTCCCGGCCCGCACGGTCGCCGTGTTCACCGCGGCGGGCTGACCCCGCGGGGCGGCACGGACACGACGTAGGGTGAGCCCTCCTGGAACGACTCGGGAGGGCTCATGCCGCAGATCACCGTCGACTACTCCGACAGCCTGGCGGACGGCTTCGACCGGCCCGGCTTCGCGCGGGCCCTGCACACCGCGGTGGTCGACATCGCGGCCGCCAGGCCCCCGGCGTGCACGACGCAGTTCCGCCGGACCGAGGACACCGTGGTCGGCCCCGACACCGAGGGTCACGCCGTCGTCCACGTCACCCTGGGGCTGCTCGCGGGCCGCACCGAGGAGACCAAGGCGCGGCTCACCGAGGCCGTGCTGGGCCTGCTGCGGCAGTTCGTGAAGCCCGGCGGGTCAGTGGCCGTGCACGCCTCCGCCGAGGTGCGCGAACTCGACCCGTCGTACCGGAAGTACGAGAGCGAGTGACCGGGCGTTCCCGGCGGGCCCGTGCCCTCAGAGGTCCGGTCGGCCCAGCCACGACGGGCGGACGGGGACACCGTCCTCGTCCAGCTCGCCGACGGCGTCCGGGCCGCTGACGGTGTCCGGGCCGCCCGGGGACGGCTCATCGGGCTCAGCCGGGGCCGGTGGGTCCTGGGGTGCCGACGCGGTCTCCGGGACCCCCTCGGGGCCGGGGCCGGCAGCGGCGGGCGTCTCCGAGTCCGCCAGCAGCTCCGCCACCGTGAACCGGGTGCCGAACGACTGGTACGCCCCGTCGACGACGAGCAGGAAGCCGTCGTCCAGCCGCAGCAGCCGGCGGCGCTTCGGGCTCGTGGGGTGCCACGGCTGGTAGGTCCGGGCCCGTCGCTCCAGCTCCTCCAGCGCCTCCGCCCGGGAGCCGGTGACATGGGCCACCACCTGTGCCTCGGTGTGCTTGCGCTGCCCGGTGCCCACGGTCGTCTCCACGACCAGGCCCCACGTGGGCGTTCCGTTCACTCCGACGCCAACGCCACGAGCCGGGTGACCAGATCGGTGAACGGACCGTCGCCCGGCTCGTGCCGGAGCAGGTCCCGCAGCAGCGCGGCCAGTTCGGCGTCGGCGGCGGCCACCGCGGCCAGCGCGGCGAAGTCCTGCACCAGCTGCCTCTCCAGCTCGGCGCGCGGGATCCGCCGGCCGTCCAGCCAGATCAGGGCCGTCGACTCGGCGAGCGAGATCCAGGACCGCACCACCAGCTCCAGACGCGCCGGAGCCGGGCCCACCACGCCCAGGTGCGACAGCATCTGCTCGTAGGCGGCCTGCCGGACGGCGTCGATGATCGCGTTGGTGGTCGAGGAACCGACCGCCGGGCCGCCGCGCATCAGGGCGGAGAAGCCCGGGCCGTGCTCGTCGACGAAGTCGAAGTAGCGGCCCATCACGCGCCGCAGCCGCGCGCCCAGCGGGCCCTCGTGCGGCTCCACGAAGCGGGACGCCAGATCGTCCGCGGCCCGCTGCAACGCGGCCTCGTACAGGCTGAGTTTGCCGGGGAAGTAGTGGTACACCAGCGGGCGCGAGATGCCCGCCGCCGACGCTATCTCGTCGATGGACACCTCGTCGGGCGAGCGGCGGCTGAACAGTTCGAGGGCCACGCCGATCAACTGCTGCCGCCGCTCCTCGACTCCCATTCTGCGGCGTACCCCGGTAGTCATGCGAACACCATACCGATCGATTCCAGCCGCGAACGGTCCGGACCGAGCGCGGGTGTTCAGCGACCGGTCAGCCGAGCCCCCGGATCGTCCCGCCGTCCTTCAGCGTGCCCTCCAGGTCGGCGCGGGCACCCTGTTCGGCCTCGACGGACAGCAGATTGCCCTGCGCGGTGCCCCGGACGCCGCCCGTCGCCGTCACCGACGCCACGTCGCGGCTCCCGGCCGCCAACAGGTGCCAGGTACCCGTCTCCTCCGCCTTCCACAGCACCCCGGCCAGCACGTGCGGGGAGCGCGCCCCGCACGCCGGCACGTCCTCGGCCTTCGCCGTCACCGCGCCGGCCGCCCCGCCCGGCGTGCGGAACTGCGCCAGCACCCGCGCCCCTTCGCCGCGCCAGGTCTCGCCCCGCGTGCACACCCACTGCCCCGTCGCCGCCGCGGCCCCGGGGAGCGCGGCGGACCCGCCCTGGGCCGCCTGCGCGCCGGGCATCGGCTGCTCGGCGAACGCCCAGGCGTTCACGCTCCGCACGCCCGCCGCCCGCATCGCGGTCAGCGAGCAGGCGTACGGCGCCCAGGTGCGCAGCGCCGCCGCCCCGGACGCCTCGCGCGGCGCGGAGGGCCGGCCGGCGGTCAGGTGGGCCGGGACCACCTCGCCGAGGTCGGTGACCAGCCGGGTGCCGGTGCCGTCGGTCAGCTCCAGCACGTTCCACGACGAGCACGCGCCCTGCTGCAGGGCGGGACTGGCCAGGGGGGACGTCACCCCGTCGGTCAGCGGGAGGTCCATCGCCGCGGCCTCCGGCTCGCGCAGGTCCCGCTCGCCCGCCGACCGCACCCACGGCGCCGTCAGGTAGCGCACGTTGCCGTCGGCCCGGCTCAGCACCACCGCGCTCGCCTCCGCCCGGCCGGCACCGTCGACCCGCGCGAAGTCCAGGGCGGCGCCGTCGGCACCCTCCTTGGGCTCCGCGTACCGGGCGATGCGCAGCCCGTCGTGCAGGATCACCACCCGCGCGTTGTCCACCGTGCCCGCGTACAGCAGCTGGGGCGGCCCGGCCGGCCCGCCGGTGGGCGTCCCGGGCGTCGCCGACACCTGCACCCGCTCGCCCGGGCGGGCCCACACCGCCAGGGCGCGGCGCAGCAGGGCGTCGTCGTCCACGCCGTCGCCCCGGGCGGGCCAGACGGAGAAGTCGGTGCGCGCGGACGTCTTCCACGCGCCGGGGGCGACCCGGGTGAGCTGCCCGGGTTCCAGGGCGGCCTGCGCGGCCGGGTTCTGCGCGTACGGCGGCGCCGCGGCCCCGTCCGGTCCCCAGCCCTCGCCGGGCAGCCCCAGCAGGGCACCGCACACCACCAGCGCCGCCCCGGCGACCAGGGCGGCCTTCAGGTGCTGGCGGCGGCGCAGCAGGTCGGTGGGGCGGGCCTGGAGCGCGCACGGGTCGAACTCCGGGGAGCCGAGCAGCCGGTGCTGCGCCGGCACCCGGTCCGCCTCCCGCAGCGCGGCCTCCGGGTCGGCCACCCCGGCCCCGGTCAGCGCCTCGCGCACCTCGGCGTCCGGGAGCCGCTCCAGGCCGCGCAGCACGTACGCGGCACGCCCCGCCCCGGACAGCTCGCCCAGCCGCTGGTCCAGGGCGAGTTCCTCCGCGCCGCCCGAGCGGGGGAACAGTCGCAGGCCCCACACCTGGGGCAGCAGCGGAGGGAGCTGGGCCCGCTTCGGCCACGCCCCGCGCCGGAGCGGCCGCCCGGCCTCCAGCGCCGCCCGCAGCACCTTCAGCCGCACCAGCGCGTACCCGGGGTCGGCGGCCCGGCCGGTGGACTGGGCGGGGATGACGGGCGCCGACGTACGGCTCCGGGGCAGCGCCCGCTGGGTCAGCGCGTGCGCGGTCAGCACCCGGCGGCTGCGGCCGGAACCGGGCGGCAGCACCAGGTAGGCGAGCCGGACGAGCCGCGGGTAGTGCTCGACGAGGGCGGCCTCGGCCTGTTCGACGTCGACGGCCGGACCGGCGGACGAGGAGGCTGCGGGGCGCTGGGCGACATCCTGTGGCTGCACATACCGCAGAACGAGCGAACCCGAGGATGGTCACCTGACCGCGCCGTCACGTCCCGCCGGACGCGGGCGCGGTGCCCGGCCCGGGCGCCGCCGGCAGGCGGGCCCCTCGTCCTCGCCGTGGTCCTCGAACGTGGCCCGGGCGGCCGTCACGCGGTCTCCCTGGTCGGCGTCCACCGGGGCACCCTCGCATCGGACCGGCCCTCCCCGGCACCGGGGATTGAGCGCTCGGGCCGTTTCAGCCGTATCGGAGGCGGAGAGCCCCTAGCCGGGGCTCCGTGCGGCATGTCGCCGGAAGGACCGGAGGAACATCATGAGGCTGACCCGACCGATGCTCGCGCTGACCGGCGTGGTGGCGGCACTGGCGCTGGCGGGCTGCGGGGCCGGCGACGACGGGGAGCGGGACGTGCCGCCCACCGCCACCGGAAGCCTGGAGCACCTGGCCAGCGAGGTGAAGTGCGACCCGGACATGCAGACCGACGCGGACACGATCCGCCAGGCGATCTGCAAGAAGGGCAAGGAGAAGTACATCCTCGCCACCTTCGCCACCGACCGCGGTCAGCGCGAGTGGATCGACACGGCCAAGGACTACGGCGGTCTCTACCTCGTCGGCCGCAAGTGGGTCGTCGTCGGACACGAGAAGGTGCTGGAGGACCTGCAGGGCCGGCTCGGCGGTGACGTCGAGGAGGGCATCGACCACAGCGGCCACGGCGGCGGTGACGGCGGCGACCAGAAGGGCGGTCACGGCAAGCACGCCTCCGGCCATGCCGGGCACGGCGGCTGAGCCGTTCGCCGCGCGTCGGGACGGGAAAACACCGGAGGGCCGGTGGCGGGATCTCCCGCCACCGGCCCTCCCGCCTGTGCGGCGATGCGGTGGAACCGCGGACTACGTGCAGTCCCTACCGGTGTTGATGCACTCCACCACCTCGTTCATCAGGTCCTCGTCCATGACGTTGATGAAGTCGTTGTGGTCGGTGATGGGCTTGTGCAGCTGCTCCGGGAAGCTGTCCACGGCGTACGGGTTCTGCACCTGACCGTTCTCGATGGTCGGGGTGGGGATGTCGTACACCAGCTTGACCTGGAGCTGCGGGATGGCCTGGAAGCCGTTCGGGCAGCTGCCGTCGGCCTGGACGAAGGCCATGTGGTCCCGGTGGTTGGCGCTGTCGATGTTCTGGCCGTCCCAGCAGCTCTGGAAGTTGGACGTCCGGACCACCTGGCTGCCCTCGGGGCACAGCGGGTACTTGTCCGTCGACTGCCGGTCCTCGAAGCCGGTGCAGCTCCACGAGGTGTTGGCGTTCGCGGTGCCGTTGACGAAGGACTTGGCGTCACCGGTGATGATGCGCAGGAACTTCGGCATCGCGACGACGTCGCCCTGCTTGTTGCCGACGAACTTCAGCTCCGCCTGGGCCGGCTTGAGGATGCGGCCGATGTTGCCCTCGGCGCCGCCGCCCTGGTCGTTGGCGTCGAACTCCTCGGTGCCGTCCTGGAGACGCAGCACCGGCCAGTAGTAGGTCGACTTGTCGGCCTGGTTCTGGCAGGAGGTGTCGGCGTTGGCGAGGTCCTGGTCGCTGGAGAACGCGTCGTTGTCCTGATTGCCGACGTAGTCGTGCACGTGGTGCGCGCCGTTGTCGACGCCCGGTGCGGCGATCAGGTTGTCGCTGTTGAACAGGTTGTTCTCGTTGGTCCCGCACTCCGAGGTGAACGTGCCGGTGGAGCCGGTGTCGCCGTTGGCGGGCAGACCGTTCGGCAGGTTGCGGGAGTTGGGCGGGACGTCCTTGATGTCGATGAAGTCGGCCGCCACCGGCCCGGCGACACCGTTGCCGTTGTCGTCCGGCTGACCGCCGCCGTTCTGACCGCCGTCCTGACCGCCGCCGTTCTGGCCCCCGTTCTGGCCGTCGTTCTGACCGCCGCCGTTCTGGCCTCCGGCGGGGCGGCCGGTGCATCCGGCCAGCCGGTCCAGGTTGCCGGGGGCCTTGCCGCCGGCCCGGTTGATCTGCAGCTTGATGCGGTCGATCAGCACCTTCCGCCGGTCCTTGAGCGGACCCAGAATGGAGTTCTGGACGAAGTTCGCGTCCCCGGCCTGCGCGCGGCGCGTGGTGACCAGGCGCTGGTAGGCGTCGGTGATCTGCTGGTCCATGGAGGCCAGTTCACCGTCGACCTCGCCACGGGCCCGGTCCGGCACGTTCCGGAGTTTCTGGCCCACGTCCGGACAGTAGATCGTGACGACCTGCGACACGTTCCGTTTCGTCCGGTTGTCCGGCGCCTTCTCGTGCGCCGATGCGTAGAAGTTCGCCCAGATCAGCCCGCCCCCACCGAGCGCTAGGGCCGCCGATGCGGCAATGGCCTTGGTGGCCAGCGGCGTACGGCGTTTTCTTGTGTTGCGTCCCATGGAACTCCTCTGACTTCCTTGCGGGGCATCCCATTGCGGGGCATCGAGGCGCCCGACAGGAGTGAAGCGGCGCCCTTGAATACGGGAGCCGCCTCAGGGGTGTTCACCCGTCCCGGAAATCGTTGAGAACTTCCCGCGCTCCAGGGGTTTCAACAGCCGCTGCTCCACCGGGAGTTGTGGGCCGCCCACCCCGGGTGAGGGTGGGCGGACACGGCAGGCGGGCAGCTCCCGTCCCGCGGCGATGGGCCGGGACGGCCGGGAGGCCGGCCTCCCGGGGGTCAGCGCGCGGTCGGCGGGACGTACTGGTAGCCGACCCGGCGCACCGTGCGGATGGTCGTGCGGTGCTCGGCCCCCAGCTTGCGGCGCAGCCGGGCGATGTGGACGTCGACGGTGCGGCCGTCGCCCACGTGGCCGTAGCCCCACACCGTGCCCACCAGCTGCTCCCGGGTGTGCACCCGGTGGGGGTGGCCGACGAGATGGGCCAGCAGCTCGAACTCCAGGTAGGTGAGGTCGAGTTCGCGGTCGTCCACGGAGGCGGTGCGCCGGGCGGCGTCGATGCGGATCAGGTCGTCGGCCCGGCCGGGAACGGCGCCGTCCGCGCCTTCCGCGCCGTCCGCGCCTTCCGCGCCGCCCGACCCATCGGCACCGGTTCGGTCCGTCGGGTCGGCCCGGTCCGGCACGGGCACCGGGAACGGCGGCTGCTGGTCGGCGGGGACCAGCACCAGGTAGCCGACCATCGGCGGCTGCCCGGGCAGGACCGGCAGCGTGTGCCGGGGCGCGGGAAGCCAGGTGGCCCCCGGCGGCAGCAGGTCCGCGACGGTGACCACGTCGTCCCGGTCGACGGCGCGCAGCCGGTGTCGGGGACGGGCGGGCGCCGCGGCGGTGCGGGCGGCGGGGGAGACGGAGCGGGAGGCGGTGACGGAGGGCAGGGAACGGGGGGTCGCCATGACGGATCAGCTCTTTCGCGCGGAAGGACGTGCGTCGGGAAGGACGACGGCCGCGCGAGGAGAGGACCGGGGCGGACCGTCGTGGACGTACGCGGTGCGCGCCGGGAGACCGGAGGGGGTGGTGCGGTGCTCTACCGGGCCGGCGCGTGGGACGCGCGACAACACACCCGGTCGAAGTCGTGGTGCTGCCGGGAGGGCCAGAAGGGCTCGAGGTCGTGGCGACCCGTGGCGACGGACTTCCGGTGGCTGGCCATGCCCCCATTGAAGCAGACCCGGGCCGCCCGCAGGAGCCCGTTCCCACGGCTCGGACACCCGCCCGGCCCGAGACATCGCGAGGGGACGCCCGCCGGTACGGCGGACGCCCCCTCACGGACGGCCGGCGGTACGAACCGCGGCGATCAGACCTGGCCGGCCTTCTCCAGCGCGGTGCAGCAGGTGTCGACCAGCAGCCGCGTCACCACGTACGGGTCGACGTTGGCGTTGGGCCGGCGGTCCTCGATGTAGCCCTTGCCGTCCCGCTCCACCTGCCACGGGATGCGCACCGAGGCACCGCGGTCGGAGACGCCGTAGGAGTACTGGTCCCAGGGGGCCGTCTCGTGCAGCCCGGTGAGGCGGGCGTCGATGCCGGAGCCGTAGTTCTTGACGTGGTCCAGCGGCTTGGAGCCCTCGCCCAGCGACTCGCAGGCCGTGATGATGGCCTCGTAGCCCTCGCGCATGGCCTTGGTGGAGAAGTTGGTGTGGGCGCCCGCGCCGTTCCAGTCACCCTTGACCGGCTTGGGGTCGAGGGTCGCGGCCACGCCGAAGTCCTCCGCGGTGCGGTACAGCAGCCAGCGGGCCACCCACAGCTGGTCGGCGACCTCCAGCGGGGCCAGCGGGCCGACCTGGAACTCCCACTGGCCGGGCATGACCTCGGCGTTGATGCCGCTGATGCCGAGCCCCGCCTTCAGGCAGTTGTCCAGGTGCGCCTCGACGACGTCCCGGCCGAAGATCTCGTCCGAGCCGACACCGCAGTAGTAGCCGCCCTGCGGGGCGGGGAAGCCGCCCTTGGGGAAGCCCAGCGGGTGGCCGTCCCGGAAGAAGGTGTACTCCTGCTCGATGCCGAAGACCGGCTCCTGCGCGGCGAACCGCTCGGCCACCTCGGCCAGGGCGGCCCGGGTGTTGGACTCGTGGGGCGTCATGTCGGTGTGCAGGACCTCGCACAGCACCAGCACGTCGTCACCGCCGCGGATCGGGTCCGGGCAGACGAAGACCGGCTTGAGGACGCGGTCCGAGGCGTGGCCCTCGGCCTGGTTGGTGGACGACCCGTCGAAGCCCCAGACCGGCAGGTCGGCGCCCTTGTCGCCGTCGGCGAGGATCTTCGTCTTGGACCGCAGCTTGGCGGTCGGCTCGGTGCCGTCGATCCAGATGTACTCGGCCTTGAAGCTCACGGTCCACATCCTTCGGGTGGTCGGGGCGCTGGTGCGGGTGCTGCCGCGCCGCGCCCGGCGGGGCGCCACGCTGATGTCCCGCAGCGTGTCAACAGGCGATTTCCCGTCCATTGCCCGCACGTGAATGCCGTGTTACCGACTCCGCCGCACCCGCGGCGCCGTACGCCGACCGGCGTACGCCCGTGCTGATGGGACCGCCCGGACGCCGCTCGCCGCACGGCTGTCGTATGCCGTGCGGCTGTGTGCCGTTGTCCGCAGCTGTCGTACGCCGCGCGCCCGGCGCACGCCGTGCCCCCGTCGTGCGCCGGGCCAGTCGTCAGGGCGAGGCACTCGTCGTGTTCCTGTGCCGTGCGACTCGTCAGGCCCAGCCCCCCGGCGTGTGCCCAGCCGCCCGTCATGCGTCGTGTCCCCGGGCGGGCGCCCTGCGACGCCCGCCCGGGGACACGGGCGGGGGCCCGCCGCTCCTGGTCGGAGCGGCGGGCCCCCGTGGGACGGCGGTCCCGAGCCGAGACGTGGCCGAAACACGCCTCGCCCCCCGCGAGGGGACCGCCGTCGGGGAATTCCTGACCGCCCGGGCGTCACCCCACCTTCTCGATCACGGCCCGGCGGATCAGGAACTTGCCGGGCTCCCGGACCTGCTCGAAGGCGGCGTCGTTGAGCAGGACACAGCTCCCGGAGGTGGAGGTGACCTCCACCGTCGTGGACTTGTTGTTGTCCAGGTTGGTGACCTTCAGCTTCGTCCCGGCCGGGAACTGGTTGCTGGACGCGGCCGGGGCGCCCGGCTCGCCGGAGAGGGTGACCGTCGAGCCGTTGCACACCTGCTCGCCCACGGCCGCGGCGCCGTCGCCGCCCGGGTTCTGCGCGGCGTCACCGCCGCCCGCCTGCTCACCCTGCGCGGGCTGGGAGGGCGCCGCCGGCTGGCCACCGGCCTGGGAGCCCTGAGCCGACTCCCCCACCGTGCACCCGGACGCCTCCTGCTTGCGCTTGATCTCCTCGATGACCGCCTCGCGGTTGGCGATTCTGGCCTCCGACTGGGCGTCGGGGGCGGCCCGCTGGCCCTCGATGAACTTCTGGTTGTTGCCGAGCGCGGTGGCCAGGCCCTGACACACGGTCGAGTCGCCCGCCGCCTTGACGGACAGTGTCTGGGCGGCGTTCGACGTCGTCGCCATGAAGAAGGCGCCGCCTCCCGCCACCGTCGCGGCGCTCAGCAACAGCGCCAGCTTCTTCTTCGGACCGAGAGTTCTCCTACGCGACATGCGCGCCTCCTGAAAAGGATGGGGGAGCGTACGTCGCTATGTACGAGATACCGAACGGAGTTGCTCACCAGCCGGGGCAAGTCCGCGAAGTAACCTGCGTCACACGGCCGTTGCGGGTGTCCGCGCTACCGGGACAGGGCGTCCCGCACCGCCTCCTCACTGCGGCCGACCACCGCCGTGCCGTCGTCGGCCGTGATGATGGGCCGCTGGATCAGCTTGGGGTGCTCCGCGAGCGCCGTGATCCACCGGTCCCGCGCACCGGCATCGCGCGGCCACTCCTTGAGCCCCAGCTCCTTGGCCGCGGCCTCCTGGGTGCGCGTGATGTCCCACGGCTCCAGTCCGAGCCGTCCGAGCACCTCGCGGATCTCGTCCTCGCTCGGCACGTCCTCCAGGTAGCGCCGGACGGTGTACTCGGCGCCCTCGGCATCGAGCAGGCTGATCGCGCTGCGGCACTTGGAACAGGCGGGGTTGATCCAGATCTCCATGGGCCCCACCGTACGCCCGCCCGCGCGGAACCCGCTCTCTTCGTGGGCCCGCCCGCGAGGAATCCACTCTGTTCGAATTTCAGACGCCCCGCGCGTCTCCCTCGCACCCCCTGTGACGCGCTCTCAATTTACGTGCTGAGCAGGGCTTTTGTGGTTGTCCACAGGCCCCCGAACTGTCAGTGCCGGGCGGTACACTGGAAGCAGTGTTCGAGGGAATCGCCGGGGTCGCCGTCGACCTCGGAGCGTGCCCCGACCGCGACTGGAGGATGCCCGTGCCCGCTGCCGCCCTGAAGCCGAAGCCCCTGCCCACCCAGTCCACCGCCAAGCGTCCCGTCCTGCTCGAACTGCCCTGCGCCCCGGTCGAGAAGCGCCCGCTGCCGCCCGGCCGCCCGCGCGACTGGTACGTCACGCACAACCGCCGGCTGAAGGCGATGCGCCTGGCCATCGCCCTGCTCGACTCCGGCGTCTACCTGCCCACCCAGGCGCGCAACGAGACGATACGCAGCGCCGCGGAGATGATCGGTGTGCACCCGCCGTCGGACACCACGTGCCACATGGTCCGCGCCTTCATGCGCTACAACCGCTGAAGCGGTGAGGGGCCCCGCACCGACGGGGCTCCTGACCGGACCCTCGGCCGGCGGAGCCCCGGGTCCCGGTGCCCTGCTCGCCGGGGCACCGGAGGCACCGGGGATTCCCGGCTGCTCCCGGCTTCTCCCGGCAACTTCCGGGAATCCCGGCAAGCCCCGGGAGCCGAGCACCGGGCCTCCGGGCCCCCGGGTCACCGGGGCAGGCCCGCCATCCACCTGCGCCGGGTGTAGGCGTCGTCGTCGAAGAGGTGCCGGGCGGCCTCCAGCAGCACGCCCACCTCCGGGTTCCCGGGTTCCGTGGGCTGCCACCGCCGTACCGCCCGCTCCGCCCGCTCCCGCAGTCCCTCGTCCGTGTCCCCAGCAGTCCCACCGCCGTCCGCAGCCCCGCCACGTCCCCTCGGGCGACCAGCAGCCGGAACGCGCCCACGCGCGTCGCCCGGGGCCGGTGACCCGCCAGGCGGTCCGTCAACGTCCCGTCCGGCAGCGACCGGGCGGACGGCAGCAGCGCGGCCACCGTCTCCCGCACCACACCCGGCGCCGGGTCGTCGAGCAGCGGCAGCAGCCGTGCCGGGTCGACCGCGTCCAGGAGACGCAGTCCGGCCATCGCCCGCGCCCGGACCCGCGGCACCGGATGGCCGAGCAGCGGCCACAGCACGGCGGCGTCCCCCCGCTGCCCGCACTCCGCCAGCCCGATCACCGCGTCCGGCGGCACCTCCGGGCCGGCGCACCGCTCCCGGTACCAGGACAGCGGGTCCCGGCCGTCCTGCCGCACCACGTACCGCGCGCCGGCCCGCACGAGCGCCGACCGGTCGGCCAGGAACCCCTGGGCGCGCTCCGGCAGCCCCGCCCGCCGCAGCGCCGTGACCCCGGCCGCCCGCACCCGCGGACCGCGGGCGGTCAGCAGCGGTTCCAGCACCCCCTCCCGGTCGGCCCCGCGCGCCAGGGCCGCCAGTGCGGCGTCGGCGCACACCGACCGGACGACGATGTCGTGGTCCGCGTGGGCGCGACGGGCCAGCTCGGCGGGGGAGAACCGCCCCTCCCCGACGGCCAGCCGGACGGCGAACCGGCGCACGGACCGTTCCGGGTGGGCGCACAGCCGCAGCACCTCCTCACGCGGCGCCCGGCGCAGCACGGCGCCCAGCAGCTCGACCGCGAACGTCCCCCGCGCACGCTCCCCGGCGCGCAGGACCACCGGTGCCAGGGCGAACGCCGACCGCGCGTCGAGCGCCCCGGTCAGCAGCCGGCGGGCCCGCTCCCGCACCGGGGCGACCCAGTCGGCCGCCCGCAGGACCAGCAGCGGCAGCAGCACCGGGTGCGCCAGGGCCTCGCCGAGCGCCGACTCGCGCACGCGGCCGTCCGGATGGCAGAGCGCCCGCGCGGCCCGCGCCACCGGGTCCGGACCGGGAGCGTCCGGGCCGTCGGGCGGCGCCGCCCCGTACCGGATGTCCCACCGGAGCCTCAGGTCGAAGGCCGTCCAGGCCCCTGGATCACCGCCGTCCAGGCCCTCGGCCGGGAACGGCCCGCCGAGCAGCCGCACCGCCGCGCTCTCTCCACGCCCCACGTCCACCACGCCCCCCGCGAGCTGTTGTTCCCGCCGACCATAGGCGTGAGGGGGAGCGGCTGTCGCGGGAGAATCAGTACGGCTGGAAGCCGATGTACCCCAGCAGCAGGATCACCGCGACGATCCCGCCCAGGACCAGGACGGTCGACGTCCAGCGGGAGCGCCCGGCCGACCCGCGGTGCTCCGGTTCGGGGCGGAACGGGACCGGCCCGGGAGGGTTGTCCTTCCACCGGGCGGCGAGCATCCGGGCCCGCGCCGACGGCTCCTTGTGCGGGGCGTCGTCGGCCCACCTGATGTCGAACTCCCGCTCCTCTTCGTCCCTCTCGGACATCCCCGTGACCTCTCTCGAACAACCGTGTCAGGTCCCATGGTCCCCTGAAGGCCGCCCCCGGCGGAAGTGTTCCGGCCACGGGCGGCCGCCGGCGCCCACCGGAGCGCCTCGGCAGGAAGACACACGGGGCGGGTGCGTCACGTCTGCTCGACGAAGAGCGGAGTACCCACCACCACCTGCCGGATGCCGCCGATGCCGGCACGCCTGACCTGTTGCCTCTGTGCATCGATGACGGCCACGGTGACCGCGATGCCCTTCACCGTGGGCAGGTTCGCGACGTTCTGGCCGTTGACCCGCATCACCGCCTGCCAGGCGTAGGAGCATGCGCCGGAGAGGTCGTCGTGGACGGGGGACGATGCCTCTTCGGCCTTCTCCGTGATGGCCCGGAACGGATCGATGCTGGGGCTGAGCACACTGGAGGAGGTGGACACTCCGGTTGCGTGGTGTGCGGCTCCCACCAGGACGAGTGCAACCCCTCCATCATGACCGGCCACCCAGAACTGCTGCTCGTCCACGAACCTCGCGGCCGGACTCCGGAACGAGAAGAAGGGGGGCAGTGGCGTCGTGCCGACGGTCAGGTTCTCGAAGCCCGGCGGTGCCAGGTCCTTGGTGATCCTTCCCTCCAGACGGCGGATTTCGCTGACCAGATGCGGCGTGGCATGGGTGAACCGGAGTTCTGCCTCGGCAATCGGGGTCTTGAGCTTCATACTGAGTTCGCGGAAGGAATCCCAGAGGCTCCTTCGGTAGTGCGTCGACAACAGCTCGGTCTTCGATTTCGAGATGTACCAGAAGTAACTCACGCCCGGTTCCTGTTGATGGAAATGCATGGTTGGGAGTGGCCCGCCACGTCCTGCAGCATGAGATCGAACTGCTCGACTGTGCGGCGGTCGGGGAATCCCGTATCCACGAACTCCGAACGGTCGTCCTGGTAGTCGTGGGGTTGGCGGGAGAGGCCGTCGAGCAGGGTGACGAGGGGCTGTACGTGGTGCGGGCCCAGCCATGCGACCGGTCTCTCGATCCAGTCCACCTGCCCGTACAGCCCCAGCAGCCCGAGTGCGTAGTCGACATCTGCGACCGTGATGTTCCTCCGGAAGAACGGGCAGACCAGTGACCTCTCGATGGTGTCGAGTCCGAAGGCGCCGGTCGCCACCCCGTAGAGGATCCGCATGATCGCGGACTCCTCCAGCCGGGGGCCGGGGATCACGCTCCTGGTCAGGCACGCACTGATCAACTCGTCGGTGCGCGGCGAGAACTGGGCGAGATCCAGCCCGTGGACGAGCGAGGAATCGTTGGCCAGCAGTGCCTGCCAACGGCTCAGCCACTGGGCCTCACCGAGATGGCTCGAGTCCAGGAAGCTGCAGTCCGCGAGCAGCATGTGCTGGATCCGTTCCCAGAAAAGTGTGGTCCTCGTCAGACGGGCGGGGATGTCCAGTACGGCATCGAACGACATGGCCCCGCGGAGACTGCGACGGTTGCTGACCGGGAGAAGATAGCGACCCTCCCGGACCCCGAACAGCTGAATGACGTGGCTTTTTACCCTTCTTCCGCCCACGAGAACTTCGACGTTTTCGTACAGGGGCCCCGCCGCCGCGGATCCGATGGCATTGGCATGTTCGATCGCGTGATTCACCGGCGGCAGCAAGGGGCCGTTCCGTTCCCAGAGGTCGTCCTCCTCGGCGGGTAAGCGGAGAACGTAGAGGCGCTGCGTGGGCAGGTGGCGGCAGTGAAAGACTTCGGCCTCGGCGCCGGAACCGATGTGCCGCGTGATGCTGAACCAGCCGAAATCCTGTCCGACATAATCGGTTGCAGAGATCATGAGGAACTCGCCTTACCGCGACCCGAGGGAGCCCGATTTTCTCAGCCGACCAACGGGAGGGCAAGGGTGCGCGGAAGGGGCGAGCGATGGCTGGGGCGCGACCGCAGCATCCGTCCGTACCTCCCGGCCGGAACGGGCGTCGGCCGTGTCCCCACCACGGGAGGGAACACGGCCGACGGACCCGGAAGGCGGCCGGGCCGGAAGCGGTCACCCGCTCCGGCCCGGGGCGGTGTCACACGTCGAAGTACAGCTCGAACTCGTGGGGGTGCGGGCGCAGCTGCAGCGGGGCGATCTCGCTGGTGCGCTTGAGGTCGATCCAGGTCTCGATCAGGTCCGGGGTGAAGACGTCGCCCTGGAGGAGGAACTCGTGGTCGGCCTCCAGGTGGTCGAGGACGGCGGGGAGCGAGGTCGGGACCTGGGCGACGTTGGCGTGCTCCTCGGGAGCCAGCTCGTAGAGGTCCTTGTCGATCGGCTCGGCCGGCTCGATCTTGTTCTTGATGCCGTCCAGGCCCGCGAGCAGCAGCGCGGAGAACGCCAGGTACGGGTTGCCGGAGGCGTCCGGGGCGCGGAACTCGACGCGCTTGGCCTTCGGGTTGGACCCGGTGATCGGGATGCGCATGGCGGCGGAGCGGTTGCGCTGCGAGTACACCAGGTTGACGGGGGCCTCGAAGCCCGGCACCAGACGGTGGTACGAGTTCACCGTCGGGTTGGTGAACGCCAGCAGCGACGGGGCGTGCTTGAGGATGCCGCCGATGTAGTAGCGGGCGGTGTCCGACAGGCCGGCGTAGCCCTGCTCGTCGTAGAAGAGCGGCTCGCCGCCCGCCCACAGGGACTGGTGGACGTGCATGCCCGAGCCGTTGTCACCGAAGATCGGCTTCGGCATGAAGGTCGCGGTCTTGCCGTTGCGCCAGGCGACGTTCTTCACGATGTACTTGAAGAGCTGGAGGTCGTCGGCGGCGGCGAGCAGCGTGTTGAACTTGTAGTTGATCTCGGCCTGGCCGGCGGTGCCCACCTCGTGGTGCTGGCGCTCGACCTTCAGGCCGGCCTTGGCCAGCTCCAGGGAGATCTCGGCGCGCAGGTCGGCGAAGTGGTCGACCGGCGGGACCGGGAAGTAGCCGCCCTTGTAGCGGACCTTGTAGCCGCGGTTGTCCTCCAGCGCACCGGTGTTCCAGGCGCCCGCCTCGGAGTCGATGTGGTAGAAGGACTCGTTCTCGGAGGTCTTGAAGCGCACGCTGTCGAAGACGTAGAACTCGGCCTCGGGGCCGAAGAACGCGGTGTCCGCGATGCCGGTGGAGGCCAGGTACGCCTCGGCCTTGCGGGCCACGTTCCGCGGGTCGCGGGAGTACTGCTCGCCCGTGATCGGGTCGTGGATGAAGAAGTTGATGTTCAGCGTCTTGTCGCGGCGGAACGAGTCGACGCGGGCCGTGGACAGGTCGGCGCGCAGCGACATGTCGGACTCGTGGATGGCCTGGAACCCGCGGATCGAGGATCCGTCGAAGGCCAGCTCCTCGTCCGGGTCGAACGCCTCGGCAGGGACCGTGACGTGCTGCATCACACCCGGGAGGTCGCAGAACCGGACGTCGATGAACTTGACGTCCTCGTCCGCGATGAACTTCTTGGCCTCGTCGGCGTTCTGGAACATCCAGCTCCTCCTACTCCCGACCGTCCCGCCGGGGTGGTAGATCGTTCGTGCGGCCAGTGCGGGTGGCACACGCTGTGTTCGACCCTAGGGACGGGTGATTTCTCGGGCGTGACCCATTTGTTTCGCACACGTTAACCGCGCCCTCGCCGACGAGGTCCCGGACACACCCCGCCCTGCTCCGGTCATATGCGGGCGCAGTACCGTGGACGGGTGGACAACAGGCAAGCAATCGGATCATGGCTCTCCGGCCCGCGTGCGGCCATGGAGGACGCCGGTGCCGACTTCGGGTACCGGGGCGAGCAGCTCGGGCTGCCCGAGGACGGGCCGGGCTCGATCGCCCGCCCCGGCCGCAGGCTCGGCGCGCTGGCGGTGGACTGGGCGATGTGCGCGCTGATCGCGTCCCAGCTGATCACCGGCAGCTACGGCCAGACCTCGTCCAACTGGGCGCTGCTCATCTTCTTCGTCATGAGCGTGCTCACCGTCGGGACGATCGGCTGCACGCCGGGCAAGCGGCTCTTCGGGCTGCGCGTGGTCGCCCTGAACACCGGGAGTGTCCAGCCGGCGCGTGCGCTGCTGCGCAGCCTGCTGCTCTGCCTGGCCCTGCCCGCCCTGATCTGGGACCGCGACGGCCGGGGGCTGCACGACCGGATGGCCGGCACGGTCGAGGTGCGGATCTGAGGGTTCCGGCCCGGCCGGGACGCCTGGACGCCGGTCCGTAGCTCCGGGAAGGACGGTTCCGGTTCCGTGACCCCTGCTCGTGGACCCCTGCGCTCGTGGACCCCTGCTCGTGCCGACGGCCACGGCCGACCCGCCCGCCCCGGGGATGCCGTGGCCCGACCCGGCGCGACGTGACCGGCGCAACGTGTCCGGGGCGACGCGCACGGCCCGACGTGCACGGCCCGCCGTATACGACGCGGGACGGCGTCGGGGGAGGGCGGAACGGCCGGACGGGACGGAGCGACCCGGCGCGGCGCCCGACGCCTCCCGTCCGCCGCCCGGCACAACCGTCACGCGCCCGGCAAGACCGCCACACGCGGCGCACCGCACGACGACCGCGCGGCACCGCGGTCACCGGCAGGCGACGCGACGCACCCCAGCGCACTGAGGGGCGCCCGGAGTGGTCCGGGCGCCCCTCAGCGCGTGTCGTCCGCGGCGGCGGTGGCTCAGCGCGGCCGGGGGCCGCCCTTCGGCAGCTTCATGCCCTTGGGCATCGGGCCCTTCGGCAGCGGCATGTTGTTCATCAGGTCGCCGAGCGCGCGCAGCCGGTCGTTGGTCGCGGTGACCTGGGGGCCGGTGAGCACCCGGGGCTTCTTCAGCATGGTCGTGCGCAGCTTCTTCAGCGGGACCTGGCCCTCGCCGGTGCCCACGATCAGGTCGTGCACCGGGACGTCGGCGACGATGCGGTTCATCCGCTTCTTCTCCGCGGCCAGCAGGGTCTTCACCCGGTTCGGGTTGCCCTCGGCGACCAGCACGATGCCGGCCTTGCCGACCGCGCGGTGCACCACGTCCTGGTTGCGGTTCATGGCCACCGCCGGGGTGGTCGTCCAGCCCCGGCCGATGTTGTCCAGCACGGCCGCGGCGGCGCCCGGCTGGCCCTCCATCTGACCGAACGCGGCCCGCTCGGCCCGGCGCCCGAACACGATCGCCGTCGCGAGGAAGGCGAGCAGGAAGCCCAGGATGCCGAGATAGATGGGGTGCCCGATCAAGAAACCGATCGCGAGGAAGACACCGAAGGTGACGATTCCGACAGCCGCGAGTACAAGACCGATCTTCTTGTCGGCCCTGCGGGTCATCTTGTAGGTCAGGGCGATCTGCTTCAGTCGCCCGGGGTTCGCAGCGTCCGCTGCGGTTTCCTTCCTCGCCATGCCCCGAAGTCTACGTGCCCCCCGGAGCGCGATCGACGGCAGTGCCCGGCCGGGGAGTCCCCGGCCGGGACACGGGCGGGCCGGGGCGCCCGGAGGCGCGGGACAGGGTGGGCCCACGGGACGGGACGCGGCGGGCTCGCGGGACGGCGCGCGGTGGGCCTGCGGGACCGGGTACGGCCGGATCAGGGGCGCGTGAGCAGCGACTGCTGCAGCGCGCGCTCGGTCTCGACCCGGTCCTTGGCGCGGCGGCGGTCCTCCAGGACGGAGGTCCAGGCGTTGCGGCGGGCCGTGCGCTGGCCGCTGCTCATCAGCAGCGACTCGACGGCCCGCAGGGCGGTGGTGAAGGACGGGATGGCGGTGGCGCGGACGGGCGCGGCCTGCATGACGGGTGTCCCTCTCGGTACGGTTCCGTGGTCGGATGCACGGGGCCGGACGCACGTGGGCGGTGCGGTGCCGGGTGCGCGTGCGGGTGTACGTGCTGTCATTCCAGGGTCACTGCTTGGTGTTACCAGGACGTGACCCGCCGGTCAAACACCCATGAAGGCCCGGTACCGGGCCCGGGAACGAGAACGCGGCCCCGCTGTGCGCCCTCATCTGCGAGGACGTGCGGGACCGCGTGCTCTCGGCCATTACTGACCAGTAATTCCTTGTGCGCGATTTCACAGGCATGCCCGGCGGCCGGAAAGCCACGGTGGTGGGGCGGCCGTGCGGCAGTGCCCCGCCCAGCCACGGTGAGACGGCTGCCCGGCCCCACCACAGCGGCCGGGCAGTTGCTGCCCCGCCCAGCCGCAGCGGTGGGGGCCGGGCAGCCGCCGTGGCGGGCAGCCCGACCACGGCGGCCGGGACGGGACGCGCCGAGGCGCCCTCAGACCGCCTGGGCGGCGACGTAGCTGCCGCGCTTCTCGACGGCCATCTGGTAGAGCCGCCCCGCGCGGTACGAGGAGCGCACCAGCGGGCCGGACATGACGCCGGAGAAGCCGATCTGCTCGGCCTCCTCCTTCAGCTCCACGAACTCGTGCGGCTTCACCCAGCGCTCCACCGGGTGGTGGCGCACCGACGGGCGCAGGTACTGGGTGATGGTGACCAGCTCGCAGCCGGCGTCGTGCAGCTGCCTCAGCGCCTCGCTGACCTCCTCACGGGTCTCGCCCATGCCGAGGATCAGGTTGGACTTGGTGACCAGGCCGACGTCACGGGCCTCGGTGAGGACCTTCAGCGAGCGCTCGTAGCGGAAGCCGGGGCGGATCCGCTTGAAGATCCGGGGCACCGTCTCCACGTTGTGCGCGAACACCTCGGGCCGGGAGGAGAAGACCTCGGCCAGCTGCTCGGGCACGGCGTTGAAGTCGGGGGCCAGCAGCTCGACCTTGGTGCGGCCGTCGGCGCGCTGCGCGGTCTGCGCGTGGATCTGGCGCACGGTCTCCGCGTAGAGCCAGGCGCCGCCGTCCTCCAGGTCGTCGCGGGCGACGCCGGTGATGGTGGCGTAGTTCAGGTCCATGGTGACCACGGACTCGCCCACCCGGCGCGGCTCGTCACGGTCGAGCGCCTCCGGCTTGCCGGTGTCGATCTGGCAGAAGTCGCAGCGCCGGGTGCACTGGTCGCCGCCGATCAGGAAGGTGGCCTCGCGGTCCTCCCAGCACTCGTAGATGTTCGGGCAGCCGGCTTCCTGGCAGACCGTGTGCAGACCCTCGCTCTTGACCAGGTTCTGCATCTTGGAGTACTCGGGGCCCATTTTGGCCCGGGTCTTGATCCACTCGGGCTTGCGCTCGATGGGGGTCTGGCTGTTGCGGACCTCCAGGCGCAGCATCTTGCGTCCGTCGGGTGCGACTGCGGACACATCGGCTCCCTAGCGTTTGATTCTTCGGCGTTCCCCAGGGTACGCCCGTTGATTTGGTGGCCGGAGGCGGCGTCCGCCCCTCCGGCCGGGCCGTCAGGCCGCCGGTGTCCTCTCGATCTCCCGCGGCTTGAGGTCCGCGTTCTCCAGGATGTCCTTCAGGTGCCGTTCGACCACGGGCAGCACCTCGTCCAGGGTGACGTCGCGCCCCAGCTCGTTCGCCAGGGACGTCACGCCGGCGTCGCGGATGCCGCACGGGATGATGCGGTCGAACCAGACGTTGTCCGGGTTCACGTTGAGCGCGAAGCCGTGCATGGTGACGCCCTTGGCCACCCGGATCCCGATGGCGGCGATCTTGCGGTCCTCGCGCCGCTGTCCGGCGTTGGACGGGGCGTACTCCGGGCCGTTCAGCCGGGGGTCGAACTCCTCGTCGTGCAGCCGCGGGTCGAAGTCGAGGGAGAGTCCGCCGAGCGCGGGCCGCTGCTCGACCGGGTCGCCCAGCACCCACACGCCGCTGCGCCCCTCGACCCGGGTGGTCGCCAGGCCGAAGTCGGCGCAGGTGCGGATGAGGGCCTCCTCCAGGCGGCGCACGTGGGCGACCACGTCCACCGGGCGGGGCAGCTTCTGGATCGGGTAGCCCACCAGCTGGCCGGGGCCGTGCCAGGTGATCTTGCCGCCGCGGTCCACGTCGATCACGGGGGTGCCGTCGAGGGGGCGTTCGCTCTCCTCGGTCCGGCGGCCGGCCGTGTAGACCGGGGGGTGCTCCAGGAGGAGCACGGTGTCGGGCACCTCGTCGGCGAAGCGGGCCGCGTGCACCCGGCGCTGTTCGTCCCAGGCCACCCGATAGTCCACGGCCTCGGCTCCGAAGCCCATCCGGACGAACCGCACCTCGCTCACGGCAAGCGCCTCCTTGGAAAGCTCGTAAGGCACGCAACGCGCCCACGCCACTGTACGTCCGTCAGCCTTCCGGCCAATCCTCACACGATCGGATGAATGCCTGACGGAATGTGCGACCGCCCGCTTACTCTCCGCTACATTCGCGCCGACCGTGAGGCCGTTCGGGCTGCTCACAGGCACCCCGGCTCACAGCTCGCCCGGAAGGCAGGAGACCGCACAGCAGATGACGGAACGACCCGCGCAGCGCACCCCCAACCGCCAGCTCGCCGCGCTCATCGCAGAAGCGGGGTTCTCCAACGCGGGGCTCGCCCGTCGCGTGGACCAGCTCGGTCTCGAACACGGACTCGACCTGAGATACGACAAGACGTCCGTCACCCGCTGGCTGCGCGGACAGCAGCCGCGGGGCACCACACCGGCCCTCATCGCCGAGGTCTTCACCCGGCGGCTGGGCCGCCGGCTCACCGCGCAGGACCTGGGCCTGGACGCCTGCGCGCCCGTCTACGCGGGGCTGGAGTTCGCGGCCACCCCCGAGGAGGCCGTCGACATCGTCAGCGGGCTGTGGCGCAAGGACTCCGGCAGCCACGCCGAACTCCGCAAGATCGCCTTCACCTCCGCGGGGCTCGTCGTCCCCAGCCGGGACTGGCTGATCGGCCGTCCCGACGAGAAGGTCGCCCGCGCGGAGCCCCCCGTCCGGGTCCCCGCCCAGGGCCGCCCCGCCGTCCGGCCCCCAGGGGCCCCGGGGCTCGTCCCGCGCCGCGCCCGCGGCGCCGAACGCGGTCCGGGCCAGCGGGTCAGCGGCGGCGACATCGCCGCCCTGCGCTCCGTGGGCGAGCTGTTCCGCACCCTCGACGACGCCTACGGCGGCGGCCACGCCCGGCAGGCGCTGGTGCGCTACCTGGAGCACGAGTGCGAACCGATGCTGCGCGGCACCTACGGCGAGCAGACCGGCCGCCGGCTGTTCGCCGCCGCCGCCGACCTGACCCGGCTGGCCGGCTGGACCTCGTACGACATCGCCGCGCACGGGCTCGCCCAGCGCTACTTCGTGCAGGCGCTGCGGCTCGCCCAGGCCGCCGGAGACCGGGCCTACGGCGCCTACGTGCTGGTGACGATGAGCCGCCAGGCGGTGTACCTCGGGCACGGGCGCGAGGCGGTGCAGCTCGCCCGGGTCGCCCAGCAGGGCGCCGGCGGCTCCGTCCCACCGGCCGTGCAGGCGCTGCTGCACGCCGCCGAGGCCCGCGGACACGGGGTGCTCGGCGAGGTGCGCGCCTGCACCACCGCCCTGGTCCGCGCGGAACGCGCCCTGGCGGCCGCCCGGCCCGGCGACGAGGTGCCGCACTGGGCGCGGTTCTTCGACGAGGCCCAGCTCGCCGACGAGTTCGGCCACTGTCACCGCGACCTCCAGCAGTTCCGCGCCGCCGCCCAGCACGCCGAGCGCTCCCTGCAACTGCGCGCGCCGGCGTACGCCCGCAGCCGGCTGTTCAGCCGGGTCGTCCTCGCCACCGCCCGCCTCGGCCTGGGCGAACTCGACCAGGCGTGCCAGCTCGCGGTGGAGGCGGCCGGCCAGGCGGCGGAGATGCGGTCGGTGCGGGCCGTGGAGTACGTGCGCGACTTCGAGCGCCGTCTGGAGCCGTACCGCGACGCGGGCCCGGTGCGCACCTACCGGGACAAGGTGGCGGCCCTCGGATAGCCGACCTCCGGGCCGTCGGGCTGCCTGACCTCGTAGCTCCGCACCTCCGGGCCGCCTGACCTCCGGTCCGCCGGGAGCCACCGGACGGCGGCCCGGCGGCCCGGCGGACCCGGAAGCGTCCGCGCCCGGCTGCGTCCGAGCCCGGAAGCGCCGCCGTCCGACGCCGTCCGCCCACGCGCACCCGTGGCCCGCTCGGCGTCGCGCGGGGTTGGCCCGCGGGCCGGGAGCCGGGACGCGGCTCCGGGCCCGCGGAGGTCCGTCACCGCCCCGTCAGGCCGCCCGCGGGGCCGTCGGCAGCGGGTCCGAGGTGTGCAGGGGGCGGCCCGCGCCGAGGTCGGTCAGCAGGGCGGTGGCCGCCCGGCGGCCGGAGTGCAGCGCGCCCTGCACGGTGCTGGTGTCCCGGTGGTCGCCGCACACGTACAGCCCCGCCAGCAGCCGCACCGGCCGGCGCAGGTCGTGCGGGGCCCGCATCGCCGGGACGGCGTGCGGGGTGTGGTGCACGGCCAGCGTCTCCCAGCGGCTGGTCGACGTGCCGTAGAGCCGGTTCAGGTGCATCCGGACGGCGGTGTCCACCTGGGCCGGGGGAGTACCGAGCACCGTCGAGGTGACCAGCGCGCGGCCGGCCGGCGCCCGCGTGGGGTCGACCCGGCTGACCACGGCCGTGTGGGCCACCGGCCCGCCCCGGTCCGCGTCGAGCAGCAGCGCGGTGCCGGTGGCGGGCGGCTCGTCGGTCGCGTGGTGCACCACGGTCACCGGGTGGAAGTCCGGCACCCGCAGCCCCGGCAGCAGCTCCGCCGCGGAGCGGGCGTCGGTCGCCACGAGCACGGCGCGGCAGCGGAACTCGCCGTGCTCGGCGGTGGTCACCGAGGTGGTGGACACGGACGTGACCCGGACGCCGGTGTGCACGGTGCCCGGCGGCAGTCCCCGCCGCAGCAGCTCCGGCAGGGCATCCGCGCCGCCCTCCGGCAGGCACAGCCGCCCCCGCGCGAAGGAGCGCAGGGCGAGGTCCGCGCACCGGCTCGACGTGGTGAGGTCCGGGTCGCACAACAGCGCGGCCAGCAGCGGACGCAGGAAGCCGTCGATGGTGCGGGCCGGCAGCCCCCGAGCCACCAGCGCCTCCGCGGCGGTCAGTTCCGGCCGGGCCAGCACCCGCTCCACGGGCGTCCCCGCGAGCCGGGTGAACGCGGCCCCCAGCCGGGCCTGGTCCACCGCGGTGCCCAGCGGCGCGCCGGTGCGGCTGCGGGGGACGGAGACCTGACGGCCCGGCACCGCGGCCGGCCGCCGGGGCCCGCCCCGGGGATGGGGAGCGCTCGCGAAGGCGCGCACCGCATGGAGTGCGCCCCGTGCGCCCCCGGCGCCCGACGGAGCGCCCGCGCGGTGGTGCCGTCCGTCGCTGTGCAGCAGGACACCGGGCGCGAAGGGGTGCAGGACCAGGCCGTCCAGGCCCGCGTTCAGCCGTAGTTCGGGATACGCCGTCGACAGCAACTGCCCGATCCGGTCGAGCCGGAAGCCGTCGATCTTCTCGGTCGCCATGCGGCCGCCCACCTGCCGGGCGGACTCCAGGACCATGGTGCCGACTCCTGCGCTGGTCAGCCGACGCGCCGCGGCGAGGCCGGCGACACCGGCCCCCACGACGACGACGTCCGCCTGGTGCGTGGGCTCAAGCACGTGCCCCTCCTCGAGGTTGCGCGGGCGCTGGAGACGTCATGCCCTCAACAGGCCCCAGGGATACCCGAGTTCAGGTCGAGGTTAGGCACCTGACCGGTCCGGGGCAGTCGCGCATCGACAGGGCACGGGCGCACGGCGGTCGCATACCGACCGCACCCGGACGGGAAGAGGTCACAGGGGGCGCGGACCCGGGGACAGACGGTCGCATCCGCTCACAGGGCCGCCCGCACCGCCCCCTCGACGTCCGGGAAGGCGAACCGGAAGTCCGACTCCAGCAGCCGCTTCGGCAGCACCCGGGCACTGCCCAGCACGTCCCCGGACATCTCCCCCAGCACGGTCCGCAGCACCGGCGCGGGCACCGCGAACACCGCAGGACGGCGCAGCACCCGGGCCATCACCCGGGTGATCTCCGCGTTGGTCGCCGGCCGCGGCGCGGTCACGTTGAACGGCCCCGACAGCCCCTCGTGCTCCAGCAGATGGCGCAGCGCGGCCACCACGTCGTGCAGGGCCACGAACGACCAGTACTGCCGACCGTCCCCCAGCCGGCCGCCCAGCCCGGCCCGGAACAGCGGGAAGAGGCGGCCCCACGCCCCGCCGTCGCGCGACACCACCAGCCCGGTCCGCGGGAACACCGTGCGCACTCCCGCCCGTTCGGCCGGAGCCGCCGCGCCCTCCCACTCCCGGCACACCGACGGCAGGAAGCCCTCCCCGGCCGGGGCGCTCTCGTCGACCTCCCGGTCACCGGTCTCGCCGTAGTAGCCGATCGCGCTCCCGTTGACGAAGACCCGCGGCCGCTCGCCCTCCGCCAGCCCCGCCACCGCCGACGCCAGCGCCGCCGTGCCGTGCACCCGGCTCGACCGGATCCGCTCCTTGTACGCGGGTGTCCAACGCCGGTCGCCGACCCCGGCCCCGGCCAGGTTCACCACCGCGTCGCAGCCGGCCAGCCCGGCCGCGTCCACGTCACCCGCCTCCGGGTCCCACCGGACCTCGTCCGGGCCCCGGGGCGCCCGGCGCACCAGCCGGACCACCTCGTGCCCGTCCGCGACCAGCGACCGCACCAGGGCACCACCGATGAGACCGGACGCACCGGCCACCGCGACTCGTGACTGTTCCATGCCGCCCATCCTGCCGTCCCGGGCCCCGGAACGGGCGACCGCGGCGGCGCGTCCCGGACGTACAGTGGCCCCCATGCCCGAGCCGCGCATACGCCCCGCCCGCCCCGACGACGAGGAGCGGCTCGCCCGGCTCGACCGGGACACCTGGTCCCCGCTGCACGCCGTCACCCCGCGGCCGGAGCCGCCGTACGGGCCCTTCTTCACCGAGCGGTGGGGCCCGCCGGACCACCTCGTCGCCGAGTACGCGGGCCGGGTCGTCGGTTACGTGCGGCTCGGCTTCCCCACGCCCCTCGCCTCCAACGCGCACGTCCGCCAGATCGCTGGCCTGGCGGTCGCCGAGGACGCCCGCGGCCTGGGCGTCGGGCGGGCCCTGGTGCGGGCCGCCGTCACCGAGGCCCGGCGGCAGGGGGCCCGCCGCATCACGCTGCGCGTCCTCGGCCACAACGCCCCGGCCCGCGCGCTCTACGCCTCGGAGGGCTTCGTCGTCGAAGGCGTCCAGCCGGAGGAGTTCCTGGTGGGCGGCGCCTACGCGGACGACGTCCTGATGGGGCGGTCCCTGGTCTGAACCGGTCCCTGGTGAACCGGTCCCTGGTCGGAACCGGCCTCTGGCGGGAAGTGGCCTCTGGCGGGAACCGGTCGGTGGTCTGATCCGGTCCGTGGTCCGGACCGGTCCGCGGTCCGAACCGGTCCGCGGTCCGAACCGGTCCGCGGTCCGGGCCCGGAGTGAGCCGGACGAGAGGCCCTACGAGGTGACCAGCTCGCCGGTGTCCACCGGCGCCGTCGCGTCCGCCGCCCGCTCCGCGTCCTCGGCGACCTCCGCCGCCGTGAGCACGTAGCCCGTCTCCGCGTCGGACGTCGAACGGGCGAACACCACCCCGTACACCTTGCCGTCCGTGGTCAGCAGCGGCCCGCCGGAGTTGCCCGGGCGGACGGTGGAACGGATCGAGTAGATCTCGCGGGTGACGGTCGCGTCGTTGTAGATGTTCCTGCCCCGGGCCTGTACGCGGTTGGCGACCGTCGCCGCCTGGAGATCGAGGTCCCCGTCCTGCGGGTAACCCGCCACGACCGCCTGGTCGCCGCGCCGGGCGTCGTCCTCGAAGCGCAGCACCGGCGCCCGGAGCCCCGGCACCTCCAGCACCGCGACGTCCTTCGCCGGGTCGAACAGCACCACCTGCGCCCGGTACGTCCGCCCGACGCCGCCGACCTGCACCGTCGGCCGGTCGATGCCCGCCACCACGTGCGCGTTGGTCATCACCCGCTCCGGCGCGTACACGAAGCCGCTGCCCTCCCGGCCCTGCGTGCCGGCCGCGCCCTCGACCTTCACCGTGCTGCGCTGGGCGGCCCGGGTGGCGGCGGCCGTGACGCTGTCCCCGGTGGGCTCGGCGACCTCGGCCGTCGACTCGTTCTCGAAGGGGTTGAACACCTGCGGGAACCCGGCCTCGGTCAGCGCCGAGGTGGCCCGCGAGAACCAGCTCGGGGTGGTGTCCGGCATCGCGTCCTGCACCGCGCCGAGCAGCCGGGAGTCCCGGATCGCCGAGGTCACCACCGGCGAGGAGGAGGCGCCCAGCACGGACGCGGCCACCCACGCCACGATCAGCACCGCCACCGCGTTCGCCGCCGCGCCCCCGATCCCGTCCGCCACCCGCAGCGGGCCCCGGTCCAGCTCCCGCCGCAGCCGCAGCGCCAGCCGCCCGGCCAGTTCGTGCCCCACCACGGCCGGCAGCAGCACCGTCAGCACCGCCGTCACCGTCGCCCGGGTCGTGCCCGGCGTCACCAGGTCCATCACCCAGGGCAGGATCCACACGCCGATCACCGCACCGCCCACGAAGCCGGCCAGCGAGACACAGCCCGCCAGCAGCCCGCGCCGGTAGCCGGACGCCGCGTAGGCCAGGACGATCAGCACCAGCAGGATGTCGAGCAGGTCCACGCACGCCGCCTTTCTCTCGGACCCCCTCATACGTGGGGGAGGGGCCCGGTGATCAGCCACGCGCGCGAACGACCGTCGAAGCGGGCCGCCCCGCGCGCGTACACCCGGGAAAACGCCGCGGACCCGGACGATGGTTCCACCGGGTGGCACAGTACACATCGCGGGCGGAGCCGATCGGTCCCACAGTGGACCCATGCGTGTCCCCAGGAGACCGCGAGGGGCGCGGAAGCGCCGCGCCTCCCGGATACCCGGCCGGCCCGGTACCCCGGGCCCGCCCAGGGCGGTCACGGTGCCGCTCGCCTGCCTGCCGGGCGCGGCAGCCGCCGTCGCCCTGGTGCTCTGCGCCCACGGCGTCGAACGCGCCGCCGAACCCACCGCGCAGCCCGCCGCACGCCAGGCGCCCGCCCACACGGCGCCCCGGCCCCACATCCTGCCGCGCGCCACCTGGGTGGGCGAAGAAGCGCGGGAGCAGCCGCCACCGCGCTACGACGACGGCGTCGTCGCCGTCTTCGTCCACCACACCGACTCGCCCAACGACTACGCCTGCGCCGAGACGCCCGAGGTCATCCGCCACCTGTACGAGGGGCAGATCCTCGCCCGGGACTTCGACGACATCGGCTACAACTTCCTCGTCGACCGCTGCGGCGTGATCTACGAGGGCCGGGCCGGCGGCACCGACCGGCCCGTCACCGGCGCCCACACCCAGGGCTTCAACCACCGCACCGTCGGCATCGCCGCCATCGGCACCTTCACCGCCGGCGCCCCGGTGCCCAAGCCGATGCTGCACGCCATCGCCACCCTCGCGGCCTGGAAGCTGGGTCCCGCCGGCACCGACCCGCGGGCCGAGGTGCGGCTGGTGTCGAGCAACGGCGGCAGCCGGTACGCGGCCGGCACCGCCGCCACCCTGCCCGCCGTCGCGGGTCACAACGACGGCTACGAGACCAGCTGCCCGGGCGCCGCCCTGCACGCCCGACTCCCGCAGATCCGGGAGATGGCGGCCGAGATGCAGGGGCGCGCGTCCGACGCGCGACGAGAAACCCGCCGGATCGGGGAGGCGTCCGCCGCCCTGCCGTCCGGCACGCAAGCAGACCGGAGAAGGGCCGATGAACGACAGTCATGATCGAAGTACCGTCCGGACCGGCGCCCTGCGCGCCCCCTGGACGGTCCTGTGCGCAGCCGCGGCCGTCATCCTGGGCCCCCCGGCCCACACCGCCTCCACGCTCACCCAGGCCAACGCCGCGCCCCGCCACCCGGCCCTCACCCCGGTCCCGGCCCGTCACCGCCATCCGGTGCACTGACCCGGCCGCGCCGAAGGTCCCCTTCCTCGGCCCGTACGGGCCGAGGAAGGGGACCTGCTCGGGCCGGGAAGGGGTCCCCCAGGGGCGCCTGGGAGGACCGCCTTCCCACCGCCACCAGGGTGCCGTCCGAGCGGGCCGGCCCACGGTGCCGTTCCCGGGGCCCGGCCCGACGCGTCCCATAGGGGTTCTTCGCCATCCATGGTTTCCGTGCCCCGGCCCCTCGCCGCTCAGGCTCGACGTGCCCTCCGGGCCCCGCGACGTGGCCGGGAGGGCCTCCACCCGCCGTGCCCACGCCCCCGATCGGGCGGCTTCGGTGCCCGCCGTGCCCCCGTCCCGTGCCCGCCGTGTCGTCGGGCGGCCGGCTTCGAGGCCGCCATGCGCGGCTCGCGGGGCAGGCGGGGCAGGCGGGGCCGCCGAGGCGGGCGGTTCCCGTACTCGCCGGGCACGGCTCGCCGCCCGGGCGGCCTCAGTCCCGGAAGCGGTCCCACAGGCGGGGGTAGCGCTCCGCCAGGGCGTTCTCGTCCTCGAAGTCGAGCGGAGCCCCCTCCGGCTCGGCGGGGCCCGGGGGCAGACCGAGGTCGGGAACGCCCGTGCCGGTGAGCTGTTCGTACGCCTCGTCCGCCGCGTAGCCCAGTTCCTCCCCGTCGCCGTCGATCTCCTCGTCGAAGTCGTCGTCCAGCAGGTCGGCCAGCGCGTCCGGGTCGTGCAGGGCGCCCTCGAAGACCTCGCGGCCCTGGCCGATCAGCCAGCAGCGGAAGGAGTCGAACGCGTCGTCGCTCGCCCCGTCCAGCAGCACCCAGGCCGCGCCCCACAGGTCCCAGCGGTAGGCGCGGTGGTAGCGGGCCTCGAAGTGACGGGCGAAGTCCACGACCGCGTCCGGATCGAGCCCCAGCAGCCGCTCCACCAGCAGATCGGCCTGCTCCTCCGGGTCGCCCTCGGCGTCCTCCCGGGCGGCGTCCACCAGCTGCCAGAACTCCGTCTCGTCCATCACGCTGTCCAGCATCGGCCCTGCGCCCCACCGACGCACCCGCAGTGCGCCACCTCCGGGACGGACCCCCGCACACCGGCCGGCCCCGGCGCACGGCAGAGCACGCCGGGCAGGCACCGGGCAGGCAACGGCCGGGCCCGCACTGCCCCGGGCCCTTCGGCCCCGGCCGGCAGAACGCCTGTCAGCGCCGGTACAGGCCGGCCTGCCGCGCCGCCTGCTCGGCGAACCGCTCCCGCAGCGACGCCGGGGCCAGCACCTCCGCCTCCGCCCCGAGAGCCGTCAGCTGCGTGTGCGCGACGTCCTCGGACTCCACCGGCAGCGTCACCGTCACCCACCCGGTCCGGTCCGGGCCCTCCGCCCCCGCCAGCGCCTCCCGGGCGGACAGCGGGTCCACGGCGTGCGGCAGCCGCCGCACCCCCTCCGCGGAGAGCCGTACGACGACCTCCGCGCGCAGGATCGACCGCGCGAACTGCTCGGCCCGCTCCTCCCAGAACGCCGGGAGGTCGAAGTCCGCCGCCCGCTCGAAGCGCTCCCCGGACGCCTCCACCACCGTGAACCGGTCGATGCGGTACACCCGGAACGCCCCCTGCTCCGGCACCCGCGCGCACAGGTACCAGACGCCCGCCTTCAGCACCAGGCCGTACGGCTCCAGGTGCCGCTCGACCTCGGCCTCCCCGCGCCGGTAGCGGGCGGTGACCGGCCGGTCGTCCCACACCGCGTCGGCGACGGCGGGCAGCAGCTCGGGGGTCGGCGGCTCGCGGAACCAGTTCGGCGCGTCCAGGTGGAAGCGCTGGGCCGCCGTCCGGGAGGCGTCCCGCAGTGAGGGCAGCAGCGCGGCCGACACCTTCAGCCGGGCCGCCGAGGCCGCGTCCTCCAGCCCCATCTCCCGCAGCGCGCCCGGCACCCCCGACAGGAACAGCGCCTCCGCCTCCCCGCGGGCCAGCCCGGTCAGCCGGGTGCGGTAGCCGCCGATCAGCCGGTAGCCGCCGGCCCGCCCCCGCTCCGCGTACACCGGCACCCCGGCCTCCGACAGGGCCTGGGCGTCCCGGGTGACCGTGCGCTCGGACACCTCCAGCTCCCGCGCCAGTTCGGCCGCGGTCATGGAGGGGCGGGACTGGAGCAGCAGCACCATCTTGATCAGCCGGGCAGCACGCATGCGCCCATCATGCAAGAAGGGCGAGAAGGCCCCCGCCGCAGCGGGGGCCTTCTCACCGGATCACGGTCGCACCGTCACCGGGCCGCGGTCACACGGCCGTTCCGGCGCCGGCCGTCACAGACCGTACTGCTCGCGCGCCTCCTTCACGGCGGTCGCCCGGACCTCGCCGCGCCGGGCGAGCTGGGCGAGCGCCGCGACGACGATCGACTCGGCGTCGACGCCGAAGTGACGGCGGGCGGCCTCCCGGGTGTCCGACAGGCCGAAGCCGTCGGCACCCAGCGAGGAGTAGTCCTGCTCGACCCACTGCGCGATCTGGTCGGGCACCTGGCGCATGTAGTCGGAGACCGCCAGCACCGGGCCCTGGGCACCCTGGAGCGCCTGGCGCACGTACGGCACCCGCTCCTCGCCGCGCAGCAGCGCCTCGTCCGCCTCCATGGCGTCCCGGCGCAGCTCCGTCCAGGAGGTGGCGGACCAGACGTCGGCGGCCACGCCCCACTCCTCGGCGAGCAGCCGCTGCGCCTTCAGCGCCCAGTGGATCGCCGTGCCGGAGCCCAGCAGCTGGATCCGCGGGGCGTTCGCCGCCGGGGTGAGTCCGGCGGACTCGGCCGTGTTGAAGCGGTACAGGCCCTTGACGATGCCCTCGTCGATGCCCGGCACCGACGGCTTGGCGGGCTGCGGCAGCGGCTCGTTGTAGACCGTCAGGTAGTAGAAGACGTTCTGGTCCTCGTCCGGCCGGCCCTCGCCGAACATCCGGCGCAGACCCTCCTTGACGACGACCGCGAGCTCGTAGGCGAACGCCGGGTCGTAGGTCAGCGCGGCCGGGTTGGTCGCCGCGATGACCGGGGAGTGGCCGTCGGCGTGCTGGAGGCCCTCGCCGGTCAGCGTGGTGCGGCCCGCCGTGGCGCCGACCAGGAAGCCGCGGCCGAGCTGGTCGCCGAGCTGCCACATCTGGTCGCCGGTGCGCTGCCAGCCGAACATCGAGTAGTAGATGTAGAACGGGATCATCGTCTCGCCGTGCGTCGCGTACGACGTCGAGGCGGCGATGAACTCGGCCATGGCCCCGGCCTCGGTGATCCCCTCGTTGAGGATCTGGCCGTTGGTGGCCTCCTTGTAGTACATCAGCTGGTCGCGGTCGACCGGCTCGTACGTCTGGCCCTTGGGCGAGTAGATGCCCAGCGACGGGAACAGCGACTCCATGCCGAAGGTGCGCGCCTCGTCGGGCACGATCGGCACCCAGCGCTTCCCGGTCTCCTTGTCGCGCACCAGGTCCTTGACCAGGCGGACGAACGCCATGGTGGTGGCGACGTTCTGCGAGCCGGAGCCCTTGTCGAAGGCGGTGAACGCCTTGTCGGCGGGCTGGGGCAGCGGCGCGACCGGGTGGACGCGGCGGGCCGGGGCCGGACCGCCGAGGGCGGCACGGCGCTCCTGGAGGTAGCGGACCTCGGGGGAGTCGGCGCCCGGGTGGGCGTAGGGGACCTCGCCGTCGGCGAAGGCGCTGTCGCTGATCGGCAGGCCGAGGCGGTCGCGCATCGCCTTGAACTCGTCCACCGAGAGCTTCTTCATCTGGTGGTTGGCGTTCTTCGAGGCGAAGCCCTCACCGAGGGTGTGGCCCTTGACCGTCTGGGCCAGGATCACCGTCGGCGCGCCCTGGTGGGACACCGCGGCCCGGTAGGCGGCGTAGACCTTGCGGGCCTCGTGGCCGCCGCGCGAGTCGTGGAAGCACTCGAGGATCTTGTCGTCGCTCAGCAGCTTCGCCATCTCGGCGAGCGCCGGGTCCTTGCCGAAGAAGTCCTCGCGGATGTAGGCCGCGTCGCGCGTCTGGTACGTCTGCACCTGCGCGTCCGGTACCTCGCGCAGCCGGCGGACCAGGGCGCCCGTGGTGTCGAGCTGGAACAGCTCGTCCCAGGCGGTGCCCCACAGCGTCTTGATCACGTTCCAGCCGGCGCCGCGGAACTGGGCCTCCAGCTCCTGCACGATCTTGAAGTTGGCGCGGACCGGACCGTCGAGGCGCTGCAGGTTGCAGTTGACGACGAAGGTCAGGTTGTCCAGGCCCTCGCGGGCGGCGAGGGTCAGGGCGCTGGTCGACTCCGGCTCGTCCATCTCGCCGTCGCCGAGGAACGCCCAGACGTGGGAGTTCGACAGGTCCTTGATGCCGCGGCTGGTCAGGTAGCGGTTGAACCGCGCCTGGTAGATCGCGGAGATCGGGCCGAGGCCCATGGAGACCGTGGGGAACTCCCACAGCCAGGGCAGGCGCCGCGGGTGCGGGTACGACGGCAGGCCGTCGCCGCCGGCCTCGCGGCGGAAGTTGTCGAGCTGCCGCTCACTGATCCGGCCGTCGAGGAACGCGCGGGCGTAGATGCCGGGGGAGGCGTGGCCCTGGATGTAGAGCTGGTCGCCGGAGCCGTCCGCCTCCTTGCCCTTGAAGAAGTGGTTGAAGCCGGTCTCGTAGAGCCAGGCCGCGGAGGCGAAGGTGGCGATGTGGCCGCCGACGCCGTACTTGCTGCCGCGGGTGACCATCGCGGCCGCGTTCCAGCGGTTCCACGCGGTGATCCGGGACTCCAGCTCCTCGTCGCCGTCCACGGCGGGCTCGGCGGACGTGGGGATGGAGTTGACGTAGTCGGTCTCCAGCAGCTTCGGCAGCGGCAGGCCGGCGCCCTCGGCGTGCTCCAGGGTGCGGCGCATCAGGTACGCGGCACGGTGCGGGCCGGCCGCCTCGGTGACGGCGTCCAGGGAGGCCCGCCACTCGGCGGTCTCCTCGGGGTCGCGGTCCGGAAGCTGGTCGAGCTCGCTCGGACGGACAGCCTTGGGGTCGGTCATGTCGCCGCCTTCCTCAGTCGAAGGGGGTTCCCTCACAGCAGGGGTTCGGGGGTGCCCTAGGTCTTTGGCAGGACAGGGCTGGAGGCTCGGGTGAGAGCCCGCTGGCGACAATAACCCGCTGATCGATGATCGATCAAAGGTTCCCGGGCGAAAATCTCTTGATGACGAGAAAGTCGGCACGCGGTGCCTTGGATGCTGGCACTCGGTGACCGCGAAACGCCTTGTTCTCGCAGGTCGGACGGCGTATGAGCGGCCCCGCGCCCGTTTGGCGACAGGGGGCACGCGACCCCGACGCGGGCCCCGCGACCTCGACGCGGACCACGCGCTCCCACGCGGGCCGTGCGCTCCCGTCCCGGGCGTGCACCTCCGACCCGGGCGTGCGCCCTGACGCGGGCACGATCTCGGCGGGGGCCCGCGCCTCGCGCTGAGGACCCGGGCCCGCGACCCCGGCGGGGGTCCCGACCCGCGCCCGCGCCCCGCGCCCGCTCCCGCGACCCGCGACCACAGGGCGTCCCCGCGGGCCCGAGCCCCGAGGGCCGGGCCCGGCGGACGCTCAGGCCCGCGGGGCGCACCCCAGCACGTGGGCCTTGACCATCTCGGCGATGCGCGGGTCCCGGCGCCGGAACGCGGCCACCAGTTCCTCGTGCTCCTCCGCGTAGGACTGCTGGACCGTGCCCAGCCAGCGGATCGACAGCGCCGTGAACACCTCGATGCCCAGGCCCTCCCAGGTGTGCAGGAGCACCGAGTTGCCGGCCGCGCGGACCAGCTCCCGGTGGAAGGCGACCGTGTGCCGCACCTGACCGGTACCGTCCGCCAGGCGGTCCGCCTCGTACAGGGCCGCGACGTGCGGCTCCAGCGCCGAGCAGTCCTCGGCCAGCCGGTCCGCCGCCAGCTCCGCCGCGATCGCCTCCAGGCCGGCCCGCACCGGGTAGCTCTCCTCCAGGTCGGCGGCCGTCAGATTGCGGACCCGCACCCCTTTGTTCGGCGCCGACTCGATCAGCCGCAGCGACTCCAGTTCGCGCAGCGCCTCGCGCACCGGCGTCTGGCTGACCTCCAGCTCCGTCGCGATCCGCCGCTCCACGATGCGCTCACCCGGCTGCCAGCGCCCGCTGATGATCCCTTCCAGGATGTGCTCGCGGATCTGTTCGCGCAGCGAGTGGACGACGGGCGCGGTCATGAGAGCTCCTTACGCGGGGGCCCCACCGGTCCCCTGAGGGCGTTCGACGCTAAAGACAATACGGCCGCCGCGCCGGACCGGTGGGGCGCACGGGGGCGCTTTCGCCCAGGTGAGACGAGACTTACACGACGTCTGTGACGTCGCCCGGTCCGCACCGCGCGCCCTGCGCCCCCGGCACGGCAGGTGCCACCGCACGGCAGGCCCCCCGCACGGCGGACCCCCGCACGGCAGGTGCCCCCGCCCGGAGACTCCGGACGGGGGCACCCCTGCGCTCGGCGGCGTCGGCTACAGGCCGAGCTCGACCTCGAACTCGCCCGCCTCCAGGATCGCCTTGACGGCCGTCAGGTAACGGGCCGCGTCGGCGCCGTCCACCAGACGGTGGTCGTAGGAGAGCGTCAGGTAGGTCATGTCGCGGACGCCGATGACCGTG
This sequence comes from Streptomyces sp. 3-6, assembly GCF_056323165.1. NCBI lineage: Bacteria > Bacillati > Actinomycetota > Actinomycetes > Kitasatosporales > Streptomycetaceae > Streptomyces > Streptomyces sp. 3-6. The sequence goes on from NZ_JBWHZP010000001.1 coordinate 602,893, forward strand.
CCCTCCTCCGTCTCGATGACGGCAGGACGCTTGACCGTGGCACCGATGCCGAGGATGGCGACCTGGCCCGGCGGCACGATGATCGTGTCGAACAGCGCGCCGCGCGACCCGGTGTTGCTGATGGTGAAGGTCGCGCCGGACAGCTCGTCCGGGGTGATCTTGCTGCCGCGGACCTTGCCCGCCAGCTCGGCCGTGGCCTTGGCGATGCCGGCGATGTTGAGGTCACCGGCGTTCTTGATGACCGGGGTCATCAGGCCCTTCTCGGAGTCCACCGCGATACCGATGTTCTCGGTGTCGAAGTAGGTGATGGTCCCCTCGGCCTCGTTGATCTTGGCGTTGATGACCGGGTGGGCCTTCAGCGCCTGCGCGGCGGCCTTGACGAAGAACGGCATCGGGGAGAGCTTGACGCCCTCGCGCGCCGCGAACGCGTCCTTGGCCTGGCCGCGCAGCTTCATCAGCCGGGTGACGTCGACCTCGACGACCGAGGACAGCTGGGCCTGCTCCCGCAGGGCCTTGACCATGTTGTCGCCGATGACCTTGCGGATCCGCGGCATCTTCACGGTCTGGCCGCGCAGCGGGGAGGCCTCCAGCACCGGGCTCTTCCGGGCGGCCGGAGCGGCTGCGGCCGGAGCGGCGGCCGGGGCGGCCTTCGCGGCCTCGGCGGCGGCCTCGACGTCCTGCTTGCGGATCCGGCCGCCGACGCCGCTGCCCTTGACGGTGGACAGGTCGACGCCCTTCTCGGCGGCCAGCTTGCGCACCAGCGGGGTCACGTAGGCACCCTCGTCGGCCGGCTTCGCGGCGGCCGGAGCGGGCTGCTGCGGGGCAGGAGCCGGAGCCGGTGCGGGCGCCGGGGCGGGAGCCGCCTGCTGCTGCGGAGCCGGAGCCGGAGTGGGCGCCGGGGCCGGAGCGGGCTCGGGCTGGGCCGGGGCCTGCTGCTGCGGAGCCGGGGCGGGCTCGGGCTGGGCCGGGGCCTGCGGCTCGGCCGGGGCGGGAGCGGCTGCCGGAGCGGCACCCGCCTCGCCGATGACGGCCAGCTTGGCGCCGACCTCGGCGGTCTCGTCCTCGCCGACCACGATCTCCAGCAGGGTGCCGGAGGCGGGGGCGGGAATCTCGGTGTCGACCTTGTCCGTCGACACCTCCAGCAGCGGCTCGTCGGCCTCGACGCTGTCACCGACCGACTTCAGCCAGCGGGTGACGGTGCCCTCGGTGACGGACTCGCCGAGCGCGGGCAGGACCACGTCCGTGCCCTCGGCGGAACCGCCGCCCGCCGACGCGTCGGCGGTGGGAGCCGGGGCCGGCGCGGACTGCTCGGTGGACGGCTGCGCCTGCGGCTCGGGGGCCGGGGCCGGGGGAGCGGCCTGCTCGGCCGCCGGGGCCTGCTCGGCGGCGGGCGCCTCGGCCGCGCCGCCACCACCGCTGCCGTCGTCGATCAGGGCCAGCTCGGCGCCGACCTCGACCGTCTCGTCCTCGGCGACCTTGATGGAGGACAGCACGCCGGACGCGGGCGCCGGGATCTCGGTGTCGACCTTGTCGGTGGAGACCTCGAGCAGCGGCTCGTCGGCCTCGACGCGCTCACCCTCGGCCTTCAGCCAGCGAGTGACAGTGCCCTCGGTGACGCTCTCGCCGAGCGCCGGAAGGGTTACGGAAACCGCCATGGTTTCGGTTGCTCCTTACGAATTGCGGAAGTCTGTGTCGTCGCGCCCGAAGACGGAAGGCGTCAGTCGTGGGAGTGGAGGGGCTTGCCGGCCAGCGCCAGGTGGGCCTCCCCGAGCGCCTCGTTCTGCGTCGGGTGGGCGTGGACCAGCTGCGCGACCTCGGCCGGCAGCGCCTCCCAGTTGTAGATCAACTGGGCCTCGCCGACCTGCTCGCCCATGCGGTCGCCGACCATGTGGACGCCGACCACGGGACCGTCCTTGACCTGGACCAGCTTGATCTCGCCCGCGGTCTTGAGGATCTTGCTCTTGCCGTTGCCCGCCAGGTTGTACTTCAGGGCGACGACCTTGTCCGCGCCGTAGATCTCCTTGGCCTTCGCCTCGGTGATGCCCACGGAGGCGACCTCCGGGTGGCAGTACGTCACCCGCGGGACACCGTCGTAGTCGATCGGAACGGTCTTCAGGCCGGCCAGACGCTCCGCCACCAGGATGCCCTCGGCGAAGCCGACGTGCGCGAGCTGGAGCGTGGGCACCAGGTCACCGACGGCGGAGACGGTCGGGACGTTGGTGCGCATGTACTCGTCGACCAGGACGAAGCCGCGGTCCATGGCGACCCCGGCCTCCTCGTAGCCCAGGCCCTGGGAGACCGGGCCGCGGCCGATGGCGACGAGCAGGACCTCCGCCTCGAACTCCTTGCCGTCGGCGAGGGTGACCTTGACGCCGTCCTGGGTGTACTCGGCCTTCTCGAAGAAGGTGCCCAGGTTGAACTTGATGCCCCGCTTGCGGAAGGCGCGCTCCAGCAGCTTGGAGCTGTTCTCGTCCTCGACCGGCACGAGGTGCTTCAGGCCCTCGATGATGGTGACCTCGGTGCCGAAGGACTTCCACGCGGAGGCGAACTCGACGCCGATGACGCCGCCACCCAGCACGATCGCGGACTTCGGCACGCGGTCCATGACGAGGGCGTGGTCGGAGGAGAGGATGCGGTTGCCGTCGATCTCCAGGCCCGGCAGCGACTTCGGCACCGAACCGGTCGCCAGCAGGACGTGGCGGCCCTCGACCCGCTGCCCGTTCACGTCGACGGAGGTCGGCGAGGACAGCCGGCCCTCACCCTCGATGTAGGTGACCTTGCGCGAGGCGATCAGCCCCTGCAGGCCCTTGTACAGGCCGGCGATCACGTCGTCCTTGTACTTGTTGACGGCCGCCATGTCGATGCCCTCGAAGGTGGCCTTCACACCGAACTGCTCGCTCTCGCGCGCCTGGTCGGCGATCTCGCCCGCGTGCAGCAGGGCCTTCGTGGGAATGCAACCGTTGTGCAGGCAGGTACCGCCGACCTTGCCCTTCTCGATCAGGGCGACGTCCAGGCCCAGCTGAGCCCCGCGCAGCGCCGCGGCGTACCCACCGCTGCCACCGCCGAGAATCACTAGGTCGAAAACGGTGCTGGCGTCGTTCGCCACGTCACGTCCTCCATGCATGTGCGCCACGCCGGTCTCCAGTGACCGGTCGGCGGCTGGTGTCCGGCCGCTTTTAGGTTTTCGGCCCTTCGGTGGGGGCCCTGTCCTGCCGAGCCCTATCCTCGCACTTGTCGAGGCCGTTCGAGACGTGGGGCCGTGGTGTGAGACGTCCCACGTCCGCCACCGGGGCCTCGCCCTACCCGCGTGCGAGGCCCCGGCGGCCGGACATCAGGCCAGGTCGCCGGACGCGGTCAGCTCCGCGAGCCGGACCAGCGTGCGGACGGCCGTGCCCGTGCCGCCCTTGGGCGTGTACCCGAAGGGGCCGCCTTCATTGAAGGCCGGTCCGGCGATGTCGAGGTGGGCCCAGGTGATGCCCTCGCCGACGAACTCGCGCAGGAACAGGCCGGCGACCAGTCCGCCGCCCATCCGCTCGCCCATGTTCGCGATGTCCGCGGTGGCCGAGTCCATGCCCTTGCGCAGGTGCTCGGGCAGCGGCATCGGCCAGGCCGGCTCGCCGACCTCCTCGGCGGCCTCGTGGACCGCGGTGCGGAAGGCGTCGTCGTTCGCCATGATGCCGAACGTGCGGTTGCCCAGCGCCAGCATCATGGCGCCGGTCAGGGTCGCCACGTCCACGATGGCGTCCGGCTTCTCCTGGGAGGCGGCCCACAGGGCGTCGGCGAGGACCAGGCGGCCCTCGGCGTCGGTGTTGAGCACCTCCACCGTCTTGCCGCTGAACATGCGCAGCACGTCACCGGGGCGGGTGGCGGAACCGGAGGGCATGTTCTCGGCCAGCGCCAGCCAGCCGGTGACGTTGACGTCCAGACCCAGGCGGGCGGCGGCGACGACCGCGGCGAACACGGCGGCGGCACCGCTCATGTCGCACTTCATCGTCTCGTTGTGCCCGGCCGGCTTCAGCGAGATGCCGCCCGAGTCGTAGGTGATGCCCTTGCCGACGAACGCCAGGTGCTTCTTCGCCTTGCTGGAGGTGTACGACAGCTTCACCAGGCGCGGCCCCGAGGCGGAGCCGGCGCCGACCCCGAGGATGCCGCCGTAACCGCCCTTGGTGAGGGCCTTCTCGTCGAGCACCTGCACCTTGATGCCGTGCTCCTTGGCCGCCGCCTGCGCGACGGCCGCGAACGCCTCCGGATTCAGGTCGTTGGGCGGGGTGTTGATCAGGTCCCGCGCCCGGTTCAGCTCCTCGGCGACCGCGGTGGCCCGCTCCAGGGCGGCCTTGTACGCGCGGTCGCGCGGCTTGCCGCCGAGCAGGACGGCCTCGGCGAGCGGCGCCTTGCCGTTCTTGCCGTCCTGGGCGCCGGCCTGGTCCTTGTAGGCGTCGAAGGAGTACGCGCCGAGCAGGGCGCCCTCGGCGACCGCGCCGGCGTCGGCGGCGGCCGCGAGGGGAAGGGCGAAGGCGGCCTTCTTGGTGCCCGTCAGGGCCCGGGCGGCGACACCGGCCGCCTTGCGCAGGGCCTCCGGGGCGTAGCCGGAGTCCTTCTCGGGCTGGGCGCCCAGGCCCACCGCCACCACGAGCGGCGCCTTGAAACCGGCGGGCGCGGGGAGCTTCGTCACCTCGCCCTCGGCACCGGACGCGCCGAGCGTCTCCAGGACGCCGGCGAGCCCGCCGTCGTACGCGTGGTCCACGGCCTCGGCGCCCGGTGCGACGACCGGCGTCCCGGACCCGGACGCGGTGCCCTTGGCGACACCGATCACGATCGCGTCGGCCCGCAGGCCGGGCACCGCGGCGGTGCTGAGAGTGAGAGCAGTCACGGTGGTGAATTCTCGCTTCCGATGTGAAGTTGCAGTGGCCGAAAGGTGTGGGTCGACCGGGCCCGGCAGCCGACCCTAATTGCGACGCGAGGGCGCGGTCACGGCGGGGCCTTCCCCGGTACGGCGAACACCCGGGACGAGCCTACGCGCGTCCGTACGCTCGCTCAGTCCTGCGGGCCCCCTCCACAGGGTGCCCTCCCGCCGCCCGCGCAGTGCTCCGCCCGCTGTGTCCCCTCGTCCCGACTCCCCTCCGCGAAAGGCCACCGGTGAGACGACCCGCCCTTCCCGCCCTCCTGCTCGTCCTGCTCCTCCTGGCGGGCTGCGGCTCCGCGCCCGGCCGGCCGGCGCCCCAGGACGACGGGCGCTGGCGGCCCCGGCCGGGGACCGGCTGGCAGTGGCAGCTCAGCGGACGGCTGGACACCTCCGTCGACGTGCCGGTCTACGACATCGACGGCTTCGACCACTCCCGGCAGACCGTCGCCGCGCTGCACCGCGACGGCCGCAAGGTCGTCTGCTACCTCTCCACCGGCGCCTGGGAGGACTTCCGGCCGGACGCCGACGCCTTCCCGGAGTCCGTGATCGGCCGCGGCAACGGCTGGGAGGGCGAGCGCTGGCTGGACATCCGCCGCACCGACGTCCTGGAGCCGCTGATGGCGAGGCGCCTGGACATGTGCCGCGACAAGGGTTTCGACGCGGTGGAACCGGACAACATGGACGGCTACCGCAACCGCACCGGCTTCCCCCTCACCGCCGCCGACCAGCTCCGCTACAACCGCCTGATCGCCCGGCTCGCCCACCAGCGCGGCCTGTCGGTGGGCCTGAAGAACGACCTGGACCAGATCCCGGAGCTGGTCGGCGACTTCGACTTCGCGGTCAACGAGCAGTGCGCCCAGTACGGGGAGTGCGCCGAGCTGACCCCGTTCGTCGAGGCGGGCAAGGCCGTCTTCCACGTCGAGTACGAACTGCCCACCGACCGCTTCTGCGCCGACTCCCGGCGCCTGGGCCTGAGTTCGCTGCTCAAGAAGTACGACCTGGGGCCCTGGCGCCGCGCCTGCTGAACCGCCGGGTCACCCCGTGGCCGCCGCCGGCCGGGCCGCGCGGGCGCGCAGCACCGCCTTGAGCACCTCGCCCGTCCACAGGATCGCGGAGCCGACGGCCGCGCACACCAGCCACTGGCCCGGGGTGAGGTCGGTGGTGGTGAAGAAGCCGTGCAGCGCGTCCGTCTCGACGACCAGGACGAGCAGCAGGACGACCGCACCGGTGGCCAGGAACGCCGAGGCGTTGTCGAAGGTCCGGCGGCTGAACACGCTGCGGGTGTCGTGCCGCACGTTGAGCAGGTTGAACACCTGGAAGAACACGAAGGTGACGAAGGCCATGGTGCCCGCGACGGTCGCCTCGCCCAGGGCCGGCTCGGGGCCCGGCGCCCACACCAGCACCGCCAGGGTGCCCGCGGCCATCACCGAGCTGCCCAGCAGGATCCGCAGCAGGCGGGGGCGGTTGAGGATGCGCTCGCCGACCGGCCGCGGCGGGCGGTTCATGGCGTCGGGAGCGACCGGGTCGACGCCCAGCGACATGGCGGGCGGGCCGTCCATGACCAGGTTGACGAAGAGGATCTGCAGCGCGGTGAAGGGCGCTCCGCCGGCCAGCCCGGTCAGCGAGGCGATCAGGAAGGTGGTGACGAAGCCGAGGGCGGTGGAGACCTGGAAGCGGGTGAACTTCACGATGTTGTCGTAGATGCCCCGCCCCTCGCGGACGGCGGCCACCACGGTGGCGAAGTTGTCGTCGGTCAGCACCATGGTGGCGGCCTCCTTGGTCACCTCCGTCCCGGTGATGCCCATCGCGACCCCGATGTCGGCCTTGCGCAGCGCGGGGGCGTCGTTGACGCCGTCGCCGGTCATCGCCACGACGTCGCCGCGGCCCTGCAGGGCGTTCACGATGCGGATCTTGTGCTCGGGGGACACCCGGGCGACCACGCCCACCTCGTCGAGCCGGGCGGCCAGGGCGTCGTCGTCGGTCCGGTCCAGCTCCGCCCCGGTCACGGCCCGCCCGGGGATGCCTAGTTCGCGGGCGATGGCCCCGGCGGTCACCGCGTGGTCGCCGGTGATCATCCGGACCCGGACGCCCGCCTCGCGGCACTCGGCGATGGCCGTGCGGGCCTCGGGGCGCGGCGGGTCCACGATGCCCGCCAGGGCCACCAGCACCACCCCCTCGACCAGCTCCTTCGGGTCCTCGGGGACGGTGAAGCCCTCGGCGGGGAAGTCCTTCGTGGCCAGGGCCATCACCCGCATGCCCTGTTCGGCGAGGCGGGTGTTGTCCTCGTCGTGGCGCTGCCGCGCCGCCCGGTCGAACGGCCGCTCCCCGTCCTCGTCCAGCAGGCGGTCGGCGCGGTCGGCGAGGACGTCCGGGGCCCCCTTGGCGAAGCAGCGGATCACCTCCCGCCCGGCGTCGTCGGTCCAGGTGTGGAACGTCGCCATGAACTTGTGGGCGGAGTCGAACGGGACCTCCAGCCGCCGCGGTCGCTCCCGGCGCAGCCCCTCCACGTCGATGCCGCCCTTCTCGGCCAGCACCACCAGGGCGCCCTCGGTGGGGTCGCCCACCACGTCCCCGTCCCGGATCACGGCGTCGGAGCACAGGGCCGCGGCGGTCAGCGCCCGGTGCAGGGACGGCGGGGGCTGCCCGTCGTCGGGGGTGCCGATCCGGCCGTCGGCGGCGTAGCCGTGTCCGGACACGGTCAGCCGGCGGCCCGCCGACAGCACCTCGCGCGCGGTCATCTGGTTCAGCGTCAGCGTGCCGGTCTTGTCGGTGCAGATCTGCGAGGTGCTGCCCAGGGTCTCCACCGACGTCAGCCGCTTGACCACGGCACCCCGCCGGGCCATCCGGCCGGTGCCCATCGCCAGGGTGAACGCGACGACCGCGGGCAGCCCCTCGGGGATCGTCGCGACCGCCAGCGACACCGCGCTGACGAACAGGTCGCCGAAGTCCTGCCCGCGCAGCAGGCCCAGCACGAAGACGACGACGATGACGATGCCGGCCAGCAGGGCGAGGGTGCGGCTGAGGGCGTCGATCTGGCGTTGCAGCGGGGTCGGCCCGGACTCGGTCCGCTGCAGCAGGTGCGCGATGCGGCCGGTCTCGGTGGGCATGCCGGTGGCCGTGACCACGGCCTCGCCGCGGCCCCGGGTGACGGAGGTGTTCATGTAGAGGGCCGTGACCCGGTCGGCGAGCGGCTCGTCCGCCCCGACCTCGGCCTGCCCGTCCTTGGCCACGGCCTGCGCCTCGCCGGTCAGGACCGACTCCTGCACCTCCAGCGACGTCGAGGTCAGCAGCCGGCAGTCCGCGGGCACGTGGTCACCGGGGGCGAGGGCGACGACGTCCCCGGGCACCAGGTCCTCGGCGGGCAGCTGGACCAGGCCGCCGTCGCGTCGGACGGTGGCGGTGGTGACCGCCATGTGCCGCAGGGCGTCCAGGGCCGCCTCGGCGCGGGACTCCTGGACGAAGCCGATCGTCGCGTTGAGCAGGACCACCACCAGGATCGCGATCGGGGTCTCCCACTCCCGGGAGACCACCAGGCTGACCACGGCGGCCACGATCAGGATGACGATCAACAAGTCCTGGAACTGCCTCAGGAACGCGCGCCACCGGGGCTCCCGGGCGGCCTCGTCGAGCCGGTTCGGCCCGTGCTCCCCGAGCCGCCGGGCCGCCTCCCGCGAGGACAGTCCCGTCTCCGGGTCGACGTCGAGCCGCCCGGTCACGTCGGGGGCGGGCAGAGCGTGCCAGGGCGGGGGCGAGTCGGTACCGGGGGAGGACGCCATGACCACATTGTGTCGGGGCGGCCGGAGTGCGGCACGCGCCGGTGGGCCGAGAGGCCGGGCAGGGGCGAAAATCGGCCACCGTCCACGACGGTGCGTCACGTTCGACAGCCCTCGTCACTCGAACGCCGTACGCCGGTCAACTGGACGCGCGCCACGACGCGCCGTTCCGCCCGGAGTTCTGACAGAGTCGGTCGCGGTCGCGCCATGCTGCCTCCCGGAAGCATCCCGAGCCCTCAGCGAGGAGCGGAACAGTGGCGAACGAGAGCACGGTGGGCTCCCTCGACAAGGAGCCCACGGAGTCCTACGAGGACGAGCTGCCGGTCCGCAGCAGAAGGCCCGGCGCGGTCGTGGTCTCGTGGCTGACCACGACCGACCACAAGACGATCGGCACGCTGTATCTCGGCACCTCGTTCTCGTTCTTCGTCCTCGGCGGCATCATGGCGCTGGTCATCCGCGCCGAACTCGCCCGTCCGGGCCTGCAGATCGTGTCGAACGAGCAGTACAACCAGATGTTCACCATGCACGGCACGCTGATGCTGCTGATGTTCGCCACCCCGCTGTTCGTGGGCTTCGCGAACTGGATCATGCCGCTGCAGATCGGCGCGCCCGACGTGGCGTTCCCGCGGCTGAACATGTTCTCGTACTGGCTGTTCCTGTTCGGCTCGCTGATCGCGCTGGCCGGCTTCCTCACGCCGGACGGCGCCGCCAGCTTCGGCTGGACCGGCTACACCCCGCTGTCCGACGCGACGCGCTCGCCGGGGCTCGGCTCCGACCTGTGGATCATGGGCCTGGCCTTCCAGGGCTTCGGCACCATTCTCGGTTCGGTCAACTTCATCACCACGATCATCTGCATGCGGGCGCCCGGCATGACGATGTTCCGCATGCCGATCTTCACCTGGAACGTGCTGCTGACCGGTGTCCTGGTCCTGCTCGCCTTCCCGGTGCTGGCCGCCGCGCTGCTGACCCTGGAGGTGGACCGCAAGTTCGGCGCCCACGTCTTCGACGCGTCGAACGGCGGGGCGCTGCTGTGGCAGCACCTCTTCTGGTTCTTCGGTCACCCCGAGGTGTACATCATCGCGCTGCCCTTCTTCGGCATCGTCAGTGAGGTCATCCCGGTCTTCGCGCGCAAGCCGATCTTCGGCTACCTCGGACTGATCGGTGCCACCATCGCCATCGCGGGCCTGTCGGTCACGGTGTGGGCGCACCACATGTTCGCCACCGGCGGGGTGCTGCTGCCGTTCTTCTCGTTCATGACCTTCCTCATCGCCATCCCCACGGGCGTGAAGTTCTTCAACTGGGTCGGCACGATGTGGAAGGGCTCCCTCAGTTTCGAGACCCCGATGCTGTGGTCGCTGGGCTTCCTGCTCACCTTCCTCTTCGGCGGCCTGACCGGCGTCATCCTGGCGTCGCCGCCGCTCGACTTCCACGTCACCGACTCCTACTTCGTGGTGGCCCACTTCCACTACGTCGTCTTCGGCACCGTCGTCTTCGCGATGTTCTCCGGATTCCACTTCTGGTGGCCGAAGTTCACCGGCAAGATGCTCGACGAGCGGCTCGGCAAGATCACCTTCTGGACGCTGTTCATCGGCTTCCACGGCACCTTCCTGATCCAGCACTGGCTGGGCGCCGAGGGCATGCCCCGCCGGTACGCCGACTACCTGGCCGCCGACGGCTTCACCGCGCTCAACACCGCCTCGACGATCTCCGCCTTCCTGCTCGGCATGTCGCTGCTGCCGTTCTTCTACAACATCTGGAAGACGGCCAAGTACGGCAAGCCGGTCGGCGTCGACGACCCGTGGGGCTACGGCCGCTCCCTGGAGTGGGCCACCTCCTGCCCGCCGCCCCGGCACAACTTCGTCACCCTGCCCCGGGTGCGCAGCGAGTCCCCGGCCTTCGACCTGCACCACCCGCAGATCGCCGCGATCGACTGGGCGGACAACCGGCCCGACACCTCCGAGACGGTGGCCCCCGGGGACAAGCAGAGCTGACACCCACCGACCGGAGCGTGGAGGAAGCCCGTGGATCCCAGTCAGGAGAGCGCCCGCGGTCTGGTCCGGCTCGAAGGCCACCTCCTGTGGGCCGCGGAACTGGAGGACGCCCGTCGGCGGGCCGCCGCCTTCGCCGAACAGCTGCCCTGGCTGACGACCGCTCAGCGCGAGGACGTGGAACGCGTCTACGCCGCCGAGCGCGTGGAGGCGTCCCGCGCGTACCTGCTGCGGATCCGCGACCGGGTGGCCGGGCTCCGGGTCGAGTACGAGGAGCGCTACCGGCGGCTGCGGGCCCGCTGCGTGGCCGCCGCGCTGGTGGCCGCGGCGAGCGGTGTCGGCACGGCGGCCGTGGCGCTCGCCACCCGCAACTGACCGGCCCCGGACGGGCGGTGCCGCTTCCCGGTGCCGCCCGCGACTGACCGGCCCCTGACGGGCGGTGCCGCTTCCCGGTGCCGCCCGTCGCCGTCGGTGGGTTGCCGGGGCCGGGGCGTCAGCCCAGCGCGGCGACGACGAGCGCCGTGGTCGCCGCCGTCTCCGCGAGCCCGCCGAACACGTCTCCCGTCACACCGCCGAACCGGCGCACGCAGTGCCGCAGGAGCAGGTCGGCGGCGGCGACCGACAGGGCGACGGCCAGCACCGCGCGGACCACGCCGTCCGCCCCGAGCAGCGTGCCGCCGGCCGCCGCCGCGAGCGTCACGGCCACGGCGGCCCCGGCCGCGCCCGCCACCGGCACTACCCCCGCCACCGCCGCGCCCAGCCCCTCCGGACGGGCGGACGGCACGGCCGGGCGGGCGGCCAGCGTCAGCACCAGCCGGGCCACCACCCCCGCGACGACCGCGGCCAGCGCCCCGCGCGCCCACGTGTCCTCGTAGGCGCGGGCCAGGGCGGCCGTCTGGGCCGCCAGCACCAGGACCAGGGTGATGACCCCGAACGGCCCGATGTCCGACTGCTTCATGATCCGCAGCGCGTCCGCGGCCGGTTTCCCGCTGCCCAGCCCGTCCGCGGTGTCGGCCAGCCCGTCCAGGTGCAGCCCGCGGGTCAGTACGGCCGGCACGGCGACCGTGGCGACGGCCGCGAGCGCGGATCCCGCTTGGAGGAACAGCAGCAGCAGGCCGGCGGCGGCGGCCACGGCACCGACCGCCAGCCCGGCCAGCGGGGCGCACAGCATCCCCGCCCGGGCGGCGGCGCGATCCCAGCGGGTCACCCGGACCGGGAACACGGTGAGGGTGCCGAAGGCGAAGCGGAGGCCGTCGGTCAGCGGAGCGAGGGAGGGCGCGGGCACCGGCGCAGATTACCCGGCGGTCAGCAGGGCAGCCCGGGCGGGCCCGGATAAAGTGCGCATATGGGACAGTGGTGGGAGCGGAACATCATCGAGCCGGGCAAGCTGCCGCTGCTCCTCGCACTCACCGCCTTCGTCCTCACCTTCGTGATCACCCGGGTCATCACCCGCATGATCCGGGCGGGCAAGGGCCCCTTCGGCAACGTCAAGGCCGGTGACCTGCACATCCACCACGTCGTGCCCGGCGTCATCCTCACCGTCGTCGGCGGCTTCGCCGCGGTGGCCGGCGGGCGGCACGGCTTCGGCTCGGCCGTGGCGGCGGTGGTCTTCGGCATCGGCGCCGGCCTGGTGCTGGACGAGTTCGCGCTGATCCTGCACCTCGACGACGTGTACTGGAGCGAGGCGGGACGGCAGAGCGTGGAGGTGGTCGTCCTCACCGCCGCCCTGGTCGGCCTGCTGCTGGGCGGCTTCTCCCCGTTCGGCGTCGACGACCTCGACGCGAGCGAACAGCAGAACCGCGCGAACCTCATCACCACCGTCACGGCGAACTTCCTCTTCTCCCTGATCGCCCTCAGCAAGGGCAAGGCGAGGATCGCCGTCCTCGGGGTCGTCGTCCCCCTCATCGCGCTGGTCGGCGCGATCCGGCTGGCTCGGCCGGGTTCGCCGTGGGCCAAGCGCTTCTACCGGCGCCGCCACCGGGCCCGCGCCAAGGCCGTGCTGCGCGCCTACCACCACGACCGCCGCTGGTCCGGCCCCCGGCGCGCCGTGCAGGACTGGATCGGCGGCAGACCCGACCCCGACCCGCCGCGGTCCCTCGAACACCGCTGAGCCGGCCGGGGACCGACGCAGGGCGCCGGGGCGGGTCACCGACCTGGGGCGTCGAGGCGGGGCGCCGACGTGGGGCGCCGACGCGGGGCAATGACGCCGGACACCGACGCCGGCTCGCCCGGTACCGGGGACGCGCGCCGACGTGCGTGCTCACGGGGGTTCGGCGCGGCTACGCGGTGACGTCCGGGGTGTGTGCCGCCCGGGGGGTCGTCGGCCCGGCCTCCGCCTCGGCCCCGGCGTCCGCCTCCGACCCCGCCTCGGCCTCAGCCGGGTCCGCCGGTCCGGCCGGGGCGGCCCACTCAGCGCTTTCCGGGCTCTCCGGGCTCTCCGGGCTCGCCGTGCGCTCCGACCGCTCCGGAAGGTCCGCGGCCAGGGCGGCCGCCGCCTGCACCAGGGGGAGGGCCAGCAGGCCGCCCGTGCCCTCGCCGACCGTGACGCCGTGGGTGAGCAGCGGCTCCAGGGCCATCCGGTCCAGCGCCTTGGCCTGGCCCGGCTCACCGCTGTCGTGGGCGGCCAGCCACCAGTCCGGGGCCCGGAACGCCACCCGCTGGCCGACCAGCGCGCACGCCGTCGTCACCACGCCGTCCAGCAGGACCGGCATCCGCCGCACGGCCGCCTGGAGCAGGAACCCCGTGAGCGCGGCGAAGTCCGCGCCGCCGACCGTCGCCAGCAGCCGCAGCTGGTCGCCGAGCACCGGCCGGGCCCGCCGCAGGGCGTCCCGGATCGCCGCGCACTTGCGCATCCACGCCAGGTCGTCGATGGCCAGCCCGCCCCGCCCGGTCACCACGGAGGCGTCGGCCCCGCACAGGGCCGCCACGAGCACGCCCGCCACAGTGGTCCCGCCGACGCTCACATCGCCCAGCACCACCAGGTCCGTACCGGAGTCGGCCTCCTCGTCGGCCACCGTCATCCCGGCCCGGAACGCCGCCTCGGCCTCCGCGAGGGTCAGCGCGTCCTCGCGGTCCACGCGACCGCTGCCGCGCCGCACCCGGTGCCGCACGACGTCGGCGGGCAGCGACCCGGGGTCGCAGTCCAGGGCCATGTCGACCACCCGCACCGGCACGCCGAGGCGCCGGGCCAGCACGGCCACCGGACGGCCGCCCTCCAGCACCTCCCGCACCAGCTCCGCGGCGCTGCCCGCCGGACGGGCCGACACCCCCAGCCCGGCGATGCCGTGATCACCGGCGAAGAGCACGACCTTCGGCCGCTCGACCGGCCGCACCGGCACCGAGGACTGAGCGGCCGCCAGCCATTCACCCAGCTCGTCGAGGCGCCCCAGGGAACCGGGCGGCACGGCCTGGCGCTCCCGGCGGGCCTCCGCGTCACGGCGCACTCCGCTGTCCGGGCGCTCGATCAGATCGGTGAAGTCGTCGAGGTTAAGCGAGCTCATTCGCCGAACAGTACCGGCCCGCGTCGCACCGGCCGAGCCCCCGCCGCCCGTCCCGGCCGCCCCCGGGCCCGCCTCCGGTCCCGTCTCGGGGGCCTGCTCCGCTCCGGTGCCGGCCCACCACGCCGCCCCGGCGTCGTTGCACCCCGGAGGGCTGCCCGGTACGTAATGCTTTGCGGTGGATTTGCCGTACGCCCACCGCTCGGGAGCCGCCCATGTCCGTCCTGCCGCCCGTGCCTCCGGTGCCCCCGGTACCTCCCGTCCCCCCGATGCCGACGGTCCCTCCGGCGACCGTCCCTCCGGCAACGCTCCCCCCGGCGTCCGCCGCGCCTCCCGTGCCGCCGGTGCCTCCCGCGCCGCCCGTGCCCCCGGCGCGGCCCGCACCGCCGGCCCCCGCCGTGCCCCCGGCCGTCCCCGCGCCCGCGGGGAGCACACGGGTGCACGAGCCGCGTCGCGAGGACTGCCCCTGGTGCGGGTCCGCACGGCTGCGGAACCGGCTGCGCACCGGCGACCTGCGACGGCACCGGCCGGGCCTGTTCACCGTCGACGCGTGCCGGGACTGCGGCCACACCTTCCAGAACCCCCGGCTCACCGCCGAGGGACTGGCCTTCTACCGGCGGGCCGTGCCCGGGGCCCCCCGCGACCCCGCCACCGAGTGGGTCCTGAGGCTGAGCACCGCCCCGCGCCGCCTCCGCGCCGCCGCGCGCGCCCTGCTGCCCTTCGGCGAACCGGAGAGCTGGCTGGACGTCGGCACCGGCCATGCCCGGTTCCCCGCCCTCGCCCGGGAGTTCTTCCCCTACACGGCCTTCGACGGCACCGACCTCACCGCGCGCGTCGAACGCGCCCGCGGTCTCGGCCGGGTGGAGGAGGCCCACGTCGGCCCGCTGACCCACCCGCGCCTGCGCGCCCGCCTGGCCGGCCGGTACGACGTGGTCAGCGTGCTCCACCATCTGGAACACGTCCCCGACCCGCGCGCGGAGCTCCACGCGGCCCTCGACGCGGTGCGCCCCGGCGGACACCTGCTCGTCGAGACCCTGGACCCGCGCTGCCTGTTCGCCACCCTGTTCGGCCGCTGGTGGCTGCCCTACGACCAGCCCCGCCGCCTCCACCTGCTGCCGCCGCGCAACGTCCGTGCCGTCCTGGAGGAACGCGGCTGCGTGATCGTCACCGCCGGACGCCGCGCCGCCCACGTGCCGCACGACCTCGCGGGCGCCGCCGCCCTGGCCCTCGCCCACTCCCTGCCCGCCCCGGACACTCCCTGGCGCGCCGTCCCGCCCGCCGCGTTCGACCGGCACCTGCGCACGGCCGTGCTGCGCGCCGGGACGCCGCTGGTGGCGGCGGCCCTGGCGGCCGACCTCGCCCTGGCCCCGCTGCTGCGGCACACCCCGTTCGCCAACGGCCACCGGATCATCGCCCGCAGACCGGGCCGGACGGCCGGCTGACGCCCCCGGGGGGACACGGCCCCGGCCGGCGGGGGTCACCCCCGCAGCACGACCGCCTGGCCCGCCACCACCAGCAGCACCTGCTCGCACTCCTCGGCGAACGCCGCGTTCAGCCGCCCCAGTTCGTCCCGGTACCGGCGGCCGGACGCGGTGGCCGGCACGATGCCCGACCCGACCTCGTTGGACACGGCGACCACGGTCCGCCGGGTCTGACGGACCGCGTCCGTCAGCTCCCGCACCCGCTCCCGCAACGCCTTCTCGCCGCCGCCCGCCCACTCCGCGTCGTCCCACGCCCCGACCGCGTCCATCGCGTCCGTCAGCCACAGCGACAGGCAGTCCACCAGCAGCGGCGGCCCGTCGTCCTTGAGCAGCGGCACCAGATCGCACGTCTCGACGGTCCGCCACGACCCCGGCCGCCGCTCCTGGTGCACGCACACCCGCGCCGCCCACTCGGTGTCCCCGTTGCGCGACCCGCCGGTCGCCACGTACAGCACCTCGGGGAAGGTCTCCAGCCGCCGTTCCGCCTCCACCGACTTGCCCGACCGGGCCCCGCCCAGCACCAGCGTGCGCTGCGGGACGTCCGGCACCTCCTCGTAGGCGCCCACCTCCAGGGTGGTGCCGTCCGGCACGGCCCGGGCCCCGGCCGCCGCCAGCCGCCGCCGGGTCTCCGCGCCGGGCGGCAGGTCGTGGCCGAGGTGGACGGCGACCACGTCGGTGGCCGCGCCGACCGCGCCCACCGCCCGCAGCCGGGCCAGCGCGTCGGGCCGCCCCACCACGTCCAGCAGCACCAGACCGTACGGCTCCACCGGCTCCTCCAGCCCGGCCGGCGCCCCGCCCGGCGGCAGGTACAGCAGCCGCCGGCCGTCCGGGCCGGTCACCGCGTACCCGGTGCCGGGCGCGTCCAGCGCCACCGCCCGCACCCGGTGGCCCGTCATCAGCGCCAGTTCGCGCCCGTCCGGCACCCGCCCGGGCTGCGGCAGTCCCGCGGGCACCTCCACGGCCGGACCGTCGTGCGGGTGGGACAGCAGCACCTGGCGCACGCCGCCGAGGGAGCGGCCCGCCCGGGCCGCCGCGAGCGCCGCGCCGGGCGTCAGGTCCAGCAGCAGCGCGCCGTCCAGGAGCAGGGAGGTGGCCGCCCGCGCGTCCGGCCCGAGGGCGCGGGCGCAGGCCGCGCAGGGGCAGTCGGGGCGGGGCAGGCCCGCGGGGGCACCGGTGCCGAGCAGAGTGAGTTCCACGCCCCGATTTTCACCCCTCCCCACAGGCCCTGCCCGCCCGACTAGGCTTCGGGCAGGAGCCGGACCGTGATCCGGCTCCCGTTGCGCAGTGTGTTCACACCTCTGGGAGGCGTACGTGGCGGCATGGACGTGGCGGTTCGAGAAGGCCGACGGGACGCAGGTCGAGCCCGCGGTGCAGCCGGAGGACTTCACCACCCAGGGGGACGCCGAGTCCTGGATCGGGGAGAACTGGAAGGAGCTGCTGGAGGGCGGCGCCGATCAGGTGCGCCTCTTCGAGGACGCCACCGAGATCTACGGGCCGATGAGTCTGCACGCCCACGACGCGTGAGCCAGGGGGGCGGGGCCGACGGGTCCTCGCCCTCGTGCCCGCCCGGTTCCGGGGCGTCACCCGTGCCGGGAGGCCGCCGGTCCCCGCTCCGTGGCCGTCAGCCGCGCACACCGCAGAGGTGCAGCAGCGCCGCCACCCCGCGGTAGGGGTCCGTGCGGCCCGCCTTCTCCTCCACCGCGAGCAGGGTCGCAAGGTCCTCCGGCAGGCCGGTGCCGTCCGCGGCGGTGTCCGTGAAGACCCGCACGCCGTACCAGGTCTGCAACGGGGCGCCGATGCCCGAGAGGGTCGCCGTCATCTTCTGCAGCCGGTCGGCCCGGCCCTCCGCCCCGGGGCGGGGCGGTGCCTCCTCCTCGGAGCCGGTGCGCGAGTGCGGCAGCCGGGCGGTCGCGCGGAAGGCGGCCAGCGCGCCGGACCAGTCGCCCGACAGGCCGGGGCGCATCGCCAGGGCGTCGCCGTTGCGCACCAGCAGCGACAGCAGGCCGCCGGGCGCGAGCATCCGGGCCAGCCCCGCGACCAGCGGGTCCGGCTCCGCCTCGTACATCAGCACGCCGTGGCAGAGCACCACGTCGAAACTCCCGGGCAGGAAGTGCACGCCGGTGTCCCGGCCGTCGCCCTCGACGATCCGCATCCGCTCCCGGATGCCCTCGGGCTCCCCGGCCAGCGCCTCACGGGCCGCGGCGATCCGCCCCGGCTCCCGCTCCAGCCCGGTCACCTGGTGACCGGCCCGGGCGAGCCGCAGCGCCTGCGCGCCCCGGCCCATGCCGACGTCCAGCACGCGCAGCCGTCGGCCGACCGGGAAACGCGCGACGATCTGCTCCTCCAGCTGGCGGGCGACCAGCTCCTGCCGGACGACGTCACGCAACGCCCCGGCCGGGGCCGGCCGGGTGTCCGCGGCGCCGTCCGCGAACGGCGTCGCGCTCAGGGCCGTTCCCCGCGCTTCACCTGGGGCTTGGGCAGCCGCAGCCGCCGCATCTGCAGCGACCGCATCAGCGCGTAGGGCACGGCGCCGCGGCGGTGTTCGTCGGGGAAGCGCTCCGCGAGCCGCTTCTTCAGCCGGAAGCCGGTGACGAACGAGTCGAGCACGATCATGACGATGATGACCAGCCAGAGAAGCAGCGCCGCGTTCTGGATCGCCGGCACCCGGATCACGCTGAGCACCAGGATGATCACGGCCATCGGCAGGAAGTACTCGGCGATGTTGAACCGCGAGTCGACGAAGTCACGGGCGAACCGCCGCACCGGACCCTTGTCCCGGGCGGGCAGGTACCGCTCGTCGCCGGTGGCCAGCGCCTGGCGCTGCCGCTCCAGCGCGGCTCGGCGCTCCTCGCGCTGCCGCTTGGCGGCCTCCTTGCGCGTCATCGACGTGTTGGCCACGCTGCGGCGCTGGGACTGGGCCACACTCCGCTTCGGCGTGGGACGCCCCTTGGGGGCCTCCGGGTGACGGGGCTGCTTGGAGTCGGTCACCGTCGCCTTGTCGGCGGCCGGGGCCTTCTCTTCCTTGGCACGGCTTCGGAACACAAAACCCAAGGGTACGGGGTACCCGGGGTTGGACCACAGTCCGGTGGGGAACGATCCGGCAACACCGGACGTCTGTAGAGGGACAGAGGGAACGTCGTGGGGACGGCGTACCCCGTCTCCGGGTGCGTCACCGGGCCCGGTCCCCGGGGATCACCTACTCCTTGCGCGGGATCGGGAGGGTGGACAGTCGTCCTTGGGGAGGAGCCCATCCGTCCCCGGACAGTGCGGTAATGGATGCAGGGCCCGTACTGTGGGTCTTGTCGCAGACCTGTGAGCTGGAGTCCGTCAGAAGGGGGCGCGCGAAGCCCATGAGCGGTGTCATGAAGCGTATGGGGATGATCTTCCGCGCGAAGGCGAACAAGGCCCTTGACCGGGCCGAGGACCCGCGCGAAACCCTCGATTACTCGTACCAGAAGCAGCTGGAGCTGCTCCAGAAGGTCCGCCGCGGTGTCGCCGACGTGGCGACGAGCCGCAAGCGTCTGGAGCTCCAGCTGAACCAGCTCCAGTCGCAGTCCTCCAAGCTGGAGGACCAGGGCCGCAAGGCGCTCGCGCTGGGCCGCGAGGACCTGGCCCGGGAGGCGTTGTCCCGCCGTGCCGCGCTCCAGCAGCAGGTGACGGACCTGGAGACGCAGCACGCGACGCTCCAGGGCGAGGAGGAGAAGCTCACCCTCGCGGCCCAGCGGCTGCAGGCCAAGGTGGACGCCTTCCGCACCAAGAAGGAGACCATCAAGGCCACCTACACCGCCGCCCAGGCGCAGACCCGCATCGGGGAGGCCTTCTCCGGCATCTCCGAGGAGATGGGCGACGTCGGGCTGGCCATCCAGCGGGCGGAGGACAAGACGGCGCAGCTGCAGGCACGGGCCGGCGCCATCGACGAGCTGCTCGCCTCCGGCGCCCTGGACGACCCGTCCGGCACGCACAAGGACGACCTCCAGGCCGAGCTGGACCGGCTCTCCGGTGGTACGGATGTGGAACTGGAACTGCAGCGGATGAAGGCCGAGCTGGCGGGCGGCCCGAGCGCGGGGCAGCAGGCCATCGAGGGCGGCACCGGCCAGGCCGACCCCCGGACCCAGCAGCAGCCGCAGGACACCCCGCGCTTCGACAAGCAGTAGCACCGCCGGCCGCCGGGATCCACGCCTGAGGAGGGCGACGTGATCGTACGGATCATGGGGGAGGGGCAGGTGGCTCTCGCCGAGAGCCACCTCTCCGAGCTCGACACACTGGACGAGGAACTGCTCGCCGAGATGGACAAGGGCGACGGTCCGGGCTTCCGGACCACGCTCCGGGCGCTGCTCGCCAAGGTCCACGAACTCGGTGAGCCGCTGCCGGACGACTCCCTGGAGCCGTCCGACCTCATCCTGCCGTCCCCGGACGCGACCATCGAGGAGGTCAGGGACCTGCTGAACGACGACGGCCTGATCCCCGGCGTCTGACGGCCCCCCCCGCAGTCCCCGACGGTTGTTCATCGACGGCCCGGCCCCGCGACCGTCGGTCCCCCACGGCCTGGCCCCGACGGTCGGTTCCCGACGCCCCGGCCCCGACAGGTCGGTCCATGACGGCTCCGACGGCGTTCCGAGGCTGCGACGGAGTGCGACGGCATCGAGCCGCCCCCGCGAAGACCGGGGGCGGCTCCGTGCTGCCCGTGAGTACCGGGTGTTCACCGCGGGCTCCACGGGCCTACGCAGGCTTCGCGGGCCATCCGCGGCCCTCCGGGGGTTCCACCAGTTCCACGGGCCTCACGCGCGCACCGGACGAACCTTCCGAACTCCCGCACCTGTGGGATTCCCCGGCCCTGTGGACTCCCCGGCTTGTCCTGCCGGGAGGCCGGGCCCGCCCCGCGCGCCGGGCCCCGCCTCGTCCGACGGCCGCCGTCCCGACTCCGGGCCCGCCCCCGGCCGCCGTGGCCGTCGCCCCACCCGTCGTCGCCCCGCCCCGGTGGGCCGAGCCCGCCCGGGTAGCGTGTCGGCCGGGCTACCGTAGACGCCCGTGAGCACCTTGACGCGCGCCCGGTGCCGGCTGCGGGCCCACCCCTTCGCCCTCGACACCGCGCTGGCCGCGGGCGTCCTGGTCTGCATGGTGGTCGGCTCCTTCGTGGACCCGCACGGCCCGGAGGGCGTCACCTGGAACCTGCGCACCCCCGGCCCGCTCGGGCTGGCGCTGATGGCCCTCGGCGCCGTCGCCCTGGCCTTCCGGCGCCGTGCCCCGCGCACCGTCCTCGCCGTCACCGGCGCCGCCTCCGTGCTCGACTCGCTCACCGGCGACCCCCGCGCGCCCGTCGCCATGTGCGCGGTGATCGCGCTCTACACCGTCGCCTCCACCACCGACCGGCCCACCACCTGGCGTCTCGGGCTGCTCACCATGACGGTCCTGACCGGCACCGCGATGGCCGCCGGGCCCCTGCCCTGGTACGCGCAGGAGAACCTCGCGATCTTCGCCTGGACGGGCATCGGCGCCTCCGCCGGTGACGCCGTCCGCAGCCGCCGCGCGGTCGTGCGGGCCATCCGGGAGCGTGCCGAGCGCGCCGAACGCACCCGCGAGGAGGAGGCCCGGCGCAGGGTCGCCGAGGAGCGCCTGCGCATCGCCCGGGACCTGCACGACGTCGTCGCCCACCACATCGCCCTGGTCAACGTCCAGGCCGGGGTCGCCTCGCACGTCATGGACAGGCGGCCCGACCAGGCCAAGGAGGCCCTCGCGCACGTCCGCGAGGCCAGCCGCTCCGCGCTGGAGGAACTGCGCGCCACCGTCGGCCTGCTCCGGCAGTCGGGCGACCCCGAGGCACCGACCGAACCCGCCCCCGGCCTGGACCGCCTCGACGAGCTGGCGGGGACCTTCCGCAGTGCGGGGCTCCGGGTCGAGGTGGCCCGCGACATCGGGGACACCACCCTGCCCGCCACCGTCGACTCGGCCGCCTACCGGATCGTGCAGGAGGCCCTCACCAACGTGCAGAAGCACGCCGGCAGCGGGGCCCGGGCGGAGATCAGCATCGTCCGCGTCGGCCGGAACATCGAGATCACCGTGCTCGACGACGGCACCGACGAGGAGCCCGCCCCCGCCCCCGGCGGCGGGCACGGTCTGCTGGGCATGCGGGAACGGGTCACCGCCCTGCGCGGCACCCTCACCACCGGCCCCCGCTACGGCGGTGGCTTCCGGGTCCATACGATCCTGCCCCTCCAGGCCCGCACCGCGCCCGCCGACGGCACCACCGCCACCCGCACCGGCCCGGCGGCCACCACCGACACCCCGGCCGCCACCACCGACGACACCACGAGCCCGCCCACCGCGACGGCCGCCGACGGCCCGTGACCCGCGCATCCCCGGGGGAGACCGCATGACCATCCGCGTCCTGCTCGCCGACGACCAGGCCCTGCTGCGCAGCGCCTTCCGCGTCCTCGTCGACTCCGAGCCGGACATGGAGGTGGTGGGAGAGGCCTCCGACGGGGCGGAAGCGGTCCGGCTGGCCCGCGAACAGCGCGCCGACGTGGTCCTCATGGACATCCGGATGCCCGGCACCGACGGGCTCGCCGCCACCCGTCTGATCAGCGAGGACCCCGACCTCGCCGCGGTCCGCGTGGTCATACTGACCACCTTCGAGGTCGACGACTACGTGGTGCGGTCGCTGCGCGCCGGCGCCTCCGGCTTCCTCGGCAAGGGCTCCGAACCCGAGGAACTGCTCAACGCCATCCGCATCGCCGCCGGCGGTGAGGCCCTGCTGTCCCCGGCCGCCACCAAGGGCCTGATCGCCCGCTTCCTCGCCCAGCGCGACCCGGCCGACGCCACCGACCGCGACCCGGCCCGCGCCGAACGGCTGGAGTCGCTCACCGTCCGGGAGCGCGAGGTGCTGGTCCAGGTGGCCCGGGGCCACTCCAACGACGAGATCGCCGAACGCCTCGAAGTGAGCCCGCTCACCGTGAAGACGCACGTCAACCGGGCCATGAGCAAGCTGGGCGCCCGCGACCGGGCCCAACTGGTCGTCATCGCCTACGAAACCGGCCTGGTACGTCCGAAGGCGGACTGACCTCACCCCGGTGTACTGCGGTGGGAGTAGGGGCTGTAGAAGGAAATGGACCACGGGGCGACGGATCGCCCGTCACCGATGGCCCAGTGTGTACAGCGGGCGCCGCCACGCCCGTCCACGCACTTCTGCCGCTCACAGAAGAGAGACCCGTAACCCATGTCCTGGCTGTCCAGATTCAGCCTCGCGCAACGGGCGCTGATCGGACTGATGTCGATCGTCGCGCTCGTCTTCGGGGCGATCGCGATACCCCAACTCAAGCAGCAGCTGCTGCCCACCATCGAACTCCCGATGGTGTCCGTCCTCGCGCCCTACCAGGGCGCGTCCCCGGAGGTCGTCGAGAAGCAGGTCGTCGAGCCCCTGGAGGACAACCTCGAGGCCGTCGACGGCATCTCCGGCGTCACCTCGACCGCCGGCGAGGGCAACGCCGTCATCATGGCGTCCTTCGACTACGGCAACGACACCAAGCAGCTCGTCGCCGACGTCCAGCAGGCCGTCAACCGCGCCCGGGTCATGCTGCCGGACTCGGTCGACCCGCAGGTCGTGGCCGGTTCCACGGACGACATCCCGGCCGTGGTCCTCGCCGTCACCTCCGACAAGGACCAGCAGGCCCTCGCCGACCAGCTGGACCGGACCGTGGTGCCCGCCCTGAAGGACATCGACGGCGTCGGCCAGGTCATGGTCGACGGTGTGCGCGACCTCCAGGTCACCGTCACCCCCGACCCGAAGAAGCTGGCCGAGGCGGGTCTCACCCCGCAGTCGCTGTCCCAGGCCCTCCAGGCCGGCGGCGCGACCGTCCCGGCGGGATCCTTCGACGAGGACGGCGCCAACCGCACCGTCCAGGTCGGCGGCGGCTTCACCTCGCTGGAGCAGATCGAGGACCTCCGGATCACCGCCGAGCCCGGCAAGGGCAAGCCGGTCCGGCTCGCCGCCGTCGCCGACGTGGAGCAGGAGGAGGCCCGCGCCACCTCCCTGACCCGCACCAACGGCCGGCCCAGCCTCGCCGTGATGGTCACCATGGACCACGACGGCAGCGCGGTCGCCATCTCGGAGGCCGTCCAGGACAAGCTGCCCGGGCTGCGCGAGGACCTCGGCTCCGGGGCCACGCTCACCGTCGTCAGCGACCAGGGCCCGGCCGTCTCCCAGGCCATCGAGGGCCTCACCACCGAGGGCGCCCTCGGCCTGGTCTTCGCCGTCCTGGTCATCCTGGTCTTCCTGGCCTCGATCCGGTCGACCCTGGTGACCGCGGTGTCCATCCCGCTGTCCGTGGTGCTCGCCCTGATCGTGCTGTGGACGCGCGACCTGTCGCTGAACATGCTGACGCTGGGCGCGCTGACCATCGCCATCGGCCGCGTCGTGGACGACTCCATCGTCGTCCTGGAGAACATCAAACGGCACCTCGGCTACGGCGAGGAGCGCCACGAGGCGATCATGAAGGCGGTGCGCGAGGTGGCCGGGGCGGTGACGTCCGCGACGCTCACCACCGTCGCCGTCTTCCTGCCGATCGGCCTGGTCGGCGGCATGGTGGGCGAGCTGTTCGGCTCCTTCAGCCTCACCGTGACGGCCGCGCTGCTGGCGTCCCTGCTGGTGTCGCTGACGGTCGTGCCGGTGCTGTCGTACTGGTTCCTGCGGCCCCCGAAGGGCACCCCCGAGGACGCGGCGGAGGCCCGCCGGCTGGCCGAGGAGAAGGAGGCCCGGAGCCGTCTGCAGCAGGGCTACCTGGCCGTGCTGCGCTTCGCCACCCGGCGTCGGCTGGCCAGCCTGGCCATCGCCGTGGTCGTGCTCATCGGCACGCTCGCCATGGCCCCGCTGCTCAAGACCAACTTCTTCGACCAGGGCGAGCAGAAGGTCCTCACCGTCCGGCAGGAACTGGACCCCGGCACCAGCCTCGCGGCGACCGACGCCCAGGCGAAGAAGGTCGAGAAGCTGCTCGGCGACACCGAGGGCGTCAAGGACTTCCAGGTGACGGTCGGCTCGTCCGGCTTCATGGCGGCCTTCGGCGGCGGTACGGACACCAACCAGGCGACCTACCAGGTGATGCTGGAGGACTCCGCGTCCTCCGACGCCGTCCGGGACGAGCTGAAGAAGGGCCTCGCCGGTCTCGACGGCCTCGGCACCACGACGGTGGCCGCCGGGGACGGCTTCTCCAGCCAGGACCTCAGCGTCGTCGTCAAGGCGGCCGACGCCCAGGTGCTGCGCAAGGCGACCGACCAGGTCCAGGAGGCCGTGGCCTCGCTGGACGACGTCACCGACGTCAGCAGCGACCTGGCGCGGAGCGTGCCCCGCATCTCGGTCCGGGCGAACGAGAAGGCCGCCGCGGCGGGCTTCGACGACCAGAGCCTCGGCGGCGTCGTCGCCCAGGCGGTGCGCGGCACCCCGGCCGCCAAGGTGGTCCTGGACGACGCCGAGCGCGACGTCGTCATCCGCTCGGCGCAGTCGGCCGGCTCCCTGGCCGAGCTGAAGAAGCTGCCGCTGGGCCCGGTGGAGCTGGGTGACATCGCCACCGTCGAGCTGGTGGACGGCCCGGTCTCCATGACCCGGATCGACGGCCAGCGGTCGGCCACCGTCACCGCGACGCCGACCGGCGACAACACCGGCGCGGTCGGGTCGGCCCTCCAGGCGAAGATCAACTCGCTCACGCTGCCGGCGGGTGCCTCCGCCGAGATCAGCGGCGTCACCGAGGACCAGGACGAGGCGTTCCTCAACCTGGGCCTGGCGATGCTCGCCGCGATCGCGATCGTCTTCATGCTGCTGGTGGGCACCTTCCGGTCGCTCGCCCAGCCGCTGATCCTGCTGGTGTCCGTGCCGTTCGCGGCGACCGGCGCCCTGGGCCTGCTGCTCGTCACCGGTACCCCGATGGGCGTCCCGGCGATGATCGGCATGCTGATGCTGATCGGCATCGTGGTGACCAACGCGATCGTGCTGATCGACCTGATCAACCAGTACCGCGCCCGGGGCCACGGTGTCATCGAGGCGGTCCTGGAGGGTGGCCGCCACCGGCTGCGGCCGATCCTGATGACGGCGCTGGCGACGATCTTCGCCCTGCTGCCGATGGCGCTCGGCGTCACCGGCGAGGGCGGCTTCATCGCCCAGCCGCTGGCCGTGGTGGTGATCGGCGGTCTGATCACGTCGACGCTGCTCACCCTGCTCCTGGTGCCGACGCTCTACGCGATGCTGGAGCTCCGCAAGGAGCGGCGCGCGCAGCGGAAGGCGCTGAAGAAGGGCGCGGCCGGCCCGGAGGCGGCGGAGTCCTCCGCGGACAGCTCCTCGTCGGACAGCTCCCCGGGCTCCTCGGGCGAGGCGGCCCCGGCGCAGGTCTGATCCGCGCGCGAACGGCCCCGCACCGGTGCGATCCGGTGCGGGGCCGCTCCGGTCGCACACGGGAGGCCGTGTCCGTCCGGCCGCACGGGGGAGGCCGTGCCGCTCCGTACGCACGCGAGGCCGTGCCGGTCCGGTCGCACACGGGAAGCCCTGTCCGCCCGGCTGAGGGGCGGAGACCGTGCCCGCACGGCAGGCCGGGTCCGGCCGGCCGCACACGGAAGAAGGCCCACCCGGCATCGAGGTTCCGGGTGGGCCTTCGTCAGGGGCGGCCGGGCACGGGGGCCCGGGCCGTCACGGCAGCGCCAGCATGCGCTCCAGCGCGAGCTTGGCGAAGGACTCCGTCTCCTTGTCGACCTCGATGCGGTTGACCAGGTTGCCCTCGGCGAGGGACTCCAGGGCCCACACCAGGTGCGGCAGGTCGATGCGGTTCATGGTCGAGCAGAAGCACACCGTGCGGTCGAGGAAGACGACTTCCTTGCCCTCGGGCGCGAACCGGTTCGCCAGCCGGCGGACCAGGTTCAGCTCCGTGCCGATGGCCCACTTGGAACCGGCCGGCGCCGCCTCCAGGGTCCTGATGATGTACTCGGTCGACCCGACGTAGTCGGCCGCGGCGACGACCTCGTGCCGGCACTCGGGGTGGACCAGCACGTTGACGTCCGGGATGCGCTCGCGCACGTCGTTGACCGAGTCCAGGCTGAACCGGCCGTGCACCGAGCAGTGGCCGCGCCACAGGATCATCTTCGCGGCCCGCAGCTCGTCCGCGGTCAGCCCGCCGTTGGGCTTGTGCGGGTTGTAGACGACGCAGTCCTCCAGGGACATCCCCATGTCCCGCACCGCGGTGTTGCGGCCCAGGTGCTGGTCGGGCAGGAACAGCACCTTCTCGCCCTGCTCGAACGCCCAGTCGAGGGCGCGGCGGGCGTTGGAGGAGGTGCAGATCGTGCCGCCGTGCTTGCCCGTGAACGCCTTGATGTCGGCGGACGAGTTCATGTACGAGACGGGCACGACCTGCTCGGCGATGCCGGCCTCGGTCAGCACGTCCCAGCACTCGGCGACCTGCTCGGCGGTGGCCATGTCGGCCATGGAGCAGCCGGCCGCCAGGTCCGGGAGGACCACCTTCTGGTCGTCGCCGGTCAGGATGTCGGCGGACTCGGCCATGAAGTGCACACCGCAGAAGACGATGTACTCGGCCTGCGGGCGCGCGGCGGCGTCCCGGGCCAGCTTGAAGGAGTCGCCCGTGACGTCGGCGAACTGGATGACCTCGTCGCGCTGGTAGTGGTGGCCGAGGACGAAGACCTTGTCGCCCAGCTTCTCCTTGGCCGCGCGGGCGCGTTCCACCAGGTCCGGGTCGGACGGCGAGGGCAGGTCGCCGGGACACTCCACACCGCGCTCGCTCTTCGGGTCGGCCTCACGGCCGAGGAGCAGCAGGGCGAGGGGCGTCGGCTGTACGTCGAGCTCCTGGGTCTGGGCGGTGGTCACGACACGCACCCTTTCTGTTCTGCGGCTCGCCGGGCCCGACAGGACCGGATCCGGCGGGACATGCGGGACACCGTTGCGACTTTTCGTCGGATTGACGCTATCTATCATAACCGCTTCACGTCACTTTGACGACGGCCATAGCGTCCATGTGACGTGAATCCCGGCCGGGGGCACGGGTATTCCCGGAAACGGGCGGCAAGGGCCGTTCTCCCCACGCCGGGGCGTGTGCGAGCATGAAGACGGAGCGGGAAAACGAGCTCCCGGCCCGGAATGAATCCGCGGCCCCGCCGGTTGCAACCGTCGGCAAGCAGTCTCCGTACAACCCGGGAGAGATGTAGATGTCCGTATCGGACGAGACCACCACCGTCACCGACGGCATCGTTCTGACCGACGCCGCCGCGGGCAAGGTCAAGGCCCTGCTCGACCAGGAAGGCCGTGACGACCTCGCCCTGCGCGTCGCCGTCCAGCCCGGCGGCTGCTCCGGCCTGCGGTACCAGCTCTTCTTCGACGAGCGCTCCCTCGACGGTGACGTGGTCAAGGACTTCGACGGCGTGAAGGTCGTCACCGACCGCATGAGCGCCCCGTACCTCGGCGGCGCCACCATCGACTTCGTGGACACCATCGAGAAGCAGGGCTTCACCATCGACAACCCGAACGCGACCGGCTCCTGCGCCTGCGGCGACTCCTTCAGCTGACCCGCACCGCGGCCGGACGGCCGGACCGGGACCTCCCGGAACGGCGCGCACCACGCGTACGACGAAGGCGGCGGCCCCCTCCACGGGGGTCGCCGCCTTCGCGCTTCCTCCCGGCCGCCGCGCTTCTTCCCGGCCGCCGGGCCGCGTGTCAGCTGCTCCCGCCGGACGGCGCCGGGAGCCGCGCGCCGTCCTTGTGCAGCGGTACGGCCTCGCCGTCCCGGTCCACGACCTCGCGGTCGCCGAGCGGGGCGTCCAGCTTCACCGTCTGCTGGTACTGCTTGGCGATCAGGATGCAGACCTGGCCGGGCCGCGTCCTCTCGGTGACGGTCACCGTCACCGTGCCGCCGCTCTCGCGGGCCGTCGTGGTGTACTCCGCGCACACCCCGCCCGTGAACGTCACGGTCAGCTCGTCGCCCTCGGCGGTGTAGCCCTCCACGTCCACGGAACGCTCGGCGGGAGCCGAGGTCGGCTCGTCGCCCGGCCGCGAGGGCGCGGAACTCCCCTCACCGGAACGGGTGGCGGAGGCCAGGTACTCCGGGTCGACCGCCGGGTACGTCACCGTCGAGGTCTCCCGCACGCCCGGCGTGCGCACCTCGAACAGCCAGGACGGCACCAGGGCCGGCTGCCCGTCCACGGAGTGCGAGGCCAGCCCGAACACGGCCCGGTCGACGGTCAGCGTCTCCTTGCCGCCCTGGCCGCCCCCGCCGTCCTTCGGCGGCACCGCGGAGGTCTCCGCGCAGGGCACCTCGCGGCTCTCCCCGCCCTCGTCCAGCGGCGCGGGAGTGGCGCAGCCGCCGATGCCGCCGCGCCGGTCGGCTCCCGACGCCGCGTTCATCAGCTTCAGTGCCCGCTCGGCACCCACCACGGGGTAGGTGTCCGACTTCACCGGCTTCAGCAGCCGGCCCTGGGCCCCGCCCACAGTGCCGTCGGAGCCGACCGTGACCACCGTGTCCCAGCCGTGGGTCGGCAGCCCGCCGACCTCCGGAGCGGCGTTCACCGTACGGTCGGTGCCCACGGCCCGGCTCGCGTCCAGCTTGGCCGTGTCCTGGTCCAGCGCCTTCAGCAGCGGCAGGGCGGCCTTCTCGGCGGCCTCCTCGGAGACCGGCGACCCGTCGGCCGGGGGCACCGTGCAGGTGGCCCCCTTGCAGTTGTCGGTGGTCAGGGCGTTCCGGCTGAACGTCCAGGCGCCGGGCGCCTTCTGGTCCACCCGGAGCACGGGCCCCGAGCCGTCCTTGCCGCCGATCCGCCAGCTGCCGCCCTCGGCCACCGGGCGGCCCTCGACGCCGAGTGCCTTCGCCAGGCCGCTGACCTGCTCCTGGGTGACCAGTCCCGGCGTCCGGTACACCGGGGCCGCCCCGGGCCCCTTCGGCAGCGGACCGTCGGCGCGGTACAGGGCCCCGTACGGGTTGGGCTCGCCCGGCGCGATACCGGGCACCCCGCCCTCGGCGTAGCCGTCCAGGGCGAGCGGCGGGGGAGTGGGGTCGCCGTTGGCCCCCGGGGTCGTGTCGGCACCGGAACCGGAGCCGCCGGCCAGCCCCGTCGCGAGGTACGCCCCGCCGCCCCCGACCAGCAGCACGGCGGCGGCCACGGAGGCGATCAGCACGGGCGTCCGCCGCCCCGCCCCCGGCCGGTTCCCCTCCCCGTCCGAGTCGTCGGCCCGCGAGGCGTCGTCGGATCCGCCGGAACCGCCGGAACGGCCGGAGCCGCCGGCCTCGGGGGAACGAGACGGCTCCGAGGACTCCGGTGAGTCGGAGGAACCGGAGGCGCCGGGTGAGTCGGGAGAGTCGGTGGGGCCGGGGGAGTCGGTGGAGCCGGACGGCTCGGACGGCTCGGACGGCTCGGACGGCTCGGACGAGGCGGCGGGACGCGACGGCGAGCCCCCGGCCGAACCGTTTCCGCCCCGCTTCTCCGCGTCCGGGGCACCCGCCGGGCCCGGGCCCGGGGTGTCCTCGGCGGCTGCGGACCCGGCGGTGGCAGGCTCCACGACCACGTCGGCCCGCGCACCGTCCGCCCGCGCACCGCCACCTCGCGCACCGTCGTCAGGCGCAGCGCCACCCCGCGCACCGTCGCCCCGGGCGTCCGCCGGGCCGTCACCGGACCGCCCGGCCCCGGTGCCGACGCTCGCCGCCCCGCCCTCGCCCCCGGTCACGGCCCCCTCGGCCGAGTCCCCGCCGCTCCCGCGGCCCACGGGCTCCGCCGGCCTCTCCTGCCCCTCCCGCGCTTCCCGCTCGGTCAGCTCCCCCTGCTCCCGGTCCCCGGCGGCGGCGTTCCCGTCGTCGCCGACGCCGCCCGCCGGAGCGCCCCCGGTGGCGCGCGCGTTGCCGGCGGCCCGTGCCTCGGCGCCGGCGTCGTCGTTGTCGGGTCGCTCGGTGTTCACCGCATCGCTCCTTCGGCTGCACAGCTGTCCCGGAAGACCCTGCCCGGTCGTGCCCGGACTGCTGAGGGGTCGTATCCCGCATCCCCTTTACGGGGGACAGCGATGGGACGCAGCGGGGGAGCGCACGGTTCCACCGGCCCTGCCGGGCACGTCGGGACGCCCGCCGGACGAGGCCCGAGCCTGCCCGGCGGGACGTCGGCCGGACGGCGTCCGTCGCGGCCGGGAGCGCCTCAGTCGCCGTAGTCCGACATGGCGTCCAGCAGCCGGGCCGACGAGGTCGGCACCGACACCCCGTGGATCAGGGACGGGGACACCGGACGGGGGGCGCCCCGGTCGGGCACCGCCCAGCGCCGGGCCATCCGGGCGCAGTCACCGCGCAGCGACGCCAGGTCGCCCTCGACATCGGCCTGCGTGGTCGTGTGGACCTTGAGGTTCGTCATGTTCGCACCGTAGGCACGTCGAAGGTCACGAAGAAAGATCTACTATCGGGTAGTTTTGGCTGCTTCTACGGGCGGTTCCCACCCGGTAGCGTGAAGTGTCAAGCCCCCTCCCCCTGGAGAGTCCACGCCGTGCGCATCGCAGTCACCGGCTCCATCGCCACCGACCACCTCATGACGTTCCCCGGACGCTTCGCCGACCAGCTCGTCGCGGACCAGTTGCACACGGTCTCGCTGTCCTTCCTGGTCGACAACCTGGACGTGCGCCGGGGAGGTGTGGGCGCGAACATCGCCTTCGGCATGGGCCAGCTCGGCACCGAGCCGATCCTCGTCGGCGCAGCGGGCGCGGACTTCGACGAGTACCGGGCCTGGCTCGACCGGCACGGCGTCGACACCGACTCCGTCCGCATCTCCGAGACCCTGCACACCGCCCGCTTCGTGTGCACCACGGACGCCGACCACAACCAGATCGGCTCCTTCTACACCGGCGCCATGAGCGAGGCCCGCCTCATCGAGCTGAAGACCGTCGCCGACCGGGTGGGCGGGCTCGACCTGGTCCTCATCGGCGCCGACGACCCGGAGGGCATGCTCCGGCACACCGAGGAGTGCCGCGCCCGGAACATCCCCTTCGCCGCCGACTTCTCCCAGCAGATCGCCCGGATGAGCGGGGAGGAGATCCGGATACTGCTGGACGGGGCGACCTACCTCTTCTCCAACGAGTACGAGAAGGGGCTCATCGAGAGCAAGACGGGCTGGAGCGACGCCGAGATCCTCGACCGGGTCGGCCACCGCGTCACCACCCTCGGCGCGCGCGGCGTCCGCATCGAACGGGCCGGTGAGCAGCCCGTCGAGGTCGGCTGCCCTCAGGAGGAGCGCAAGGCCGACCCGACCGGTGTCGGCGACGCCTTCCGCGCGGGCTTCCTGTCCGGACTGGCCTGGGACGTCTCCCTGGAGCGAGCCGCCCAGGTCGGCTGCATGCTGGCCACCCTGGTCATCGAGACCGTCGGCACCCAGGAGTACCAGCTGCGCCGCGCCCACTTCATGGAGCGTTTCGCGCGGGCCTACGGCGAGGAGGCCGCGGCCGAGGTGCAGAAGCACCTCTCCTGACGGCCGCCCCTGCCGGAAGGCGCTACGACAGCCGGCGGACCAGATGGGCCGAGCCCCGGTCCGCCGGCTCCTCGCCGACGTACTCCTGGCCGCGCATCTCGCACCACGCGGGGATGTCGAGCCGGGCCGCCTCGTCGTCGGACAGCACCCGGACCGTGCCGCCCACCGGCACGTCCCCGATCACCTTGGCGAGCTCGATCACCGGGATCGGGCAGCGCCGGCCGAGCGCGTCCACCACCAGCGCGTCGTCTCCGCCGCCCACCGGGGCGGAGCCGGCGGCGCCCGGGGCGCCCAGCTGTTCCCGCACCCGGGCCACCACCGGCGCCAGCTCGGCCAGGAACCGCTCGACGTCCTCCTCCGGCGTCCCCGGCGGCAGCGACACGCGGACGTTGCCCTCGCTGAGCACCCCCATCGCCTTCAGCACGTGGCTCGGCGTCAGGGTGCTGCTGGTGCAGGACGAACCGGACGAGACGGAGAAACCGGCGCGGTCCAGCTCGTGCAGCACCGTCTCCCCGTCGACATAGAGACACGAGAAGGTGACGATCCCGGGCAGCCGCCGCACCGGATCGCCCACCACCTCCACGTCCGCCACCAGCCGCGGCACCCGCTCCCGGATCCGGTCCGTCAGCTCCCGCAGCCGCGCGGCCTCCTGCGCCGCCTCCGCGCGCACCGCCCGCAGCGAGGCCGCCGCCGCCACGATCGCCGGGATGTTCTCGAAGCCGGCGGCCCGCCCCGACTCCCGCTCGTCGGCGGGCCCCCGGTGCGCGAAGCGCACCCCCTTGCGCACCGCGAGCAGGCCCACCCCGGGCGGCCCGCCCCACTTGTGGGCGCTCGCCGCCAGCAGCGACCAGCCCTCCGGCACCGGGCCCCAGCCCAGCGACTGCGCCGCATCCACCAGCAGGGGGACGCCGGCCGCCCGGCAGTGCGCGGCCACCTCGGCCACCGGCTGCTCGGTGCCCACCTCGTGGTTGGCGGACTGCAGACAGGCCAGCGCGGTGTCCGGGCGCAGGGCTGCGGCGTAGCCGGCGGGGTCGACGGCGCCCGTCCGGTCCACCGCCACCTCGGTGACCTCGCCGCCGCCGGCGCGGTGAACGTCCGCCGCGTGCAGCACCGAAGAGTGTTCGACCGCCGACACGATCAGGTGACGGCCGGTCCGCCGCCGCCCGGCCAGCGCGCCCGCGATGCCGGTGTGCACCGCCACGGTGCCGGAGGGGGTGAAGGTCAGTTCGTCGGGACGGCACCCCACGGCCTCGGCCGCCGCCTCGCGGGCCGCGTCGAGCAGCATCCGCGCCCGCCGCCCCTCCCGGTACAGCCGCGCGGGGTCGGCCCACCCCTCGTCGAGGGAGGCCAACAGCGCCTGACGGGCCACGGGATGGAGGGGAGCGGCGGAAGCGGCGTCGAAGTAACCCACACGGCAACGGTAGAGCGTGCGGGGCTCTCCCGGCAGCGCGGGGGAGTCG
Organism: Streptomyces sp. 3-6; assembly: GCF_056323165.1. Classification (NCBI taxonomy): domain Bacteria; kingdom Bacillati; phylum Actinomycetota; class Actinomycetes; order Kitasatosporales; family Streptomycetaceae; genus Streptomyces; species Streptomyces sp. 3-6. The sequence continues at coordinate 636,462 of NZ_JBWHZP010000001.1, forward strand.
TAGGATCGACCCGGCGGGGCCCCGTCCGGCCTCCCCGGCGGGACCCGGCCGGGCTCCGGCCGGCCTTCCGAACGGGCCCTGGCAGGCGGCTCGTCCCACCCGTTCAGGGTGACCCCCGGCGCGTATGCCACCCTCCCCGCGACCCCCCGAAGGGCGTCGGCTAGGGTTTGGTCCGCATAAACATCCAAACCCCTGCCCGACGCAGGGCGGCGACCGACCAGCGAGAAGGCCAGGCCGCAGCCGTACAGCGCGGGCGAGACTCTCGGGAAGGCGCTACGTGAGTCCCAACGGCTCCGACCTCCCCCACCGCCTGAAGGGCGTGGGCGGTACCCCCAAGCCGCGGCGCCCGATGCGGCGGAAGCTGCTGCAGGCATCGACCGCGGGCCTGGTCCTGGCGACCGCCACCGGTTGCACCTGGGAGGACTTCCCCCGCCTTGGTATGCCCACCCCGACCACGGAAGAGGCTCCCCGGATCCTCTCCCTGTGGCAGGGCTCGTGGGCGGCCGCGCTCGCCGTGGGCGTTCTGGTGTGGGGTCTGATCCTGTGGAGTGCTTTCTTCCACAGGCGCAGCCGCACCAAGGTGGAGGTCCCTCCGCAGACCCGGTACAACATGCCCCTCGAGGCGCTGTACACGGTGGTCCCCCTCCTCATCGTCTCGGTGCTGTTCTATTTCACGGCCCGTGACGAATCCGAGCTGATGAAGCTCGAAAGCAAGCCCGACGTCACGGTCAACGTGGTCGGCTTCCAGTGGAGCTGGTGCTTCAACTACGTCGAGAACGTGGACGGTTCCACCGGCGACGCCAAGACCGCCAAGGAACTGGACGCGATCCCGGACCGCTACAGGGACGCCTTCCCGGCCGAGGCCGGCGGTGTCCACGACTGCGGTACCCCCTCGACGAGGAACCCGCAGACCAACAACCCGGGCCCCACCATGTGGCTGCCCGAGGGCAAGCGGGTGCGCTTCATCCTGACGTCGCGCGATGTCATCCACTCCTTCTGGGTGGTGCCGTTCCTGATGAAGCAGGACGTCATCCCGGGCCACACCAACGCCTTCGAGGTGACCCCCAGCCGTGAGGGCACCTTCCTCGGCAAGTGCGCCGAGCTGTGCGGTGTGGACCACGCCCGGATGCTGTTCAACGTGAAGGTCGTCTCGCCCGAGCGCTACGAACAGCACCTCAACGACCTCGTCAAGAAGGGGCAGACCGGTTATGTGCCCGCGGGCATCGAGCAGTCGGGTCCCGAGAAGAACCGGGAGGTGAGCGTCCTGTGAGCATCATCAACGAACCTCAGGGCGTCACGGCGGCCGAGGGCTCCTACGAGAGCGAACTGCCGGTCCGCGCCAAGCGGCCGGGCAGCATCGTGGTGAAGTGGCTGACGACCACCGACCACAAGACCATCGGCACGATGTACCTGACGACGTCGTTCATCTTCTTCGTCATCGGCGGCATCATGGCCCTGGTCATGCGCGCCGAGCTGGCCCGTCCGGGCCTGCAGATCCTGTCGAACGAGCAGTTCAACCAGGCGTTCACCATGCATGGCACGCTCATGCTGCTGATGTTCGCCACCCCGCTGTTCGTCGGCTTCGCGAACTGGATCATGCCGCTGCAGATCGGCGCGCCCGACGTGGCGTTCCCGCGGCTGAACATGTTCGCCTACTGGCTCTACCTGTTCGGCTCGCTGATCGCGCTGGCCGGCTTCCTCACGCCGGACGGCGCCGCCAGCTTCGGCTGGACCGGCTACGCCCCGCTCTCCGACGCGATCCGCTCGCCCGGCATGGGCTCCGACCTGTGGATCATGGGCCTGGCCTTCCAGGGCTTCGGCACCATCCTCGGTTCGGTCAACTTCATCACCACGATCATCTGTATGCGCGCACCGGGACTCACCATGTTCCGGCTGCCGATCTTCACCTGGAACGTGCTGCTGACCGGTGTCCTGGTCCTGCTCGCCTTCCCGGTGCTGGCGGCGGCACTGCTCGCGCTGGAGGTGGACCGCAAGTTCGGGGCGCACATCTTCGACCCGACCAACGGCGGGGCGCTGCTGTGGCAGCACCTGTTCTGGTTCTTCGGTCACCCCGAGGTGTACATCATCGCGCTGCCGTTCTTCGGCATCGTCAGTGAGATCGTCCCGGTCTTCGCCCGCAAGCCGATCTTCGGCTACATGGGTCTGGTCGGCGCGACCATCGCGATCGCCGGTCTGTCGGTGACGGTGTGGGCGCACCACATGTACGCCACGGGCGGCGTGCTGCTCCCGTTCTTCTCCTTCATGACCTTCCTCATCGCGGTCCCGACCGGTGTGAAGTTCTTCAACTGGGTCGGCACCATGTGGCGGGGCTCGCTGAGCTTCGAGACGCCGATGCTGTGGTCGCTGGGCTTCCTGGTCACCTTCCTCTTCGGTGGTCTGACCGGTGTCATCCTGGCGTCGCCGCCGCTGGACTTCCACGTGACCGACTCCTACTTCGTGGTGGCGCACTTCCACTACGTGGTGTTCGGCACCGTCGTCTTCGCGATGTTCGCCGGCTTCCACTTCTGGTGGCCGAAGTTCACCGGCAAGATGCTCGACGAGCGGCTCGGCAAGATCACCTTCTGGACGCTGTTCATCGGCTTCCACGGCACCTTCCTGGTCCAGCACTGGCTGGGTGCCGAGGGCATGCCGCGCCGGTACTCGGACTACCTGGCGGCCGACGGCTTCACCGCCCTGAACACGGTCTCCACGATCGCCTCGTTCCTGCTCGGCATGTCGCTGCTGCCGTTCTTCTACAACGTCTGGAAGACGGCCAAGTACGGCAAGATGGTCGGTGTCGACGACCCGTGGGGCTACGGCCGCTCCCTGGAGTGGGCCACCTCCTGCCCGCCGCCCCGGCACAACTTCCTCACGCTGCCGCGCATCCGCAGTGAATCCCCGGCCTTCGACCTCCACCACCCGGAGATCGCCGCCCTCGACGAGCTCGAGAACGTCGGTCATGGAGAGAAGGCCCTCTCCGGCGGCAAGGAGGCCGGCAAGTGAAGATCCAGGGCAAGATGTTCATGTGGCTGAGCGTCTTCCTGCTCATCGTGGCGGTCGTCTACGGTGTGTGGTCCAAGGAAGCGGTCGGCACCACAGCCCTCTTCCTGGCCTTCGGCCTGGCCGTCATGATCGGCTTCTACCTCGGCTTCACGGCCAAGCGGGTCGACGTCGGCGCCCAGGACAACAAGGAAGCGGACGTCGCGGACGACGCCGGCGAGGTCGGGTTCTTCAGCCCGCACAGCTGGCAGCCGCTGTTCCTGGCGCTCGGCTGTGCCCTCGGCTTCACGGCGATCGCCGTGGGCTGGTGGCTGATGTACTTCTCCATCCCGCTGATCGCGGCGGGCATCTGGGGCTGGACCTTCGAGTACTACCGCGGGGAGAACCGCACCCAGTAGGTCCCGTACCACGCCCGAGGCACCCAGGGGCCCGGACACTCCGTCAGGAGCGTCCGGGCCCCCGCGTCTGCCGCAATCCGCGTCACTCGTTCGAGGCGCCCAGCGCGCCACGATTGACGCCGCTCCCTAGCGTGAGGTCATGAGAAACGACCCGCGCATCCGCACCGTCGTCGGCTGCACGCTGCTGGTGATCGCACTCGGTGCGGGCGTCACCGGCTGCTCTGACGACGGCAACCCGCTGTCCGGCGAGCCCTACGACGCGGCGGACCAGATCTCCTTCAACGGCCCCACCGGCGACGACCGGCCGGCCGACCCCGACAAGCCGCTGGAGATCGTCGCCGAGGACTCCGGCGGGCGCATCACCGACGTCACCGCCGTCGACGCCTCCGGCCGCTACCTGGCGGGCGAACTCGCCGCCGACGGCAGCCGCTGGCACAGCACCTCGCCGCTGGCCGCCGACTCCGCCTACACGGTGCGGGTGAGCACCGAGGACGAGGACGGGGCCCCCGGCCGCAAGGTCCTCACGTTCACCACCGGCAAGCCCTCCACGACCAAGCGCCTCGGGGTCGCCTTCGGGCCGAAGCCCGGCACCTACGGCGTCGGCCAGCCCGTCACCGCGGAACTCGACGCGCCCGTCCGGGACCCCGCCCAGCGGGCCGTGGTCGAACGCGCCCTCAAGGTCGAGTCCACCCCCGCCGTCAGCGGCGCCTGGCACTGGGTGGACGACAAGAAGCTGCACTACCGCCCCAAGGACTACTGGCCCGCCGACGCGACCGTCCGGGTCCGCAGCACCCTGGAGGGCATCAAGGTCAACGACCGCCTGCGCGGGGGCAGGGCCGAGCCGCTGACCTTCAGCACCGGCGACCGCGTCATAGCCGTGACCGACGCCGCCGCACACCGGCTGACGGTCTACAAGAACGGCGAGGAGGTCAAGTCGATCCCCGTCACCACCGGCAAGCCCGGCTTCGAGACCCGCAACGGCGTCAAGGTCGTCCTCGCCAAGGAACGCTTCGTCCGGATGCGCAGCAGCACCGTCGGCATCGCCGAGGGCTCCTCGGAGTCCTACGACCTCAACGTCAGCTTCGCCACCCGCGTCACCTGGAGCGGCGAGTACGTGCACGCCGCCCCCTGGTCCGTCGGCTCCCAGGGCTACGCCAACGTCAGCCACGGCTGCGTGGGCATGAGCACCGGCAACGCGCAGTGGTTCTTCGACACCGTGCGGGAGGGCGACCTGGTCGAGGTCGTCAACTCCGACGGCGACACCATGGAGCCCTTCGGCAACGGCTTCGGGGACTGGAACCTCACCTGGGCCCAGTGGCGCCAGGGCAGCGCCCTGGTCACCGGCGACCCGGAGTCCGCCGGCCCGCAGGAACAGGCCCGGCTGCGCCCCCAGTCGGTGTGAGCCCGGGCCGCGGACGGTGAGCCCGGGCGAGGCACGCGCGGCGTTCCCGGGGCCGCCTGTGACCCTCGCGCCGGGCTCGCGGAGGCCCGCCCGGCCCGGCCGGAAGGGCTCAGGCGCTCTGCAGCCGCTTCTGACGCAGCAGGGACGCCAGGGCCGAGGCGAACTCCACCGGCTCCACCGGCAGCGTCACAGCGGCCTCCGCACGGCTCCAGGTGGCCAGCCAGGCGTCCTGGGGCCGTCCGATGAGCAGCAGCACCGGCGGGCTGTTGAAGATCTCGTCCTTGATCTGCTTGGCCAGCCCCATGCCGCCGATGGGCGTGGCCTCACCGTCGAACACGCAGACGTCGATGCCGCCGCGCTCCAGTTCCCTGATGACGGCCGCCTGGGTCGCGCACTCGACGAACTCCACGACGGGCACGTCCGGAGCGGGCCGTCGGCCGGTGGCGAGGCGCACCTGCTCCCGCGTGTTGGCGTTGTCGCTGTAGACCAGCACGGTGGCGGTCGCCTGCATGGTTCCTCCACACTCCGAGAGAGGGCAGCCTCGTCGGGGACGTCGGGTCCCCGATGGCGCGGATGCTACCCCTTCCGCACGCTCGTCAACACCGGTTCGGACATGGCTTCGATGGGCCATCCGGGCAGTCCAGGAGGGGCGGACACTCCGAACGGCACCCCCCGGGGTGAGGGCGGGATAAGCGACCGACATAATGTCGGCGTGGCGACAGCAACGACAGTAGATACCGGGCACGCGCACCCGTCGGTCAACCGACCGAACCTCACCAGCGTCGGAACCATCATCTGGCTGAGTTCCGAGCTGATGTTCTTCGCGGCCCTCTTCGCGATGTACTTCACCCTGCGATCGGTGACCGGACCAGACTTCTGGTCGGAGAAGGCCGACACGCTGAACTTCCCGTTCGCGGCGACGAACACCACGATCCTGGTGCTCTCCTCGCTCACCTGCCAGCTCGGCGTGTTCGCGGCCGAGCGCGGTGACGTGAAGAAGCTCCGGATGTGGTTCATCGTCACCTTCATCATGGGATCGGTCTTCATCGGCGGTCAGATCGTCGAGTACACCGAGCTGGTCAAGCACGAGGGCCTGTCCCTCAGCTCCGACCCGTACGGCTCGGTGTTCTACCTGACCACCGGCTTCCACGGCCTGCACGTGACGGGCGGACTCATCGCCTTCCTGCTGGTCCTGGGCCGGACCTATGCCGCTCGGAGGTTCACCCACGATCAGGCCACAGCCGCCATCGTCGTGTCCTACTACTGGCACTTCGTCGATGTCGTCTGGATCGGTCTGTTCGCGACGATCTACATGATCAAGTAGCCGGGCTCATCACCGCGCGCGCTCCTGACGCGCACCAACCAGAAGCATCGACGCAGAAGATCCTGACACCGGGGTAATCCGTGAAAAAGCTCTCCGCACGACGACGCCACCCGTTGGCGGCGCTCGTGGTTCTCCTCCTCGCGCTGGCATGCACCGGGGGGCTGTACGCCGTGTTCGCGCCCGCGGACAAGGCGCAGGCCGAAGAAACCGCCCAGTCCCTCACCATCGAGGAGGGAAAGAAGCTCTACGCGGTCGGCTGCGCCAGCTGCCACGGCACCGGCGGTCAGGGGACCTCCGACGGGCCGAGCCTGGTGGGCGTGGGCGCCGCCGCCGTGGACTTCCAGGTGGCCACCGGCCGCATGCCGGCCGCCACCTCGCAGAGCGCCCAGGCGCCGCGGAAGCCGGCCGTGTACAGCCAGGCCGAGATCGACCAACTGGCCGCCTACGTGGCCTCGCTGGGCGCCGGTCCCGCCGTCCCGACGGAGGAGGAGTACGGCCCTCAGGGCGCCGACATCGCCAAGGGCGGTGAACTGTTCCGCACCAACTGCGCGCAGTGCCACAACTTCACCGGTAAGGGTGGCGCCCTGACGCACGGCAAGTACGCTCCGGACCTCGAGGACGTCGACCCGAAGCACGTGTACCAGGCCATGCTCACCGGCCCGCAGAACATGCCTTCGTTCCCCGACAGCGTGCTGACGGTGCAGAACAAGAAGGACATCATCGCGTACCTCCAGGAGGTCAACAGCGACGACTCCGAGAGCCCGGGCGGCCTCGCGCTGGGCTCGCTGGGCCCGGTCGCCGAAGGCCTCTTCGGCTGGGTCTTCGGCCTCGGCGGGCTGATCGCCGTCGCTGTGTGGGTCGCCGCTCGGACCGCAAAGGCCAAGAAGTCATGAGTAGCCAAGACATTCCCGAAGAGAACCTGCCCACCGCGCAGGACACCGCTCACGGCACCGTCGGCGTCACGGATCCCAAGGACCCGTTCGCCGACCCGGGGCTGCCGCCCCACGAGCACCGGATCCAGGACATCGACGAGCGGGCCGCCAAGCGGTCCGAGCGCACGGTCGCCCTGATGTTCACGGTGTCGATGCTGGCGACCATCGGCTTCATCGCCGCCTTCGTGGCGATCCCGGTCGACAAGACCGTCTACATCTGGACGCTGGGCCACATCAGCGCGCTGAACTTCGCGCTCGGCGTGACGCTCGGCATCGCGCTGTTCGCCATCGGCGCCGGCGCCGTGCACTGGGCCCGCACCCTGATGTCGGACGTGGAGCTCACCGACGAACGGCACCCGATCCAGGCCGCGCCGGACGTCAAGGCCAAGGTCATGGACGACTTCCGGCAGGGCGCCAAGGAGTCGGCCATCGGCCGCCGCAAGCTCATCCGCAACACGATGTTCGGCGCGCTGACCCTGGTGCCGCTGTCCGGTGTCGTGCTGCTGCGCGACCTCGGCCCGCTGCCCGAGGACAAGCTGCGCCACACCGCCTGGTCGAAGGGCAAGCTGCTCATCAACCAGAACACCAACGAGCCGCTGCGTCCCTCGGACATCATCGTCGGCTCGCTCACCTTCGCCCAGCCCGAGGGCCTGGACCCGCACGAGCACGGGTTCCAGAACGAGATCGCCAAGGCCGCGCTGATGCTCGTCCGGATCCAGCCGGAGAACATCAAGGACAAGCGCGCCCTGGAGTGGTCGCACGAGGGCATCCTCGCGTACTCGAAGATCTGCACCCACGTCGGTTGCCCGATCTCCCTGTACGAGCAGCAGACGCACCACGCGCTGTGCCCCTGCCACCAGTCCACCTTCGATCTCTCCGACGGCGCCAAGGTGATCTTCGGTCCCGCCGGTCACGCGCTGCCGCAGCTGCGCATCGGCGTGAACGACGAGGGTTACCTCGAAGCGCAGAGCGACTTCGACGAGCCCGTCGGCCCTTCATTCTGGGAGCGCGGATGAGCACCACGACGACCACCGACTCCCGCTCTCGCGGGAAGGCACCGGCCGGCGAGCGCGTCGCCGACTGGGCCGACGGCCGGCTGGGGATCTACTCCCTGGCCAAGGCCAACATGCGGAAGATCTTCCCGGACCACTGGTCCTTCATGCTCGGTGAGATCTGCCTCTACAGCTTCATCATCATCATCCTCACGGGTGTGTACCTGACGCTGTTCTTCCACCCGTCGATGGCCGAGGTGGAGTACCACGGCAGCTACGTCCCGATGCAGGGCCAGCTGATGTCGCAGGCCTACGCCTCGACCCTGGACATCAGCTTCGACGTGCGCGGTGGCCTGCTCATCCGGCAGATCCACCACTGGGCCGCGGTCATCTTCCTGGCCGGCATGTTCGTGCACATGATGCGCGTCTTCTTCACCGGCGCGTTCCGCAAGCCGCGTGAGATCAACTGGCTGTTCGGCTTCCTGCTGTTCGTGCTGGGCATGTTCACCGGCTTCACCGGCTACTCGCTCCCGGACGACCTGCTGTCCGGTACGGGTGTCCGCTTCACGCAGGGCGCGATCCTGTCCGTGCCGATCGTCGGCACGTACATCTCGATGTTCCTGTTCGGCGGGGAGTTCCCGGGGACGGACTTCGTCGCCCGGTTCTACTCGATCCACATCCTGCTGCTGCCGGGCATCATGCTGGGTCTGGTGGTCGCCCACCTGATCCTGGTCTTCTACCACAAGCACACGCAGTTCGCGGGTCCCGGCCGGACCAACAAGAACGTCGTCGGCATGCCGCTGCTGCCGGTGTACATGGCCAAGGCGGGAGGCTTCTTCTTCCTGGTCTTCGGCTTCATCTCGCTGATCGCCGGCCTGGTCACCATCAACCCGATCTGGAACCTGGGCCCGTACCGGCCGGACCTCGTCTCGACGGGTGCCCAGCCGGACTGGTACATGGGCTTCGCCGAGGGCCTGGTCCGCGCCATGCCGGGCTGGGAGATCAACTTCTGGGGCCACACCCTGGTCCTGGGCGTGTTCATCCCCCTGGCGCTGTTCGGTCTGTTCCTCGGGATCCTGGCGCTCTACCCGTTCATCGAGTCCTGGATCACCGGGGACAAGCGCGAGCACCACATCCTGGACCGCCCGCGCAACGCCCCGACCCGGACCGCGTTCGGCGTCGCCTGGATCACCGCGTACCTGATCATGCTGGTGGGCGGTGGAAACGACATCATCGCCACCCACTTCCACCTGTCGATCAACGCGGTCACCTGGTTCGTGCGCATCGGGTTCTTCCTCGGCCCGGTGGTGGCGTTCATCATCACCAAGCGGATCTGCCTCGGCCTCCAGCGCCGCGACAAGGACAAGGTGCTGCACGGCCGCGAGGCCGGCATCATCAAGCGCCTGCCGCACGGTGAGTTCATCGAGGTGCACGAGCCGCTCAGCCAGGAGCAGCTCCACACCCTCACCGCGCACGAGCAGTACAAGCCGGCGGAGATCGGCCCGACGGTCGACGAGAACGGCGTCGAGCGCAAGGTCAAGGCCACCGAGAAGCTGCGGGCCAAGCTCAGCAAGGCGTACTACGGCGAGGAGTCGCAGATTCCGAAGCCGACCGCCGAGGAGTACAAGGAGATCACCAGCGGCCACGGCCACCACTGATCCCTCGCACCGCTGAGCGAAGCGTCGCCACACCACGGCGAAGGCCCCCGTCCGGAACGCGGACGGGGGCCTTCGCCGTGCCCGGGGCTGGATAGGGTGGGAGGCAAGACGCGTGTGACGACAACAGGAGCGGCTGATGAGCGCTGTGACCCCCGCTGGAGGCGACACCGCGGCGGGCCGCTCCTGGCCCGCCCTGCTGAACGGCCTGCTGGAGGGCCGTGACCTGTCGGCCGACGACACCGCCTGGGCGATGGACCTGATCATGCGCGGGGAGGCCACCGACGCCCAGATCGCCGGCTTCGCGGTGTCCCTGCGCGCCAAGGGCGAGACCGTCGAGGAGATCGCCGGCTGCGTCCGCGCCCTGTACGACCACGCCAACGTGATCGAGGTACCGGGCGCCACCGTCGACATCGTCGGCACCGGCGGGGACGGCGCCAAGACGGTGAACATCTCCACGATGTCCTCCATCGTCGTCGCCGGCACCGGCGCGAAGGTCGTCAAGCACGGCAACCGGGCCGCCTCCTCCGCGTCCGGCGCCTCCGACGTGCTGGAGAAGCTCGGCGTCAACCTGGAGCTGACCCCGCGCCGGATCGCCGAGGTCGCCGAGGAGGCCGGGATCACCTTCTGCTTCGCGGTGAAGTTCCACCCGGCGCTGCGTCATGTGGCGGCGGCGCGCGGCCAGCTGGGCATCCGCACGGTGTTCAACTTCCTCGGCCCGCTCGCCAACCCGGCCCGGGTGACCGCGCAGGCGGTCGGGGTCGCCGACGCGCGGATGGCGCCCATCATGGCCGGGGTGTTCGCCGGACGCGGCCACTCCTCGCTGGTGTTCCGCGGCGACGACGGCCTGGACGAGCTGACCACGACCGGCACCTCCCGGGTCTGGGTGGTCCGGGACGGCACGGTCACCGAGGAGGTGTTCGACCCGCGCGAGGTGGGCCTCGGCCTGGTCGACGTCGCGGCCCTGCGCGGCGCCGACGCCTCCTACAACGCGGAGGTCGCCCGGCGGCTGCTGGACGGCGAACGCGGCCCGGTGCGCGACGCCGTGCTGCTGAACTCGGCGGCGGCGCTGGTGGCGCTGGAGCCCGGCACGGGCACCCTCACGGAGCAGATCCGCGCCGGGATGGAGAAGGCGGCCGAGTCGATCGACTCGGGGTCGGCCCGGCGCGTCCTGGACCGGTGGGTGGCCGTCAGCAACGCCTGAACCACCGCACGTGCGGGGTCCCGCGATCCGGAACCGGGTTGCGGGACCCCGTTTTCGTGCCGTACGTTCCTGTGCAGGTCATGAGTGACAGCCATCAGGCCCCGGCCGGCTGTCCGGCAACCCTCCGTCCGTGGCGGGGTGCCCCGGGTGAGGACCAGGCCGTGGACAGCAGGGTCCACGGCAAGCGCGGACCCCTCGCGACACCAGGGGTCCTGGTCGTCGAGGAGTCTCCCGTGAGCCGGCGAATGTCGTAGGGCCGAAGCGCCCCGCCTCCGCGTTCCCTCCGCCGTCCGCTTCTTCGCCCCTCTTTCGGCTGTCCGCCGTTCCTTCCGCCGTCCCGCCGGGCTGGAGCCACCGCTGCTCGCCCGGTGAACCGGCGTGCCACCCAAGGGAGTTCAGCATGTCCGTCACCGCCGTCGCCACCGCGTTCGCTGCCAGCGCCCCGGCCCCCGTCGGCCCCGTCGGCCCCGTCGGCCCCGTCGCCCCGGGGGACCGCGGCCCGCTGCCCGTCCTCGGCCGGGACGTCACCGTCCCGCTGGTCACCGGCGGCGAGGTGACCTACGCGGCGCTCGACTGCGCCGCCAGCGCGCCCGCCCTCCAGCAGGTCTGGGACGACGTCGCCGCCTACGCGCCGTACTACGGCAGCGTCCACCGCGGCGCCGGGTACCTCTCCCGGCTCTCCACGGAGCTGTTCGAGGACGCCCGCCGGACCGTCGCCGCGTTCCTCGACTGCCGCCGTGCCGACCAGGTGGTCTTCACCCGGTCCACCACCGACTCCCTCAACCTGCTCGCCGGCGCGCTGCCCGAGGGCTGCCGGGTCTTCGTCTTCGAGACCGAGCACCACGCCGCCCTGCTGCCCTGGCGGCGCTCCGACGTCACCGTCCTGGACGCGCCGGGCAGCCCCGGGCAGGCCGTCGAGACCCTGGAGCGCGCCCTCGCCGCCCGCGCGCCGTACGGGCCCGTGCTGGTCTGCGTCACCGGCGCCTCCAACGTCACCGGCGAGCTGTGGCCGGTGCGCGAACTGGCCGCCGCCGCCCACGCGCACGGCGCCCGGATCGTCCTGGACGCCGCCCAGCTCGCCCCGCACCACCCGCTGAGCGTGCGGGACCTGGACGTCGACTGGGTCGCCTTCTCGGGCCACAAGCTGTACGCCCCCTTCGGCACGGGGGTGCTCGCCGGGCGGGCGGACTGGCTGCGGGAGGCCGAGCCGTACCTCGCGGGCGGCGGTGCGAGCCGCCGGGTCGTCCGGCGCGGGGACGGGGGAGTGGACGTCCGGTGGCACACCGACGCCGCCCGCCACGAGGCCGGGTCGCCCAACGTCATCGGCGCGCACGCCGTCGCCTCGGCCTGCCGGGCGCTCACCGCGGCCGGGTTCGACACCCTCGTCGCCCGCGAGCAGCGGCTGATCCGCGCGGTGCGCGAGGGACTCGCCGACGTGCCCGAGGTGCGGTTCCTGTCCCTGTTCGGGGACGACGCCCCCCGGGTCGGGGTGCTCTCCTTCGTCGTCGACGGCTTCGACAGCTCCCGCTTCGCCGCCGCGCTGTCCGCCGAGTACGGTATCGGCGTCCGGGACGGCCTGTTCTGCGCCCACCCGCTGCTCGCGCGGCTGCTCGGCGACACGCCGCAGCCGGGCGGGTGCGGCGCGCCGGCGCCCGGGGAGCGGTCCGCGCACGCCGTCCGGGTCAGCTTCGGCGCGGGCACCCCGGACGAGCACGTGGAGCGGTTCGTCCGCGCCGTGCGGGAACTCGTCCGGGACGGCGCCCGCTGGACCTACCGCACGGTGGACGGCCGCTGCGTCCCGGACGCGCCAGTGGCCTGAGCCGGCACGGTTCCCCGGACCGGTGGCACGGTCCCCCGGAGCGCCGGTCCGGCGGACCGGGCCGTCCCGTCCTGCGGTCCGGGCGGGCCCTCAGTTGTCCAGCCCGATGGCGAACGCCGCCTCCAGGTCGTGCTGGGAGTACGTACGGAAGGCCACGTGCGTGTCCGTGCCCTCCACGCCCGGGATCTTGCTGATCCGGCCGGGGATGACCTCGGCCAGGTCCTCGTGCTCCCGGACCCGGACCATGGCGATCAGGTCGTAGGTCCCGGTGACCGAGAAGACCTCGCTGACGCTGTCCAGCGCGGCGATCCGCTCCGCGATCTCGGGGATCCGGTCCACGCTGGTCTTGATGAGGACGATCGCGGTGATCACGGCTGGTTCTCTCCCTCGGGGGCCGGAGCTGGGGGCGCCTTCACTGTAGTCGTCCGGCCCGAGCAGACCCACGCGCAGCCGAGGCCCAGCCCGAAGCCCACCAGGTGTGCGAGGTAGGCGACCCCCGGCCCGTCGGAGGCCTGCCCCGCCCCCAGCCACTGCAGGGCCGCCCAGAACGGCAGCACCACCCAGGCGGGGAGGCGGACCGGCAGGAAGAGCAGGAACGGCAGCAGACTGGTCACCCGGGCGCGGGGGAAGAGGAACAGGAACGCGCCGAGCACCGCCGAGATCGCCCCCGAGGCCCCCACCAGGGACTGCTCCGAGTCCGGGTGGGCGACGGCGTAACCGAGCAGGGCGAGGTAGCCGCAGCAGACGGAGAACAGGGTGAAGCGGAGGCGGCCCATCCGTGCCTCGGTCAGCGTGCCGAAGACGTGCAGGAACAGCATGTTGCCCAGCAGGTGCACCCAGCTGCCGTGCACGAAGAGGGCGGTGGCCGGGGTCAGGACCGCGCGGAGGGACCCGTCGAACAGGTCTGCGGGGATCACCCCCCAGCGCCGGAAGTACGCCCGCTGCGCGGCGAGCAGTTCCTCGCCCGTCCCGTGGACCGGGTTCAGGCCCGAGGCCGGGCCGATCAGGAAGACCACGCAGCACACGACGACCAGCGTGTGGGTCACCGGCGCCGACGGCCGCCGGACCGCCCGCGCGAGGAGTGCTCTCCAGTGGGGAACCATGGACACAGAGCATGACGTAACGGGACGCACCCGGGCGGACCGCCTCGCCGCCGTGGACGGGCGGGCGGCGGGGACCCGCCAGGCCGTAGGGTTACGACCCTGACCCACCGGGGCGCCCGGCGTGCCCCGAGACCGGAAGGAAGGCGAACAGCCACGATGACGGTTCCCCTGCCGACCGCCGCCACGCGGTGGCGCTGCACCCTCTGCGGCAACCTCACGCGCTTCGACGTGACCCGCTCCTCGAAGGTCGTCGAGTACGTCCACCTCGACCTGGCCGGGGAGCCGAGGGTCGAGGAGCGCGAGGTGCTCAGTGAGACCATCGAGTCGGTGCGGTGCCGCTGGTGCAACGCCGTGGACCAGGTGGAACTCGTGGACAGGCCGGATGCCGGTTCCTGAGCGAAAGGGGTCCCTCCCGCTCGCGCGACGTCGTCGGCGGGGGACGGCCCCGCTGACGGAGACCCCGTACGCGGGGCGGCAAGGCGATGGGATGTGACGGATGGTGGAGACCACGGGCGGGGGGCCGCAGGACGGCGCCGCTGAGGTGCTCGACCGTCCGCTGCCCGACGGTGTGCGCCGCCGGGTCGTCCAGATCGTCTCGGACGGCTTCGGCGGCCTGACCGTCGCCGAGCTGCCCGCCCAGCTGCGCCAGTACGCGCGGTTCACGCCGACCCGCCGCGTCAAGTTCGCCGGGAACGCGATGGCCTCCGCCCTGGAGACCGACCCGCTGTTCCGGCAGCGCATCGGGGAGAAGCTCAGGCAGGCGCAGCCGGAACTGACCGGCGCCCTGGACTCCGGCTCCCCGCCCCCGGCCGCCGACCCCCTGGACGTGGCAGCGGCGGCCTACGTGCTGCGCCCGCCCGGCTGGGTGAAGCTGGTCGCCGCGGCCGGCGAGGAGGCCCAGCGCGCCGACGCCGAACGCGCCGACGAGGAGAACCGGGCGGAACTGGAGCGGCTGCGCGCCGAACTCGCCCGGGCCCGCGAGCACACCCGCGCCGAGACCGAGCGGCTGCGCGGCGAGCTGGACGCGGCGCGCAAGGAGGCCGAGTCGCTGCACCGCAAACTGCGGTCCGCGCTCAGCGACGTCAAACGCGGTCAGGCGGCGCTGCGCAAAGCGCAGGGCGAGCTGGAGGCGGTCCGCGCGGAGAGCCACGCGCAGGTGTCGGCCGCCGAGAGCGAGACCCGGCGGATCAAAGGGCGTCTCGGGGAGACGGAGGCCGCCCTGGAGGCCGCCCGCCGCGCGGCCCGCGAGGGGCGCAGCGTCGAGGACATGCGGGTGCGGCTGCTGCTGGACACCGTCCTGGACGCCGCCCAGGGGCTCCGGCGCGAACTGGCCCTGCCCCCGGTGTCCGTGCGGCCCGCCGAGACCGTGGACGCCGTGGAGCCCGGCCGGATGACCCCCAAGGACATCGCGGCCCGCGCGCTGTCCGAGGACGACCCCGCGATCCTCGACCAGCTGCTGGCGCTGCCGCAGGCGCATCTCGTGGTCGACGGCTACAACGTCACCAAGACCGGCTATCCCCAGATGCCGCTGGAGAAGCAGCGGTTGCGGCTGCTGGGCCAGCTCGCCCAGGTCGCCGCGCAGACCGGCGCCGAGGTGACCTGCGTCTTCGACGGCGCCGAACTGGCCGCGCCGGTGCTGCTGGCCCCGCCGCGCGGGGTGCGGGTGCTGTTCTCCAAGCCGGGCGTCACCGCCGACGAGCTGATCCGCCAGCTGGTGCGCGCCGAGCCGCCGGGCCGGCCGGTCATCGTCGTCTCCACCGACCGCGAGGTCGCCGACGGGGTGGCCCGCGCCGGCGCCCGCCCGGTGGCCTCCGCGGTGCTCCTGAAGCGCTTCACCAAGGCGTAGCCCCCCGGCCGGTACGCGCGGCCGGCACGCGCCGGGAACGGCCGGGGGACCCGCCGGCCGTTAACCGCCCCTACGCCCCATCGGAACCGTAAGGCCCAACCGCAACGTACCCGCCGATTGCCCGAATTGGCAGGGATCCTCACGCAACGTAGCGTCAGCTCCATATCACTGCACGTGAGTTCATGGCAAAGAAACGCGCTGTGACGGAGATTTCGGGTCCAGGGATTTGAACTGATCACAAGAGAATCACTAGGGTCGGGCCTCGAACCTCCGCTCGGGTGATCGTTCACATGGGGTGGCGACGGCGGAGGCCCCCGCCCACCGGCGTGTCGGTAGGCGGCTGGAGGAAGAAGGAGCTCGCCTCCGTGGCGTCCCACCGTCGTCCCAAGCAGCCGAACCGCGCACGAGTGACCGTGCTCACCACCGCTGCCGCCGCAGCCGTCGTCCTCAGCTCGCAGGCGGCCAACGCCGCGCCCAGCGAGAAGCCGAGCAAGGACGAGGTGAAGGCCAAGGTCGACAAGCTCTACGAGCAGGCGGAGCAGGCCACCGAGAAGTACAACGGCGCCAAGGAGAAGCAGGAGAAGCTCCAGAAGGAGATCTCCACCATCCAGGACAACGTCGCCCGCGGCCAGCAGGAGCTCAACGAGCTGCGCGACGGCCTCGGTTCGATGGCCAGCGCCCAGTACCGCAGCGGCGGCATCGACCCCTCGGTGCAGCTGTTCCTCTCCGCCGACCCGGACGACTACCTCGACAAGGCGTCCACCCTCGACCAGCTCAGCACCCAGCAGGTCGACGCGCTGAAGAAGATCCAGAAGAAGCAGCGCGAACTCGCCCAGCAGCGGTCCGAGGCGGGCGAGAAGCTCAAGGACCTCGCCTCCACGCGCACCGAACTGGGCAACAAGAAGAAGGAGGTCCAGGGCAAGCTGGCCTCCGCGCAGAAGCTGCTCAACAGCCTCACCGCCGAGCAGAAGGCCCAGCTCGCCCAGGAGGAGGACCGCGCCACCCGCACCAGCCAGCGCGAGGCGCTCTCCGCCAAGGTCCCGGCCGGCTCCGGCCGCGCCGCCGCCGCCTTCGCCGCAGCCCAGAGCAAGCTGGGCACCCCCTACGTCTACGGCGCCACCGGCCCCTCCTCCTTCGACTGCTCGGGCCTGACCTCCTGGGCCTACGCCCAGGCCGGCGTCGGCATCCCGCGCACCTCCGAGGCGCAGACCGGGGCCGGCACCCGGATCTACTCGGTCGGCGACCTCAAGGTCGGCGACCTGGTCTTCTTCTTCAACGACCTGCACCACGTGGGCCTCTACGCGGGCAACGGCCAGATCATCCACGCCCCCCGCACCGGCACCGTCGTGCGCTACGAGTCGATGAACACCATCGGCGGCCCGTTCATGTTCGGCGTCCGCGTCTGACCCGGACCCCTCCGCACCACCGCCGTCCGGCCGCCGCACCCGGCCGGACACCGGCACGACGTACCCCCGTTCGGGGGAATCACCACGTCGCCGAGCGGCCCACGCCCCGCCTGTGACCTGCGTCAGAGGCGGGGCGTCACCGTGCGTGCCCGCCGGGGTCGTTGGTCCGCCCACCGCCGCGGGGTTACTGTCTGCCGCGTTTCCCCGTCCGCCAGCGGAAGGAGCGCGGCTTCCCGTGGGGTCCCACCGCCGCCTTGCACCGTCCTCCGGGTCCGACCGGAGCACCACCGTCGCCGTCGGGCTGCTCTCCGCGGCCGCCACCGTCCTGGGCGCCGTACCGGCCGCCGCCGCACCGCACGACGACGCCCGGGCCGAGGTGGACCGGCTCTACGAGGAGGCCGAGAAGGCCACCGAGGCGTACAACGAGGCCGACGAACGCACCGACACCCTGCGCCGGCAGGTCCGCACCGCCCAGGACGGCCTCGCCCGGCAGCAGGAACGCGTCAACACCCTGCGCGACGCCCTCGGTTCGATGGCCGGCGCCCAGTACCGCTCCGGCGGCCTCGACCCGTCGCTGGAACTGCTGCTCTCCGAGGACCCCGAGGACTACCTCGACAAGGCCTCCGTCCTCGACCGCATCGGCACCCGCCGGGCCGGCGAACTGCGCACCCTCCAGGAGGCCCTGCGCACCCTGGCCCAGGACCGTGCCGAGACCGCCCGCAAGCTGGGCGACCTGGAACGCAGCCGCAAGGCCGTGTCGCGCCACAAGAAGACCGTCGAGCGCAAACTCGCCGAGGCGCGGCGGCTGCTGAACTCCCTGCCGGACGACGCCCGTGCCGCCCACGACCGGGCCACCCGCTCCGGCCGCGCCGGCCTGCCCGTCCCCGGCGACGCCGAACCGGTCTCCGGCCGCGCCGGCGCCGCCCTCGCCGCCGCCCGCTCCGCCCTCGGCAAGCCGTACGTCTGGGGCGCCAACGGCCCCAACGGCTTCGACTGTTCGGGCCTCATGCAGTGGTCCTACGCGCAGGCCGGCATCGCCCTCCCGCGCACCTCGCAGGCCCAACGGTACGCCGGACGCCAGGTCCCGCTCTCCCAGGCCCGCCCCGGCGACCTGGTCGTCTACCGCTCCGACGCCAGCCACGTCGGCATGTACGTGGGCAACGGCCAGGTGATCCACGCGCCCTACCCCGGCGCCCCCGTGCGCTACGACCCGGTCGGGATGATGCCCGTCTCCTCGGTCACCCGGGTCTGACCGGAGCGGCCCCCGCGCCCGTACCCTCGAAGACGTGGCAGGCCGTGTGCGGGGACCGGGGGCGTCCGTGGTGGCGCTGTGCCTGCTGCTGGTCTCGCTGGTCGCGTGCGGCGGGCCCACCGACGGCACCCGGGCCGAGGTGCAGTCCCTGCTGGACCGGCGCGCGCGGGCCCTGCTGGACGCCGACGCCGCCGCCCACGCCGCCACCGGCGCCCGCGCCGGGTACGACAACCTGCGCGCCGTGCCGCTGGCCGACTGGTCCTACCGGGTGACCGCCGTGCACCGCACCGGCGACACCGCCACGGCCGACGCCGACCTCCGCTACCGCATCGAGGGCCACGACCGCTCGCCCGTCACCACCGCCCGCACCCTGCGCCTCACCCGTGACGACGGCGGCCGGTGGAGCGTCGCCGCCGAACGGCCGGGCGAGGCGTCGGGGGAGCAGCTGTGGGACCAGGGGCGGGTCCGGGCCGTCCGCGGCGCGGGCAGCCTGGTGCTCGGCGTCGGGCAGTCGCGGGAGCGGTTGCGCGACTACGCCCGGCTGGCCGACCGGGCGGTGCCCGCGGTGTCCGACGCGTGGGGCCGGGAGTGGCCCCGGCGCCTCGTCGTCCTGGTGCCCACCTCCCTGGAGGGCATGGCCGGGCTGCTGAACTCGCCCGCCTCGTCCTACCGGGGCATCGCCGCCGTCACCACCGGCGAGACCGGCGCGCGCGAGCGGTCCCCGGCGGACCGGATCATCGTCAACCCCGAGGCGTTCGGGGTGCTCGGCGACTCCGGACGCCAGGTGGTGTTCACCCACGAGGCGACCCACGTCGCCACCCGCGCCCACACCGCGGCCGCCACCCCGCTGTGGCTGTCGGAGGGCTTCGCCGACTGGGTCGGCTACCGCGGCGGCGACCGCGCCCCGGCCCGGGCCGCGCCCGAACTGGCCCGCGCGGTGGCCCGCGGCGACGTCCCGGCCGCCCTGCCCACCGACGACGACTTCGGCTTCTCCGGCGACTCCGGGAGCCTGGCGCGGGCCTACGAGAGCGGCTGGATGGCCTGCCGCCTCGTCGCCGACCGCTGGGGCGAGGACCGCCTGCGCGCCTTCTACCGGGCGGTGGGCGCCCACGACCGGCGCGAGGGCGCGGTCGAACAGGCCCTGCACGAGGTCCTGGGCACCACCCTCGCGGACTTCACCGCCCAGTGGCGCGAGGACGTGCGGCGCACCTTCGGCTGAGACCGGGTGCGGTCGGCTGGACGGTCCGGACGGCGCCCGGGGTTCCGGCCGGACGGTCGAACGGCCGGGAGGACGCCGAGGGCTTTGTCGGGACGGTGAGGCCGACACCCGGTCCCGTCCGGTCGGTCAGGACGACACCTGGGTCCCGTCCGTACGGCTCGTCCGATCCTGGGACGGCGACGGCGACGGCGACGGCGACGAGGGCGATGGCGAGGGCGAGGACGAGGGCGACGGCGGAGCCGGACGGCGGGACGCGGTCGACGACCACAGGGCCCGGGCCGCCAGCAGCGTCGCGGCGACCAGGAGGCCGTTGCGCACCAGCAGCAGCCCGATGCCCAGCCGGTCACTGGCCACCACGTGCGCGAACCACACCGGGAACTCCAGCACCGTCACCAGGCACGCGGCCAGCACCAGCCCCACCGGCAGCCGCATCCGGCCGCCCGCCCGGAAGCACAGGCACACCGCCCCGAGGCCGACCAGCCACACCATGTACTGCGGGCTGATCACCCGGCTCGTGGTGGTGAACACCAGCACCGCCGTGAAGGCCGCGTCGGCCACGGTGTGCGGCGCGAACCGGGTCGCCCGCAGCCGCCACAGCACCAGCCAGCCGAACCCCGCCGCGCTCAGCAGCAGCGCGCCCGTGCTCACCCAGCCCACGTACGGGCCGACGAACTCCACCGAGCCGTAGTTGAGCAGCACCTGACCGTCCCAGCCGAAGTGCCGGGCCACGTGCAGGACCAGCGCGCCCAGCGACTCGACCTCCGTGCCCCGGTCCCGCTGGAACGTCAGGAAGGCGAACGCCCCCGGCATCACCGCCGCGAACAGCGCCGCCAGGCCCGCGCCGGTCAGCGCCGCCGCCACCCAGGCGGAGCGCCGCCGCACCCCGAGCAGCAGCAGCGCCGGCCAGCCCTTCAGCAGCGCCCCGAACGCCACCAGCGCCCCCATCAGCCGGGGCCGGCCGACCCCGGCCAGCAGCGCCGCCACCGCCACCGCGGTGACCATCACGTCGTACCGCGCGTACACCGTCGGCCCGAGCAGCGGGACGCCGGCCACCCACACCCAGGCGCCGGCCCACGACCGCCCGGGGCGCGTGGCGGCCCGGCACAGCAGGCCCAGGGTGACCAGGTCGGCCACGCACACCAGGACGAAGAACGCGGTCGCGTACTCCAGGAACGGCAGCAGCGCGGGGGAGAGGATCGCCAGGGCCGCCGCGGGCGGGTACTGCCAGGTGACGTCGTTCAGCGGAAACGTTCCGGTACGCAGCACCGCGAACCAGTCGTGGTAGATCACCGACACGTCGCTGGTGACGTCGGGACCGGGGAAGACGACGACCTTCAGCACGCACAGCAGAAGAAACGTCCTGGTCACGGCCCAGACGGTCAGCAGTCCAAAGAGGGGCCGTGCCGCGCCCGTCGTCTTCACGTCGATCCTGTCCGTCGGTGTGGGGGGTCTCGGTGGGAGGCTCGGTGTGGGGGTGCCGAGGGGGCCATGATGTCCCGGAGCCCGCCCCCGGTGCCACAGCGGCCGGGCCCCGGGCGTGCTCCGGGGACGCCCGCCGTCCGCCTGCCGCGACCGGCCCCGACCGCGGTTCGGTAGGGTCTGCGGCGATGCACAAGACCCTGATCGTGACCAACGACTTCCCGCCCCGCCCGGGCGGCATCCAGGCGTTCCTGCACAACATGGCGCTGCGCCTGGACCCCGGCCGGCTGGTCGTCTACGCCTCCACCTGGAAGCGGTCCCGGGAAGGCGTCGAGGCGACCGCCGCCTTCGACGCCGAGCAGCCCTTCACCGTCGTGCGCGACCGCACCACGATGCTGCTGCCGACCCCGGCGGTCACCCGGCGCGCCGTCGGCCTGCTGCGCGCACACGAGTGCCGTTCGGTCTGGTTCGGGGCGGCGGCCCCCCTCGGGCTGATGGCGCCGGCCCTGCGCCGGGCCGGCGCCGAGCGGATCGTGGCCACCACCCACGGCCACGAGGCGGGCTGGGCGCAGCTCCCCGCGGCCCGGCAACTGCTGCGCCGCATCGGGGAGTCCACCGACACGCTCACCTACCTCGGCGCGTACACCCGCGAGCGCATCGCCGGGGCCCTGACGCCCGACGCGGCGGCCCGGATGGTGCAACTGCCGCCCGGCGTGGACGAGAAGACCTTCCACCCCGGCTCGGGCGGCGACGAGGTCCGCGCCCGGCTCGGCCTGACGGACCGGCCGGTGGTGGTCTGCGTGTCCCGGCTGGTGCCGCGCAAGGGCCAGGACACCCTGATCCGCGCCCTGCCCGCGGTCCTGGCCGCCGAGCCGGACACCGTGCTGCTGATCGTCGGCGGCGGCCCCTACGAGAAGGACCTGCGCCGCCTGGCCCACGACACCGGGGTCGCCGCCTCGGTCCGCTTCACCGGCTCCGTCCCCTGGTCCGAGCTGCCCGCCCACTACGGCGCCGGGGACGTGTTCGCGATGCCCTGCCGCACCCGGCGGCGGGGCCTGGACGTGGAAGGGCTCGGCATCGTCTACCTGGAGGCCTCCGCGACCGGCCTCCCCGTCGTCGCCGGCGACTCCGGCGGCGCCCCCGACGCGGTCCTGGACGGCGAGACCGGCTGGGTCGTCCCCGGCGGCGCCCCGGGACCCACCGCCGACCGCCTCATCACCCTCCTCGGCGACGCGGACCTGCGCCGCCGGATGGGCGAGCGCGGCCGGGAGTGGGTCGAACAGAAGTGGCGCTGGGACCTCTTGGCGGAACACCTGAAAACCCTGCTGTAACCCCGGGACCCCTGTCAGGGGCGCGGGGAACTGCGCGCGCACCCCCGACGCACGCCGTGCCGCCGGAGCGCACCGGCCCCCTCCCCGCCCCGGCGCCCGACTCCCGTCCGGGGTCCCGTCCGACGGTGGGGCGAGCGCCCCTGTCAGGGGCGCGGGGAACTGCGCGCGCAACCACCACGCACGCCGTGCCGCCGGAGTACACCGGCCCCCTCCCCGCCCCGGCGCCCGACCCCCGTCCGGGTTCCCGTCCGACGGTGGGGCGAGCGCCCCTGTCAGGGGCGCGGGGAACTGCGCGCGCAACCCCGACGCACGCCGTGCCGCCGGAGCGCACCGGCTCCCACCCCGCCCCGGCGCCCGACCCCGTCCGGGGTCCCGTCCGACGGCGGGGCGAACGCCCCTCTCAGGGGCGCGGGGAACTGCGCGCGCACCCCGCAGCCCCTACTTCGCGTAGATCGCCTCGATCTCGTGGGCGTAGTCCTTGGCCACCACGTTCCGCTTCAGCTTCAGCGACGGGGTCAAGTGCCCCGACTCCTCGGTGAACTGCGCCGACAGCACCCGGAACTTCCGTACCGACTCCGCCTTGGACACCGCCGCGTTCCCGTCGTCGATCGCCGTCTGGATCGCGGCCAGCAGCTCCGGGTCGTCCCGCAGTTCCGCCGCCGTGGACCCGGCGGGCTTGCCGTGCTCGGCGCACCAGCGGCCCAGGAACTCCTCGTCGATGGTGACCAGCGCGCCCACGAAGGGCCGCCCGTCGCCGACGACCATGCACTCGGCGACCAGCGCGTGCGCCCGGATCCGGTCCTCGATCACCGCCGGGGCGACGTTCTTGCCGCCCGCGGTGACCAGGATCTCCTTCTTGCGGCCGGTGATCCGCAGGTAGCCGTCCTCGTCGAGGGTGCCGATGTCGCCGGTGTGGAACCAGCCGTCGGCCAGCGCCTCGGCGGTCGCGGCCGGGTTGTTCCAGTACTCCTTGAACAGGTGCTCGCCGTGCAGCAGCACCTCGCCGTCGTCGGCGATGCGCACCACCGAGCCGGGCAGCGGCTGGCCCACGGTGCCGATCTTCTGCCGGTCCCAGGGGTTGAACGCGGTGGCCGCGCAGGACTCGGTGAGGCCGTAGCCCTCCAGGACGCTGAAGCCGATGCCGCGGAAGAAGTGGCCGAGGCGCTCACCGAGCGGGGCGCCGCCGGAGATGGCGTACTCGCCCCGGCCGCCGAGGACCGCGCGCAGCTTGCCGTAGACGAGCCGGTCGAAGACCTTGTGCTTCAGCTTCAGCCCGAGCGACGGCCCGGACGGCGTGTCCAGCGCGCGGCTGTAGGCGATCGCGGTGTCGGCCGCCTTGTCGAAGATCTTGCCCTTGCCGTCGGCCTGCGCCTTGGCGCGGGCCGAGTTGTAGACCTTCTCGAAGACCCGGGGCACGCCCAGGATCAGGGTCGGCCGGAAGGAGGCCAGCTCGTCGGTGAGGTTCTTGATGTCGGGCACGAGGCCGAGCTTGATCGGCGCCACCATCGGCGCGATCTGCACCATCCGCCCGAAGACGTGGGCGAGGGGCAGGAACAGCAGCACGGAGCATTCGCCGGTGCGGAACAGCGGGCGCAGCCGCTCCACGATGTTGCCGCACTCCGCGAAGAAGCTGCGGTGGGTGAGCACGCAGCCCTTGGGGCGGCCGGTGGTGCCGGAGGTGTAGACGATGGTGGCTGGGTCGTCGGCCTTCGCGACGGAGCTGCGCTCGTCGACCGTGGCGTCGGTGACGCCCTGGCCCAGGCGGCCGAGTTCCTCCACGGCGCCCGCCTCGATCTGCCACACGTGCTTCAGCTCGGGCAGCCGGTCGCGCACCGACTCCACGGCGGCCTCGTGCACATCGAGCTCGACCACGCAGGCGGTGGCGCCGGAGTCGCCGAGGATCCAGGCCACCTGCTCGGCGGAGCTGGTCTCGTACACCGGCACGGTGATCGCGCCCGCGCTCCAGATCGCGAAGTCCAGCAGCGTCCACTCGTAACGGGTCCGGGACATCAGCGCCACCCGGTCGCCGGGCTGCACTCCGGCGGCGATGAGCCCCTTGGCGGCGGACCGCACCTCGGCGAGGAACGCCGTGGCCGTCACGTCCTGCCAGTCACCGCCGACCTTGCGGGCGATGACCGCGACATCGGGGTGCTGCGCGGCGTTGCGGCGGACGATGTCACTCAGGTTTCCGTCCGCGGGGACCTCGTACAAAGCCGGAAGGCTGAACTCGCGCAAGACTGCTGCTCCTCTTAGGGCGCCGGCGCCACGACGTTGTGCGATGCGACGGTGCGGTCCAAGGCTCGGGAGAGTGCTCGCGAAGTCAACGGTTGAATCCCGAGCACGACTGGACTGCCCGGACGTTACCCGCCGGTATGGCCTCCACGACAGGGGGTCCCGGTGAGATGTTCGCTGCGTCACACAGGCTGGTGTTTCTTTGCGGAGCGTAGTCCACCCCCCGGGCGACGGGCCAACGACGACGGCGCCGGGGGCCGCCACTGTTCACCACCGGAAACGCTGTTTACGCTTGATCGGCATGGCAACCGCACAGCCCGCGAACGGGCGGACCCGGGTCCACGTGGTCAGCGACGTGCACGGCAACGCCCGTGACCTCGCCCGGGCGGGAGAGGGCGCCGACGCCCTGATCTGCCTGGGTGACCTGGTGCTCTTCCTCGACTACGCCGACCACTCCCGCGGCATCTTCCCCGACCTGTTCGGCCGGGAGAACGCCGACCGCATCGTCGAGCTGCGCACCGCGCGCCGCTTCGAGGAGGCCCGCGCGTTCGGCGCCCGGCTGTGGGCGGGCATCGAGGGGGACCGGGCCACCGCCATCGAGAAGGCCGTGCGCAAGCAGTACGCCGAGCTGTTCGCCGCGTTCCCCGCGCCGACGTACGCCACGTACGGCAACGTCGACATGCCCCCGCTCTGGCAGGAGTACGCCGGGCCCGGCGTCACCGTCCTCGACGGCGAGCGGGTGGAGATCGGCGGCCGGGTCTTCGGCTTCGTCGGCGGCGGACTGCGCACCCCGATGCGCACGCCGTACGAGATCAGCGACGAGGAGTACGCGGCGAAGATCGAGGCGGTCGGCGAGGTCGACGTGCTGTGCACCCACATCCCGCCCGAGGTGCCGGAACTGGTCTACGACACCGTCGCCCGTCGCTTCGAACGCGGCAGCCGGGCCCTGCTGGACGCCATCCACCGCACCCGGCCCCGCTACGCCCTGTTCGGCCACGTCCACCAGCCGCTGGTGCGCCGGATGCGGGTCGGCGCCACCGAGTGCGTGAACGTCGGGCACTTCGCGAGCAGCGGCCGGCCCTGGGCCCTCGAGTGGTGAGCCGCTCGCCCGGGCCCCGGGCCGGGCCGGGGCCGAGAGGCCGTCCCGGGGCCACCCGGCCGCCAGCCCCTGTCGGCGTGGCGCGCCGCGGGGCGCCCGGCCCGGCCGGGGGACGCCCGGCCCCGCCGCGGTGATCCGGATCCGGCCAGGATGTCCCAGGTCGGGTGCGTTGTGCCGGTCGGGCGCGCGGTAGCCTTCCGCTGCACGGGCGTGCGCGGGGAGCCCGTGCACGGCGATCCGACGACCGGCCCGCACCTGGAGGAGCCACGGCGATGGCGGAACACACCAGCTCGAGCATCACGATCGAGGCGGCTCCGGCCGAGGTCATGGGGGTGATCGCCGACTTCGCCCGCTATCCGGACTGGACCGGCGAGGTGAAGGAGGCGGAGGTCCTCAAGACCGACGGTCAGGGCCGGGCCGAGCAGGTGCGCCTCGTCATGGACGCCGGTGCGATCAAGGACGACCAGACCCTCGCCTACACCTGGACCGGTGAGCACGAGGTCTCCTGGACCCTGGTGAAGTCCCAGATGCTGCGCTCCCTGGACGGTTCCTACGTCCTGCGGCCCGCGGGCGCGGCCACCACCGAGGTGACCTACCGGCTCACCGTGGACGTCAAGATCCCGATGCTCGGCATGATCAAGCGCAAGGCCGAGAAGGTCATCATCGACCGGGCCCTGGCCGGCCTGAAGAAGCGGGTCGAGGGCGGGGCGAAGTAGGGCGCACGGAGTGCCGCCGGGGCGCGCACACGTACCGTTCGCGCCGGTCGGCACCCGGGTACCGTTCACCCTCATGCGTACCCTCCTGATCACCGGGCCCGGCGGCAGCGGCCGTACCACCGTCGCGGCCGGCACCGCGCTCGCCGCCGCCCGCGCGGGCGCCCGCACCCTCGTCCTCGGCACCGACCGGACGGACACCCTGGGCGCGGTGCTGGGGGTACCGGTCGGCGCCGGTCCCGTCGAGGCCGCCCCGGGCCTCACCGCCCGCCGTGTCGACCACGACGCGACGTTCCGGGACGACCTGCTCTCCCTCCAGGACCGCGCGGGCGCCGCCCTCGACCTGCTCGGCGCCTCCCGCCTCGAACCCGAGGAACTCACCCCGCTGCCCGGCGCCGAGGAACTCGCCCTGCTGCGCGCCCTGCGGGACGCGGCCCTCTCCGAGGCGTACGACCTCCTCGTCGTCGACCTCCCGCCGAGCGAACGCGCCCTCGCGCTGTTCGCCCTCCCCGCGGAACTCCGCCGCTACCTGCGCCGCCTCCTCCCGCCCGAGCGGCAGGCGGCCCGCGCCCTGCGTCCCGTGCTCGGCCGCCTCGCCGGGGTGCCGCTGCCCGCCGAGCGGCTGTACGAGACCGCCGCCCGCTGGGACCTGGAGCTGGCCGCCGTCGAGGCCGTCCTCGCCGACCGCTCCACCACCGTGCGCCTGGTCGCCGAGCCCTCCCCGGCCGGGGCCGACGCGGTGCGCACCGCCGTCCTCGGCCTGGCCCTGCGGGGACTGCGTGCCGACGGCCTCGTCGCCAGCCGGGTCCTGCCCGAGGACCTCGACGACAGCTGGCTCGCCGGCCCCGTCGCCCAGCAGCGCAAGACGCTCGCCGACTGGCGGGAGACGTTCACCGTCCACCCCGTCGCCCACCTCGGACGCGACCCGCGCGGCACCGAGGACCTCGCCGCCCTCGGCCTGCCCGGCGCGGGCGAGGCCCCGGCCGCCGTCGACTGGCCCCTCACCGACCGCCTGACCGATGACGGCGTCCTGGCCTGGAGCATCCCGCTGCCCGGTGCCCGGCGCGAGGACCTGGACCTGATCCGGCGCGGCGACGAACTCGTCCTCGCCGCCGGAGCGTTCCGCCGCGTCGTCGCCCTGCCCTCCGCACTGCGCCGCTGCACCGTCGACGGCGCCGCGCTGCGCGAGGGCGAACTGACCATCCGGTTTCGGCCCGACCCGGGACTGTGGCCGCAGGGCCGGTGAATCCGGCGAAACAGGCGGGCGGGACGCTGCGTCCGGCGGAGGGCGCTGTGGGAGGGACGTGGACCACCGGGGCGACGCCGGGGCGGGACCTGCCGGATCCGGCCTGCGCGTCGTCGTCCCCGGCCGGGCGCCGAGCCCGTTCGGGTACCGTCGTAAGGGCCCATCCGTAGTCAGGAGTCCGTCATGAGCGAACAGCTCCCCCCGTCCGACGACGCATGGGGCGAGGCCGTGCACGAGGCGCGGGACGCGGACGAGAAGCGGCCCGCCGACGACGCCCGGCCCGCCCCGGTGGCCGACGTCCCGGCCGAGGCCCCGGCCACCACCGGCGCCCGCCCCGCCGCCGACCGGCGCGCACCCGCCGACGCCGACGCCTGGGCGACCGCCTGCGCCGAGGACCTGGAGGCCGAGAAGGCCCGCCGCCGCGCCCAGTACGGCCCGCCCGCCGGATCGGCCGCCGAGGAACTGCGGAAGCTGGTCGACACCGTCGCCGACAAGCTCTCCGGCCTGCAGTCCCCGCTGCTCGGCGCGGTCGCCGGGCCGGCGGCGCAGCAGGTGGTGCGTCAGGTCGTCCAGCAGGCGAAGGCCGCCGTCGAGCCCGTCATCGAACGCAATCCGGACGTCTTCGACCACCTCGCCGCCGCGGGCGGCGAACTCCTCGCCGCCTACCGTGCCGCGGTCCAGGACCAGGAGCGCCGCTGGACCACCCGCGCCTCCGGCGCCGGTGACACCGACCCCCGGGACCTGGACGAGGGCCGGGACGGCGACGACGGCTCCGGCCCCGCCGAACGCATCGACCTCGACTGACCGGCAGCCGCCCGGAGCCCTCCCGGGCCGGCCGCCGCCGCCTCCCGCACCCCGCCCCGCGCCCGCCCACCGGGCGGACGCCGCACAAAGGGGGACAGGGCCTCGGGTACCGTGGGCGGTAGCGGGGCTCGACCGAAACTGAGGGATTCATGGGACTCACCATCGGCGTCGACATCGGCGGCACGAAGATCGCGGCCGGCGTGGTCGACGAGGAAGGCAACATCCTCTCGACCCACAAGGTGCCGACCCCGGGCACACCCGAGGGCATCGTGGACGCCATCGCCTCCGCGGTGGAGGGCGCGCGGGCCGGGCACGACATCGTCGGCGTGGGGATCGGTGCGGCCGGCTACGTCAACCGCCAGCGTTCCGAGGTCTACTTCGCCCCCAACATCGACTGGCGCAACGAGCCGCTGAAGGCGAAGGTCGAAGCCCGCGTGGCCCTCCCGGTCGTCGTGGAGAACGACGCCAACGCGGCGGCCTGGGGCGAGTACAAGTTCGGCGCGGGCAAGGGCCACCGCAACGTCATCTGCATCACCCTCGGCACCGGCCTCGGCGGCGGCGTCATCATCGGCAACAAGCTGCGCCGCGGTCACTTCGGCGTGGCCGCCGAGTTCGGCCACATCCGCATGGTGCCCGACGGCCTCCTCTGCGGCTGCGGCTCCCAGGGCTGCTGGGAGCAGTACGCCTCGGGCCGCGCCCTCGTCCGCTACGCGCAGCAGCGCGCCAACGCCACGCCGGAGAACGCCGAGACGCTGCTCGCCCTGGGCGACGGCACGCCCGACGGCATCGAGGGCAAGCACGTGTCCGTGGCCGCCCGCCAGGGCGACCGGGTGGCCGTCGACTCCTACCGGGAGCTGGCCCGCTGGGTCGGCGCGGGCCTCGCCGACCTCGCCTCCCTCTTCGACCCGTCCGCCTTCATCGTCGGCGGCGGCCTCTCCGAGGAGGGCGAACTGGTCCTCGGGCCGATCCGCAAGTCGTACAAGCGGTGGCTGGTCGGCGGCAACTGGCGCCCGGTCGCCGACGTCCTCGCCGCCCAGCTCGGCAACAAGGCCGGCCTCGTCGGCGCCGCCGACCTGGCCCGGGAGCCCGACCCCATCATGTGACCGCCCCCCACCAACCCGGCAGCGCCCGCCCCACCCCGACGAAGGGGACGGCGGGCGCAGCCGTTCCCGGGGGAGGGGGGCGACGCGCGCCCGGGCGCCACGAGGACGCCTCGGCCCACCGAGTCGCCGCCGCGTGGGCCGGCCCGAACCGCCCGGCCGTGGACCGCCGTTCGCGTTCGGCCGTGTCTCCACGACGGAGGGCGGCCCCCCGGTTCGCGGTGCCCCTCCCGCCTGGCGTGACGTCCTCCCGGACCCCGCCCGCTCATCCCGCTATGACCGCTGAGCCCGCCGAGCCCGCTGAGCGGGTCGCGTCCGGTCGTCGTCGGCCCGTACGACCCGTCGTGTCGCGCGGGGCGGCGTATGTTGACCGGCATGGTGACGACTGGGCCGCTGCCCGACTCCCGTACCGAGCCGGACGGTTCGGCCGTGATCCGGGTGCTGAGCTACAACATCCGTTCGCTGCGCGACGACCCGGCGGCCCTGGCCCGGGTCATCACCGCCTGCGCGCCCGACCTGGTCCTGGTGCAGGAGGCGCCGCGGTTCTTCCGGTGGCGCAAGAAGCTGGCGCGGCTGGCGTCCGCCTCCGGGCTGGTGGTCCTCTCCGGGGGTGCCACCGCGGCCGGTCCGGCGCTGCTGTGCTCGCTGCGGGCGACCGTGGAGCGGACCGAGGACGTCCTGCTGCCGCTCCGGCCGGGGCAGCACCGGCGGGGTTTCGCCACCGCCGTCGTGCGGTTCGGCGGGGCCCGGCTCGGGGTGCTGAGCTGCCACCTGTCGCTGGACGGCGACGAGCGGTACGCGCAGGGCGGGATGCTGCTGGACCGGCTCGCCGGGATGGGCACCGAGCACGCGGTCGCGGGCGGGGACGTGAACGAGCGGCCGGGCGGGCGGACCTTCCGGCGGCTGGCCGGGGCGCTGACCGACTGCCGGACGGCGGCTCCGTGGGGCGGCGAGCACACCTGGGTCCGGACCGAGCCGCACCGGCGCATCGACGCGGTCTTCGCGACCCGGGGCGTCGAGGTCCTGGGCTGCGGGGTGCCGCTCGACCACCCCGGGGTGACGGAGGCCGACCTGAGGGCGGCCACCGACCACCTTCCCGTGCTGGCCGCCCTGAGGGTTCCGGCCGCCCCGGTGGCGTAGGCGGACCGGTCAGACCACGGCGCCCCGGCCGGGGTCGTCGTCGTCCTCGTCGTCCGTGCGCATGCGCATGACCAGGGTGGCGCAGCCGCCCAGGAAACCGCCGATGCTGAGCGTGGTCAGCCACCAGGACATGTACCAGTCGAGCAGGACCGCCAGCAGGAGCAGCAGCGGGCCGCCGAGCACCCCGAGCCAGGCCAGCTTGACCGCCGGGTCCGTCTCCGGCAGCGGGGGTGGCTCGGGCGGGACGAAGTGGCCCTCGTCGCTCTCGTCGAGGTCGTCGTCGGAGGGCTCGGGCACCGTGTAGTCGCGGGGGCCGACGCCCGGGGCGAAGGAGACCGAGCCGCCCAGCGGGCCGGCCGGCTCCTCGTCCGCCCTGGCCGGCGCCGGGGCCTGGGTCTGCACGCCGTCGTCACGGGTGTCGTCGGCGTCGTTCGCGCCGCTCTCCAGCAGGGCGAGGTCCTCCACCGACTTGAACGGCTTCGCGCCGGGCGGGTCCGGCGGTTCGTCGCCGTACCCGGCGACGATCGCCCGCCACGCGGCGTCCTCGTCGAGGGGCACGTCCTGGCCCGCGCCCGTCTCCGGCGCGCGCGGCTCGGGGCCCTCGTGACCTTCACGGTCCTCGCGGTCCTCGCGGCCCGCGTCGTGCTCAGTCACCTGCGGTCGTTCCTTCCTTGCCGAGACCGGCCTCGTCGAGGGCGCCGGGTGCGAGCCGCCCGATGAACGCGGTGCTCTCGTCGAGGACGCGCTCCGCGTCGTGGTCCAACGTCGCCACGTGGTAGCTCTGTTCCAGCAGGACCTCCGTGACGTCGGTGGACGACACCCGGCCCAGGATCCGCGCCGAGTCCGAGGGGGGCACCACGTGGTCCTGCGGGCTGCGCATCAGCAGCAGCGGCTGGGTCACCTGGGGCAGTTCGCCGTCCACCGTCCGCAGGAACGTCCGCAGGGAGTGCGCGGCGTGCAGCGGCACCCGGTCGTAGCCCAGCTCGGTGACGCCGGGCCGGGCGATGTCGCTCGCGATGCCCCGCGTGGTGGGGACGAGGTGCCGCAGCACCGGGAGGGCGTGCGCCGCCACCCCGTGCACCCGGTTCGCCGGATTGACGACCATCACGCCGCTCACCGCGTCCCCGTGCCGCGCGGCCAGCCGCAGGGCCAGCGCGCCGCCCATCGACAGCCCGGCCACGAACACCCGCTCGGAGCGCTCCCGCAGCCGCCGCAGCTCGCGGTCCACCTCCGCGTACCAGTCCTGCCAGCCGGTGACCCGCAGGTCCTCCCAGCGCGTGCCGTGTCCGGGCAGCAGGGGCAGCGAGACGGTCAGGCCCCGTCCGGCCAGGTGATCCGCCCAGGGGCGCAGCGACTGGGGCGAACCGGTGAATCCGTGGCACAGCAGCACAGCGGTCCCGCCGCCCTCGTGGCGGAACGGCTCTGCTCCGGTCAGGAGCGGCACCTTCGGCCTCCTGTTCGTGAGACGGACGGGCACACGTGCGGTACGGCGACGGACGACGGGGCCGGCGCGTCCGGGCCGGGGGCCGCACGACGCGCAGGACCTTCACCGTACGCGACCGCACTGACACCGACCAGGGCCGTCGGGTCCGTCGGCCGCCCGCCGGGATAAGGTTCGTGCCACACACACGGGAGGCACGCGGTTGTTGTACGGCACCATGAAGGTCACCATCGGGGGGCCGCTGAAGCTCGCCTTCAGGCCCTGGGTGGAGGGCCTGGAGAACGTACCCGCCGAGGGTCCCGCGATCCTGGCCAGCAACCACCTGTCCTTCTCGGACTCCTTCTTCCTGCCGGCCGTCCTGGACCGCAAGGTCACCTTCATCGCCAAGGCCGAGTACTTCACCACGCCCGGCGTGAAAGGCCGTCTGACCGCGGCGTTCTTCAAAGGGGTCGGTCAGCTCCCCGTGGACCGCTCCGGCACCCGGGGCGCCGGCGAGGCGGCGATCAAGAGCGGCATAGAGGTCCTCGAACGGGGTGAGCTGTTCGGCATCTACCCCGAGGGCACCCGCTCGCCCGACGGCCGCCTCTACCGCGGCAAGCCGGGTGGCCTGGCGCGCGTGGCGCTGGCCACCGGCGCGCCCGTGCTGCCGGTCGCCATGATCGACACCGAGAAGATCCAGCCGCCCGGCAAGGTGATGCCCAAGCTCATGCGGCCGGGCATCCGCATCGGGCGCCCGCTGGACTTCCGCCGCTACCAGGGCATGGAGCACGACCGGTTCGTGCTCAGGGCGGTGACCGACGAGGTCATGTACGAGATCATGAAGCTGTCCGGCCAGGAGTACGTCGACATGTACGCCACGGCCATGAAGCGGCAGCTCGCGGAGGCGGCCAAGGCCGACAAGGAGGCCGAGAAGGCCGCCAGGGCCGCCCTGGCCCGCGCGGAGAAGGAGCAGGCGGCCAAGTTGCGGACGGCGATGGAAGAGGCGGGCCGGGACCGGCCGCAGCCGTCCGGCCGGGACCGCACCGAGTAGGCGGTCCGGCCGGCGGGGGCGCGGGCCGGACACGGGGGGACGGGGACGATGCCGGGGCGCGAGAAGGTCATGAGGATGTCGGTCGAGCAGCCGCTGTGGCGCGCGCTCGCCGGCTACCGGGTGCTCACCCTGCTCTACGCGATCGGCCTGTTCGCCACCGCCTACGAGGAGTTCCCCCGCCCCTGGCTCGCCGTCGGCTACTACGCGGTGCTGGCCGGCTGGACCCTCGCCACCCTGCCCAAGGTCGCCAACGCGGCGGCCTGCACCAAGCGCTTCCTCGCCGCCGACCTCACCCTCGCCCTCACCGGCATCCTGCTCACCCCGCTCGCCGACGCGCCCGAACGGGTCCACGCGGGCGGCCCCACCCTGCCGTCGATATGGACCGCCGGCGCGGTGCTCGCCTTCGCGGTCAAGGGCGGCTGGCGCTGGGCGGCCCTCGCCTCCTCCCTCGTCGCCGTGGCCAACCTGGTGGAACGCGGCAGCCCGGCCCGCGACACGGTGCACAACGTGATCCTCGTCTGGGTCGCCTCCATCGCCATCGGCTACGTGGTCGAGGTCGCCCGCGCCTCCGAGCGGACCCTGGCCCGCGCCCTGGAGATCGAGGCCGCCACCCGGGAACGGGAGCGCCTCGCGCGGGACATCCACGACAGCGTCCTGCAGGTGCTCGCGATGGTGCAGCGGCGCGGCGCCGTGATCGGCGGCGAGGCGGCCGAGCTGGGCCGGATGGCCGGGGAGCAGGAGGTCGCCCTGCGCACCCTGGTCTCCGGCGGCCTGGTGCCCGCCGGCCGGACCCCGCGGGACGCCGCCCCGGGCGCCGCCGTGACCGCCGCGGAGCGGCCGGTTCCGGACGACGGCGCGCCGGTCGACCTGCGCACGCTGCTCGCCCCGTTCGCCGGTTCCCGGACCGCCCTGGCGGAGCCCGGGGCCCCCGTCCTGCTGCCGCCGGCCGCCGCCCGGGAGCTGGCCGCCGCCGTCGGGGCCGCCCTGGACAACGTCCGACGGCACGCCGGGGAGGGGGCGCGCGCCTGGATCCTGGTGGAGGACGAGCCGCACGAGGTGATCGTCTCGGTGCGCGACGACGGCCCCGGCATCCCCGAGGGACGGCTCGCCGAGGCCGAGGGCGAGGGCCGGCTCGGGGTGGCCCTGTCGATCCGGGGGCGGCTGCGCGACCTCGGCGGCCGGGCGGACCTGATCTCCGTCCCGGGACAGGGCACGGAGGTGGAGCTGCGGCTCCCCCGCCCCGCCGGGGACGGCGGCACCCGCGCGGGCGGCCCGGCGCACCACGACGACAGCGACCACGACGGGCTTCCGGACGGCCGGGGGCCCGGCACCGACGGGGACCCCCGGGGGAAGGCGGAGCAGCGATGACGGACACGGCGGAGCAGCGGCCGGACGGCCGGGACCGGGGACCCGTGAGGGTGATGGTGGTCGACGACCACCCCATGTGGCGGGACGCCGTCGCCCGGGACCTGACGGAGTCCGGGTTCGAGGTGGTCGCCACGGCGGGCGACGGCGAACAGGCCGTGCGCCGCGCCCGGGCCACCACCCCCGACGTGCTCGTCCTCGACCTGAACCTGCCGGGCAAGCCCGGGGTCCAGGTGTGCAAGGAGGTCGTCGCCGCCCATCCCGCCGTGCGGGTGCTGGTGCTCTCGGCGAGCGGCGAGCACGCCGACGTGCTGGAGGCGGTGAAGTCGGGCGCGACCGGCTACCTGCTGAAGTCGGCGTCCACGGAGGAACTGCAGGAGGCCGTGCGCCGGACCGCCGCCGGGGACCCGGTGTTCACCCCGGGCCTCGCCGGACTCGTCCTCGGCGAGTACCGCCGGCTCGCCGCCGAGCCGGCCCCCGCGCCCGACGCCCAGGAGGCGAAGGCCCCCCGGCTGACCGAGCGGGAGACGGAGGTGCTGCGCCTGGTCGCCAAGGGCCTGAGCTACAAGCAGATCGCCGAGCGCCTCGTCATCTCCCACCGCACCGTCCAGAACCACGTGCAGAACACCCTCGGCAAGCTCCAGCTGCACAACCGCGTCGAACTCGTCCGGTACGCCATCGAACGCGGACTCGACGACGCGTAGGCGCGCCGGGCGGAGCCCGGGCGGGCCCCGGCCCGGCCCGCCTCCCCGGCCCGGCTCCCCGGGCCCCCGACAGGGCCGCACGTCCCGGTTCCGCCGGGACGACCGGCCCCGTCCGGCGGCCCGCCCGCGGCCGTCCGGCTCACGCCGTCCCCGCCGCCGGACCCGTATATTCGCCGCGACGGCAGCCGTGGCGGCGAACGGTACGACCCCGGAGGGAACCCGTGGAGATCCTGGCATTCGGCGTGCAGGCCGACGAGAGTCCCCTGATCGAGCGCGCCTTCGAGGGCCACCACGCGGTGCGTGGCCTCCACGTCTTCCTCGACGAGGACACCGCCCCCATCGCCTCCGGCCACGAGGTGATCTCCACCAGCGTCAACTGCGATCTCGGCGGTGCCGTCCTGGAACAGCTCGCCGCGGGCGGCACCCGGATGGTCGCCCAGCGCTCCACCGGCTTCAACAACGTCGACCTCCAGGTGGCCGAACGGCTCGGGCTCACCGTCGCCCGCGTGTCGTCCTACTCCCCGTACTCGGTCGCCGAGTTCGCCTGGACCCTCGCCATGGCCGTCAACCGCCGCATCGTCCGCGCCTCCACCCGCACCCGCGACTTCGACTTCCGCCTCGACGGGCTGATGGGCCGCGACCTGCACGGCCGCACCGTCGGCATCCTCGGCACCGGGAAGATCGGCGAGGCGTTCGCCCGGATCGCCCACGGCTTCGGGATGCGCCTGCTCGGCTGGGACGTCGCCGAGAACCCCGCCTGCCGGGAGCTCGGCCTGACCTACGTCCCCAAGGAGCGCCTGCTGGCCGAGTCCGACCTGATCAGCCTGCACGTCCCGCTGCTGCCCGCGACCCGGCACCTGATCGACGCCGCCGCGCTGAAGTCGATGAAGGACGACGCCATCCTGGTCAACTCCAGCCGCGGCGGCCTGGTGGACACCGCCGCGCTGGTCACCGAACTGCGCGCGGGCCGCTTCACCGGGGTCGGCCTCGACGTGTACGAGGCGGAGGCGGGCCTGTTCTTCCTCGACAAGTCCCTGGAGGCCATCGAGGACGACACCCTGGCCCGCCTGGTCACCTTCCCCAACGTGCTGGTCACGTCCCATCAGGCGTACTACACCCGGGAGGCCGTCGGCCAGATCATCGCGACCACGGTGGACAACGTCCTCGACTACACCGCCGGCCGCCGCTCGGAGAACGTGCTGGTGCCGCGCAGCTGACCCATCAGCTCCCCGACCAGCGCCGCGCCGTTCAGCGTCAGCACCGACTCGGGGTGGAACTGCACCCCGGCGAAGGCACCGCCGGGCGCCCCGCCCGGCCCGCGCAGCGCGTGCACCTCGCCGCCGGCCGACCGGCTCACCTCGATGCCGTGCGCGGCCAGTTCCGCCGCCGTCGGGTCGTCGCAGCGCGCGGCGAAGCTGTTGTAGAAGCCGACCGTCTCCGGCCGCCCGAAGAAGTCGATCTCCGTCTGCGCGCCCTGGTACGGCACCTCCTTGCGGACGATGTCCAGGCCCAGTTCGGCGGCGATCAGCTCGTGCCCCAGGCACACCCCGAGCACCCCGTGCCGGTGGCCGTGCAGGGCCTGGGCCGTCAGGGCGCGCAGGAACCGCATCCTCGGGTCGGCCGCGTCGGACGGGTCGCCGGGGCCCGGCCCCAGCACGAGCGGGCCCTCGTGCGCCCGGACCGCCTCCCGCAGACCGGGCTCGTCGTAGCGCCGCACGGTCACCTCCAGGCCTCCCGAGCGCAGCAGGTGCGCCAGCATCGCGGTGAAGGTGTCCTCGGCGTCCACCACCAGCGCGTGGCCCGTCGGCCGGCCCGACGGCTCCCGCATCCGCAGCCAGAACGGCGCGAGCGAGGCCCGGCGTCCGTCCAGCGCGGCCCGCACCCGGGGGTCGTCGGCGAGCCGGGGCCGCGCCTCCTCCGCGCGCGGCCGGCCCGGACGCACCCCCAGCGCGGCCAGCACGCCGGCCGCCTTCGCGTGGGTCTCGGCCACCTCGCCCGCCGGGTCGGAACCGCGCACCAGCGTGGCGCCGACCGGGACCCGCAGCCGCCCGTCCGCGTCGATGTCGGCGGTGCGGATGAGGATCGGCGAGTCCAGGGTCTGCGCGCCGCCCGCGTCCCGGCCGATCAGGGCCAGGGCGCCCGCGTAGTAGCCGCGCCCGCCGGCCTCGTGCCGTTCGATCACCCGGCAGGCGTTCTGCACCGGCGACCCGGTGACGGTGGCCGCGAACAGGGTCTCCCGCAGCACCTCCCGCACGTCCAGCGAGGACCGGCCGCGCAGCTCGTACTCGGTGTGCGCGAGGTGCGCCATCTCCTTCAGGCGGGGGCCGACGACGACCCCGCCCCGGTCGCCGACGGTGCACATCATCTTCAGTTCCTCGTCGACGACCATCGACAGTTCCTCGATCTCCTTGCCGTCGGCGAGGAAGTCCAGCAGGTGCTCCGCGCTCGGCCCGCCGGCCGGGTAGCGGTACGTTCCGCTGATCGGGTTCATCACCACCGTCCCGCCGGACGCCCGCACGTGCACCTCCGGGCTGGCCCCGACCAGAGTGCGCCCGCCCGTCTCCCGCCCTTCCGGGGACGACCCCCCGGGCCCCTCCCCGTCCCCGGTGTGCACGACGAACGTCCAGTACGCGCCCCGCTCGCCCTCCAGCAGCCGCCGGAACAGGGCCAGGGCGTCGGCCCGCCCGAACCCGGGGACGCGGCCCTCGTAGGTCCGCCGGATGACGAAGTTGGCGCCCTCGCCCCGCCCGATCTCCTCCCGCAGCACCCGGCCGACGACGCGGGCGTACTCCTCGTCGTCCACGTCGAAGCCGCCGTCCGTCACCCGGACATCGTGCGCCGGGAGCGCGGCGAGGGCGTCGGCCAGCGGGATCTCGTGGCGTTCCTCGGGGGTCAGCACCAGCAGCGGGGTGCCGTCGTCGCGCACGTCGAAGCCGCGCTCGCGGATCTGCCGGAACGGCACGAGCGCCAGGCCCTCGTCGGGCAGGTCGGCCAGCCGCTCGCGCGGGGTGACCGGGCCGAGCAGCAGCTCGACCACCCCGTGGTCGTGGCCGGGGGTGCGGCGGCGCAGCAGGGCGAACGGGCGGCTGTCGGCAAGGAGGTCGGCAAGAAGGTCGGTCGGGTTCATCGGTCCTGGTCCCTCGGTGACGGGAGGCCGGCCGGCCGACGCCGCGAAACGCCGAAGGCCGCCCTCGGGCGGCCTTCGCGGAGTCTGTGCGTACGCGCAGTCAGTGGGCCGCCGGGGGAGCGGTCCACCACCAGGTGAGGTGCGAGTGCGCGAACATGCCGAGCACCTTAGCGCATGCCCGCGGAGCGTACGGTGCGTCTCACTTGCTGGGCATGGCCCGGAGCGGGCGGCTTCACCCCGTAATGTTGAGGCGTGACCGTGAACGCTGATTCCCGAAGTGTCGCCGCTCAGGCGACGTGGCGAGACCTGCCCGCGGCGCAGCAGCCCGAGTACCCGGATGCCCAGGCTCTGCGCGATGTGATCGCCGAGCTCGAAACGTATCCGCCGCTGGTGTTCGCCGGCGAGTGCGACCAGCTGCGTGCCCGGATGGCCGCCGTCGCTCGCGGAGAGGCGTTCCTGCTCCAGGGCGGCGACTGCGCCGAGTCCTTCGACGCCGTGTCCGCCGAGCACATCAGGGCCAAGCTGAAGACGCTGCTCCAGATGGGTGCCGTCCTCACCTACGCCGCCTCCGTGCCCGTGGTGAAGGTCGGCCGCATCGCCGGCCAGTACTCCAAGCCGCGCTCCAAGCCGACCGAGACCCGCGACGGCGTCACCCTGCCGACCTACCGCGGCGACTCCGTCAACGGCTTCGACTTCACCGAGGCGGCCCGCATCCCGGACCCCCAGCGCCTGAAGCGGATGTACCACGCCTCCGCCTCGACGCTGAACCTGGTGCGCGCCTTCACCACCGGCGGCTACGCCGACCTGCGGCAGGTGCACGCCTGGAACCAGGACTTCGTGAAGTCCTCCCCGTCCGGCCAGCGCTACGAGCAGCTGGCCCGCGAGATCGACCAGGCGCTGAACTTCATGCAGGCGTGCGGCGCCGAGCCGGAGGAGTTCAAGACCGTCGAGTTCTTCTCCTCGCACGAGGCGCTGCTGCTCGACTACGAGTCGGCGCTCACCCGCGTCGACTCGCGCACCGGCCACCTGTACGACGTCTCCGCGCACATGGTGTGGATCGGCGAGCGCACCCGGCAGCTGGACCACGCGCACATCGAGTTCGCCTCGAAGATCCGCAACCCGATCGGCATCAAGCTGGGCCCGACCACCACGGCCGAGGAGGCGCTGCAGTACATCGAGCGCCTCGACCCCGACCGGGAGCCCGGCCGGCTGACCTTCATCGTCCGGATGGGCGCGGACAAGATCCGCGACCGGCTCCCGGAGCTGGTCGAGAAGGTCACGGCGTCCGGCGCCACCGTCGCCTGGGTGACCGACCCGATGCACGGCAACACCTTCGAGGCGGCCTCGGGTCACAAGACCCGCCGCTTCGACGACGTGCTCGACGAGGTCAAGGGCTTCTTCGAGGTCCACAAGGAGCTCGGCACGCACCCCGGCGGCATCCATGTGGAGCTGACCGGCGACGACGTCACCGAGTGCGTGGGCGGCGGCGACGAGATCTTCGTCGACGACCTGCACCAGCGCTACGAGACGGCCTGCGACCCCCGGCTCAACCGCAGCCAGTCGCTGGACCTGGCCTTCCTCGTCGCCGAGATGTACCGCGCCCAGTAGGCGCCGCACGGGGCCGGTGACCGGCCGTGCCGTGGCGGTGACCACGGGAAAGGGGTGGGGCCCGGATCACATCGATCCGGGCCCCACCCCTCTGTCGCACCCTCCCGGGCGAGCAGTAAGGTTAGGTTAGCCTCACCGATCCAGGGTCGGCGATGGCACGACCCAGCACCACCGTCGGGAGGTGAACCCGCGTGTTCGTCTGCAGCTGCTTCGGCGTGACCGAGGAACAAGTGAGGAGCCACGCGGAGGCGGGCGCCTGCACGCCCCGCCAGATCGCCTCGGCCTGCAAGGCGGGCACCGACTGCGGTGGCTGCGTCCGGCGCATCCAGGCGCTGCTCGGCCGGGGCGCCTGCCCCCGCAGGCAGCTCGCCGACCAGGGCCGCCCGCCCCTCACCACGGACCTCCCGGAAGCCGCGTAGGGCCGTCCGGCACGGGCCGGGGGCGAAGCGTCCTCACTTCAGGCCGGGCCCCGGGGCCTCCGGCTGGACCTGCTCGATCACGGTCGACAGGTACAGCGCCTCGCCCAGCTTGTCGATGAGCTCCAGCTGGGTGTCGAGGTAGTCGATGTGCTGCTCCTCGTCGGCGAGGATCGCCTCGAAGATGTTCGCCGACGTGATGTCGTTCTTGCTCCGCATCACCTCCACGCCCCGCCGCAGCCGGTCGATGGCCTCGACCTCGATCTCCCGGTCCGCCTGGAACATCTCGGTCACCGTCTGCCCGACCCGGACGTGGAACAGCCGCTGGTAGTTGGGCAGCCCGTCCAGCAGCAGGATCCGGTCGGTGAGGACCTCCGCGTGGCGCATCTCGTCGAAGGACTCGGCGCGCGTGTACTCGGCGAGCTTCGTCCAGCCCTTGTGGTCCTGCAGCTTCGAGTGCAGGAAGTACTGGTTGATCGCGGTCAGCTCGGCGGTCAGCTGCTCGTTCAGGAATTCGATGACCTCGGGGTCGCCCTGCATGACGGGGTTCCTTCCGCGCGGAAACTGGCAGATGAGGCGCATGATGGCACCGCGGCGGGAAGATCGTCCAGTAAGCCCGCACTTAGTAAGTAAGGCCATGCTTAGCGCTTTTCGCGCAGATTGTCCGTTCCTGCGTGGCCCGGGTCGGGCGCATCACCCCCGGTCTGTCAGGATGGGACACATGGGTCAGCCGGCGGAAAACGAACCGAGGGAGCGCACAGCACACGGAGCCGAACGGCTCGACCTCCCGCCCGGACAGCGCCTGCAGCGCGGCTGGCCGGTCACCCACTACGGCCCCGTCCCCAAGTTCCGGCCGGAACGCTGGGAGTTCCGGGTGTTCGGCGCCACCGCCGACGGCGACAAGCACTGCTGGAACCACGACGAGTTCACGGCCCTGCCGTACACCACGGTCGTCGCCGACCTGCACTGCGTGACCAAGTTCAGCATGCTCGGCGCCGAGTGGGGCGGGATCCCCGCCCGCACCGTGCTGGACCTCGCCCCGCCCGCCCCCGAGGTCACCCATGTGATGGCGTGGGCCGAGTACGGCTACAGCGCCAACCTGCGGCTCGCGGACTTCGCCTCCGAGCGCAGCCTGTTCGCCACGCACAAGGACGGCGAGCTGCTGACCGCCGAGCACGGCTTCCCGCTGCGGCTGATCGTCCCCCACCTCTACGCCTGGAAGGGCCCGAAGTGGGTGCGCGGCGTCGAGTACATGACCGCCGACCGCCGGGGCTTCTGGGAGGAGCGCGGCTACCACAACATCGGCGACCCCTGGCGGGAGCAGCGCTACTCCTACCAGGAGGAACCGGGCGAGGGCCCCGAGCTCTGAGGCCGGGCGGCCCCGGGGCGCGTCAGCCGTCCCGGAGCTTCTTCAGCCGCTCCACGTCGGCCGCGTGCCCCTCCTTGCCGCCGGGCGTCTCGATGACCAGCGGCACGCCCTCGGTCGCCGGGTGCGTCATCAGCGCCCGGAACGGGTCCTCGCCGATGTGCCCGGCACCGATGTTGGCGTGCCGGTCCTTGTGGGCGCCCACCACGTCCATGGAGTCGTTGGCGTGCACCAGCTTCAGCCGCCCCGGGCCGACCGTGTCCACCAGCAGGTCCAGGGTCCGGTGCATGCCGTCCGGCCCGGTCAGGTCGTGGCCGGCCGCGAAGACGTGGCAGGTGTCCAGGCACACGCCCAGCTTCGGGTGGGCGTCCAGCGCCTCGAAGTACGGCCCGAAGTCCCAGGTCCGTGAGCACAGCGAGGACCCCTGCCCCGCCGTCGACTCCAGCAGCAGGAACGGGTCGTCGTCGTGGGTCAGCTCGTCCAGCACCGGCAGCAGGTGCTCCCGCACCTGCGCCAGCGCCACCGGCCGCTCCCGGCCGCCGGTCGCGCTGCCGGTGTGCACCACCACGCCCAGCGCCCCGATCTCCCGGCCGCGCCGCAGCGAGTGGCGCAGGGACGCCACGGAGCGCTCCACGGTCGCCGGGGTGTGGGAACCGAAGTTGATCAGGTACGGGGCGTGCACGTACGCCGGCAGCGACGCGTCGGCGCAGGCCGCCCGGAAGGCCTCGTCCTGGGCCGGGTTGCCGACCGGGGTGGCCCAGCCCCGCGGATTGGCCACGAACACCTGCACGG
Organism: Streptomyces sp. 3-6; assembly: GCF_056323165.1. Taxonomy (NCBI): domain Bacteria; kingdom Bacillati; phylum Actinomycetota; class Actinomycetes; order Kitasatosporales; family Streptomycetaceae; genus Streptomyces; species Streptomyces sp. 3-6. The sequence continues at coordinate 678,947 of NZ_JBWHZP010000001.1, forward strand.
CCTCGGCGCCCAGGTCACGGGCGTAGGACAGACCGACGGAGTGCAGGCCGCCGGCCACGGGCACATGGCCGCCGATCGGGTTGCGGAGGCGGCCGGACGGGTGATTCTTCACGCCTCCAGGGTGTCATGACGGCGCAGGCGGCCCGGCCGGGGGCCCGTGCGGCACCGCCGCCACCGGTGTCCCCGGCGCGGGGCGGGCCGTCGGGCAGGGGCGCAGCCGGTACCGGGCGGCGCGGACGCCGGCGGCGTCAGCGGATGCGGATCGTGATGGTCGAGCCCTTGGGCGCCGTGTCGCCGCCCTCCACCGACTGGGCCTTCACCGTGTCGCCGAACAGCCCGAGCAGCCCCCGGTCCTCCTTGACCTCGAACCCGGCGCCCGTCAGCTTCTCCCTGGCCTCGTCCACGCTGTCGCCCACGACGTCGGGGACCTCCACCATCTCCGGGCCCTTGGACAGCGTCAGCGTCACCGTGTCGCCCTCGGCGACCTCACGGCCGCCGGGCGGGGACTGCCGGGCGACCTCGCCCGCGTCGTGCTCCGAGGTGACCCGCTCGGTGGCCACCTCGACCACCAGGCCGGCCTCCTCCAGCTCCGCGCGCGCGTCGTCCAGCTCGTCGCCGGTCACGTCCGGCACGTCGACCGGGCGGCCCTTGCTCACCGTGAGCGCCACCGCCGAGCCCGCCCGGACCTTGGTGCCCTTGACCGGCTTCGTCGCGATCACCGAGCCGCGCGGCACGTCCTCGCTGAACTCCCGGGTGACCATGCCCGGCTCCAGCCCCTCGTCCTTCAGCAGCGACCGGGCCTCGTCCAGCCGGTACCCGTCGAGGTCGGGCAGCCGGATCGTCTCCGGGCCCTTGGACAGCACCAGCGACACCGAGTCGTTGCCCCGGATGCGGGCGCCCGTCCTCGGGTCCGTGCTGATCACGGTGCCCCGCTCCACGGTGTCGCTGAACTCCTCCTCCACCTGGCCGAGGCCCAGTCCGGCGTCCTTCAGCCGGTCCCGGGCCTGCTGCTCGGTCTTGCCCAGCAGCGGCGGGACCTGGGTGAACTGGCCGGAGTTGATGTACCAGACGCCGGTGCCGACGCCCAGCACCAGCAGCACCGCGACCACGACCGCCATCGGGCCGCCCCGCAGCGCCGGACGCCGCCGGGGCGAGGGCGGAAGGGGAGGCGGTGCCTGGAGCCGGCTGGTGCGGTGGTCGGACCCGGCCCCGCCGGCGCCCGCGGCCCGCCCGTCGCCGTCGTCGTCCCCGTCGACCGGCAGCGGGCGCGGGATCGTCAGCGCGCGCGGGATGACGCTCGTGCGGTCCTCGGCGTTGTCGTGCTCCTCCGACACGGCCCGCGGGGGCACGGCGTCCAGCTGCTCCCCGGTGAGCGCGGCGCGCGCCTCGCGGGTCCGCGCGAGCAGCGCCACCGCGTCGTGCGGGCGGACGTCCGGGGTGCGGGCGGTCGCCGACGCGACCAGTTCGTCCAGCTCGTAGGCCATGCCGGGGACGGTGGCCGACGGCGGCGGCACGTCCTCGTGCAGGTGCTTGTAGAGGATCGTCGCGGGGGAGTCCCCGTCGTGCGGCTTCTCGCCGGTCAGCATCTCGTACAGCAGGATCCCGCACGCGTAGACGTCCACGCGCGGATCGGCGGTGCCGTGCTCGATCTGCTCCGGGGCCAGGTAGGACACCGTGCCGAGCACCGTGCCGGTGGTGTTGGTGACCGTGTCGACCGCCCGGACCAGCCCGAAGTCGGCGACCTTGACCCGGCCGTCGTCCCCGATCAGCACGTTCTCCGGCTTCATGTCCCGGTGCACGAACCCGGCCCGGTGCGCGGCGCCCAGCGCGGCCAGCACCGGCTCCAGGATGTCCAGCGCGGCCCGGGGCTTCAGCGCTCCGCGCTCGCGCAGCACGTCCCGCAGGGTGCAGCCCGCGATGTACTCCATCGCCAGGTAGACGTACGCCCCGTCGGTGCCCTGGTCGAAGACCTGCACCACGTTCGGGTGGGCCAGCCGGGCGACGGACTTGGCCTCGCGGATGAACCGCTCGACGAAGGAGGCGTCGGCGGCGAGGGCCGGATGCATCACCTTGAGCGCGAGGACGCGGTCCAGCCGGGTGTCCACGGCCCGGTAGACCGTGGCCATACCGCCGACCGCGATCCGCGCCTCCACGCGATACCGGCCGTCGAGCACCTGCCCGACCAGAGGGTCCTGAAGGGTCGTGTCCACGCAGGTGAGTCTACGAGCCGCCGCCGACACCCCCGCCCGGTCGGCCCCCGATCGGGGCGGGACTGCAGCCGACCTGTGACGCAACGCACGAGAGACCGTGCGGGGCGGGCGGGGTGCCCCGGCCGTGCGGGGCGGCGCCCGCCGGGCTGCGGCGACCACGGGGCCTCAGGGCGGGGCGGGGCGGGGCGGACCGGGCGGCCGGGGCCGGACGCGCCGGTCAGAAGGCGGGCCGCTCCGGGTCCAGGGCGGCCCGGCCCTCCGTGGGCGAGGACGCCTCCGCGAAGTGACGCCGCGGGATGCGCCCCGCCAGCCGGGCCAGCCGCCCCGCGTCCACCGCGTACCGCATCGCGGCGGCCATCCGCACCGGCTCCTGCGCGCGGGTCACGGCCGAGGCCAGCATCACCCCCGCGCACCCCAGCTCCATCGCCAGCGCCGCGTCGGAGGCCGTCCCCGCGCCCGCGTCCAGGATCACCGGCACGCCCGCCTGCTCCACGATGAGCTGGAAGTTGTGCGGGTTGCGGATGCCGAGACCGGAGCCGATGGGGGAGCCGAGCGGCATGACCGCCGCGCAGCCGACGTCCTCCAGCTTCCGCGCCAGCACGGGGTCGTCGTTGGTGTACGGCAGCACCGTGAAGCCGTTGTCCACCAGGGTCTCCGCCGCGTCCAGCAGCTCGACCGGGTCCGGGAGGAGGGTCCGCTCGTCGGCGATGACCTCCAGCTTGACCAGGTCGGTGCCGAGCGCCTCCCGCGCGAGCCGTGCCGTCAGCACGGCCTCGCCCGCGGTGTAGCAGCCGGCCGTGTTCGGCAGCACCCGGATGCCGAGCCGCTCCAGGACGGACAGCACCGAGCCGTGCACCGAGGGGTCGACGCGGCGCATCGCCACGGTCGTCAGCTCGGTGCCGGAGGCCGTCAGGGCCTGCTCCAGCACGTCGAGGCTGGGCGCCCCTCCGGTCCCCATGATCAGCCGGGAGGTGAGGGTGAGGTCCCCCAGGACGAAGGGGTCGTCGGCCATGCTCAGCCTCCCTGCACCGCGGTGAGGACCTCCACCCGGTCCCCCTCGGCGAGAGGGGTGGACGGCCACTGCGCGCGCGGGACGACGGTCTCGTTGACGGCGGCGGCCACCCCGGAGGGCGCCGCGGTGAGCGACCGCACGACGTGGTCGAGCACCGTGCCGGGCTCGACCGCGAGGGGGCTGCCGTTGACCGAGATGGTGAGCGGAGGGTTCATGCGGACTGCTCCAGGAGTGCGTCGGCGGTGAACCGCCGGGGGGTGAACGGACGTGCCACCTCGGGGAGTTCACCGGTTGTCAGGGTGTGCGCGAGGACGTCGCCGGTGACCGGCGTGAGCAGCACCCCGTTGCGGTGGTGGCCGGTGGCCAGCAGCAGGCCGGCCAGGCCGGTCGGACCGAGGAGCGGCGCGTTGTCGGGGGAGCCGGGACGCAGCCCGGCCCGCGTCTCGGTCAGCGGCAACTCGGTGATGCCGGGGACGAGTTCGTGCGCGTCCCGCAGCAGCTGGTACACCCCGCCCGCGGTGACCGTGGTGTCCCAGCCCACCTCCTCGCTGGTCGCCCCGATCACCAGCTCACCGCTCTCCCGGGGCACCAGGTAGACGTGGCTGCCGCGCACCACGGCGCGTACCGTCCGGTTCAGGAACGGCATGCGCCGCGCGGGCACCGTCAGCCGCAGCACCTCGCCCTTCACGGGCCTCACCGGGGGCCGCACCTCCTCGGGCACCCCCGCGAGCCGGCCGCTGAGGCTGCCCGCCGCGAGCACCACCTGACCGGCGCTCAGCTCCGTGCCGTCGGCGGTGACCACCCCCGTCGCCCGGTCCCGCACCACGGTCAGCCGGTCCGCCCACGCGCGGTGCAGCAGCACCCCGGCCCGCTCGCACGCGGTCACCAGGGCCGCCGCCAGCAGCCGCGGGTCGATGCCGTGGTCGCCGTCCACCCGCAGCCCGCCCCGCACCCCGGGCGCGAGCATCGGCTCCAGGCGCCGGCACTCCCGTCCGGTCAGCCACTGCGAGTCCAGGCCCGACCGCTCGTGCAGGGCGTGCAGGTCCCGCAGGTGCGCGCGGTCGTCGGCGTCGAGGGCCACCGCCAGGGTGCCGCACCTGCGGTAGCCGAGGTCCTGGCCGGTGGCCTCGGTGAGCTCGGCCGCGAAGTCGGGGTAGCGGTCCGCCGAGGCGAGGTTCAGCCCCAGCAGCGTCTGCTCGCCGTAGTGGAGTTCGGTGACGGCGGCCAGCATGCCGGCGGCCACCCGGGCCGCGCCGCCGCCGGGTTCGGGGTCCACCACGGTGGTGGTCAGCCCGCGCTGCGCGGCCCGCCAGGCGGTGACCAGGCCGATGAGGCCGCCGCCGACGACGAGGACGTCGGAGGTCGGTGGGGTGCCCGAGGCGGTCGGTGCGGTCCCCGGGGTGTGTGTGGGCGACATGGGCGTCCAGCCCCTCCCTTCGCCGGCATGACCCGGATCAGGTACGTACGGTCGGAGGCCGCCAGCCTCCCTCTCAGCCCGGTGCGTCCGGACTCCCGCGAGTGCTTACGGCGGCCACCCTAGTCCCCGGGCCGACGCACCGGCAGGGGGGCCGGGGCGGGCGGGCGCGGCCGGCGCACGGTCCGCTGTCCGGCGGTTCACGGTCCGGGGTGCGGCGGTTCGCGGTCCGCGCTGTGCGGCGGTTCACGGCGCGACGGGACTGACCGGCGCGCCGACCGGTGCCTAAGGTGATCGGGTGAGCGAGCAGACGCAGGAAACCGCACCGTCCGACGCGCGCCGGGTGGTGGTGGCGGGCGCCGGCATGGCGGGGGTGCAGACCGCGGTCGCCCTGCGCGAGCAGGGCTTCACCGGCACGGTGACCCTGATCGGCGCCGAGCCCCACCAGCCCTACGACCGGCCGCCGTTGTCGAAGGCGGTGCTGCTCGGCAAGGCCGAGGACTCCGCCTTCGACGTCGACTTCGAGGACCTGGACATCGACCTGCGGCTCGGCTGCGAGGTCCTCGGCCTGCGCCCCGCCGACCGGGTGCTGGACACGGAGGCCGGGCCCGTCCCCTACGACGTCCTGGTGGTCGCCACCGGGGCCGAACCGGTCCGGCTGCCCGGCACCGAGGGTGTGCCCGGCGTCCATCTGCTGCGCACCCTGGACGACGCCGCCCGGCTCCGGCCGCTGCTGGCCGAGAAGCACGACGTGGTGGTGGTGGGCGCGGGCTGGATCGGCGCCGAGTTCGCCACCGCGGCACGCGAGGCCGGCTGCGCGGTCACCGTCGTCGAGGCGGCCGGCCTGCCCCTCGCGGACGCCCTGCCGCCCGAGGTGGCGGCGCCGATGGCCGCCTGGTACGCCGCCGCCGGCGTGGAGCTGCGGACGCACACCCGCGTGCGGGGCGCCGAACCGGGGGCCGTCCTGCTCGACGACGGCACGCGGCTGCCCGCGGGCGCGGTGGTCGTCGGCATCGGCGCCCGCCCGGCCACCGGATGGCTGACCGGCTCGGGGATCGAGCTGGGGACGCACGGGGAGGTCGTCGCCGACCGCCACCTGCGGACGTCCGCGCCGTCCGTGTACGCCGTCGGGGACTGCGCGTCCTTCCCCTCGGGGCGGTACGGCGGGCGCCTGCTGGTGCACCACTGGGACAACGCCCTCCAGGGGCCGCGCACGGTGGCCGCGAACATCCTCGGGGAGGTGACGGGAGGGGAGCCCGCCGTCTACGACCCGGTGCCGTACTTCTGGTCCGAGCAGTTCGGACGCTTCGTCCAGTATGCGGGACACCACGCGGACGCCGACCGGACCGTGTGGCGCGGCGACCCCGCGGACCCGGCCTGGACGGTCTGCTGGCTGCGGGACGGCCGCCTGGTCGCGCTGCTGGCGGTGGGACGCCCGCGCGACCTGGCCCAGGGGCGCAGGCTGATCGAGGCGGGCACCCCGGTGGACCCGGACCTGCTGGCCGACCCGGCGCGCCCCCTCAAGTCGGCGACGCGGTGACGGGAGGGCGTGCGCGGGGGCGGGCGGGCCCGGGTGCGGGGGAGCGGGCGGCGGCGGGGCGGCCGGGCCGGGGTGTGACGTGGGCGTGGCGGGGCTGAGAAAGCCCGTGCGGCGCGCGCCGCGAAGGGGTCGGGTCCGCAGAGGGGGCGGGCGCCGCGGAGAGGGCGCGGGTGTGAGCTCCGGGTGGCGTGCGGGGCGGTGCCCCGCTGCCGGTGCCCGCGCCGGGGGCCCTGCCCGGCTCCTTCCCGGAGGTCGGCAGGAGTACGGGCGGGCCGGGGCGCGACGCGCCCGTCGGCCCAGGTGGGCGGGCCCGGCTTCCGACTGTCGGCGCCGGGTGGCACGCTTGTCCCGTGACCGAGATTGACGCAAACATCGATGCTCTCGTCCCCGCCTGGCTCACCCTCCCCGACATCGCCGAAAAGCTCGGCGTCGAGGTGACGCGCGTCCGGCAGCTGGTCAAGGAGGGCCAGCTCATCGCCGTCCGCCGTGGTGAGAACCGCGCGCTGCACGTCCCCGCCGCCTTCATCGACGGGGACAAGGTCGTCAAGGGCCTCGTCGGCACCCTGACGCTCCTGCGGGACGACGGTTTCACGGTCGAAGAGATGCTGGAGTGGCTCTTCACCCCCGACCCCAGCCTGCCGGGCACGCCCGCGCAGGCGCTGAGCGAGAACCGCGGCACGGAGGTGAAGCGCCGCGCCCAGGCGCTCGCCGTCTGACCCACCCGCACCGTCCGCCGGCCGGGCCGTTCCGGCCGGTCCCGGCGGGCCGCCCGCAGCGGCCCGCCGGGACCCGGCACCTGCCCGCGCCGGGCACGCCCGCGCGGCACCGGCCCGTCCCACGCCGGGCGACGGGCGGCGGGCCCGTACGGCCGCCGCGGCCACGCACGGCCGGGCGGGTACGCACCGGTGGCGCGGGACGCCACCGTGGCACCTCCGCGCCGTGGCGCCTGCGCGCCGTCGCATCGCCACGCCTCCGCATCGCCACGCCGTCGCACCCGATACCGCAGACACCGAGGCCCGCACGGGCCCTGGGGGGAGCACCACATGCCCGACGCCACCGCCGTCCCCGCTCCGGCCGCCGCTGCCGCCGCCACCGCCCGGGGGCGTCTCGCCGACGCCCGCCTGTACCTGTGCACCGACGCCCGCACGCGGCAGGGGGACCTCCCCCAGTTCCTGGACGCCGTCCTGGCGGGCGGCGTCGACATCGTGCAGCTGCGGGACAAGGGGATGGAGGCGGCCGAGGAACTGGAGCACCTCGCCGTCCTCGCCGAGGCGTGCGCGCGGCACGGCAAGCTGCTCGCGGTGAACGACCGCGCCGACGTGGCCCACGCCGCCGGGGCCGACGTCCTCCACCTCGGCCAGGGCGACCTCCCGGTGCCCGCCGCCCGCGCGATCCTCGGGGCGGACACCCTGATCGGCCGGTCCACCCACGCCCCGTCCGAGGCCGCCGCGGCGGCCGTCCAGCAGGGCGTGGACTACTTCTGCACCGGCCCCTGCTGGCCCACCCCGACCAAGCCGGGCCGCCACGCCCCGGGTCTCGACCTGGTCCGGTGTGCGGCCGGCCTCGGCACCGAGCGCCCCTGGTTCGCCATCGGCGGCATCGACCTCGGCACCCTCGACGAGGTCCTGGACGCGGGTGCCCGCCGGGTCGTCGTGGTCCGCGCGCTCACCGAGGCGGACGACCCGGGCGCGGCGGCGGCCGAGTTCGCGAAGCGCCTCCGGCAGGCGTCGGCCGCGGACTGAGCCGCGCGCCGGCATCGCCGACGACCGGGGGCGGCGGGACCGCCCGGACGGACGCGGCGGACGCAGCGGACAAGGCGGACGCAGCGGACGCGGCGCGGGCGGCGGACACGACGGGGGGCGTGCACGGAGCCGGCCGGCGGCGCGCCGGCCCGGGCGCGGAATGACCCCGTTTCGTCTCAGCGGTGTCCAAAAGGTGGACGGCAAGCCGGCAATTCCGGCAAATCTCCCCCATCCGGTTGGGGGAGGGGCGGGCCCTGGCTAACCTGCCGGTATGGCCCTCGGAACCGCATCCACCAGGACCGACCGCGCACGCACCGTGCGCGACATGCTCGCCGGTGGCAAGACCACGTACTCCTTCGAGTTCTCGGCGCCGAAAACCCCCAAGGGCCAGCGGAACCTCTGGAGCGCGCTCCGCCGCGTCGAGGCCGTCGCCCCCGACTTCGTGTCCGTGACCTACGGCGCCGGCGGCTCCACCCGCGCGGGCACCGTGCACGAGACCGAGCAGATCGTCGCCGACACCACCCTCACCCCCGTCGCCCACCTGACCGCCGTCGACCACTCCGTCGCCGAGCTGCGCAACATCATCGGCCAGTACGCCGACGCCGGGATCCGCAACATGCTCGCGGTGCGCGGCGACCCGCCCGGCGACCCGATGGGCGACTGGGTCCCGCACCCGCAGGGCCTGACCTACGCCGCCGAACTCGTCCGGCTCATCAAGGAGTCGGGCGACTTCTGCGTGGGCGTCGCCGCCTTCCCGGAGATGCACCCGCGCTCGGCCGACTGGGACACCGACGTCGCGCACTTCGTCGACAAGTGCCGGGCCGGCGCCGACTACGCGATCACGCAGATGTTCTTCCAGCCCGAGTCCTATCTGCGGCTGCGTGACCGAGTCGACGCGGCGGGCTGTGAGACTCCGGTGATTCCCGAGGTCATGCCGGTGACCAGCGTGAAGATGCTGGAACGGTTGCCGAAGCTCAGCAACGCGGTGTTCCCCGAGGCCCTGAAAGAGCGCATCCTCACAGCCAAGGACGATCCGGCGGCGGTACGCTCCATTGGCATCGAGTACGCCACGGAGTTCTGTGCGCGGCTTCTGGCCGAGGGAGTGCCCGGACTGCACTTCATCACGCTCAACAACTCCACGGCGACGCTGGAAATCTACGAGAACCTGGGCCTGCACCACGCACCGCGGGCCTGGACCGGTCGCACCGGTGTACGCCACACTGCGTAGCGACCACTGGGAGAGGGGCGTACATGGGCTGGACGGTCCTCTACATCGCGTTCGGAATCGTCGCGCTGTGGTTGCTCGGCGAGGTGCTGCTGCAGTACAAGGCGCGACTGCGCTGGCGGCTGCTCGCCTTCGGCGGGTTCCTCGGCGTGGTCGTCGGCGTGCTGATCCCGTCGGTGGTCGTCATCGGCCTGGGGGCCGCCGCCTTCGCGGTCGGGCAGACCTACGTCACGCTGTCCTTCCGCCGCGGCTTCGCGGAGGGCTGGGCGGTCAACGCGCCGGGGCTGGCCGCCGTCAAGGGCCGCCGCGGTGACCGCGAGGAGCCGACCCTGGAGGTCTCCGACCTCGACGAGACGTCCGAGGCGTCCGGGGCCTCCGATCCCGCGTACCCCGACGCGTCCGCCGACCGCCGCCCGGACGACGCCTACGGCACGGACGACGACTACGGCCGCGACGACGTGTTCACCCCCGCCCGCCCCTCGGCCGCCGAGACCACCACGGTCTACGAGCCGCAGCCCCTGCCCGACGACACCGGCTCCTACGGCACCTACGGCGACACCGGCGGGTACGGCGTGCCCTCCCAGGACCCCTACCAGGACCAGTACGCGACCGCGGCCCAGGGCTACTCCTACGACTACTCCGGCTACGGCCAGCAGCAGGGCTACGACACCACCGGGCAGCAGCAGTACGCCGCCTACTCCGACCCGTACATCGGCAACGCGAGCTACGGCGGGACCTCGTACGACACCGGCTACACCGAGGCCCAGGCCCAGAACTACGGCCAGCAGGGCTACGGCCAGGACGAGTACACGGCCGGCTACGGCGGCGAGACCCCGGCCGGCGGGCTCTGGGTGCCGCAGCAGCGCACCGACGACACCTACGGCGGTGACCTCCCGCCCGAGCAGTCCTACCCGTACCAGGGCGACCAGCAGGTGCCCGGCAACGGCCAGGGCACCGGCTACGACGAGCAGTATCGTTACTGACCGGCGGCCCGCGCGACGCCCCTCGTGATCAGGTGATCAGGCGGGTGTGACGGCCCCCGCGTGACCGGCCGTCGTGTGACCGGCCCCCGCGTGACCGGCCCCGGGTGACGGCACGTCCCCGGGGTGCGGGACACGTGGCGCTTCGGGCTCACTCCGGGCTCGGCGCCGCTCAGTGCCGTCCGGGGCGTCCGGAGCCTCCGAGCCCGGCCTTTCACTGCGATCCGCGGAAGTCCGGGCCCTCCACGATCAGCCCGGCGACCAGGGCGCCCGACATCCCCGCGTGCGGCAGACCGCCACCGGGGTGGGACCAGCCGCCGACCGTGAACAGGCCCGGCAGGCGCGTGGTGTTGGCCGCGTGCAGCAGCCGCCCGCCGGCCGCCGCCAGGGCGGGCCCGGGCACCGCTCCGCCCTCCGCCCCCGTCTCCGCCTCGACATCGGCCGGTGTGCGCACCTCGTGCCACAGCAGGCGGTCGCGGAGCCCGGGAACGGCTCGTTCCGCGGCCTCGATGAGCCGCCCGGCCCCGGCGGCGACGTCCTCCGCGTCCGCTCCGCGCCACCCGCCGGGCGGCACCGGAACGACGGCGGACACCGTGACCGCCTCGTGGTCCGAGTCCGGGACCAGGGCGGGGTCGTCCGGCCGCAGCACGGTGACCGTCGGACGGGCGGGCAGCCGGGGCCGGTCACCGAACAGGGCCGCCCACTCCGCCTCGCGGTCCTCCGCGTGCACGACCGTGCGGTGCGCGGTGCCCTCCGGGCGCCCGCCGCGCAACGCCAGCAGCACCGTGAGCCGGCTCGCCCCCGTGCGCAGGGCCGGGGGTTCCCCGTTCCCGCGCACCGCCGTGTCCCCGCACAGCCGGTCCAGCACGCCGGGGGCCGTACCGGCGATCACGAACTCCGCGTCCTCGGCGCCGCCGTCGGCGAGTTCCACGCCCGCGGCCCGGCCGTCCTTCTCCCGCACCCCGGCCACCTCCGCGCCGAAGCGGAACTCCACCCCGCGCGCCCGGCACCGCTCGTGCAGCGCGCGGGCCAGCTCCCGCAGACCGCCCCGCACGTACCACGTGCCGAAGGCGTGCTCCATGTACGGCAGCACCGCCGCGTTGGCCGGGGTGGTCCGCGGGTCCAGGCCGAGGGCGAGCGCATGGCTCTCCAGCAGGGCGACCAGCCGGGGGTCGCGCAGCTCCCAGGCGCCCACCTCGGCGAGGGTGCGCGCGGTGCGGGTGCGCAGCAGCCGGCGGTGCGGCACGGCCGGGTAGGGCTCACGCTCGGCCAGGACCTGCCAGTTCGGCCACAGCGGCTCCTCCAGCAGCGGGCGCCGGGTCCGGTCCCACGCCTCCCGGGCCCGCACCAGGAAGTCGCCCCAGCGCCGGCTCGCGGTCGTGCCGAGGGTGCCGTCCAGAGCGGCGACCACCCCCGCGCGCGAGGCGTTGGGCAGCGCGACGACCGTGCCGTCCGCGAACACGTGCCGGGACGAGGGGTCGACCTGCACCAGCTCGACGCACTCCTCCAACGGCTCCCGGCCCGTCTTCAGGAACAGGTCGCGGTACACCGCGGGCAGCGGGAGCAGCCCGGGGCCGGTGTCGAAGCGGAACCCGTCCCGCTCCCGGCGGCGCAGCGCGCCGCCGTAGGTCTCCGTCCGCTCGTACACCGTCACCCGGTGGCCCGCCACGGCCAGCCGGGCGGCAGCCCCCATCGCGCCCATCCCGGCGCCGATCACCGCAATCCGTGCCATGGCAGGGACTGTATCCGGCGGCACCGGCCGGGCCCGGCCCGAGTACCGGCCCCCGGGCCGCCCGCCGCCCGGCGGCCGGCCCGGGCGGTGTGGGCGGTGTGGGCGCGGCGGCCCAGGGGTGAGTACCCGTACTCAGGCGCCCGGATGAGTACCCGCGCGGATGGGCCCGGACCCCCGTGGACGGCAGAGTGGGGGCCACGGAGAGGGGGCGCGGCTCCGGCACCGGCGACACGGGGCGCCGGAACGGAGGCGGCCCCCGGTCCGCTCCTTCCGCCGGCGGACGCCGGCGGGAGCGAGGCACGGGGGAACCCGGGGGAGCACCGCACGGGGTTCCGACGGGGGGAGCGCACGGGGGAGCAGGAAGGCGCCGGTTCCGGCGGTGGCCCGCGGGGGACGCGGCCACCGCTGGAACCGGCTCCTTCGTTCACCGGCGCCTTCGTTCACGGGGCCTTCGCCGCCCGGCCACCCGCCGTGCCGGCGCCCCCGCTCACCGGCAGCCGCTCACCCGGCCCTGGAGCAGCCGGGACAACGCGGCGTGCACGTCGTCCAGGGAGCGCTCGGCCTGGAAGGACTTCCAGTCCAGCGCGGCCACCAGCACCATCCCGACCAGGGCCGCCGCCGTCAGCGGGACGTCGATCTCCTCGCTCAGCTCACCGCGCTCCACGCCCTCCCGCAGCACCCCCTCGACGACCGCCACGGCCTGCTGGCGCACCACCATCAGCGTGGACTGCCACGCCCGGTTGGTGCGCCACAGCTCCGCCACGTACAGCTGGGTGAAGGCCGGGTAGCGGTCGATGAAGACCAGCCCCGCGCGGACCATCGCGTCCAGGGCGTCGACCGCGGAGCCGCCCGCCCCGGCCGTGTGCTCGGCCGCCTCCCTCAGCGAGGCGGTCAGGAGACCCACCCCGTGCCGCAGCAGTTCCTCGAACAGGACCGACTTGCTGGCGAAGTTGTAGTACACCGTGCCCTTGGCCACCCCCGCGCGCTCGGCGATCTCGTCCACGGTGGTGGCGGAGAAGCCCTGTTCGGCGATGAGGGTGACGGCCGCCTCGTAGAGTCTCTGCCGGGTGGCCTCGCGCCGGGCGCTGCCGCCCGTCGCGGCGCTGCTGCTTTCCATGGCCCCGATTGTCACAGCACCGCCCGCCCGCCCGGTCACAGGCTCAGCTCCGGGTGCAGCTTGTCCAGGGTCCACACCTGGCGGCGCCGGGCCGACAGGGCGGTCAGCGCCAGCGCGCCGAGGGTGAACGCCGCCAGTACCGCGCACGCCTGCCACACCGGCCCGAGACCGCCGCCGGTGATGAGCCGCCGCAGTGCCTCCACGACGTAGCTCATCGGCAGGAACGGGTGCAGCGCCTCGAAGAGGCCGGGACTGGTCTGCACGGGGTACGTGCCGCCCGCCGACGTCAGCTGGAGCATCAGCAGCGCCAGCACCAGGATCCGGCCGGCCGCGCCGAACCGGGCGTTCAGCCACTGCACGATCGCCGCGAAGCACGCCGTCACCAGGCACAGGAAGGCCACCGTCCCGGCCGCCCGGACCATCTGCAGCCCGATCGCCCAGTGCAGCACCGCCATCAGCGCCCCCGTCTGGAGCACCCCGACGGCCACCACCGGCAGCCAGCCCGCCAGCGCGATCCGCCACGCGGAGGCACCCGCCGCCAGCGCCCGCCGGTTCATCGGCGAGATCAGCATGTACGCCACCATCGCGCCCACCCACAGCGACAACGGGATGAAGTACGGGGCGAAACCGGTGCCGTAGTTGGGCGCCTTGTGCAGGTCGCGGGAGACCAGCTTCACCGGGTCGGCCATCACCTCGGTGCGCAGGTCGCGCTCCTTCGCGTCGTAGTCCGGGATGCGTTCGGCGCCGTCGTGCAGCCCGCCCGCCAGCTCGCCGGAGCCGTCGACCAGCTTGTAGATGCCGCCGTTCAGGTCGTCGGCGCCGCTGCCCAGCTTGCCGATGCCCTTGTCGAGCCCCGACGCGCCCGTCCCGGCCCTGCCCAGCGCCTCGTGCAGCTTCTTCAGGCCGGACGCCACCTTCCCGGCGCCCTCGTCCAGGGCGTTGACCCGGGTGACCGCGTCGTCCAGGTCCTCGGACAGGGTCGGCGCGCGCTCGGCGAGCGTCCCGGCCTGCTTCTCCAGGGTGCCCAGCTTCGTGTCCAGCTTCCTCAGTTCCTCGCGGTTGCCGGTGACCAGGGCGCCCACGTCCTCGGCGACACCGGCCGCGTCCGCCGCCGCGTCCTTCGCCTTCCCCAGGTCGGCGCAGGCGGCGTCCGGTTCCTCCGCCTCCTCGCAGCGGGTGCGGTGCACGCCGTCGAGGTCGGTGGAGGCGGTGCGGGCGTCCTCGGCGGCGGCCGGGGCGCGCTTCTGCAGTGCGTCGAGGTCGTCGCGGAGCTTCCCGGCCGACTCCGCGACCAGCCGAGCCGTGGCCCCGATGGCCTTCTCGTTCTTCTCCAGGACCGGCCCCACCGTGGTGTCCATCGCGTTCACCCGGTCGGACAGGGCCCCCGTGCCGTCGGCGACCTTGCGCGAGCCGTCCTTGAGGCGGCCCGCGGCCTTGTCGAGGTCCTCCAGGCCCTTGGACAGCTTGCCGCTGACCCCCTTGGCGTCGGTGAGGCCGTCGGCGAGGTCCTTGGAGCCCTTCTCCGCCTTGCCGATGCCGCCCTTCAGCTCGTCGGCACCCTTGGCCGCCTTCTCCGTACGGCCGTGGATGTCGGAGAACGAGACGAAGATCTTGTCCAGGAAGGAGCGGGAGGTCTTCGTCGACGCGGCCTGGCGGACCTCGCCGAACACCGTCCGGGAGATCTGCCCGACGATGTAGTTGTTGGCGTCGTTGGTGCGCACCTGGAGGGCGCCGGTCTCCGGCGTGTCCCCCGAACTGGAGGCGATGCGGCGGCTGAAGTCCGCGGGCATGGTCAGCGACAGGTAGTACGTGCCGTCCTCGACCCCGCGGCGCGCCTCCTCGGCGCTCACCTCGCGCCAGTCGAAGGTGCCGCTGTCCCGCAGCCCGTCCGCGATGTCGTCGCCCGCGGTGATCCGCTTCCCGTCCGCCGTCGCCCCCTCGTCGTCGTTGACCAGCGCCACCGGGATGCGGTCCAGACGGTCGTACGGGTCCCAGAACGACCACAGGTACAGGGCGCCGTAGAGCAACGGCAGCACCATCAGCGCGACCAGCGCGGCCCGCGGCAGCTTGCCCCGGCCGAACCGCCGGAGCTCAAGAGCGGCCAGTTTCGGCGAACGCATCGGCCGCCTCCTCCTTCGTGTCGTGGTGCGCGGCGGGCGTGTCCCCCGCCGTCCGCGCGCGGTCAGCGGCGCGTCCGTTCCGCGCCCCGGCCCGGCGGCCCGTCCGCCCCGCGTCCCGCCCGCGGTCCGGCAGCGCCTCCGCGCGGCCCGTGGCGACCGTGCGGGCCGTGCGGGCCGTACCGGCCGTGCGGCCTGCGGGCGCCTCGGGTACGGACCTGTCGTCGCCGGTCCTCACGGGGGCAGCGGTGGGGGTGGCGGTGGGGCCGGGACGGGCGTCGGCCGGGGAACCCTTCTCGGATGCGGCTCCGGAATCGGCCTCGGACGCCGACGTGGCCTCGCTCTCGGTCTCGGTCCCGGCCTCGGTCCCGGTTGCGGGTTCGACCTCCGGGACGGCGGCGCCGGACGGAACGTCGTCCACAGCGGTGGCGGACCCGCTGTCGGCGCCGGCGCCGGCGTCCGTCCGGATGCGGACCGCGTCGTCGGGGGACTCGCTGCACACCGCCACGACCGTGGTCCCGGCGGCGGTGAGCGACCTGAACAGGTCCCAGACCTCCGCCCGTTCGGCGGACGACAGCTTCAGGTCGACGTCGTCCACGGCGAGCAGCGCCGGCCCGCCGAGCAGTGCCAGGGCCACGGACAGGCGCAGCGCCTCCACCCGCTCCAGGTCCCGTACGGCCGTCCGGAGGCCTTTGGGGAGGGCGTCCGTGTCCAGCCCGGCCGACTCCAGCGCGGCGGCGACCCGCCGCTTCTCCTCCCCGGCCCGTGCGCCGCGCGGACGCAGCCACGCCGACAGTGCGTCGCCGAAGCGGCGCTGGAGCAGGGCCCGTTCCCGCAGGTGCTCCCCGACGGTCAGCGCCGGGTCGAGGTCCGTCACCCCCGTGACGTGCGCGAGCGCGCTGATCCGGCGCACCGCGGCCATCCGCTTCGGCAGGTCGAACCCGCCGACGGTCGCCCCGCCCGCCGAAGGCCGCATCCGCCCGGTGAGCGCCAGCAGCAGGCAGGTGCGCCCCGAACCGGACGGTCCCTCCACCGCGATCAGCGCACCCGGTTCCGCGTCGACCGAGACCCCGCGGAACGCCCAGCCCCGCGGTCCCTTCAGGCCGAAGTCGCGGGCCGCCACGGCGGCTCCGCCCTGACCGTCCACTCATGCCCCCATGTTTTTAAACTGACTGGTCAGTGCAAAAACTAGCCCGAACGCCCGCTCGAAGCAAAGTCGCAGGTCAGAACGGATTGTCAGTGCCATACCTCACGATGTGTCATACGGCGTCCCGTCTCGGGGCGTGCCGTCATGAAGACGACAGGAGGTTCGTCATGGCCCACTCGTCCGCAGCAGCCGCCCGTCGGCGCCGCGCAGCCGGCCCTGCACCCTCACTGACCGGCCCGGCGAGCGACGTCCACCCCGTGCTGCGCCGCGCCGCGGCCCCGCCCGCCGCCCTCGATCTGCTCGCCCAGGCCCGTGCCGGACTCGACGAGGCCACCGTCCTGGAGACCCCCAACGAGCGCTACGCGACGGCCCACCTCGCCGCCCTGCGCACCGCCGCCGCCGTGCTCGCCGCCCGGGGCCGGCCGGAGACCTCGCCCCGGGCGCGGGCGAAGATCAGGAGCGCCTGGGAAGTGCTCCCCGAGATAGCGCCGGAACTCACCGAGTGGAGCGCGCTGTTCGCGTCCGGGGCCCGGCGCCGCGCCCGGGCCGAGGCGGGCATCCGGGGCGCGGCGACCGACCGGGACGCCGACGACCTCATACGGGACGTGGCGGTGTTCCTGCGCCTGGTGGAGCGGATGCTCGTCCTGCAGCCGGTCCTTCCGCAGCCCCGCCCCGACACCGACCGAACCGAAACGGAGGGGCAGCGCGCCGGCCGCCCGCAGGGCCCGGACCCGGGTGGCGACACCGACCGGGACCTGCCCGACGCCGGCTGACCGCCATAGGGTCGCGACCGCCTCCGGGGCGGCTGACCGCCACGGGGTCGGCCGGTCCGCCACCGTGGCGGCCGATCTCCAGCGGGACCGACTGCCCCGGCGGGGACCGCACCCCGTCCCCGCCACGGCGACGACCGGCCGCCACCGGGCCGGCTCACCACGATCGGGGCGGACCGCCACCGGGACCGCACCGAGTCCTGCCCGCCCCGCCGCCCTGCCGTCCCGCAGTGGTTCCCGTTCCGTCGCCCGTCCTGCCCCGCGACTCCGCTCCGCCCCGCCCGCCGTCAGGGTCCCGCTCGGACCGGACCGTGACGGCGCTGGCAGGTGACCGGATCCAGCCGTCGAGGCAATAGGGTGGAAGGCGCCTGAACCCCGCCCGTCCCGATGCCCCGGGCCGGGCGGCCGTCCGATCCGCCCCGCCCGAGGATGAAGGCGGTGCCGCGCCGAGGAGCAACTGCCGTGCCGGACCCGATGCGCCCGTCCGCCCCCCACTCCCACCCGCAGACGGCGTCGCCGCGCCCGGAACCCTCCCGGTCCCGGGCCGCCCTGCGGACCGCCGTGGTCTGGGAGGTCCTCCAGGAGGCCCTGCAGGCCCGGGTGAAGGCGACCGGCCGGCCGGTCCTGGACGTCCTCGACGCCGGTGGCGGCAGCGGCAACTTCGCCGTCCCCCTGGCCCGGCTCGGCCACCGGGTGACCGTCGTCGACCCCAGCCCCAACGCGCTGTTCGCCCTGGAACGCCGCGCCGCCGAGGCCGACGTCGCCGACCGGGTCCAGGGCCGCCAGGGCGACGCCCACGGCCTCTTCGACGTGGCCGAGCGCGGCGGCTACGACGTCGTGCTCTGTCACGGGGTCCTGGAGTACGTCGACGACCCCGCCCACGGTCTGCGCAACGCGGTGGCCGCACTGCGCCCCGGGGGCGTGCTCAGCCTGCTCGCCGCGGGCCTCGGCGGCGCCGTCATCGCCCGCGCCCTGGCCGGCCACTTCTCGGAGGCCCACCAGGCCCTCGGCGACCCCGACGGCCGGTGGGGCGACGGCGACCCCATGCCACGCCGCTTCACCGCCGACCAGCTCACCGCGCTCGCCGAGGGCGCCGGGCTGCGGATCGCCGCCGTGCACGGCGTGCGGGTCTTCGCCGACCTCGTCCCCGGCGCGCTCGTGGACACCGAACCCGGCGCGCTGGACGCGCTGCTCCGGCTGGAGGCCGCGGCGGCGGAACTGGCCGCCTTCCACGCCGTTGCCACGCAGCTCCACGTGCTGGGCGAGGCGGACGGGGGCGCCGGGACGGAGGGGGCCACCGAGACCACCGGGGCTGTGGAGGGCGCGGGAGCCGAGGGGGCCACGGAGGCCCGTGCGGCCACCGAGGCCACCGGGGACTGAGTCGTCCGGCGTGACGAGCCGCTGATCAGGGGCTCGCGCGAAACCCCGCGCGCGCATGGAGTGCGCCACAGGCCCCCCGAATGGCGGCTGGGCGCCGTATGATCGAGGGAGACCGCCCCGGCATGACGGGACGGCCGCCGGGGAATAGGAGCCTCAGCGAGCCGGGACGTTCATGGCGGGTTCCGGTTGGCCCATTGGCGTAGAGGGGCGGGTTTCACGGGGGCGATTCCCTGCCTATCCTGTAGGGACCCCCCGGGTCGCCCCCGGCGACTGCACGATGAGGAGGACTCCGTGCCGCTCTCGGAGCACGAGCAGCGCATGCTCGAGCAAATGGAGCGAGCGCTGTACGCCGAAGATCCCAAGTTCGCGTCGGCGCTCGAGGGAAGCGGGCTGCGTACGTACACCCGGCGGCGGGTCTACCAGGCGGTCGTGGGCTTCCTCGTGGGTATTGCGCTCCTCATGGCCGGTATGGTCGCCCAGCAGGTCTGGCTCAGCGTGGTGGGGTTCCTCGTCATGCTGGGCTGCGCGGTTCTCGCCGTGACCGGCTGGCGCAAGGCGCCCAAGCCCGGCGAGCAACAGACCGCCGGTGCGCCGGGCGCCCCGCAGTCGGGCCGACAGGGCCGGCAGCGACGCTCGGTGATGAACCGGATCGAGGAGCGCTGGCAGCGCCGCCGTGACGAGCAGGGTGGCCATTAGTCCCGGCCGCCCGACGTCCCACCGGCAGCGTGCAGCCGCCGGCCGGAACAGCTGAAGACAGGCAACAGGGGGTGACCGCCCGGACGGCGGCCACCCCCTGCCGCACGCCCTGACCCCGCCGGCGCCCTCCCCGAGCGAGCCCGTGGGGTCTTCCGACGCCCGGGCCACCCTGTCCCATCCTCGCCCTGGCGTGCCCCGGGCCAGGCCCCGCCATGCCCTGTCGTCCCGCGATCCGCAGGCGACTCAGCGGCCCGGCCGGCCCAGGCCTGCTCACCGCCCACCACCCCCGTGCACGTGCGCTCCTGGGCTGTCGTCGGAGTCGGACGTCCGGGCCGGGAGGGCTCGACGGCGAGGTCTCGGGCGGGTCTCCGGCGGCGCGGCCCCTCGCCTCGGGCGGGCCGGTGTGGCCGTTGCAGCCGGTGCGGCGGGGTTCGGCCGGCCAGCGGTCCGGCTGACCGGACCACACCGTCGGATCAAGGTGGGCCGACCGTGGGGGAGCACACTGCGTGAGGTGGCTGTGCGGCGGCTTGGGCTGCGTGGTGTCCGCAGTACGCCGGGACGGCGGGCCCGAGCCACGCCGCCTGGCGACCACCGCGAGCCTGCTGCAGAAGGTGCGCCCCGGCCGCCCGACCCCCGCCCCGTCACGCCGAGCGACCCGCCCCCCGGCACCTGCCCCGTCACGCCGAGCGACCCGACACCCCGCCCCCCGACACCCCGCCCCCCGACACCCCGTCCCCCAACACCCCGCCCCCCGACACCCCGTCCCCCAACACCCCGCCCCCCGACACCGAAAGGGGCGGGCCCGGCCCGAAGCCGCACCCGCCCCCACCCGAACCCGGGGAAAGCCGGCCCTCCCGTACTGCGGTCCCGTCCCGCCTCAGCCCTGCTGGCGCGAGGCCCGGCGCCACGAAGGCCGCCACGTCGGCCGCAGGGCCGCGGCGCGGTCGCGGACCCCGGCCCACCACGCCGACGCCCGCCACACCACCCGTACGGTCGAACGCGGGGCGAACCGCGCGCGCAGGCGGGTACCGCGTCCCGACGCGGCCCGCAGACCGGCGATCACGCGCCGGACGTCGTCCGCCAGACCGGCCGCGGGACGGGGACGCGGTGCGTAGAGCACCTGCTCCACCGCGTCCGCCACCCGGTGCACCGAGGCCGCGGCCTCGTCGTCGAGCCGGCCCAGCCGGACGATCCGGGCGGCCGCCTTGCGGGGTGTCAGGGAGTCGTCGGGGGAGACCCCGTGATCCCACGCCGAGTCCGTCAGCTCGTCCCAGACGGCCAGGACGTGCGGGGCCGCGTCGGCCTCCGAGCGGCCGTGGCCGCCCAGCCGCGCCGCACGGGTCCGCAGCCGCCACAGCATCGGGGACAGCGGCACCAGCAGTACCGCGAGCCCGCCCAGGGCCCACAGCAGCATCGCGTACCACCGGGGGCCGTCGTCACCGGCGGCCAACACGGCGTCGGCCGATTCGCTCGGGCAGGCGCCGTCCAGCCGGATCCGCTCCAGCGTGCAGCCGTCGGTCGCCGACGGTGCCGCCGACGGCGCCGACGAGGTCTCCTCCGACGGCGCGGCCGGGTCCGGGATCGCGTCCTCGGTGGTGTCGGGCTGGCTGTAGGACGGGATCGAGCCCCGCGTGGGCGTCGGCTCGAAGCGCGTCCAGCCGACGCCCTCGAAGTACAGCTCGGGCCAGGCGTGTGCGTCCCGCAGGCCCACCGAGACCGTGCCGTTCGCCTGCGGCGTGCCGGGGGCGAACCCCACCGCGACCCGGGCCGGTATCCCGAGCGAGCGGGCCATCGAGGCCATCGCGAACGAGTAGTGCACGCAGAAGCCCTGCTTGTCGCGCAGGAAGCGGGCGATCCCCCGGGAGCCGCTGCCGACGTCCACCTGGGTGTCGTACTCGAAGCCGCCGCTCACGGCGAAGTAGTCCTGCAGCAGCACCGCGCGGTCGTAGTCGGTCGACGCGCCCTCGGTGACCTCACGGGCCGTCCGGTGCACCACCTCCGGCAGTGAATCCGGCAGCTGCGTGAACTCCCGCTTGAGGACGGCCGGCGCTTCCGGTGCGTCGGCCAGCTGCTCCGCCGTGGGCCGGACGTCGAGGCTGCGCACCTCGTAGGTCATGCCCCGGGTGCTCTGGCCGTGGTCGCCCACCAGGGTCATCCCGACCGGTTCGTAGCGCCAGTCGCCCCGGATGCTCACCCCGCTCGGCGGGTACGGCATCGGCAGCCAGTCCTGGCCGTACCAGTCGGCGGCGGAGATGGTCGTGCCGACCTCGGTGCGGTCGATCTCCGGGCTCAGGCCCGCCGGGGTCGGGAAGGCGCCGTCGGGCACCGTGGTGATGGACCGCTTGGACGGCTTCCAGGTCGTGCCGTCGAAGTCGTCCAGGGAGACGATCCGCAGGTACAGGTCGGAGGTGTCCTCCAGTTCGGTGCGCACCGACATCACCTGGCGGTCCTCGTTCACGTTCAGCGAGTCGCGCAGCGACACCAGCGGGTTCACCGCCGAGATCGTGCCGCCGCCCCCGCTGCCGCGTCCGACGCCCGCACCGGCCGGGTCCAGCAGGCCGCCGTCCATCGCGGGCAGCGCCAGCGGCACCACCAGGGCGATGCCGAGCGCCACCACGCCGATCCGCCGTCCCGTGCGCACAGGGGTGGACGCGCCGGACGACTCGCCGTCCATGCCCCGTGGGGCGCCGCCGAAGACCCGCCCCCACTGCGAGAGCCGGTCGCGGCCCTCCGCGAGCAGCAGCGTCAGATAGCCCGCCGCGGCCAGCAGGAACCACAGCCAGTCGCTGCCGCCGTCGGCCAGCCCCGCCGCCACCGAGTACAGCGCGAGCAGCGGGAGCCCGGCCGGGGCCGCGCTGCGGAACGTCACCGCCAGCGCGTCCACCAGCAGACCGATGATCAGGACCCCGCCGACCAGCATCAGCCGGATGCCGTCGGACAGGGGAGCCGGTATCGCGTACCGGTTGACGTCGTTGCCGCCGCTCTCCAGCAGCTCGGCGAAGAACCGGATCGCCTCCGGCCCCGGAATGAAACCGGCGAAGGCGTGCTCCCGGGCGAAGACCAGGGTCAGCAGGAACAGGGTGACGAGCAGCTGGGCCGCCACCGTGACCGGCCGGGCGAGCGGTACCCTCCGGGCCGCCGCCCCCACGCCCGCCTGCACGGCGAGCAGGAACGCCGCCTGCATCAGCCAGGTCGCCGGCCTGACCAGGGGCAGCAGGGCGCTCGCCGCGAGCAGCGTGGCCCCCCACGCGGCCAGCGTCAGCCGTATCCGCCCGCTCATCACGGTCCCTCCCCGCCGTTCGCCGTGGCCAGGCCGGAACGCTCCCGCTCCGCCAGCCGCCACAGCCCTTCCAGCGCGGCACCGCGGGGTACGCCGACCGCCGTCCAGCCCGCCTCGCGCAGCATCCGCAGGGTGTCCCCGCTCCCGCTCAACGAACCGGACCCGGCGGCCGGTTCCCGCCGCCAGCTCTCCCGGTCCAGCACGAAGGCCAGGGCGCCGCCGCTGCGCTGCCGCATCCGGGCGCACACGGCCGCCTGCTCCTCGTCCAGATCACCGAGGAAGGCCACCAGCAGCCCCTCGTTCCCGCCGCGCAGCACGTCGTACGCGCGGGACAGGCCCGCGCCGTCGGAGTGGTCGACCACGGCGAGGGTGTCCATCATCAGACCGGCCGCGTCCGCCGACTCCTGGCCGGCCCCGGCGAACCCGTCGGACCCGGCCTCGCCCGGCACCACGGTGCCCGTGTCGGTCAGCAGCCGCACCGAGAAGCTCCGCTCCAGCATGTGCACCAGCACGGAGGCGGCGCCCGACACCGCCCACTCGAACGCCGAGTCGGGTCCCGCGCCCTCGAAGGCGACGGCCCGGGTGTCCAGCAGGACGGTGCAGCGGGCCCGCTGCGGCTGCTCCTCGCGGCGCACCATCAGCTCGCCGTAGCGGGCCGTGGAGCGCCAGTGCACCCGGCGCAGGTCGTCGCCGTAGCGGTAGCCGCGCGGGATCACGTCGTCCTCGCCCGCCAGGGCCAGGGCCCGCAGCCGCCCGTCGCCGTAGCCCCGGGCCTCGCCGCCGAGCCGCACCGGCGGCAGCGGCTCCACCCGGGGGACGACGGTGAGCGTGTCGTACGTGGAGAACGACCGGGTCAGCTCGCACATGCCGAACGGGTCCGACAGGCGCAGCTGGAGGGGCCCCAGCGGGTACCGGCCGCGCAGGTCGGAGCGGACCCGGTAGGACACCTCGCGGCGCCCGCCCGCCTCCACCCGGTCCAGGACGAAGCGCGGGCGCGGACCGAGGACGTAGGGCACCCGGTCTTGCAGCATCAGCAGGCCGGTGGGCAGCCGGGAGACGTTGTCCATCCGCAGGTGGACCCGGGCCTCCGACCCGGCCGGCACGCGCGAGGGGGAGAGCCGCCGGCTGGCGGCGACCCGGTACCGGGTGCGGTACAGCACGGCCGCGCACACCAGGGGCAGCACCGACAGCAGCAGCCCGACCCGCAGCAGGTCGCTCTGGCCGAGCACGTACGCGCAGATCGCGGCGGCCACCCCGGCGGCCAGGAAGGAGCGCCCGCGGGTGGTGAGCCCGGCCAGGGCGGTGCGCACACCGCCCTTCTCGCCGCTGTCGCCCTCCGCCCGGACCGCCCCCGCGGCGGACATCACAGCCTCCGCGGCGGGTGCTGGCCGTAACCCGGGACGCTGTGGACCGGGCCGAACCCGGACTGCTGGGGCGTGGCCGACGGCACCGGTGTGCTCTGCAGGATCTCCTGCACGACCTGCTCGGCGGTGCGGCGGTTGAGCTGGGCCTGGGCGGTGGGCAGCAGGCGGTGGGCGAGCACCGCCACCGCGAGGGCCTGCACGTCGTCCGGCAGCGCGTACTCCCGGCCGTTCAGGGCCGCCGCCGCCTTGGCCGCACGCAGCAGGTGCAGCGTGGCGCGCGGCGACGCGCCGAGCCTGAGGTCCGGGTGCGTACGGGTGGCCCCGACCAGGTCGACCGCGTACCGGCGGACCGGCTCGGCGACGTGCACGCCGCGCACCGCCTCGATCAGCTTCAGGATCTCGTGCGCGTGCGCCACCGGCTGGAGGTCCTCCAGCGGGGAGACGCCGCCGTGCACGTCCAGCATCTGCAGTTCGGCCTCCGCGCTCGGGTAGCCGACCGAGACGCGGGCCATGAAGCGGTCGCGCTGGGCCTCCGGCAGCGGATAGGTGCCCTCCATCTCGACCGGGTTCTGCGTCGCCACCACCATGAAGGGGCTGGGCAGCTCGTAGGTCTTGCCGTCGATGGTGACCTGGCGCTCCTCCATCGACTCCAGGAGCGCGGACTGCGTCTTGGGCGAGGCGCGGTTGATCTCGTCGCCGATCACCACCTGCGCGAAGATGGCTCCCGGCTTGAACTCGAAGTCGCGGCGCTGCTGGTCCCAGATGGACACACCCGTGATGTCCGACGGCAGCAGGTCCGGCGTGAACTGGATCCGCCGCACCGAGCAGTCGATGGACCGCGCCAGCGCCTTGGCCAGCATCGTCTTGCCGACTCCCGGGACGTCCTCGATGAGCAGGTGTCCCTCGGCGAGCAGGACGGTCAGCGAGAGCCGTACGACCTCGGGCTTGCCCTCGATCACGCCCTCCACCGAACCCCGCACGCGTTCCACCACGGCGGTCAAATCAGTGAGGCTCGCTCGATCGTCATAGGTCGTCACCCGGCCCTCCTCGGCCTTTCCCCGCGCTCCCGGCGGGAGCGGGGGGCGCATGTTTCCGGGCCGACGCCTTGCTGTGCGGACCGGCCCACCCCGAATCACGGACGTCACGCGGGAGAAGTTCCGCGTGACACCTCTCCCGCATTCTTGCCGCCGTTACCGATTCGTGTCACTCGCCTGTGGATAACCGGCGGCGATATGTCAGGTCGTACGACCTTTGTACGTCCTGGGACCTCCGGGGCGCGAACGGGCGGGCGGCAGGTCAGGCGGGGTCGATCTCCCGCAGCAGGCCGCTCTTGACGTCGAAGACGAAGCCGCGCACGTCCTCGGTGTGCAGCAGGAACGGCGAGGTCCGCACCCGCTGCATCGACTGCCGCACGTCCTGGTCGACGTCACGGAAGGCCTCCACGGCCCAGGCCGGGCGCTGGCCGACCTCCATCTCCAGGTCGTGCCGGAACTCCTCGGTGATCGACTCCAGGCCGCAGTTGGTGTGGTGGATCAGCACCACGCTGCGCGTGCCCAGGGCGCGCTGGCTGATGGTCAGCGAGCGGATCACGTCGTCGGTGACGACGCCGCCGGCGTTGCGGATGGTGTGGCAGTCGCCCAGTTCGAGGCCGAGCGCCGCGTGCAGGTCGAGGCGGGCGTCCATGCAGGCCACGACCGCGACGCGCAGCACGGGGCGGGCGTCCATGCCGGGGTCGGTGAAGGCGGCCGCGTACTGGTGGTTGGCGTCGACCAGGCGGTCGGTGACCGTCTCCTCGCCGAGTGCCGCGCCACCTGAGCCTGCGGGGACCGATGCAGAAGTCGTCATACTCATGACGGTAATGCTCACGACCCGCCGGGGCGCGTCATGAGACGGGACAAAGAACCGCATCGGGTTTTGTTGTGAGGTAATCCACAGGGGCGATGTGATCTGCCTCCTAAGGGTGAATTGTCCCCCGCCGGGGCTTGTCCCGCGCCCGGACGGGCGACGCGCAGGCCGGTTGATTGACCGGGCGACACCGTGGACTAAAGTGACGCGAAGCGGGAGGCGAGACCCTCCCGCCGGACTGTTTTTCCAGGGAGACCCGGGCCCGCCCGGAGATCTCCTCGCGTGCGCGGCGCGTACGCACGGCTCGGCCTCCTCCCGCTCCCGGCCTCCTCCCGCTTCCGGCGCCGACAGGCCGCCCCCTCACCGGGTCAGGGGTGGGGACCCGGCGGTGCGTCACGGCCGGGCCGGATGTGAGAGGGCCCAGAGTGACAGGGCGCGAAGCGCTTGAGAACACCGGTGACGGCGAGCGAGGGGCGGGGGAGGCCCGGCACGTCCCGGTCATGCTCGACCGCTGCCTCGACCTGCTCGCCCCCGCCCTGGAGCGGCCCCAAGCGGTGGTCGTCGACTGCACCCTCGGCCTCGGCGGCCACAGCGAGGCCCTGCTGCGGCGCTTCCCCGAGGCCCGGCTCGTCGCCCTGGACCGCGACAAGGAGGCCCTGCGCCTGTCCGGCGAACGGCTCGCCCCCTTCGGCGAGCGGGCCACCCTGGTGCACGCCGTCTACGACGAGCTGCCCGACGTCCTCGACCGGCTCGGGCTGCCGCGCGTGCAGGGCGTGCTGTTCGACCTCGGCGTGTCCTCCATGCAGCTCGACGAGGCCGACCGCGGCTTCGCCTACGCCCAGGACGCCCCGCTCGACATGCGCATGGACCAGACGACCGGCGTGAGCGCCGCCGAGGTCCTCAACACCTACCCGCCCGGCGACCTGGTGCGCATCCTGCGGACCTACGGCGAGGAGAAGCAGGCCAAGCGGATCGTCGCCGCCGTCGTCCGGGAGCGCGAGAAGGAGCCGTTCACCCGCAGCGCACGCCTGGTGGAGCTGATCCGGGACGCCCTGCCGCAGGCCGCCAAGCGCACCGGCGGCAACCCGGCCAAACGCACCTTCCAGGCCCTGCGCATCGAGGTCAACGGCGAGCTGGCCGTACTGGAACGGGCGATCCCCGCCGCGGTGCGGGCGCTCGACGTGGGCGGACGCATCGCCGTGCTGTCCTACCACTCCCTGGAGGACCGGCTGGTCAAGCAGGTGTTCGCGGCCGGAGCCGCCACCACCGCGCCGCCCGGACTCCCCGTCGTCCCCGAGCGCTACCAGCCCCGGCTCAAGCTGCTCACCCGAGGTGCCGAACTCCCCACCGAGGAGGAGATCGCCGAGAACCGGCGCGCGGCCCCCGCACGGCTGCGCGGCGCCCAGCGCATCAGGGAGCACCTGGAGTAACGGCGCCCCGCGAGGGGACGTGCACACGGGCAGGAAGAACGAACCCAGGGGAGCGTGAGTGAGCAGGAAACCCGAACTGAAGGGGAGGGCGGCCCGACTCGCGCGGCTCCTCCCCGCCGGACGGGCCCGCGCGGCCCGCACACCCTTCGTCCTCCTCGTCGTCCTCCTCCTCGGCGGCGGACTGATCGGCCTGCTGGTGCTGAACTCAGCCCTCAGCGAGGGCGCCTTCGAGCTCGACGACCTCAAACGGGACACCAAGAACCTCACCGACGAGGAACAGGCCCTCCAACGGGACATCGACGCCCACTCCGCGCCCGACGCCCTCCAGCGCCGCGCCCGCGACCTCGGCATGGTCCCCGGCGGCGACCCCGTTTTCCTGGCGCCCGACGGCAGCGTCAAGGGCGTCCCCGGACCCGCCGCCTCCTCCGGCGCCCCCCGCGTCCCGGCGCCCGAGGCGATGGCCACCGCGACCGTCCCGCTGCCCAGCGCCGCCGCGTCGGTCCCCACCGGCGCCCCGGCTCCCGCCCCCACGCCCGCCCCCTCGACGAACCCCGGCAGGTGACGGAAGTGTCCGACAGGCAACCGCCGCGCCGCCGGGTCCCCGGCCCCGCCAGGTCCGCCGGCCGGCCGGACGCGCGCCGCCGGCCCGCGCCGGGCGCCCGGCCCGCCCGCCGCCCGGGACCCGCCCGCCCGGCCCCCAAGGCCATCCGGCTGGGCAGCCCGCGGCCCCGGCTGCGCCTGGTCGGCCTGGCGCTGACCCTGGTCCTCCTGGCCTTCGTCGTGCGCCTGGTGCAGGTGCAGGCCGTCGACGCGAGCACCTACGCCTCCAAGGCCGAACAGAACCGCTACGTCGGCCAGGTCCTCGCCGCCGAGCGCGGCGAGATCACCGACCGCCACGGAGTCGCCCTCGCCACCAGCGAGGACGCCTACGACATCACCGCCGACCCGACGATGTTCGCGCCCGACGAGCTGGAGATCGCCGACGGACCCGAACAGGCGGCGGCCCTCCTCGCGCCGATCCTCGGCCAGAGCCAGGAGAAGCTGGTCGGCAAGCTGCGGCCGGAGAACGAGAAGCTGCGCTACGTCAAGCTGGCCGGCCGCCAGACCCCGCAGGTGTGGAAGCAGATCAAGGACCTGAAGTCCACGCTGGCGAAGAAGACGGAGACCGACACATCGGCGGTCAACGTCCTCGCCGGGGTCTTCTCCGTGCCCACCAGCAAGCGGGTGTACCCCAACAACGAGCTGGCCGCCGGGATACTGGGCTGGGTCAACGCCTCCGGCAAGGGCGGCGGCGGCATCGAGCTCCAGCTGAACGAGCAGCTGGCCGGCAAGGACGGCAAGATCCGCTACGCCCAGTCCGGCGGGCGCCTGGTCCCCACGGCCGGGTCCACCGAGACCCCGGCGGTGCCCGGCAGCGACATCGAGCTGACCATCGACCGGGACATCCAGTGGGCCGCGCAGGACGCGATCAGCAAGCAGGTGGAGAAGTCCCGGGCCGACCGGGGGTACGTCATCGTCCAGGACACCCGCACCGGTGAGGTCCTGGCGATGGCCAACGCCCCCGGGTTCGACCCCAACGACCTCTCCGACGCCGACCCCGCCACGCTCGGCAACGCCGCGCTCCAGGACGCCTTCGAGCCCGGCTCCACCGCCAAGGTGATGTCGATGGCGGCCGTCCTGGAGGAGAACGCCGCCACCCCGGACACCCACGTCGTGGTCCCCAACCGGCTGCACCGCGGCGACCGGCTGTTCAAGGACGACGTCGACCACCCCACCTGGTACCTGACGCTCAACGGCGTCCTCGCCAAGTCCAGCAACATCGGGACCATCCTGGCCACCGGACAGCTCGGCAAGAGCCAGCCCGCCGCCAACCGGGTGCTCTACGACTACCTGCGGAAGTTCGGACTCGGCAGCCACACCGGACTCGGCTTCCCCGGCGAGACCAAGGGCATCCTCGCGCCGCCCGACCAGTGGTCGACCTCGCAGCAGTACACGATTCCTTTCGGCCAGGGCGTCTCCGTCAACGCCATGCAGGCGGCCTCGGTCTACTCCACGATCGCCAACGGCGGCGTACGCGTCGAACCCACGCTGGTGCGCGGCAGCCGGGGCCCCGACGGCCGGTTCACCCCCGCGCCGAAGCCCGACAAGCGGCGCGTGGTCAGCAAGAAGACCGCCACCACACTGGCCCGGATGCTGGAGTCGGTGGTCGACGACGAGGAGGGCACCGGCACCAAGGCCCGCATCCCCGGCTACCGCGTCGCGGGCAAGACCGGCACGGCCAACCGCGTGGATCCGGCCACCGGCAAGTACCACGGCTACACCTCCTCCTTCGCCGGCTTCGCGCCCGCCGACAAGCCCCGGGTCACCGTCTCCTGCGTCATCCAGAACGCCACCCGCGGCAGCTACTTCGGCGGCCAGATCTGCGGCCCGGTCTACAAGCAGGTCATGGAGTTCGCCCTGAAGTCGCTCCAGGTCCCGCCGACCGGGGCCGAACCCGCCAGACTGCCGGTCACCTTCACCCCCTGACCGCCGCCGAGCCCTCCCGCCCGGCCCCCGTCCCGGGCCGGGCACCCCCCCCGGCCGTACACCCGCGTACGGCCGGGCGTCCCCCGCCCGTCCCGAGCCCCCGCGCCCCGCACACCGAGCCACCAGGAACCACCCCGTGACCACGAACCACCCGGACTCCGGGACCCCGCACCGCCCGTCCACCCCGGCAGGCCCCCCGGCACCCCCGCCCACCCGCGACGGAGGTGAGCCGGGGCCCCGCTTTGGCTCCGACGCGGCCGGGCCCGGTACGCTCACCGCCGTGCCACACCCTGATCAGTCCCGAACCACCCAGAAGGGCCACCCCGTGACATATCCGGGACCGCCCCGGCCGGTGCAGCTGTCCGCCACACCCCTGGCGGAGCTCGCCGATCAGCTGGGTGCCCCCGCCCCGGACAGCACCGTCGAGGTCACGGGCATCACCCACGACTCGCGTGCCGTCCGGCCCGGTGACCTGTACGCCGCTCTCCCAGGCGCCCGGGCGCACGGCGCCGACTTCGTGACCCAGGCCGCGAGCCTCGGCGCGGTCGCCGTGCTCACCGACCCCGCCGGGGCCGAGCGCGTCGCCGCGACCGGGCTCCCGGCGCTGGTCGTCGACGACCCGCGGGCGCGGATGGGTGAACTGGCCGCCACCCTCTACGGCCACCCGGGCCGCGACCTGCTGCAGATCGGCATCACCGGCACCTCCGGCAAGACCACCACCGCCTACCTCGTCGAGGGCGGCCTGCGCACCGTCCGCAGCACCGGGCTCATCGGGACCGTCGAGATGCGCATCGGTGACGAGCGCATCAAGTCCGAGCGCACCACGCCTGAGGCCACCGACCTGCAGGCGCTGTTCGCCGTGATGCGCGAACGGGGCACCGAGGCGGTCGCCATGGAGGTCTCCAGCCACGCCCTGGTGCTCGGCCGGGTCGACGGCTGCGTCTTCGACATCGCGGTCTTCACCAACCTCAGCCCGGAGCACATGGAGTTCCACTCCGGTATGGAGGACTACTTCCAGGCCAAGGCGCAGCTGTTCACCCCGGCCCGCAGCCGCTTCGGCGTGGTCAACGTCGACGACGAGTACGGCCGCCGGCTCGCCAAGGAATCCGGCGTCCCCGTCGTCACCTACTCCGCCGAGGGCCACCCCGACGCCGACTGGCGGGCCGAGGACGTCCAGGTCGGCCCGCTGGACTCCACGTTCACCGTGGTCGGCCCGAAGGACGAGCGGATCTCGGCGACCTCGCCGCTGCCCGGCCCGTTCAACGTGGCCAACACCCTCGCCGCGATCGTCGCCCTGGCCGCCGCCGGGCTCGACCCGCAGGCCGCCGCCGACGGCATCGCCGCCGTGCCGGGCGTGCCGGGCCGCCTGGAGCGGGTGGACGAGGGGCAGCCGTACCTCGCGGTGGTGGACTACGCCCACAAGACCGACGCGGTGGAGTCCGTGCTGCGCGCCCTGCGCCGCATCACCGAGGGCAAGGTGCACGTCGTCCTCGGCTGCGGCGGCGACCGCGACCGCAGCAAACGCGAGCCGATGGGTGCCGCCGCCGCCCGGCTCGCCGACACCGCCGTGCTGACCTCCGACAACCCCCGCTCCGAGGACCCCCTGGCGATCCTCGCGACCATGCTCCAGGGCGCCGCCTCGGTGCCCGCGCACGAGCGCGGCGAGGTGCAGGTCTTCGAGGACCGGGCCGCCGCGATCGCCGCCGCCGTCGCCCGCGCGGAGCCCGGCGACACCGTGCTGGTCGCCGGCAAGGGCCACGAGCAGGGCCAGGACATCGCCGGGGTGGTGCGTCCCTTCGACGACCGCCAGGTGCTGCGCGAAGCCATCAAGAAGACCCAGGGATGAACTTGTGATCGCCCTCTCCCTCGCCGAGATCGCAGACGTCGTCGGCGGGCAGACGCACGACATACCGGATCCGTCCGTCCAGGTCACCGGACCGGTCGTCCGGGACTCACGGGAGGCGGGCCCCGGCAGCCTCTTCGTCGCCTTCGTCGGGGAACGCGTCGACGGCCACGACTTCGCCGCGGCGGTCGTCGAGGCGGGGGCGGCGGCCGTGCTCGCCTCCCGCCCGGTCGGCGTGCCGGCGATCGTCGTCGACGACGTCCAGGCCGCCCTCGGCGCCCTCGCCCGGCACGTCGTACGGCGCCTCGGCGCCACCCTCGTCGCCCTCACCGGCTCCGCCGGCAAGACCAGCACCAAGGACCTCATCGCCCAGGTGCTCCGGCAGAAGGCGCCGACCGTCTTCACCCCCGGCTCGCTCAACAACGAGATCGGGCTGCCCCTGACCGCGCTCACCGCCACCGAGGAGACCCGGTTCCTCGTTCTGGAGATGGGCGCCCGTGGCATCGGCCACATCCGCTACCTCACCGGCCTGACGCCCCCGCGGATCGGACTCGTCCTGAACGTCGGCTCCGCGCACATCGGGGAGTTCGGCGGGCGCGAGCAGATCGCGCAGGCCAAGGGCGAACTCGTGGAGTCCCTCCCGGAGGACGGCACCGCGATCCTCAACGCGGACGACCCCCTGGTGCGCGCCATGGCCTCCCGGACGAAGGCGAAGGTGCTCCTTTTCGGAGAGTCCGGCGAAGCGGACGTACGCGCCGAGAACGTGCGACTCACGGACAGCGGGCAGCCCTCCTTCAGGCTTCACACACCCTCCGGTGCAAGTGATGTGACCATGCGCCTGTACGGTGAGCACCACGTGTCGAACGCGCTCGCCGCGGCCGCCGTCGCCCACGAGTTGGGCATGTCCGCAGACGAGATCGCCCGTGCGCTCTCCGAGGCGGGCTCCCTCTCCCGCTGGCGCATGGAGGTCACCGAGCGACCGGACGGCGTGACGGTCGTCAACGACGCCTACAACGCGAACCCCGAGTCCATGCGGGCCGCCCTGCGCGCCCTGGCAGCGATGGGCAGGGCCTCCCGGGCCGCAGGGGGACGCACGTGGGCGGTGCTCGGCAAGATGGCCGAGCTCGGGGACGAGGCGCTCGCCGAGCACGACGCGGTCGGACGGCTCGCCGTCCGGCTCAACGTCAACAAGCTCGTCGCGGTCGGGGGCAGGGAAGCCGCCTGGCTGCAACTGGGCGCATATAACGAGGGTTCGTGGGGTGAGGAGTCGGTGCACGTGTCCGACGCACAGGCGGCGGTCGACCTGTTGCGCAGTCAATTGCGCCCGGGAGACGTCGTACTCGTGAAGGCGTCCCGTTCGGTCGGGCTCGAGAGCGTGGCGCAGGCGCTCGTCGGGACCGGTGCCGAGGGTGAGGTTGCCGCCCGATGATGAAGCAGATCCTGTTCGCGGGAGTCATTGGCCTCTTCCTGACGCTGGTCGGCACCCCGCTGCTGATCAAGCTCCTGGCCCGCAAGGGCTACGGCCAGTACATCCGCGACGACGGCCCGCGCGAGCACGCCAGCAAGCGCGGTACGCCCACCATGGGCGGCATCGCCTTCATCCTGGCGACGGTCGTCGCGTACTTCCTGGCCAAGATGATCACCGGCTACCTGGACGAGGACGTCGACGCCGGGCCGACGTTCTCCGGCCTGCTGGTGCTGGGCCTGATGGTCGGCATGGGCCTGGTCGGCTTCCTCGACGACTACATCAAGATCGTCAAACGGCGCTCGCTCGGTCTGCGGGCCAAGGCGAAGATGGCCGGCCAGCTGATCGTCGGCATCGCCTTCGCCGTCCTGGCGCTGCAGTTCGCCGACAACCGCGGCAACACCCCGGCGTCCACCAAGCTGTCGTTCATCACCGACTTCGGCTGGAGCATCGGCCCGGTGCTGTTCGTGGTGTGGGCGCTGTTCATGATCCTCGCCATGTCCAACGGCGTGAACCTCACCGACGGTCTGGACGGCCTCGCCACCGGCGCCTCCGTCCTGGTCTTCGGCGCCTACACCTTCATCGGCGTCTGGCAGTTCCAGGAGTCCTGCGCCAACGCGCAGACCCTCACCAACCCGGGCGCCTGCTACGAGGTGCGCGACCCCCTCGACCTGGCGGTCGTCTCCGCCGCCCTGATGGGCGCCTGCCTGGGCTTCCTGTGGTGGAACACCTCGCCGGCCAAGATCTTCATGGGCGACACCGGTTCGCTGGCGCTCGGCGGCGTGCTCGCGGGTCTCGCGATCTGCTCCCGTACCGAGCTGCTGCTCGCCATCCTCGGCGGCCTGTTCGTCCTCATCACCATGTCGGTGGTCATCCAGGTCGGTTCGTTCAAGCTCACCGGCAAGCGGGTCTTCCGCATGGCGCCACTGCAGCATCACTTCGAACTCAAAGGCTGGTCCGAGGTCCTCGTGGTGGTCCGCTTCTGGATCATCCAGGGCATCTGTGTGATCGTCGGACTCGGCCTCTTCTACGCGGGATGGGCAGCGGACAAGTGACCTTCTCCGGTCCCACGGACTTCACCGGACGCCGGATCACCGTCGCCGGGCTCGGCGTCTCCGGCGTCCCGGCGGCGAAGGTGCTGCACGGCCTGGGCGCCCACGTCGCCGTCGTCAACGACGGCGACGACGAGCGCGCCCGGGCCCAGGCGGCCGAACTGGAGCAGCTCGGCGTCACCGTCCGCCTCGGCGACGGCGACACCCTGCCCGAGGGCACCGACCTCGTCGTCACCGCGCCCGGCTGGCGGCCGGACAAGCCGCTGTTCGCCGCCGCCGAGCGGGCCGGCGTCCCCGTCTGGGGCGACGTCGAACTGGCCTGGCGGCTGCGCGGCCCGGACGCCGCGCCCTGGCTCGCGGTCACCGGCACCAACGGCAAGACCACCACCGTGCGCATGCTCGCCGCCATCCTCCGGGCGGCGGGCCTGCGCACGGCCGCCGTCGGCAACATCGGCGTCTCGCTGCTGGACGCGGTCACCGGCGAGGAGACGTACGACGTCCTGGCCGTGGAACTGTCCAGCTACCAGCTGCACTGGGCGCCCTCGCTGCGCGCCCACTCCGCCGCCGTGCTCAACCTCGCGCCCGACCACCTCGACTGGCACGGCTCCATGGAGGCCTACGCCGCCGACAAGGGCCGCGTCTACGAGGGCAACCGGGTCGCCTGCGTGTACAACGCGGACGCCACCGGCAAGCCGTCCACCGAGGACCTGGTCCGCGAGGCCGACGTCGAGGAGGGCTGCCGCGCCGTGGGCTTCACCCTCGGCACGCCCGCGCCCTCCCAACTCGGCGTCGTCGAAGGCATCCTGGTCGACCGCGCCTTCGTCGAGGACCGGCACCGCAGCGCCCAGGAACTCGCCGAGGTCTCCGACGTCCGCCCGCCCGCCCCGCACAACATCGCCAACGCCCTCGCGGCGGCGGCCCTCGCCCGCGCCTACGGCGTCCCGGCCAGCGCGGTGCGCGACGGGCTGCGGGCCTTCACACCGGACGCCCACCGCATCGCGCACGTGGCCGACGTGGACGGCGTCGCCTACGTCGACGACTCCAAGGCCACCAACACGCACGCCACCGAAGCCTCGTTGGCGTCCTACGACCCGATCGTGTGGATCGCCGGCGGCCTCGCGAAGGGCGCCACCTTCGACGAACTGGTCGCGGGCGCCGCCCGGCGGCTGCGCGGGGTCGTCCTGATCGGCCGGGACCGCGCCCTGATCCGGGAAGCCCTGGCGCGACACGCCCCCGAGGTACCCGTGGTCGACCTCGACCGGACCGACACTGGGGCCATGCTCCAGGCCGTCCAGGAGGCGCGGCGGCTCGCACGGCCCGGCGACACGGTGCTGCTGGCCCCGGCCTGCGCCTCGATGGACATGTTCGCCAACTACATCCGGCGCGGTGAGGCGTTCGCCCAGGCGGTGCGCGAACTCGGCGCCTGACCCGGCCGCCTGCGCCGGGCGACCTTGGGAGGGACGCGTGGGACCGTCGAGGGCCCGTCTTGCCGATCCGGCCGGCTCCGTCCGGCGCCGCCCCGCCACCGGGCCGGGCGGCGCGGGCCGGGTGCGCCCGCGGGGCGAACGGGCGCCCGGCGCCCGCCGCCCGGCGTACCGCGGAGGACGCCGCGATGCCCGGTAGCCGCACCGGCCGGCCGCCGGTGGCCCGCGTCTCCCGTCCGGCCACGGGCACCCGCCCCCGGCGCGAGAACGCCGTCCTCGCCTTCTACCGGCGCGCGCACCGGGCCTGGGACCGCCCGCTGACCGCCTACTACCTCATCCTCGGCGGCAGCTCGCTGATCACCGTGCTCGGTCTGGTGATGGTCTACTCGGCCTCCCAGATCACCGCGCTGCAGATGTCGCTGCCCGGCTCCTACTTCTTCCGCAAGCAGCTGCTCGCCGCCGCGATCGGGACGGTGCTGCTGCTCGCGGCGTCCCGGATGCCGGTACGGCTGCACCGCGCGCTGGCCTACCCGATCCTCGCGGGCGCGGTCTTCCTGATGGTGCTGGTCCAGGTGCCCGGGATAGGGGTCGCGGTCAAGGGCAACCAGAACTGGATCGCCCTCGGCGGCTCCTTCCAGATCCAGCCCAGCGAGTTCGGCAAGCTCGCCCTGGTGCTGTGGGGCGCGGACCTGCTCGCCCGCAAGCACGACAAGCGGCTGCTGACCCAGTGGAAGCACATGCTGGTGCCGCTCGTGCCGGCCGCGTTCGTGCTGCTCGGGCTGATCATGATCGGCGGCGACATGGGCACCGCGATCATCCTCACCGCCATCCTGTTCGGCCTGCTGTGGCTGGCGGGCGCCCCCACCCGGCTGTTCGTCGGCGTCCTGTCGGTCGCCGCGCTGATCGGCGCGATCCTCATCCGGACCAGCCCGAACCGCATGGCCCGCCTCGCCTGCCTCGGCGCCACCGAGCCCCAGGAGGGACCGGTGGACTGCTGGCAGGCGGTGCACGGGATCTACGCCCTCGCCTCCGGCGGGATCTTCGGATCCGGGCTGGGCGCGAGTGTGGAGAAATGGGGACAACTGCCAGAAGCCCACACCGACTTCATCTTCGCCGTCACCGGTGAGGAACTGGGCCTGGCGGGGACGCTGTCGGTGCTCGCCCTCTTCGCCGCTCTAGGCTATGCGGGTATCCGCGTGGCCGGACGCACGGAGGACCCCTTCGTGAGGTATGCCGCGGGAGGCGTGACCACCTGGATCACGGCCCAGGCCGTGATCAACCTCGGTGCGGTCCTCGGACTGCTGCCGATCGCCGGCGTCCCGCTCCCGCTGTTCTCCTACGGGGGATCCGCCCTGCTGCCGACCATGTTCGCCATCGGGTTGCTGATCGCCTTCGCGCGCGACGAGCCCGCTGCGCGGGCGGCGCTTGCGATGCGGCAACCCCGCTTTGGTAGAAAGCGGGCCGGGGGTTCTCAGAGCCCCCGGAGATGGAACACGATGCGACGGCGTGCCCCCGGGGCGCGTCCGTCCGGAGAGCGGTGAATTTCGGTGCATGTCGTACTCGCCGGCGGAGGAACCGCGGGCCACATCGAGCCCGCGCTCGCCCTCGCGGACGCCCTGCGCAGGCAGGATCCGACCGTGGGCATCACGGCCCTGGGCACGGAACGCGGCCTGGAGACCCGCCTGGTACCCGAGCGCGGGTACGAACTGGCGTTGATCCCCGCCGTTCCGCTGCCGCGCAAGCCCACGCCCGAGCTGATCACCGTGCCGGGACGGCTGCGCGGCACCATCAAGGCGACCGAGCAGATCCTGGAGCGCACCAAGGCCGACGCCGTGGTCGGCTTCGGCGGCTACGTCGCCCTGCCCGGTTACCTCGCGGCCAAGCGGCTCGGCGTGCCGATCGTCGTCCACGAGGCCAACGCGCGCCCGGGCCTGGCCAACAAGATCGGCTCGCGGTACGCGGCCCAGGTCGCGGTGTCCACGCCCGACAGCAAGCTGCGCAACGCCCGCTACATCGGCATCCCGCTGCGCCGGGCCGTCGCCACCCTGGACCGCGCCGCCGTGCGCCCCGAGGCGCGGGCGGCCTTCGGGCTGGACCCCAACCTGCCCACGCTGCTGGTCTCCGGCGGCTCGCAGGGCGCCCGCCGGCTCAACGAGGTGGTGCAGCAGGTCGCCCCCTGGCTCCAGCAGGCCGGGATCCAGATCCTGCACGCGGTCGGCCCGAAGAACGAACTGCCGCAGGTGCAGCAGATGCCGGGGATGCCCCCGTACATCCCGGTAAGTTACCTGGACCGGATGGACCTCGCGTACGCCGCGGCCGACATGATGCTCTGCCGCGCCGGCGCGATGACCGTCGCCGAACTCTCCGCCGTCGGGCTCCCGGCCGCCTACGTCCCGCTGCCCATCGGCAACGGCGAACAGCGGCTGAACGCCCAGCCGGTGGTCAAGGCGGGCGGCGGACTGCTGGTCGACGACGCGGAGCTGACCCCCGAGTGGGTGCAGCAGAACGTGCTGCCCGTGCTGGCCGACCCGCACCGGCTGTACGAGATGTCCCGCGCCGCCGCCGAGTTCGGCCGCCGGGACGCCGACGACCTGCTCGTCGGCATGGTGTACGAGGCGATCGCCGCCCGTGCGCCCCGTTAGACGCGGATGACGGAAGGCAGGGAGCGTGGCCGGATCGACGACCGCCGAGCGCGGTGAACGCCAGCGGGAGTCGTCCGGCCCGCCGCCCGTACGGCGCCTGGGCCGGCGCCGTCTGCGCCTGCTCGTCCTGCTCGGCATCGCCCTCGCGTTCCTCGGCAGCGGCAGCTTCTGGCTGCTGTACGGATCCGACCTGGCGCGGCTGGAGAAGGTGTCCGTCACCGGCACCCGGGTCCTGACGCCGGAACAGGTGCGCGAGGCGGCCGACGTCCCCCTCGGCGGACCGCTGGTCTCCGTGGACACCAGGGCGATCGAGACCCGTCTGGCCCGCGAACTGCCCCGCATCGGCACCGTCGACGTGATGCGCTCCTGGCCGCACGGCCTGGAGCTGAAGGTGACCGAACGCACCGCCGTCCTGCTGGTGCACCAGGGCGGGAAGTTCGTCGAAGTGGACGACGAGGGCGTCCGGTTCGCCACGGTGAGCAAGGCCCCGCGCGGTGTCCCGGAGCTCGACCTGGACCTCCCCCGGCGCGGCAACGCGGCGGCGAGCCTGCGCCGCTTCGGCGAGGACCGGCTGGTGCGGGAGGCGGTCCGGGTGGCCCGCGACCTCCCCGCGTCCGTGGCCGGCAGCACCCGGACCGTCAAGGTCCGTTCCTACGACGCCGTCTCGCTGGAGCTGAAGGACGGGCGGACGGTCGCCTGGGGGAGCAGCGAGAAGGGGCCGGACAAGGCCCGCACGCTCACCGCTCTCATGAAAGCCGTGCCGGACGCACGGCACTTCGACGTCAGTGTCCCCACCGCTCCGGCGTCATCAGGGAGTTGACGGGTATCCGTGCAGGCCAGCACCCTGGTTGGGCAGCGCTACGCCTGATCACATAGGGTGAAAAGAAAAACGGGAGGTTCGGCGTGTTCGTTGAACGTGCGCCACTTGTCGACTTAGTGTCCTGTTCAGAAGACTCCAGGGAACAGACACACTGGTAACCCTAAACTTCAACGTTAGGGTTCGGGTCGGCGATACGGACCGTCCCACATCGGCATCAGTCGTCGGATCGCGGCAAGGCCGTGAGGCGGCGACACGTAACTCGAGGCGAGAGGCCTTCGACGTGGCAGCACCGCAGAACTACCTCGCAGTCATCAAAGTCATCGGTGTCGGCGGCGGTGGTGTCAATGCCATCAACCGGATGATCGAGGTCGGTCTCAAGGGCGTCGAGTTCATCGCCATCAACACCGACGCGCAAGCTCTGTTGATGAGCGACGCCGACGTCAAGCTTGACGTCGGCCGCGAACTCACCCGCGGACTCGGCGCCGGAGCCAACCCGGCCGTCGGCCGCAAGGCCGCCGAGGACCACCGCGAGGAGATCGAGGAGGTCCTCAAGGGGGCCGACATGGTCTTCGTGACAGCCGGCGAGGGCGGCGGCACCGGCACCGGCGGCGCACCCGTCGTCGCCAACATCGCCCGCTCGCTCGGCGCCCTCACCATCGGCGTGGTCACGCGCCCGTTCACCTTCGAGGGACGGCGGCGCGCGAACCAGGCGGAGGACGGCATCGCCGAACTCCGCGAAGAGGTCGACACCCTCATCGTCATCCCCAACGACCGGCTGCTGTCCATCTCGGACCGCCAGGTCTCGGTGCTCGACGCGTTCAAGTCGGCGGACCAGGTCCTGCTCTCCGGTGTCCAGGGCATCACCGACCTCATCACCACCCCCGGCCTGATCAACCTCGACTTCGCCGACGTCAAG
This sequence comes from Streptomyces sp. 3-6, assembly GCF_056323165.1. Classification (NCBI taxonomy): domain Bacteria; kingdom Bacillati; phylum Actinomycetota; class Actinomycetes; order Kitasatosporales; family Streptomycetaceae; genus Streptomyces; species Streptomyces sp. 3-6. Next base: position 718,636 of record NZ_JBWHZP010000001.1, read on the forward strand.
TCGGTCATGTCGGAGGCCGGTTCGGCCCTCATGGGCATCGGCTCGGCCCGCGGCGACGACCGCGCGGTGGCCGCGGCCGAGATGGCGATCTCCTCCCCGCTGCTGGAGGCGTCCATCGACGGCGCCCGGGGCGTGCTGCTGTCGATCTCCGGCGGGTCGGACCTCGGTCTGTTCGAGATCAACGAGGCCGCCCAGCTGGTCAGCGAGGCCGCCCACCCCGAGGCCAACATCATCTTCGGCGCGGTCATCGACGACGCGCTCGGCGACGAGGTCCGGGTGACCGTGATCGCGGCGGGCTTCGACGGCGGCCAGCCGCCGGCCAAGCGGGACAACGTCCTCGGCTCGACCTCGGCCAAGCGTGAGGAGCCCGCCCCGGCCGCGCGGCCCGAGAGCCGCCCGTCCTTCGGCTCTCTCGGCAGCGTCACGCCGAAGGAGGACCCGGAGCCGGTCGCTCCGGAACCGGTCACCGACCTGCCGATCGCCCAGCCGCCGGTGCCCCCGTCCCGGACCTACGCCGACAGCGCGGCCGAGGAGCTGGACGTACCGGACTTCCTGAAGTGATAGGTCTGCGCGAGAGCGTGAGCGGCGCGCACTTCGCCTTCACCGACCGGTGGGGCGGGGTGAGCGCCGCTCCGTATGAGGAGCTCAACCTCGGCGGAGCGGTCGGCGACGACCCCGGTGCCGTGCGCGCCAACCGGGAGGCGACCGCGAAGCGGCTGGACGTGGACCCGGCCCGGGTGGTCTGGATGAACCAGGTGCACGGGGCCGACACGGCCGTCGTCGACGAGCCCTGGGGCGACCGTCCGGTCCCCGAGGTCGACGCGGTCGTCACCGCACGGCGGGGTCTCGCCCTCGCCGTGCTCACCGCCGACTGCGTGCCGGTGCTGCTCGCTGACCCGGTGGCCGGTGTCGTCGCGGCGGCCCACGCGGGGCGGCCCGGTCTGGTCGCCGGGGTGGTCCCGGAGGCCGTACGGGCCATGACCCGGCTCGGCGCCGACCCGGCGCGGATCGTCGCCCGCACCGGCCCGGCCGTGTGCGGCCGTTGCTACGAGGTGCCCGCGCCGATGCGGGACGAGGTCGCCGCGGTCGAGCCCTCGGCGTACGCCGAGACGAGCTGGGGCACGCCGGCGGTCGACGTGGGCGCGGGCGTGCACGCGCAGCTCGAACGGCTCGGGGTGCGCGAGCGGGAGCAGTCCCCGGTGTGCACGCTGGAGTCGGATGATCACTTCTCGTACCGCCGCGACCGCACCACGGGTCGGCTCGCGGGCTATGTGTGGCTGGACTGATGGGGCATGACGGACCGTAAGCAGGAAATCGCCGCGAACCTGGCGGATGTGGAGAAACGGATCGCTGCCGCGTGCGCCGCCGTCGGACGTGCGCGCGACGAGGTCACCCTCATCGTCGTCACCAAGACCTTCCCCGCGAGCGATGTGCGGATCCTGTCGGAACTCGGTGTGCGTCACGTGGCCGAGAACCGGGACCAGGACGCCGCCCCCAAGGCCGCCGCGTGTGCGGACCTGCCGCTGACCTGGCACTTCGTCGGTCAGTTGCAGACCAACAAGGTGCGCTCCGTGGTCGGTTACGCGCAGATGGTGCAGTCCGTCGACCGGGCCCGGCTGGTGACCGCCCTCTCCAAGGAGGCGGTCCGCTCCGGGCGCGAGGTCGGGTGCCTGATCCAGGTCGCGCTGGACGCGGGCGAGGCCGCCCGGGGCGAGCGCGGCGGGGTCGCCCCCGGCGGGGTCGCGGAGCTGGCCGACCTGGTCGCCGGGGCCGAAGGGCTGCGGCTGGACGGCCTGATGACCGTCGCCCCGCTCACCGGCGAGTACGCCGGGCGTCAACAGGCGGCGTTCGAGCGGTTGGTGGATTTGTCGACCGACCTGCGCACGGCCCATCCGGCTGCGAACATGGTGTCCGCGGGGATGAGCTCGGACCTCGAACAGGCCGTGGCCGCCGGGGCGACACATGTACGCGTCGGCAGTGCGGTACTCGGAGTCCGCCCCGCGCTCGGGTAACGTCGCCAAGAAGTCGGACCACAGCAGAAAATATGGTCAATACCGCCGGACAGCGGGGGTAAAGGACCTCGTGGATCGCGGGCACTTGGCGGTCGTCAGCGGATCCACCACAGAGCGGAGGACTCGAAGCATGGCCGGCGCGATGCGCAAGATGGCGGTCTACCTCGGCCTCGTGGAGGACGATGGGTACGACGGCCGCGGATTCGACCCAGACGACGACTTTGAACCCGAACTCGACCCGGAACCCGAGCGCGACCGTCGGCGGCACGAGCCGTCGCACGCGTCACACGGCTCACTTCAGCCCCAAAGGGACGAAGAGGTACGAGTCGTGCAGCCGCCCGCCCCCCGTGAACCGGTCGCCCGTGCCGCTTCGCTGCCCGCGGAATCGGCACGCCCGGCGCGCATCGCGCCCGTGGCATCCATCACACAAGAACGCGCAAGCCTGGAGAAGAACGCACCGGTGATCATGCCCAAGGTCGTGTCGGAACGAGAGCCTTACCGGATCACCACACTTCACCCCCGGACCTACAACGAGGCCCGTACCATCGGGGAACACTTCCGTGAGGGCACTCCGGTGATCATGAATCTCACTGAGATGGATGACACAGACGCGAAGCGACTTGTCGACTTTGCGGCCGGTTTGGTGTTTGGTCTTCACGGCAGCATCGAGCGGGTGACGCAGAAGGTGTTCCTGTTGTCGCCTGCTAACGTCGATGTCACGGCGGAGGACAAGGCCCGCATCGCAGAGGGCGGGTTCTTCAACCAGAGCTGAGACGTGAGACCGGACAAGCGGGACACAGGGGAGAGGGAACAGACAGGCCATGAGCGTGTTCTTGCAGGTGATCTACATCGCGCTGATGGTGTTCCTGATCGTCCTCATCTTCCGTCTGGTCATGGACTACGTCTTCCAGTTCGCCCGCTCATGGCAACCCGGCAAGGCGATGGTGGTCGTCCTGGAGGCCACCTACACTGTCACCGATCCACCGCTGAAGCTGTTGCGGCGGTTCATCCCGCCGCTGCGTCTCGGGGGCGTGGCGCTCGACCTGTCCTTCTTCGTATTGATGATCATCGTCTACATCCTGATCACCATCGTGGGCAATGCACTGAGGTGACTGTGGACGACATGGGCCTGCCGACTGCCGATGACTACGCTGAGGTGAAGAGATGCCGTTGACCCCCGAGGACGTGCGGAACAAGCAGTTCACGACCGTCCGCCTCCGAGAAGGCTATGACGAGGACGAGGTCGATGCCTTCCTCGATGAGGTCGAAGCCGAACTGACGCGCCTGCTGCGCGAGAACGAGGACCTGCGCGCCAAGCTGGCCGCGGCCACGCGCGCCGCCGCGCAGAACCAGCAGAACATGCGCAAACCACCGGAGCAGGACCAGCAGGGGCCACCCCAGGGTCCGCCCCAGGGCATGCCCCAGCAGGGCATGCGAGGTCCCGGCGCACCGGTGCCCGCCGGCATATCGGGCCCGCCGCAGCAGCAGATGGGCGGCCCCATGGGGGGCCCGCCGCAGCTGCCCAGCGGCGCTCCGCAGCTGCCCGCCGGCCCCGGCGGTCAGGGCGGTCCGCAGGGTCCCGGCCCGATGGGTCAGGGTCCCGGACCGATGGGCCAGGGTGGCCCGATGCAGGGGCAGATGGGCCACGGCGGCCCCATGGGCGGTCCTCCCGGTCTCCCGCAGCAGGGCGGCCCCGGCGGCGACAGCGCCGCGCGCGTGCTGTCGCTGGCGCAGCAGACCGCCGACCAGGCGATCGCGGAGGCCCGCAGTGAGGCCAACAAGATCGTGGGCGAGGCGCGTTCGCGTGCCGAGGGCCTGGAGCGGGACGCCCGCGCCAAGGCCGACGCCCTGGAGCGGGACGCGCAGGAGAAGCACCGCGTCGCGATGGGCTCCCTGGAGTCCGCCCGCGCCACGCTGGAGCGCAAGGTCGAGGACCTGCGCGGCTTCGAGCGCGAGTACCGCACCCGGCTGAAGTCCTACCTGGAGTCGCAGCTGCGCCAGTTGGAGACCCAGGCGGACGACTCGCTCGCCCCGCCGCGTCAGCCCGCGAGCGCCGCTCCGTCGCTGCCGCCGTCCCCGGCGCCCTCGATGGCCCCGGCCGGTGCCGGTGCGCCGTCCTACGGCGGCAACCAGCCCATGGGCGGTCCCGGCCAGTCCGGCGGCCCGTCCTACGGCGGCGGCCAGCAGCAGATGCAGCCGGCGATGACCCAGCCGATGGCGCCGGTGCGTCCGCAGGGACCGGGCCCGATGGGCCAGGCCCCCTCGCCGATGCGCGGCTTCCTCATCGACGAGGACGACAACTGACGGCCCCTGTGGCCATGAGTACGGCGTAGCGCTCGGCAGCGTTCAGGGCGGGGCCCCGGTCTTCACCGACCGGGGCCCCGCCCTCGTGCTGCGCGGTCCACGGGTGCGCGCGACGTGTGTTCGGGTGCGGGCTGCCTGTCCGACGTACGCAACGCCGAAGGGCGGGACCCCGGGTGATTCCGGGGCCCCGCCCTTCGGCGTGCGTGTGCCGCGGTGCCGGATCGTCCGTGCCGGATCGTCCGTGCCGGGGCGGCCGGGGTGCGCGAGGTGCCCGTCGGTCGGCGCGCACCCGGCGGTCCGGTGGGGCGCGCCCCGCACCGGCCGCCGGCCGGTCCGGCCCGCCCACGGGGACGCGTCCCGCACCTCGGCGCGGGACGCGTCCGGTGCGTCACACCCGGCGCAGGCGGAACGTCAGGGCCAGGCCCTCGTCGGTGAACGGCGCGCCGAACGTGTCGTCCGCCTCACCGCGCGCGAAGTCCGTCGCCAGGACCTCGTCGGAGATGAGGCCCGCGTGCTCCTCGAGCGCGGCGACGGTCGAGGGGTCCTCGGCCGTCCAGCGGAGCGCGATGCGGTCGGCGACGTCCAGGCCGCTGTTCTTGCGGGCCTCCTGGATCAGCCGGATCGCGTCCCGGGCCAGACCCGCCCGGCGCAGCTCCTCGGTGATCTCCAGGTCCAGGGCGACGGTGGCACCGGCGTCGGAGGCCACCGACCAGCCCTCGCGCGGGGTCTCGGTGATGATCACCTCGTCGGGCGCGAGGGTGACCGTCTCCCCGTCCACCTCCACCGAGGCGGTGCCCTCGCGCAGCGCCCGGGACAGCGCGGCGGCGTCCGTGGCCGCGATCGCCCTGGCCACGTCCTGGACGCGCTTGCCGAACCGCTTGCCGAGCGCGCGGAAGTTGGCCTTGGCCGTGGTGTCCACCAGCGAGCCGCCCACCTCGGACAGCGACGCCAGCGACTGGACGTTCAGCTCCTCGGTGATCTGCGCGTGCAGCTCGGGCGAGAGCGAGGCGAAGCCGGACGCGGCCACCAGGGCGCGGCCGAGCGGCTGACGCGTCTTCACCCCCGACTCGGCACGCGTCGCCCGCCCCAGCTCCACCAGGCGGCGCACCAGCACCATCTGCCGCGACAGCTCGGGGTCGACCGCGGCCGGGTCCGCCTCTGGCCAGGACGACAGGTGCACCGACTCCGGGGCGCCCGGGGTGACCGGGACCACCAGGTCCTGCCAGACCCGCTCGGTGATGAACGGCGTGAGCGGGGCCATCAGCTGGGTGACCGTCCTCACGACCTCGTGCAGCGTGCGGAGCGCGGCCTTGTCGCCCTGCCAGAAGCGGCGGCGCGAGCGGCGCACGTACCAGTTGGACAGGTCGTCGACGAACGCCGACAGCAGCTTGCCGGCCCGCTGGGTGTCGTACCCCTCCAGCGCCTCGGTCACCTGGCCGGTGAGCGCGTGGAGTTCGGAGAGCAGCCAGCGGTCCAGCACCGGGCGGTCGGCCGGGGCCGGGTCCGCCTCGGACGGCGCCCAGCCGGACGTACGGGCGTACAGGGCCTGGAAGGCGACCGTGTTCCAGTACGTGAGCAGCGTCTTGCGGACGACCTCCTGGATGGTGCCGTGGCCCACCCGGCGGGCCGCCCAGGGGGAGCCGCCGGCCGCCATGAACCAGCGGACGGCGTCCGCGCCGTGCTGGTCCATCAGCGGGATCGGCTGCAGGATGTTGCCCAGGTGCTTGGACATCTTGCGGCCGTCCTCGGCGAGGATGTGCCCGAGGCAGACGACGTTCTCGTAGGAGGACTTGTCGAAGACCAGCGTGCCGACCGCCATCAGCGTGTAGAACCAGCCGCGGGTCTGGTCGATGGCCTCGCAGATGAACTGCGCCGGGTAGCGGGACTCGAAGAGTTCCTTGTTCTTGTACGGGTAGCCCCACTGCGCGAACGGCATGGAGCCCGAGTCGTACCAGGCGTCGATGACCTCCGGCACGCGGGTGGCCGTGCCGCCGCAGCCGTCCTCGGGGCAGGCGAAGGTGACCTCGTCGATGTACGGGCGGTGCGGGTCGAGGCCCGACTGGTCGGTCCCGGTCAGCTCGGTCAGCTCGGCGAGCGAGCCGACACACGTGAGGTGGTCCTCGGCGCAGCGCCAGATGGGCAGCGGGGTGCCCCAGTAGCGGTTGCGGGACAGCGCCCAGTCGATGTTGTTGGTGAGCCAGTCGCCGTACCGGCCGTGCTTGACGGAGTCGGGGAACCAGTTGGTCTTCTCGTTCTCCTCCAGCAGCCGGTCCTTGATCGCCGTGGTGCGGATGTACCAGGACGGCTGCGCGTAGTAGAGCAGCGCGGTGTGGCAGCGCCAGCAGTGCGGGTAGCTGTGCTCGTACGGGGTGTGCCGGAAGAGCAGGCCACGGGCGTCCAGGTCCTCGGTCAGCTTCTCGTCGGCCTTCTTGAAGAAGACGCCGCCGACCAGCGGCAGATCCTCCTCGAAGGTGCCGTCGGGGCGGACCGGGTTCACCACGGGCAGGCCGTAGGAGCGGCACACCCGGAGGTCGTCCTCACCGAAGGCGGGGGACTGGTGCACCAGGCCGGTGCCGTCCTCGGTGGTGACGTACTCGGCGTTCACCACGTAGTGCGCGGGCACGGGGCCCTGCCCGTCGGTTCCCTCGCCGCCGCCCGGGAACTCCACCAGCTCGAAGGGGCGCCGGTAGGTCCAGCGCTCCATGTCGGCGCCGGTGAAGCTCTCGCCGGTGGGCTCCCAGCCCTCGCCGAGGGCCTTGGCGACCAGCGGCTCGGCGACGACCAGCTTCTCCTCGCCGTTCGTCGCGACGACGTAGGTCACCTCGGGGTGCGCGGCGACGGCGGTGTTCGACACCAGCGTCCAGGGCGTGGTCGTCCACACCAGCAGCGCGGCCTCGCCGGCCAGCGGGCCGGAGGTGAGCGGGAAGCGGACGTAGACGGACGGGTCGACGACCGTCTCGTAGCCCTGCGCCAGTTCGTGGTCGGACAGGCCGGTGCCGCAGCGCGGGCACCAGGGGGCCACCCGGTGGTCCTGGACCAGCAGGCCCTTGGTGAAGATCTCCTTGAGCGACCACCAGACGGACTCGACGTACTCGGGGTCCATGGTGCGGTAGGCGTCGTCCAGGTCGACCCAGTAGCCCATGCGGTGGGTCAGCTCGCTGAAGGCGTCCGTGTGCCGGGTCACCGACTCGCGGCACTTCGCGTTGAACTCGGCGATGCCGAACGCCTCGATGTCCTGCTTGCCGGAGAAGCCCAGCTCCTTCTCCACCGCCAGCTCGACCGGCAGCCCGTGGCAGTCCCAGCCGGCCTTGCGGCCGACGTGGTAGCCGCGCATGGTGCGGAAGCGCGGGAAGACGTCCTTGAAGACGCGGGCCTCGATGTGGTGGGCGCCGGGCATGCCGTTGGCGGTGGGCGGGCCCTCGTAGAACACCCACTCGGGGCGGCCCTGGGACTGCTCCAGGCTCTTGGCGAAGATCTTCTGCTCGCGCCAGAAGTCGAGCACCGCGTGTTCGAGCGCGGGCAGGTCGACCTGGGCGGGTACCGGGCGGTACGTCGGCGTTGTCATCAGCGGGCTTCCTCCGGCGGACTTGCTGCCTTCCGTCCGGAGGGACGAGAGCTGTGTTTGTACGCCGCCGTCGGCGCGCTCCCGCGGTACCACCCTCCTTGGCCCCCCGGTGCGTCGTGTGCGCCGGTGAGCCCCCTCATTGGGGTCGCGATGCCGGGTCTACTCGCCGCGGCTGCTCGCTGCGGCTTTCTTCCGGCGGCTCCGGGGTGATCTTCGCGTCGCGCTCGCCCCCGGGCTCACACCGTCCCCGGGTCGCTCTGGGCTGCCTACGCCGCTACTCGTCCCCATCCACGCTTCTCGCTGGGCCCAGTGTACGGCGCGCGGCGGACGGCGGCCGACCGGTTTTCCCGCGACCGTGACGCCCGGCATGCCCCGAATGGCGACCCGGGCCGTTCCGGATCCCGGGAGGCGGGTCCGGGCGGCATACCCGGCGGGGAGCTGGGCACAACGCATGCAGGCTCGCCGTGCGGTGTCGGCGGGGCGGGGGAATCGGGCGGTGCGCCCCGTTGCCGCGGGAGGCGGGTCGATTTATCGTCCCAGCACGATTTGCGCGCAAGATCACAAAATGTGAAGGGGCCGCGGCCATGGTGGCGAAGAAGACCGCCGTACAGCAGTCGGCGTCCGGCGACGCCGGGCACGCTGCCGACGGTGGAGCCGGGCGGAAGCGGGCGGCGGCACGGGCGACGGACCCGGCGCGGAGGACGGCGGCGGGGGCGGCCCGCGGGCCGGCGGCGGGCCGGGCGGCGGGGAGGGGCGCCGGGGCCGGGAAGGGCGAGGCCCGTGCGCCGGACCCGGACCGGGGGACGGGGAAGGACGCGGACGCCGGGACGGCGGAGGACACCGGAGCGGCGGAGGGCCGGGGGAGGGCGAAGGGCACCGGCGCCGCGAAGGACCGGGAGAAGGCGAAGGCCCCGGTGAAGGCCGGGGGGACGGGGTCGGCGGGGCGGAAGGCGGCCGGTGGGGCGCGGACCGCCGCGGGCGCGAAGGCGACCGCCGGGAAGAAGGCGACCGCGGGCACGAAGGCGGCCCCCGGATCCGGGGCACCCGCGGGAGGGGCGGGCGCGGACGGCACATCGGCGGCGGGTGGAGGGAGGACCGCGGACGGGAAGGCGGGCACGGGCATGAAGGCGGCGGCGGGCACCGGGAAGGCCGGCGCGGACACCGCGACGGAAGCGGCCGGGAAGTCCGCCGGGAAGCCGGCCGGGAAGCGGGCGGCCACGGGCCGGCGGGGGGCCTCCGCCGGGAAGGCCGCGGGCGCCGCTCAGGGCGCCCCGGGACAGGAACCGCAGGCCGGGCCGGACGCCACCGGGGCACCGGCGGACGCCGGGGACGGCACCGCCGCCGGGGCACCGGCCCCCGGGAAGCCGGGGAAGCGCTCCACCGCCGGGAAGGGCGCCGGGGCCGCGGGAGCGGCCGGGAAGGCCCGCGGCGGGGGACGGGACGGCACCGGGGGAGCGGGCGCGACGGGCACGAGCAAGAGCACGAGCAAGGGCAAGGGCGCCACCGGGGACGGCGGGGGCACACACGACACGGCCGGGCCTGGCACGGCCACTGACGCGGACGCGGACGGAACCGCACCGCAGACGGGAGCGACGACGGTGGGCGCTAAGAAGACTCCTGGCACGGCCACGGCGGCCACGACCGCCGTACCGAAGGCACGGATCGGCGCGGCGGAGCCCGGCGATCTCGCGGTGCGCCCGGGCGAGGAGCCCTGGACGCCGGAGGAGGTCGAGGAGGCCCGGGCCGGGCTGATGTCCGAGGTGGTGCGGCTGCGCGAGGAGATCTCCTCCTCGGAGCGGTCCCTGGCCGGCCTGATGCGGGACTCCGGGGACGGCGCGGGCGACGACCAGGCCGACACCGGCACCAAGAACATCACGCGCGAGCACGAGCTGGCGCTGGCGGCCAACGCGCGCGAGATGCTGACCCAGTCCGAGCACGCCCTGCAGCGGCTGGACACCGGCACCTACGGCCTGTGCGAGAACTGCGGCAACCCCATCGGCAAGGCGCGCATGCAGGCGTTCCCGCGGGCCACCCTGTGCGTGGAGTGCAAGCAGAAGCAGGAGCGGCGCTTCTGACCGGAGCCCGGGCGGCGGCCGGCCTGAGAGCAGGCGGAGAGCGGCCGGGGAGCGGCCGGGGAGCGGGCGGAGACCGGCCGGGCCCCGGATGCCGACTGAGCAGGTGGGCCGCGCACGGCGTGTCGTACCCTCGTCCTCAGTCAGGTACCTAGGTTGAGGGACTCACGTGGCAGAGGCGGAGCGCATCATCGGTACGCCGGAATCCCCGGACGCCGGCCGGGACGGGCAGGAGCGGGCCGACGCCCGGGACGCCGAGGCGCCGGAGGAGGCCCACACCGGACCGGAGCGGGCCGATGCCCAGGACGCCGGGGCGCCGGAGGAGACCGGGCGTCCCCGGGGCAGGCGGCGGGTGCTGGTGCTGTTCGCCGTCGCCGCCTTCGCCTACGCCCTCGACCTGATCAGCAAGATGATCGTGGTCGCGAAGCTGGAGCACCACGAGCCGATCGAGATCATCGGGGACTGGCTGAGGTTCGAGGCGATCCGCAACGCGGGCGCCGCCTTCGGCTTCGGCGAGGCCTTCACCGTGATCTTCACGGCGATCGCCGCCGTGGTGATCGTGGTGATCATCCGGCTGGCCCGGAAGCTGTACAGCCTCCCCTGGGCGATCGCGCTCGGCCTGCTGCTCGGCGGTGCCCTCGGCAACCTCACGGACCGGATCTTCCGCTCCCCGGGGGTCTTCCAGGGCGCGGTCGTCGACTTCATCGCGCCGAAGCACTTCGCCGTGTTCAACCTGGCCGACTCGGCGATCGTGTGCGGCGGCATCCTGATCGTGCTGCTGTCGTTCCGGGGCCTCGACCCGGACGGCACCGTCCACAAGGACTGAACGCGCGTACGGGACGGGCGCCCGGGTCCGGCATACTCGACGCGTGAGCACGCTTCCCGAGATCCGTACCCTGCCCGTGCCCGACGGCCTGGAGGGCGAGCGCGTCGACGCCGCCATCTCCCGCATGTTCGGCTTCTCCCGGACCAAGGCGGCCGAACTCGCCGCCGCGGGGAAGGTCACGGTCGACGGATCGGTGGTCGGCAAGTCGGAGCGGGTCAGCGGCGGCGCCTGGCTCGAGGTCGAGATGCCCGGGGCCCCCGCGCCGGTGCAGGTGGTCGCCGAGCCCGTCGAGGGCATGGTGATCGTGCACGACGACGACGACGTCGTGGTGATCGCCAAGCCCGTCGGGGTCGCCGCGCATCCCTCGCCGGGGTGGACGGGGCCGACGGTGATCGGCGGTCTCGCCGCCGCCGGGTACCGCATCTCGACGTCCGGCGCCGCCGAGCGCCAGGGCATCGTCCACCGCCTGGACGTCGGCACCTCCGGCCTCATGGTGGTCGCCAAGTCGGAGTACGCCTACACGTCGCTGAAGCGCCAGTTCAAGGAGCGCACGGTCGACAAGCGCTACCACACGCTCGTCCAGGGCCACCCGGACCCGACCAGCGGCACCATCGACGCCCCCATCGGCCGGCACCCGCACCACGACTACAAGTGGGCGGTCACCGCCGAGGGCAAGGCGTCCGTCACGCACTACGACCTGATCGAGGCGTTCCGCGCCGCCTCCCTGCTCGACGTGAAGCTGGAGACCGGGCGCACCCACCAGATCCGCGTGCACATGGCGGCCCACCGCCACCCCTGCGTCGGCGACCTGACGTACGGAGCCGACCCCACCCTCGCCAAGCGGCTCGGCCTGACCCGCCAGTGGCTGCACGCGGTGCGGCTCGGCTTCGAGCACCCCGGCGACGGGCAGTGGGTGGAGTACGCCAGCGACTACCCGGACGACCTCCAGCGGGCGCTGGACAAGGTCCGGGAGGAGACCTACGCATGACGGGCGCGCCCGCCGGCCCCACGGTCCGCGAGGCCGTGGACGCCGCCGACCGGGAGGCGTGCTTCGCCGTGCGCAAGGAGGTCTTTGTCGCCGAGCAGGGCGTCCCTGAGGACATCGAGTACGACGCCCACGACGCCGGTGCCGTGCACGTGCTGGCGGTCGGCGCGGACGGCCGCCCGCTGGGCACCGGCCGGCTGCTCACCGGCGCCGCCGCCGCGGAGCGCACCGGCGGCGACCCGGGGGTCGGCTCGCTGGGCCGGCTGGCGGTGCTCCGCGAGGCGCGCGGCCTGGGCGTCGGGGCCGCCCTGGTGCGCGCCCTGGAGGAGGCGGCCCGCGCCCGCGGGCTGACCGCCGTCGACCTGCACGCCCAGACGCACGCCCTGCGTTTCTACGAGCGACTGGGGTACGAGGCGTACGGACCGCGGTTCGCGGACGCGGGGATGCCGCACCGGGCCATGCGGCGCGCCCTGTAGGGAGCCCGGCGCGTCCGGGGCCCGGGGGCGGCGGCGTGGCAGGCTGGTGACCTGCTCGCGATCGTGCCGGACCGCCCAGACCGTCGACCCGCCCCGGAGCAGTGACCGTGGATCAGCTGGCCCTGTTGTTCGCCCTGTTGCTCGCGGCCGTGGTGAGCGTCCCGGTGGCGGACCGGCTGGGGCTGCCGTCGCCGGTGCTGATGACGGTCTTCGGCATCGTCCTGGCCCTGCTGCCCTTCGTCCCGAACGTGGACGTCCCGCCCGACCTGATCCTGCCGCTGCTGCTGCCGCCCCTGCTGTACGCGGCCGTGCGCCGCACCTCCTGGCGGCAGTTCGCGGCCAACGTCCGGCCCATCCTGCTGCTCGCGGTGGCGCTCGTCTTCGTCACCACCTTCTGCGTGGCCGCCGTGGCGCACACGATCGTGCCGGGCCTGCCGATCGCCGCCGCGGTCGCGCTCGGCGCGCTGGTGGCACCGCCCGACCCCATCGCGGCGACCGCCGTCGCGGGCAAGCTCGGCCTGCCCCGCCGGCTGGTGTCGATCCTGGAGGGCGAGGGCCTGTTCAACGACGTGACCGCCATCGTGCTCTACCACGTGGCGGTCGCCGCCGCCGTCACCGGTTCCTTCTCCGTCTGGGAGGCCGGTCTGGACCTCGTCCTGTCCGCGGTGGTGGCGGTCGCGGTCGGACTGGCGCTGGGCTGGGCCGCCAACCGGCTGATGGACCGGCTCGGCGACGCCACCCTGCAGATCGCCCTGAGCCTGCTGGTGCCCTTCGCCGCGTACGTCCTCGCCGAGGAGATGCACGGGTCCGGGGTGCTGGCGGTGCTCACCGCCGCCCTGTTCCTGGTGGAGTACGCCACCGACGCCGACGCCGTGATGACCCGGCTCGCCGGGCACGCCTTCTGGAACGTCGTCGACACCCTCGTCACCGGCATCGCCTTCGGCCTGGTGGGCCTCGAACTCCACAACGCCGTCGACACCGCGGACGGCCACTGGGGCGAACTGCTCGGCTGGGCCGGGGCGGTGGTGGCCGTGGTCGTCCTGGTCCGCCTCGCCTGGCTGCTGCCGGCGACCTGGCTGACGAAACGGCTGCACGCCGCCCGGGACGCCGCCGAGGAGATCCCGCTGGGCTGGCGCGAGACCGTGGTCATGTGGTGGTCGGGGATGCGCGGGGTGGCCTCCGTCGCCCTGGCGCTCGCCGTCCCGCTGGAGACGGAGTCCGGGGAGCCGTTCCCCGGACGCGGCGAGATCATCTTCATCGCGTTCGGCGTGATCATGGCGACGCTGCTGCTCCAGGGGGTGACCCTGCCCTGGCTGGTGCGCCGGCTCGACGTCAGGGCCGACACCGCGCGGGAGCAGGCCTACGAGCGCGAACTCGCGGTACGGGCCGCCGACGCGGCCAGGCAGCGGTTGCGGGAGCTGCGGGAGACCGAGGAGCTGACCGAGGAACTCTCCGAGCAGATGCAGCGCACCGCCTTCGACATCGGGGTGCGCATCAGTCCCGACCTGGCCGACGAGGAACGGCGCGAGGCGCACCGGCAGCGCGCCCACCGGGCGGGGCGGGTCCGGCGCATCCAGCAGGAACTGCTCAGCGCGGCCCGCCACGAGGTGCTGGCCGCGCGCAGCGAGGCGGGCGCCCACCCGGAGGTCGTCGACCGGGTCCTGCGCCACCTGGACGTGCGCAGCCTGCGGTGAGCCGCGTACCGGCGGGCGTGTCCGGTGCGGCGCGCCGAGGCCGGGGCCCGTTCCGTTCGTAGGGTCGGGGCATGACGCGAAACGTGGTGATCAGCGGGGGCGGTACGGGGATCGGGCTGGCGGCGGCACGGACGTTCGCCGCGGACGGGGACCGGGTGCTGCTGCTCGGGCGGCGCGGTGAGGTGCTGGAGCGGGCGGGGGTGCCGGGCGCCCTGACCCACGCGGCCGATCTGGCCGACCCGGAGGCGGTGCGGGGCGTGGCGGCCCTCGTCCGCCGGGAGTTCGGCGCGGTGGACGTCCTGATCCACAGCGCCGGCGGGAACGGGCTGCTCGAACCGCAGGCCGGTGTCGACGACCCACTGGACGCCGCCGCCCGCCACTGGACGGTCAACTTCCGCCTCAACCTGCTCACCGCCGTCCTGCTCACCGAGGCGCTGCGGGACCGGCTCGCCGAGCCCGGCGGGCGGGTGCTGTTCCTCAGCTCCATCGCCGCCTACCGCGGTTCCGGCCAGGTCGCCTACGCGGCGGCCAAGGCGGGACTGCACCCCTACGCGCACGACCTGGCCCGGCGGCTCGGACCGCACGGCATCACCGTGAACGTGGTCGCGCCCGGCTATGTCGAGGACACCGCCTTCTTCGGCGACGGCATCGACGAGGAGCACCGGGCCCGGCTGGCGGCCGAGACGTCCACCGGGCGGGTCGGCACGCCCGGGGACGTCGCCGCGACCCTGCACTGGCTCGCCTCCCCGGGCGCCGGGCACATCACCTCGCAGATCATCCAGGTCAACGGAGGTGCCGAACGCGGCCACTGAGCGGGGCCGTCACCTCGTGGTCCGCGCCCCTACCCGTCCTGCTCACCCTTCCTTCTTGGACAGGCGCGGGCCGCGTGCGGCCGGCACCCGGGCCGTGCCGCGGTGGCCGTCCGCGCCGGTCGCCGGGACCTCCGGCGCGCCCGCCGTGGTCACCCGCGGCAGGGCGTAGGGGTGCTCGGCGGCCAGCCAGCGGATCATCTGCTCGCGGACCGTGACGCGGACCGTCCAGATGTCGTCGGCGTCCTTGGCGGTGACCAGGGCCCGCACCTCCATGGTGGTGGGCGTGGTGTCCGTCACGGTCAGGTTGTAGGCCCGGCCGTCCCAGGCCGGGCACTCCCGCAGGATGTCGCGCAGCTGCTCGCGCATCGCCTCCAGCGGGGCCCGGTGGTCGAAGTGCCAGTAGACGGTGCCGGTCATCTGCGGTGTGCCGCGGGACCAGTTCTCGAACGGCTTCGACGTGAAGTAGGACACCGGCATGGTGATCCGGCGCTCGTCCCAGGTGCGCACGGTCAGGAAGGTGAGGGTGATCTCCTCCACCGTGCCCCACTCGCCGTCGACCACCACCGTGTCGCCGATGCGCACCATGTCGCCGAACGCGATCTGCAGCCCGGCGAACAGGTTGCCCAGCGTGGACTGCGCGGCGACACCGGCGACGATGCCGAGGATTCCGGCCGAGGCCAGCAGCGAGGCGCCGGCGGCGCGCATCGCGGGGAAGGTCAGCAGCATCGCGGCCACCGCCACCACCCCGACCACCGCCGACACCACCCGCCGGATCAGCGTCACCTGGGTGCGCACCCGGCGCACCCGCGCCGGATCGCGGTGGTACTGCGCGTTGGCGTAGCGGGTGTAGGTCGTCTCCACGACCGCCGCCGCGATCCTGATCACCAGATAGGCGGTCGATCCGATGAGCACCAGGGTCAGGATCCTGCCGACGCTCTCCCGGTGGTCGGGGAACACCCGCGCCTCGACGTAGGACGCTCTGAGCAGGGCGGCACACAGCACCAGTTGCCAGGGAACGCGGGCACGGCGCAGCAGCCCCCACAACGGAGTGTCGTGGTGGCGTTCGTCGGCCTTGCGCAGCAGACGGTCGGTCGCCCAGCCGAGCAGCAGCGTCAGCAGGACCGAACCGCCGACCACGATCAGCGGGCGGAGCACGTCATCCATGTCTGCGAACCTAACCGGCCCGGGCCCGCGTGAACCTGTGACATACGTCCGGTTCCGCGTCCCGCCGGGCGCCGCCGCGGTCGGACCGGCTGGCACCATGGGCCTCATGAACATCATGCTCTTTCACTCGACCTACGGCCTGAGGCCCGCCGTGCGGCAGGCCGCGGACCGGCTGCGCGCGGCGGGACACGAGGTGTGGACGCCGGACCTCTTCGAGGGCCGCACGTTCGAGACGGTCGAGGAGGGCATGGCCCACAAGGAGGAGGTCGGCAAGGACGAGCTGCTCAAGCGGGCGGTCCTGGCCGCCGCGCCCTACTCCGAGCGCGGCCTGGTCTACGCCGGGTTCTCCTTCGGCGCCTCCGTGGCGCAGACCCTCGCCCTGGGCGACGACAAGGCTCGCGGGCTGCTGCTCCTGCACGGCACCTCGGACATCGCCGCGAACGCCTCGGTGGACGAGCTGCCGGTGCAGCTGCACGTCGCCGAGCCCGACCCGTTCGAGACCGACGACTGGCTCAGCGCCTGGTACCTCCAGCTGGGCCGGACCGGCGCCGACATCGAGGTGTACCGCTATCCCGGCGCGGGCCACCTCTACACCGACCCGGACCTGCCGGACTACGACGCGGAGGCCGCCGAGGCCACCTGGCGGGTGGCGCTCGGCTTCCTCGACTCGCTGGGGGACTGAACCCGGCCCGGGTCCGCGGGCCGGGGCCGGTCAGACCGGGGTGTGGGCGCGTTCCACCTTCTGCGTGCCGGTGAGCGTGCGGTACGAGCGGACCCACGTCGCGGTGGTGTTCCGGTCGGCGCGGTCGGCCAGCACGTAGTAGTCCATCTGCGCGCGCTGGGCCGTGAGGTCCAGCACGCCGTAGCCGTGGCGGTCGGTGTCGACCCAGCGCACGTGCCGGTTGGCGGCGCGGATCAGCGGGGAGGCGACGGCGGAGACGGTGCCCTCGGGGACCCTGACGATGTCGTCGAGGTTGTCGGAGGTGACCGAGGTGACCACGAACTCCGTGGCGGCGGACTCGGAGGCGGGGTAGGTGCCCGCGTTCACCGGCACGTCGTTGGCCCACGCCATGTGGATGTCGCCGGTGAGGAACACGGTGTTGCGGATGCCGTTCGTCCGCAGGTGGGCGAGGAGTTCGCGGCGGTCGTCGGTGTAGCCGTCCCACTGGTCGGTGTTGAGGGCGATGCCCTCCTGCGGCAGGCCCAGCAGCTTGGCGAGCGGCTTCAGCAGGCTCGCGGGCAGCGCCCCGACGGCGAACGGCGAGATCATGACCGAGGTGCCGACCAGCCGCCAGGCGGTGTCCGACGCGCTCAGGCCCGCCTTCAGCCAGTCCAGTTGGGCCCGGCCGGTGAGGGTGCGGTCGGGGTCGTCGACCTCGCCCTTGCCGACGGAGACCTTCTGGTCCCGGAACGAGCGCAGGTCCAGCAGCGACAGGTCGGCGAGCTTGCCGAAGCGCAGCCGCCGGTAGGTGGTGCCGGCCAGCGCGGGACGCACCGGCATCCACTCGAAGTACGCCTGCTTGGCGGCGGCCTGACGCGCGGCCCAGGTGCCCTCGGGCCCCTCGGTGTGGTTCTCGGCGCCGCCGGACCAGGTGTCGTTGGCGAACTCGTGGTCGTCCCAGATCGCCACCACCGGAGCCGCCGCGTGCAGCGCCTGGAGGTCCGGGTCGGTCTTGTAGTGGGCGTGCCGTACGCGGTAGTCGGCGAGGGTGACGATCTCGTGGGCGGGGGCCTGCGTACGGACGCTCCGGCCGCGTGAACCGTACTCGCCGGCGCCGTACTCGTAGATGTAGTCGCCGAGGTGCAGCCAGGCGTCGAGGTCGCCGCGGGCCGCGAGGTGGCGGTAGGCGGCGAAGTGGCCGGCCTCGTAGTTGGAGCAGGAGACCACGCCGAAGCGCAGCCCGCCCACGGCGGCGTCGGCGGCGGGCGCGGTGCGGGTGCGGGCGACGGGGGAGTCGGTCCCGCCGGCGGAGAAGCGGAACCAGTAGTCGGTGGCGGGGGAGAGGCCGCGGATGTCCGCCTTCACGGTGTGGTCGGAGGCGGCGGTGGCGAGGGTGGTTCCGCGCGCGACGACGTCGGTGAACGCCCGGTCCCGGGCGACGGTCCAGCTGACCTCGGTGTCCGGCCCGGCACCGGAGCCGGGTATCGCCTCCGGCGTCGGGGTCACCCGCGTCCACAGCAGCACGCCGTCCGGCAAGGGGTCACCGGAGGCCACGCCGTGCAGGAACGCGGGCGCCCCGGTGGTCGCGGCCCGCGCCGGCAGGGCCCCGGCGAGCGGCGCGGCGAGCACCGCGGTGGCGGCGGCAGCCTTCACCACCGTACGTCTGCGCGGGGAGAGGGAGGGGGCGCCGGCGGTGGCCCGGACGCCGTTGTCGGATGATCTGAATCGACTGGTCACAGCCGATCAGGTTACTGACAGGTACACGCCCGAGTGGGTGAATTGGCCAAAGTTCGCCGGGTGTTCAGCGAGAGGCGGGCGCCGGTCGGGCGGTGGGTGACCGGGGGTCACCCACCGCCCGAGCCGGGCAAGGGCGCGGGGTGCCGTCAGCCCTTCAGGGCCTTGTCGACGGCCGTCTTGAAGTCCTCGGGGGTCATGGGCGTGTTCTGCCCGTCCGCGCCGGTGAGCTTCTTGCCGTCCATGACCAGGCTGGGCGTGCCCTGCACGTCGTCCTCGTTGGTGTTGAAGGTGTACGACATCGCCAGCGCCCAGGCGTCGAACGTGCCGTTCTTGACGGCGTCCTGGAACTTCTTGTTGTTCTTCAGGGCGTCGGTCGAGTCGGCGATCTCGATCAGGTAGTCGTCGTCCTTGAACTTGTCCTGGGACTCCTGGGGGTGCCACTCCGCGGAGTACATGGCCTCCTTGAACTCCAGGAACGCCTCCGGGCTGACGTTCAGGGCCGCGCCCAGCGCGCTCATCGCGTTCTTGGAGCCCTCGCCGTGGGCACCGACCTGCATGCGGTCGCCGTCCCGGCTGTCGCCGTCGAGGAAGGTCCCGCCGATGAACTGGATCTTGTACTTGCCGGCTTCGTAGTCCTCGAGGATGCTCGGGCCGACCGACTGCTCGAACGTGGCGCAGACCGGGCAGCGCGGGTCCTCGTACAGCTTCAGGGTCTTCTTCGCGCTGTCCTTGCCGATCACCACGGTGGTGCCGTTCTTGCCCGAGGTGTTGGCCGGGGCGACGACCTTCTCCTCGGCCGCCGCCTCCCACGCGCTCGGCTTGTTGGCCTGGACGATGGCGTAGCCCACGCCGCCGGCTATCGCCAGGACGCCGACGATGGAGCAGGCGACGACGATCTGCCGCTTGACCTTCGCCCGCTTCGCCTCGCGCTCGCGCTCGGCGCGCAGCCGCTCCCGGGCCGCCGTCTTCGCCGCCTGGCTGTTCCGCTTGCTCATGCTGGTGTTCTCCATGGGGGGTCTCGCACACGCCACGCGCGTGCGGGTGGGTGAGTAGGGGGACTGCTGGTGCCCGGTGGGCCGTCGGCCGTCGTCCTCAGGCGAGGGTGACGGCGGCGGTGGAGCACGGCGGTCCGCGCCGTCCCAGGGAGTGCACGAGGATCAGGTGGCGGGCCGGGGCCGCGGGGGCCGCCGGACGGGCCGGGCGGACGGTGTCCGGGGCGCGGTGCGCCGACACCGCCGCGACGGCCAGCAGCAGCGGCCGGAAGGTGGTGGCGGCCACCGCGCGCAGCACCTGGGCCAGCGCCCGCTCGCCGCGCCGCAGCCAGGCGGCCGCGAACAGGCCGACCCCGACGTGCGCCCCGAGCAGGAGCCAGGCGGTGCCCTGGTCGGCGTGGGAGAGCAGCACCGCGAGCCGGTCGCCGCCGGTGGCGGTGCCGGTGACCCGGGCGAGCGGCGCGCCCACGCTGGTGCCGTCACCGCACAGCAGGTCGAAGCCGACGGAGCGCAGCGGACCGGTGACGGGGCCGCCCATCCGGCCGTAGCAGACGTGCTGGCCGGTGGTGAAGACCGTGTCCGCGGCCAGCTCCAGCGGGATCAGCAGGGCGGCGATCCGCCCGAAGGACCGTTCCCGGCCGGCCAGCGCGTACGCCAGGACGAACACGGCGGCCGCGATCGCGGTCACCGTGTTCAGCGGCAGCGGGGCCCCGGACAGCAGCACGTGCGACGCGGTGCTGAGGGTCACGGCGACGGCCGTGAACAGCGCCGCGCGTACGGCTTTGAGCGGGGTTCCGGTGAGGTCCATGGCGGTCACGAGTCTGTCATGCGTCCCTGTGAGGGGTTCCTGAAGGGTTCCGGTGCGGCCGGGACGTTACAGCCCCGGGATCCTGCCGTTGCGGAACAGGTCCAGGAAGGTCTGGTGGTCGCTCCGGACGCGGGCCCCGTAGGTGTGCGCGAAGTCGACCAGCAGGGGCGCGAGGCCGTCCTCGTCGGCGGCGATCGCCGCGTCGATGGCCCGCTCGGTGGAGAACGGCACCAGGGACTCGCCGGAGGTGTCGTCCGCCGCCGCGTGCATGGTCGCGGTGGCCCGGCCGAGGTCGGCGACGACCTGCGCCATCTCCTCCGGGTCGTCGATGTCGCCCCAGTCCAGGTCCACGGCGTAGGGCGAGACCTCGGCGACCAGCTGTCCCGAGCCGTCCAGCTCGGTCCAGCCCAGCCACGGGTCGGCGTGCGCCTGGAGCGCGCGCTGGGAGATCACGGTGCGGTGGCCCTCGTGCCGGAAGTAGTCCCGGATCGCCGCGTCCGTGACGTGGCGGGAAACCGCCGGGGTCTGGGCCTGCTTGATGTAGATCACGACGTCGTTCTCCAGGGCGTCGCTGTGCCCCTCCAGCAGGATGTTGTACGACGGCAGCCCGGCCGAGCCGATGCCGATGCCGCGGCGGCCGACGACGTCCTTGACGCGGTAGGAGTCCGGGCGGGCCAGGGAGGAGTCGGGCAGCGTCTCCAGGTATCCGTCGAAGGCCGCGAGCACCTTGTACCGGGTGGCCGCGTCCAGCTCGACCGCGCCGCCGCCGGGGGCGAAGCGGCGCTCGAAGTCGCGGATCTCGGTCATCGAGTCCAGCAGCCCGAACCGGGTCAGCGAGCGCGCGTCGCGCAGCGCGTCCAGCAGCGGGCCCTGGGCCGTGTCCAGGGTGAAGGGCGGCACCTCGTCGCTCTTGGCGCCGGTCGCCAGCGCGTGGATCCGCTCGCGGTAGGCGGCGGCGTATATCTCCACCAGCTCGGTGATCTGCTCGTCGCTGAGCGCCTTCGCGTAGCCGATCAGCGCCATGGAGGCGGCGAAGCGCTTCAGGTCCCAGGTGAAGGGGCCGACGTACGCCTCGTCGAAGTCGTTGACGTTGAAGACCAGGCGGCCGTTGGAGTCCATGTACGTGCCGAAGTTCTCCGCGTGCAGGTCGCCGTGGATCCACACGCGGGAGGTGCGGTCGTCCAGGTACGGGCCGCTGTAGCCCCTCCCGGCGCCCCGCCCCGCGTTCTCGCCGGCCAGGTCGTGGTAGAAGAGGCACGCCGTGCCCCGGTAGAAGGCGAAGGCAGAGGCCGCCATCTTGCGGAACTTCACGCGGAACGCGGCCGGGTCGGCGGCCAGGAGCTCGCCGAAGGCGGTGTCGAGGACGGCGAGGATCTCCTCGCCGCGGTGCTCGTCGTCGAGCTGCGGGACCGACATCGCTGGGTGCCTCCTGGTACGGGACGGTGGGGGACGGCTGGTCCATCCCCTGCCTAACGTGTGACGGGTCACCGGAGTGCCCGGAACCCCTGCCCGACGGTACGCGGGTGAGGCGCCGGAGTGTCAGTGCCGAGGCATAGACTTCGACGCTGACCACCCCACCGTCCGCCTGTCCGTCACCGCACGTCCCCCCAGGAGGCCGCACCGTGTCGAAGCCGCCGTTCACGCACCTGCACGTCCACACCCAGTACTCGCTGCTGGACGGTGCCGCGCGGCTCAAGGACATGTTCGACGCCTGCAACGAGATGGGCATGACGCACATCGCCATGTCCGACCACGGCAACCTGCACGGCGCGTACGACTTCTTCCACTCCGCGCAGAAGGCCGGGGTCACCCCGATCATCGGGATCGAGGCGTACGTCGCCCCCGAGTCCCGGCGCAACAAGCGCAAGATCCAGTGGGGCCAGCCGCACCAGAAGCGCGACGACGTCTCCGGCTCCGGCGGTTACACCCACAAGACGATGTGGGCGGTCGACAGCACCGGTCTGCACAACCTCTTCCGGCTGTCCTCCGACGCGTACGCCGAGGGCTGGCTGCAGAAGTGGCCCCGGATGGACAAGGAGACCATCGCCCAGTGGTCCGAGGGGATCGTGGCCTCCACCGGCTGCCCCTCCGGCGAGGTGCAGACCCGGCTGCGCCTCGGCCACTTCGACGAGGCCCTCAAGGCGGCCTCCGACTACCAGGACATCTTCGGCAAGGACCGCTACTTCCTGGAGCTGATGGACCACGGCATCGAGATCGAGCGCCGGGTCCGCGACGGACTGCTGGAGATCGGCAGGAAGCTCGGCATCCCGCCCCTGGTCACCAACGACTCGCACTACACCTACGCGCACGAGGCGACCGCGCACGACGCGCTGCTGTGCATCCAGACCGGCAAGAACCTCTCCGACCCGGACCGCTTCAAGTTCGACGGCACCGGCTACTACCTGAAGTCCACGGACGAGATGTACGCCATCGACTCCTCGGACGCCTGGCAGCAGGGCTGCGCCAACACCCGGCTGATCGCCGAGATGGTCGACACCACGGGCATGTTCGTCAAGCGCGACCTGATGCCGAAGTTCGACATCCCGGAGGGGTACACCGAGGTCACCTGGTTCCGCGAGGAGACCCTGCGCGGCATGCACCGCCGCTTCCCGGACGGCATCCCGGACGACCGCATGAAGCAGGTCGAGTACGAGATGGACACCATCATCTCGATGGGGTTCCCGGGCTACTTCCTCGTGGTCGCCGACTTCATCATGTGGGCCAAGAAGCAGGGCATCGCGGTCGGCCCCGGCCGCGGCTCCGCGGCCGGCTCGATCGTCGCCTACGCCCTCGGCATCACCGACCTCGACCCGATCCCGCACGGCCTGATCTTCGAGCGGTTCCTCAACCCCGAGCGCATCTCCATGCCCGACGTCGACATCGACTTCGACGAGCGCCGGCGCGTGGAGGTGATCCGCTACGTGACGGAGAAGTACGGGGCCGACAAGGTCGCCATGATCGGCACCTACGGCACCATCAAGGCCAAGAACGCGATCAAGGACTCCGCGCGCGTGCTGGGCTACCCGTACGCGATGGGCGACCGCATCACCAAGGCCATGCCCGCGGACGTCCTCGGCAAGGGCATCCCGCTGTCCGGCATCACCGACCCCGAGCACCCCCGGTACTCGGAGGCGGGCGAGGTCCGGGCGATGTACGAGAACGAGCCCGACGTGAAGAAGGTCATCGACACCGCCAAGGGCGTCGAGGGCCTGGTGCGGCAGATGGGCGTGCACGCCGCCGGCGTGATCATGTCCAGCGAGACGATCACCGACCACGTCCCGGTCTGGGTGAGGCACACCGACGGCGTGACCATCACGCAGTGGGACTACCCGAGCTGCGAGTCGCTCGGCCTGCTGAAGATGGACTTCCTGGGCCTGCGCAACCTGACCATCATGGACGACGCCGTCAAGATGGTGAAGGCCAACAAGGGCGTCGACATCGACCTGCTGTCGCTGCCCCTGGACGACCCGACGACCTTCGACCTCCTCCAGCGCGGCGACACCCTCGGCGTGTTCCAGTTCGACGGCGGGCCGATGCGCTCCCTGCTCCGGCTGATGAAGCCGGACAACTTCGAGGACATCTCCGCCGTCTCGGCCCTCTACCGGCCGGGCCCGATGGGCATGAACTCGCACACCAACTACGCGCTGCGCAAGAACGGCCAGCAGGAGATCACCCCGATCCACCCGGAGCTGGAGGCACCGCTCACGGAGGTCCTGGACGTCACCTACGGCCTGATCGTGTACCAGGAGCAGGTGCAGAAGGCCGCCCAGATCATCGCCGGGTACTCGCTCGGCGAGGCCGACATCCTCCGCCGCGTGATGGGCAAGAAGAAGCCCGAGGAACTGGCGAAGAACTTCACCATCTTCCAGGCCGGCGCCCGCAAGAACGGCTACAGCGACGAGGCCATCCAGGCGCTCTGGGACGTGCTGGTGCCCTTCGCCGGCTACGCCTTCAACAAGGCGCACTCCGCCGCGTACGGCCTGGTCTCCTACTGGACCGCCTACCTCAAGGCGAACCACCCCGCCGAGTACATGGCCGCGCTGCTCACCTCGGTGAAGGACGACAAGGACAAGTCGGCGGTCTACCTCAACGAGTGCCGCCGCATGGGCATCAAGGTGCTCCCGCCCAACGTCAACGAGTCCGAGTCCAACTTCGCCGCCCAGGGCGACGACGTGATCCTCTTCGGCCTCTCGGCGGTGCGCAACGTCGGCACCAACGTGGTCGAGTCGATCATCAAGTGCCGCAAGGCCAAGGGGAAGTACGCCTCCTTCCCGGACTACCTGGACAAGGTCGACGCGGTGGTCTGCAACAAGCGCACCACCGAGTCCCTGATCAAGGCCGGGGCCTTCGACTCCATGGGGCACACCCGCAAGGGGCTCACCGCCCAGTACGAGCCGATGATCGACAACGTGGTAGCGGTCAAGCGCAAGGAGGCCGAGGGCCAGTTCGACCTGTTCGGCGGCATGGGCGAGGCCGACACCAGCGAGCCCGGCTTCGGTCTCGACGTCACCTTCACCGACGACGAGTGGGACAAGACCTACCTCCTCGCGCAGGAGCGCGAGATGCTCGGTCTCTACGTCTCCGACCACCCGCTGTTCGGCCTGGAGCACGTGCTGTCCGACAAGGCGGACGCGGGCATCTCCCAGCTCACCGGCGGTGACTTCGGCGACGGCGCGGTCGTCACCATCGGCGGCATC
Source organism: Streptomyces sp. 3-6 (assembly GCF_056323165.1). Lineage (NCBI taxonomy): Bacteria > Bacillati > Actinomycetota > Actinomycetes > Kitasatosporales > Streptomycetaceae > Streptomyces > Streptomyces sp. 3-6. The sequence continues at coordinate 743,441 of NZ_JBWHZP010000001.1, forward strand.
ATCTCCGGTCTCCAGCGCAAGATGACCAAGCAGGGCAACGCCTGGGCGATCGCCACGGTGGAGGACCTCGCCGGGTCCATCGAGTGCATGTTCTTCCCCGCGACCTACCAGCTCGTCTCGACGCAACTGGTCGAGGACGCCGTGGTGTTCGTCAAGGGCCGGCTGGACAAGCGCGAGGACGTGCCGCGCCTGGTCGCGATGGAGCTCCAGGTCCCCGACCTGTCCAACGCGGGCACCAACGCACCCGTCGTCCTCACCATCCCGGCGACGCGCGTGACCCCGCCGATGGTCAGCCGGCTCGGCGAGATCCTCACGCACCACAAGGGCGACAGCGAGGTCCGGATCAAGCTCCAGGGGCCGACGAAGACCACGGTGCTGCGGCTGGACCGCCACCGGGTGAAGCCGGACCCGGCGCTGTTCGGCGACCTGAAGGTGCTGCTGGGCCCGTCCTGCCTGGCGGGCTGAACCGCCGGGCCGCGGGCACCCGCCCCCGCTGCCCTCCCGAGGCCGCTGCGCCCGCCGTGCCCGACGGGCCCGTTCACGGCCGGGACGGCATCCGCACGGCGGGGCGCGCCGGCCTCGTCGCGCCGCAGGACGCGGGGTGGGGCCGTGTGCACGGGAGCCGTACAGGGACGACAGGAGGGGCACACCCGCCGGCGGGTGTGCCCCTCTTCCTGCCCCGTCCCGGGCGTCAACGTCCCGGGGCGAAGGGTCAGTTGTGGCCGAAGCGCTTCTGCCGGCCCTTGCCCCGGCCGACGTCGCCGGGGGTCACCTCCGTGGTGCGCTGCTCGTCGGGCGTCTCCATCGCGGTGGGCTGCGCCCCACGCTGGGCGCGCTCGGCCTGCGGCTGCTTACGGTCACGGTTCTTGTTCTTGGCCATGGTGGTGCCTCCTGTGGGTATCTAGGGGCCAGGGCCGGGATCAGATTCACATACCCTGATAACAAGCGCATGTTGGACAATTACCCTGCGTGACAGGGACAGTCGGGGGAGGAAGTGTGGAAACGCCACGCCGAAGATCGAGTTCGGGCCGTCAACCCCGGCGGGGTCGGGCAGACTCGAACCCAGCCCAGCCCGAAGCAAGCCTCCCGGAAAGAGGGTGGATCGCGTGGACCGCTGCATCGTCCTGGTGGACGCCGGGTATCTGCTGGGGGCGGCCGCCAGTCTCCTCGCCGGGGAGCCCTCGCGTTCCCGCATCACCGTCGACCACACCGCCCTCATCCAGGGCCTGCGCGAGCGTGCCGAGGCCGACACGCGCCAGCCCCTGCTGCGCATCTACTGGTTCGACGGCGCCCCCGACCGCGTCCCCCAGCCCGAGCACCGCCGCTTGCGCGTGATGCCACGTGTCACCGTCCGGCTCGGCGCGCTGACCCGCAGCGACGGCCGCTGGGCGCAGAAGGGCGTGGACGCCGCGATGCACGCCGAGCTGACCGAGCTGGCCCGCAACCGCGCCTGCTCCGACATCGTCCTCGTCACCGGCGACGGCGACCTGCTGCCGGGCATGATGGCGGCCAAGGAACACGGCGTCGCCGTCCACCTGTGGGCCGTGCAGGCCGCCGACGGCGACTACAACCAGTCGGAGGACCTCGTCGCCGAGGCCGACGAGCGCCGGGTGCTGGACCGGGCCTGGATCACCCAGGCGGTGCGGCCCAAGGAACATCCCGGGACGTGCGCCCCGCCGCCCGCCCCCCGGCCCGAGATCGCCGCCATCCTGTCCGCGCCGCTGCCGGAGTCCGCGCTCGCCGCGGCCGCCGAGCGCACCGCGCGGGAACCCCGGCAGGGTGAGCAGGCCCCCGCCGGGCAGAACGGGACGACGGAGCGGCCCGCCGCGTCCGGCACCAAGGGCGTGCCCACCCCGAAGGACCTGGCGGCCCTGCGCGGGCCCGCCGCCGCCCATCCCCAGCCGCCCGCCTCCGCCACCCTGCGCTGGTCCTCCGACAAGGGCTGGGTCGACCGCCCGGCCACCGAGTCCGCCGAGGCCGCCTCCATGCCGACCCTCGCCCAGCTCACCACGGCCGAGCAGCGCTGGGCCGACCGCGAGGAGGACATCACCACCGTCGGCGGCGACCCCTACGAGGTCGGACAGGTGTTCGCCCGGCGCTGGGTGGAACGCCTGGGCGACCAGAGCCACATCCAGAAGCTGTCCGCCATGTACCCGCGCATCCCGCACCGCGTCGACGGCGAGCTGCTGCGCTACGCCGCCCGCTTCGGCCTGCTCGCCCACAAGGACGACCAGATCGACGAACGCGACCGCTACGCCATCCGGGCGGGCTTCTGGCGCGAGCTCGACCTGCGGACGGGCACCGAACGGACGGCCCCCTCCGGGGAGTGACCGGCCGGTCCCCGCGCACGTTCTCCCCGGCCGGCGCCGCCGCCGGCCCCGCGATCCGCCGGCCGGTGCCCGGTTGGCCGGGGTTGCGGCCGGTTCGGCGCCCGGCGGGGGAAACGCGGGCCCGGGAGCGACCCGAGGGCCGGCCGGCGTGCCCGACCCCGTAGTCTCGTCCCTTGTGAGTACGCGCGCGGCACAGGGAACCCGGCACCACGGCGAGGTGGTGTGTGCGGTGCGCGGGCTGACCAAGACCTACCCGGCGGTGCGCGGACGACGCGGCGCGCCGGCCACCCCCGAGGTCACGGCCACCGACGACGTCCGGCTCGACATCCGCCGCGGGGAGATCTTCGGACTGCTCGGACCCAACGGCGCCGGCAAGTCCACCCTGGTGCGCCAGCTCACCGGACTGATGCGCCCCGACCGCGGCAGCGTGGAGATCCTCGGCCACGACATCGTGCGCCACCCCGAGCGGGCCTCCCGCATCCTCGCCTACCTCGGCCAGGAGTCCACCGCCCTCGACGACCTCACCGTGTCCCTCGCCGCCGAGACCACGGGCCGGCTGCGCGGCCTGGAGGCCCGGCGCGCCCGCGCCGAACGCGACGCCGTCCTGGAGGAGCTGGGGCTCACCCCGCTGGCCGGGCGCCCGCTGCGCAAGCTGTCCGGCGGGCAGCGCCGGCTGGCCTGCTTCGCCGCCGCGCTGGTGGGGGAGCGCCCGCTGCTCGTGCTGGACGAGCCGACCACCGGCATGGACCCGGTGGCCCGCCGCGCGGTGTGGTCCGCCGTCGACCGGCGCCGCGCCGAGCACGGCACCACCGTGCTGCTGGTCACCCACAACGTCATCGAGGCCGAGACCGTCCTCGACCGCGTCGCCGTCCTGGACCGCGGCCGCGTCATCGCCTGCGACTCCCCGGCCGGACTGAAGGAACAGGTGGCCGGCGAGGTCCGGGTCGACCTGGTCTGGCGCGAGAAGGCCCCGCTGCAGGTGCCCGAGGTGGCCGCCCTGCGCGACCGCGCCGTGGAGTCGGGCCGCCGCTGGACCCTGCGGCTCGCGCCCGAGGAGGCCCGGACGGTCGTCGCCACCGTCACCGGCGGTGCCGCCTTCGCCGCGCTGGACGACTTCACGCTGGCCACGCCCAGCCTGGAGGACGTGTACCTGGCGCTGGGCGGCGCCGTACGGCAAGGACTGGTGAAGGCGTGAGCACGAGGGCCGCGGCATCCGTACGGAACAGGGCGACCGCCCCCGCCGGACCGGGCGAACGTCCCAGCGAAGGAGAGCAGCGCGACGTGAGTGTCGTTCCCGCCGATGTCCTGCCGGGCGGTGCCCTGGCCACCGAGGAGACCGCGCCGGCCGCCGCCGAGCTCGGACCCCGGGCCCGGCTGTGGCCCTCCCTGGCGGCGGTGTACCGGGCCCAGCTCTCCCGGGCGCGGGTGGCGCGGATCCCCCTGCTGTTCGTCGCGACCTTCCAGTCCGTCGGGATCATGATCCTGATGCGTGGCGTGGTCGACGGCGGCGGCGAGGCGCGGGCCGTGGTCGCCGGATCGTCGGTCCTGGTCGTCGCCTTCGTCGCGCTGAACCTGCTCGCCCAGTACTTCGGCCAGCTGCGCTCCAGCGGCGGCCTCGACCACTACGCCACCCTGCCCGTCCCCCCGGCCGCCGTGGTGCTCGGCGCCGCCGGCGCCTACGCCTCGTTCACGGTGCCGGGGACGGTCGTGACCGCCGTGTTCGGCTGCCTGCTGTTCGGACTGCCGCTCACCCACCTGTGGGTGCTGGCCGCGGTGATCCCGCTGGCGGGCGCCGCCCTCGCCGGGCTCGGCGCGGCCCTGGGCCTGCTCGCCCCCCGGCCCGAGCTGGCCACCCTCCTCGGCCAGCTCGGCATGTCGGCGGCGCTGCTGCTGGGCGTGCTGCCCGCCGAGCGGATGCCGGAGGCGGTACGGCTGGCGCGCGACCTGCTGCCGTCCACCTACGGCGTCGAGGCGTACGCGCGCACCTTCGCGCCGGACCCCGACTGGGCCTTCGTCCTCGGGGACCTCGCCGTCTGCGGAGTGGTCGGCGTGCTGTCCCTGGCCGTGGCGACCTGGGCCTACCGCAGGGCCGCCGTCCGATGACGCGCCGCACAGCGACGCCTGGCACGATGTCAGGGTGAGCGCACCTCTGACACCACCACCGCCTCCGCACGAGCACTCCGCCTCCACCGCGGGCCGGCCCTTCACCGGCAGCACGACCGCCCCGGCGGAGGACGCGGCGCACACCGGGCCCGCCGGGTCCGCCGGGGACGGCGGGTACGGACAGGACGGCCCCGGGATGAAGACGGAACTGCGGGAAGCCGCCGTGACCGCGGTGGCGGTGGCCCTCGGCGGCGTGCTGCTCGGGGTGCTGTGGTGGTGGCTCGCGCCGCGCGTACCGCTGGTCGGTGACGCGGTGGACGGCAACTGGGTCGTCTACGTCAAGGAGACCGAGGGCGAGCAGGCCGTCGGCGTCGACGGAACGTTCACGCTGCTCGCGCTGGCGCTCGGCGCGGTGAGCGCGCTCGCGGTGTTCCTGATCCGCCGGCACGGCGGGGTGCCGCTGGTGGTGGCGCTGGCCGTCGGGGGCCTGCTCGGCTCGGTGCTGGCCTGGCGGCTCGGGGTGTGGCTGGGCCCCGCCCAGGACGTGATCGCCGAGGCGCGCCGGGTGGGCGAGGGCGCCACCTTCGACGCCCCGATGAAGCTGGGAGCCAAGGGCGCGCTGCTGGCCTGGCCGCTGGCGGCCCTCGTCCTGCACCTCGGGCTCACCGCGCTGTTCGGCCCCCGCGACCCGGAACCCCAGCTCCCGGCCGACCCGCACCTGCCGCAGGGCCCGTACGGAGCGGCCGGAGCCTGACCCGCACCTCGGCCGACCCGCACCTCGGGGCGGCTCCCTCCACGGTGACCGGCCGACGGTGACCGGCCGACGCTGACCCGTCGTCCGGGGGCGCCGTGCGGGGCGGGCGCGGCCCGCGCGCGTGCGCTCCTCCTGCGTGACGGCTCACGCCGGCCCGCCGCTCCCGCCCGACCGTCCGCCCCGGGGAGCGCGCGGACGATCCCGTACGTCGGGGCCAGTGCGTTCCGAGGGTGCGCGACCCGACCCCGTGGGTGTGCCTGCGCGTCCGAATCGGGCGGGTACGGGGGGCCTCCCAGCCTTCGCGTCTCTGCGCCCGGCCCGGATCGGCATCCGGGCCTGTCCCCGCGGGTCGGCACCTGGGCACTCCCGTCCCCGCCCGGACCGGCACCACGGCAGGCCCAGCCCGTCGACGAACCGGACGGTCCGCTCACCCCGGTCCGGCACCCGCGTGCTCCGGCCGTCCGTCCGGCCGTCCCGTCCGACTCGGCCGACCGCCTACCCGCGCCCGATCGGCGCGACGACCGCGTCCGTCAGCGCCGCCAGGTCGTCCGGGGAGAGTTCGACTTCCAGACCGCGGCGGCCGGCCGAGACGCAGACGGTCCGATGACGGGCCGCCGACGCGTCCAGCACCGTGCGGAGCCGTTTGCGCTGGCCGAGCGGAGAGATGCCACCCCGGACGTAGCCCGTGGTGCGCTCCGCCAGGGCCGGGTCGGCCATCGCGGCCCGCTTGCCGCCGACCGCCGAGGCCAGGGCCTTGAGGTCCAGCTGCCCGGCCACCGGGACCACCGCCACCGTCAGCGTGCCGTCGACGTCCGCCACCAGCGTCTTGAACACCCGGTCCGGCGCCACACCCATCGCCTCGCCCGCCTCCTCCCCGTAGGACGGGTGCGCGGGGTCGTGCTCGTAGCCGTGCACCGTGAACGGCACCCCGGCCGCCGTGAGCGCCACCGTCGCGGGGGTGCCCCCCGGCTGCTGCTTCCTGGACTTCTTCGCCATCGCGGCGGGTACCTCCCGGTCCTCGTGGTCTGCCGTCGTGGGTCCGCCGGATGCCGCACGGCGCGGGCGGAGCGCGTCGAGCGCCGACCCGCCGGCCGTCCGTCCCCGCCGGGACGCGTGGCCGGCCCGGTCGCCCGGCGCGGGGTGTCAGTTGAGGCTCGTCGGCCCCCGGGTCAGGTCCGCCGCGGGCAGCGAGGGCAGGTTGCGGATGATGGCCGTCTCCGTGCGCAGCAGGGTGAGCTCGTCCCGCAGCCGCGACGCGGTGTCCGGGGCCTGGAGCAGCCGCTGCTTGGTCGGGACGTCCAGCATCATCGCGGCGGCGACCAGGTAGGACACCACGCCCGGCTCGTCCGGCAGCTCCGAGCCCGTGGTCAGGGAACGCTCCCGCGCCCCGGCGAGCCGCTTCTGGTACTGCTGGAACGACCGCAGGACGCCCTCCGCCAGCGCCCCGGCCTCGTCGCCCGGTTCCTCGGGGATCGTCTCCAGCTCGGCCTCCAGGTAGGGCCCCGAGGCGTCGACCGACAGCAGCCGCACGCGGGTGGTGCCGGTCGCCAGCACCTCGAAGGTGCCGTCGGGCCGTTCCCGGACGGTCGCCGCGTCGGCCACGCACCCGACCTTGTGCAGGGCGCGCGCCGGGTCGGCGCCGAACCCGGCGGCCGGTCCGCGCTCCGGCACGGCCGTCGGGTCCGGCATGCCGGGGGCGCTGGGCGCCACCTCGTGGCCGTCCCGGATCGCCACGACGGCGAACCGGCGCGGCTCGTCCTCCGGGGTCTTCAGCAGCTCGCGCATCATGGCGCGATACCGCTCCTCGAAGACGTTGAGCGGGAGCACGAGCCCCGGGAACAGCACGGTGTTCAGGGGGAAGAGCGGGAGCCGGACGGTGGTCACGACGCAAAAGCCTAATGGTCGCCGGGGCCGGGCCGGCCGCCCCGCTCACTCCGAGGATGGCCGGGGCCGCCGCGCAGGGGCGCGTGCGCGGGGGCCGGAGCGCCGGACGCCGCCGCCTCGCACACGGCGCGGCGGACCTCCAGGAACCGGCCCAGCGGGTCCTCGGCGTCCCGGTCCCAGGGGAAGGAGGTGGCGTACGGGCCGGTGCGGCGCAGCTCCTCCAGGGCGTCCGTCCAGCGCTCCAGGCGGACCAGGACGTGGATCAGCAGGTTGCGCGGTCCGGCGGGCCAGGACCGGCCCGCCGGAAGGCGCGCGGACAGGGCGACGGCGCGGTCGGCCGCCGCGTCGAGCCGGGCGCGCGGCACCTCGGGGCCGCAGCCGTCCGTCAGGTAGCCGTACGCCGCCAGCAGGGGCAGCGTCCGGGTGAGCGAGTCCTCCGGGGCGTCCTGCGCCGCCCGGTCGGCGAAGTCGAAGCACTCGCGGTGCGCGCCGTGCCAGGCGGACGCCAGGTAGCGCAGGGCGGCCACATGGCTGCCGTAGTGGTGCGGGGCGCGGCGGACGGCGGCAGCCCACACCTCCTCGACGTACCGGTGCCCGGCGCGGGCGCCGCGCGCGTGGTCCAGGGCCAGGCGCCAGGGCACCGGGTCCCGGTGGTCCGCCCGGGCGGCTGCGGTGATCAGGTGGTTCAGCTCGCGCAGCAGTTCGGCGCGGGCGGGGGAGTCCCAGGCGCGGTCCACCGCCGACTGGGCCTCCACCAGCAGCAGGTCCGGGTTCCCGGGGTCGAGCGCCCGCCAGGCGTCCAGCCAGTCCGGGCGGGAACGCGCGAAGCCCGCCAGGCGGCGCACGTAGCGGTCCCGGCGCTCCCAGGCACGGGTGCGCCGGGTCGCCTCGAGCAGGTCGGCGGCGGGCCGGTGGTCTCCGGCGGCGGCACCCACCAGGGCGGGGCCCAGCACGTCGTCGGGTGCGTCGAGCAGGACGTCGTCGTCGGCCGGCAGGGTGATGGCACCAGGGGAGGAGGCCGGGGCGGGCGCGGGGCGCCGGAACCCCCTGAGCCCGCGGATCCGGGACGAACGGGTGGAGGAGTGCGGCGGGGTCATGGTGTCGACCATTGAAAGACCGCAGGTCACAGCGGCGCCACCCCTGGCATGGAAGTCGCGGAAGGTTGTACGCCGCTCGGTCAAGGGACGGCAAAATGGTGTCCCCGGAACCCCAGGGGCTCCGCACGGACCCGCAGCAAGGCGCCCGGAAGCCACAGGACTCGGACCGGGGCGCCCGGAAGCCACGGGGCCCGTACAGGAGGCGGCCGGAAGCCCGAGGGTTACCGCCGGTCGTCGCCGGTCGTCGCCGCCCGCCGACGGCTGCCCGGCGGCCCCGGCTGCCCCACCCGCCGCCCTCAGTGGCGCCGCAGGGTCCGGGTCCTCAGTGGCGCCGCAGGGTCCGGGTCGCGCCGGCCGCGACCGTGGTGGCCAGAGTCCAGCCCAGCAGGACGAACGCCGCCGCCAGCCACTGCCAGCCGCCCCGCAGCTGCCAGAAGCCCACCTGGCCGAGGTCGATGACCGGCAGCAGCAGGTCCAGGGCGAACAGGGACGGGTTCCAGGCGGGGTGCTCGCCGCTCTTGATCGGCGGGTGGTGCGCGCGGGCGAACGCCAGGGACCCGCCCGCCCACAGCACCGCCATCCACACGGCGGCCCGGCCGGGCCGGTACCCGTAGGCCACCGTCCAGTCCTGGGCGTACCCCCAGAGCTTCGCCGCGACCGGGAGGCTCTCGCGGCGGCGGCGCTGCTTGGCCAGCAGCACCTCGCGGGCGTCCTCGTCCTCGCCGCTCTCCCGCAGGACGGCGGCCAGCCGCTCGTACGGCTCCGGGTTGTACTCGGCGCTCGCCGCGGCCACCCACCGCAGCCGCATCTCCAGCGGGAACGGGCCGCGCGGCACCAGGTTCTCGTAGGTGAAGCCCCCCATGTGCAGGCGGCCGGGCCCGGGCCAGCTGTCCGCGCGGTCCATCAGGTTCACCACCCGGGCCCCGGACAGCACCACCCGGCCGCGCGCCGGCCGCTCCCCGAGGAAGCGCAGTTCGGACGTCTGCACCCGGCGCAGGGACAGCTCCTGGTCGTCGGTGAGGACGAAACGCGCCCGCTCGAAGTCGACCGCGTCCCCGAACCGCCCGTCGTCCAGGCGTATCCCGCCCCGGCAGTCGAAGCGCTGTATCCGCGTCCCGCGCGCCGGTGTCATGCCGCTGCGCGCCTGGGAACCGAGCCCCGCCGGGGTCAGGTACAGCGACCGCTCCACCGTCAGCTGGGGCGCGTTGAGCGCGAGCCGCGCGTGCGGGTTGTTCAGCCGGGCGCCGCGCAGGCTCAGCGAGACGCCTATCTGCGCGCTGCGCAGGCTCAGTTCGCCGTGCGACTCCAGCATCTCCGCCGTCAGGTCCTGGCCCACCGTCATGCCGTCCCCGGCCAGCGAGCGGCCGCTGCGGTCCCGGTGCACCACGGCCTGGTTGAGCAGCAGGTCGGTGCCGATCCGGGCGTCCGTCAGCCGTATGCCGCCCAGGAACCGGCAGCGCGGCAGGTGCAGGTCGCCCTCGGTGTGCAGGCGGGCCGCCTCCAGCCGCGGGATCGAGCAGTCCACCAGCCGTACCGTGGTGAAGCGGGCCTCCGGCAGCAGCACGTCCCGCTCGAAGCGGCAGCCCCGCATCTGCACGTACGGCACCACCGTGCCGCCCGCCAGGTCGAGCGTGCCGCTGATCCGCATGCCCACCAGCTTCAGCGAGGAGACCCGGCCGGTCAGCGCGGGCGGACCGTCCAGCAGCAGCCAGCACACGACCCGGGCGCGGACGGTCCGCTCCGGCCCCCAGGGGTGCGGCCCGTGGGGGTCGTCGACGTCGGGGTCGCCGCTGCTGAGGTCGTACACGCTGCCGTCGCGGAACGCCTGCCACATGCCCGCCTCCACCGGCGTCAGATCCTGCGGCGGCTCTCCCGAGCCCGGTCCCGTCCCGTCGGTCACGGCCTTCCCCTCCCTCCCGGATACTCGCCGGTTCGGACCTTCGTACCAACGGTGATGCCCGATCCGGTGACCGGTTGAACACGGAAAGTGAAAACAGTGAGGCCCGTGTGCGCGGACGGTCACCGAAGGTGGCGCGTATCAGCCATTGGAACGGGCGCACGGGCTCCGTCGCGGGTCTGAGAGAATTGGTCCCGTGCTGCAACATTCCTTCCTGGCCCGAATCGATCTGCGCGGCGACGCCCTCCCCGAGGGCCCCGCGCTGCGCGACCTGCTGCCGCGCGCCGACTTCGACGTGGCGACCGCCCTGGAGAAGGTGCGGCCGATCGCCGAGGCCGTGCATCATCGCGGCGACGCGGCGCTGATCGACTTCGCCGAGAAGTTCGACGGGGTGCGCCTGGAGTCGGTCCGGGTCCCGGCCCGTGCCCTCGACGACGCCCTGGAAGGGCTCGATCCCGCCGTGCGCGCGGCCCTGGAGGAGTCCATCCGCCGCGCCCGCGTCGTCCACCGCGAGCAGCGCCGCAGCACCCGCACCACCCAGGTGGTGCCGGGCGGCACGGTCACCGAGAAGTGGGTCCCGGTCGACCGCGTGGGGCTCTACGCGCCCGGCGGCCGGTCCGTCTACCCCTCCTCCGTGATCATGAACGTGGTCCCGGCGCAGGAGGCGGGCGTCCCGTCGATCGCCCTCGCCTCCCCGGCCCAGGCCGACTTCGGCGGGCTGCCGCACCCGACGATCCTCGCCGCCTGCGCCCTGCTCGGCGTCGACGAGGTCTACGCCGCGGGCGGCGCCACCGCCGTCGCGATGTTCGCGCACGGCACCGAGTCCTGCCCGCCCGCCGCGATGGTCACCGGCCCCGGCAACATCTGGGTGGCCGCCGCCAAGCGCTATTTCACCGGGAAGATCGGCATCGACGCCGAGGCCGGCCCCACCGAGATCGCCATCCTCGCCGACGCCACCGCCGACCCGGTGCACGTCGCCGCCGACCTGATCAGCCAGGCCGAGCACGACCCGCTGGCCGCCGCCGTCCTGGTCACCGACTCGCCGGAGCTGGCCGACGCGGTCGACGCGGAGCTGGCCCGGCAGGTCGCGGCCACCAAGCACATCGACGACCGGATCGTGCCGGCCCTGTCCGGCAAGCAGTCCGCCACCGTCCTCGTCGACGGCGTCGAGGAGGGCCTGCGCGTGGTCGACGCCTACGGCGCCGAGCACCTGGAGATCCAGACCGCCGACGCCGCCGCGGTCGCCGACCGGGTGCGCAACGCGGGCGCCATCTTCGTCGGCCCCTGGGCTCCCGTCTCCCTCGGCGACTACGCGGCCGGCTCCAACCACGTCCTGCCCACCGGCGGCTGCGCCTGCCACTCCTCGGGCCTGTCCGTGCAGTCGTTCCTGCGCGGCATCCACATCGTCGACTACGGCCGGGACGCGCTCGCCGACGTCGCCCACCACGTGGTGACCCTGGCGGAGGCGGAGGACCTGCCCGCGCACGGCGCGGCGATCAAGGCGAGGTTCGGCTGGAAGGTACCGACGAGCAAGTGACCACTTCGATCGACGCACTCCCCGTACGCGACGAACTGCGGGGCAAGTCCCCCTACGGCGCGCCCCAGCTCGACGTGCCCGTACGGCTGAACACCAACGAGAACCCCTACCCGCTGCCCGAACCGCTCGTCGAGTCCATCGCCGAGCGGGTCCGCGAGGCCGCCCGCGACCTCAACCGCTACCCGGACCGGGACGCCGTCGAGCTGCGCACCCGGCTCGCCGCCTACCTCACGGAGACCTCCGGGTACCCCGTCGGCGTGGGCGAGGTCTGGGCGGCCAACGGCTCCAACGAGGTCATCCAGCAGCTGCTGCAGACCTTCGGCGGGCCCGGCCGCACCGCGCTCGGCTTCGAGCCGTCGTACTCCATGCACGCCCTGATCGCCCGGGGCACCGGCACCGGCTGGATCTCCGGGCCGCGCGAGGCCGACTTCTCGATCGGCGTCACCGCGGCCGAGCGGGCGATCGCCGAGCACCGGCCGGACGTCGTCTTCGTCACCACCCCCAACAACCCCACCGGCAACGCCGTCCCCGCCGACACCGTCCGCGCCCTCTACGACGCCGCGCAGGCCGCCAAGCCGTCGATGGTGATCGTGGACGAGGCGTACGTCGAGTTCAGCCACGGCGACTCGCTGCTGCCGCTGCTCGACGGCCGGCCGCACCTCGTGGTCTCCCGCACCATGTCCAAGGCGTTCGGCGCGGCCGGACTGCGCCTCGGCTACCTCGCCGCGCACCCCGCGGTCGTGGACGCCGTCCAGCTCGTCCGGCTGCCCTACCACCTGTCGGCCGTCACCCAGGCGACCGCGCTGGCCGCCCTGGACCACACCGACCTGCTGCTGAAGTACGTGGAGCAGCTGAAGGCGGAGCGGGACCGGCTGGTCGCCGAGCTGCGTACCCTCGGCTACGAGGTGACCGCCTCGGACGCGAACTTCGTCCAGTTCGGCCGGTTCGCCGACGCCCACGCCGCATGGCAGCGGATCCTCGACCGGGGCGTCCTGGTCCGGGACAACGGAGTACCGGGCTGGCTGCGGGTCACCGCGGGCACCCCGGCGGAGAACGACGCGTTCCTCGACGCGGTCCGTGACAAGCAGTTGTTGACGGGGGACACCCCCACGTCCTCCCCGAAGGAGCAGAGCGCATGACCCGCGTAGGACGCGTGGAACGCACCACCAAGGAAACGTCCGTCCTCGTCGAGATCGACCTCGACGGCACCGGGAAGACCGAGATCTCCACGGGGGTCGGCTTCTACGACCACATGCTCGACCAGATCGGCCGGCACGGGCTGTTCGACCTCACCGTGAAGACCGAGGGCGACCTGCACATCGACTCGCACCACACCATCGAGGACACCGCCCTCGCCCTCGGTGCCGCCTTCAAGCAGGCACTCGGCGACAAGAAGGGCATCTACCGCTTCGGCAACTGCACGGTGCCCCTCGACGAGTCCCTCGCCCAGGTCACCGTCGACCTCTCCGGCCGCCCCTACCTGGTGCACACCGAGCCGGAGAAGATGGCGCCGATGATCGGCGAGTACGACACCACGATGACCCGGCACATCCTGGAGTCCTTCGTGGCCCAGGCCCAGGTCGCCCTGCACGTCCACGTGCCCTACGGGCGCAACGCGCACCACATCGTGGAGTGCCAGTTCAAGGCCCTCGCCCGGGCCCTGCGCTACGCCAGCGAGCGGGACCCGCGCTCGGCGGGCATCGTGCCCTCCACGAAGGGCGCCCTGTGAACGGCCTGTCCACCCTGCTGATCGTCGTCGGCCTGTTCTTCGTCGGCGGCATCATCTCCTTCGTCAAGCAGGGGATGCCCAAAGGGCTGATCGCGGTGCTCGGCTTCGGGGCCGGACTGTGTCTGCTCGCGGGCGTCCTGCGCCTGGAGGTGTGACGTGAGCACCACCAAGAAGGTGGTGGTCTTCGACTACGGCTTCGGCAACGTGCGCTCCGCCGAGCGGGCCCTGGCCCGCGCCGGGGCCGAGGTCGAGATCACCCGCGACTACGACCGCGCGATGAACGCCGACGGCCTGCTGGTCCCCGGCGTCGGCGCCTTCGCCGCCTGCATGAAGGGCCTCAAGGAGGCCCGCGGCGACTGGATCGTCGACCGCCGCCTGGCCGGCGGACGCCCCGTGATGGGCATCTGCGTCGGCATGCAGATCCTCTTCGCCCGCGGCATCGAACACGGCGTGGAGACCGAGGGCCTCGACGAGTGGCCCGGTTCGGTCGAGCCGCTCCAGGCCGACGTCGTGCCCCACATGGGCTGGAACACCGTCCGGCCGCCCGAGGACTCGCGGCTGTTCGCCGGCCTCGACGCGGACGCCCGGTTCTACTTCGTGCATTCCTACGCCGTGCACGACTGGTCGTTCACGGCGCAGAACCCGGCGATGCGCCCGCCCGCGGTCACCTGGGCCACCCACGGCAAGCCCTTCGTGGCGGCCGTGGAGAACGGCGCCCTGTGGGCCACCCAGTTCCACCCCGAGAAGTCCGGCGACGCCGGTGCCCAGCTCCTCACCAACTGGATCGGAACCCTGTAGCGACATGGCCAAGCTCGAACTCCTCCCCGCCGTCGACGTCCGTGACGGCCAGGCCGTCCGTCTCGTGCACGGCGAGTCCGGCACCGAGACCTCCTACGGCTCCCCGCTCGACGCCGCCCTCGCCTGGCAGCGGGCCGGCGCCGAGTGGCTGCACCTGGTCGACCTGGACGCCGCGTTCGGCACCGGGGACAACCGGGAGCTGATCGCCGAGGTCACCGGCGCCATGGACATCAAGGTGGAGCTGTCCGGCGGCATCCGCGACGACGCCACCCTGGCCGCCGCGCTCGCCACCGGCTGCACCCGCGTCAACCTCGGCACCGCCGCCCTGGAGACCCCCGAGTGGGTCGCCGGGGTCATCGCCGAGCACGGCGAGCGGATCGCCGTCGGCCTGGACGTGCGCGGCACCACCCTGCGCGGGCGCGGCTGGACCCGCGACGGGGGCGACCTGTACGAGACGCTGGAGCGCCTCGACAAGGAGGGCTGCGCCCGCTACGTCGTCACCGACATCGCCAAGGACGGCACCCTCCAGGGCCCCAACCTGGAGCTGCTGAAGAACGTCTGCGCGGCCACCGACCGCCCGGTCGTCGCCTCCGGCGGCGTCTCCTCCCTGGACGACCTGCGGGCCATCGCGGACCTCGTCCCGCTGGGGGTGGAGGGCGCCATCGTCGGCAAGGCCCTGTACGCCAAGGCGTTCACCCTGGAGGAGGCCCTCCAGGCCGTGGAGGCCGCGGCCCGATGACGTCCGACGCCGTGCGGCGCGTGCGGAGCGGGAGCCCCTGGGAGGAGTCCTTCGGCTCCGCCCGCGCCGTCGCGGCGGGGGACCGCGTGCTCGTCGGGGGCACCACGGCCTTCCGGGGCGGCGTGCTGCACGGCGAGGGCGACCCCTACGCACAGGCCCGGGCGGCCTTCGGCGCCGCCCTGGAGGCGATCGGGGAGTTCGGGCTCGGCCCGGAGTCGGTGATCCGTACCCGTGTGCATCTCGCACACTCCCGGGACATCGACGCCGTGGGCCGGGCCCACAAGGAGCTGTTCGACACGGTGCGCCCGGTCACGACCTTCCTCGTGGTGGAGGGGTTCGTGGACCTGCGCGTGCTGGTGTCGGTGGAGATCGAAGCATGCAGAGGAGCCGTGGATTCATGACCCTGGCGGTCCGAGTCATCCCCTGCCTGGACGTGGACAACGGCCGGGTCGTCAAGGGCGTGAACTTCCAGAACCTGCGCGACGCGGGCGACCCCGTCGAGATGGCCAAGGTGTACGACGCCGAGGGCGCCGACGAGCTGACCTTCCTGGACATCACCGCCTCGTCGGGCAACCGCGAGACCACCTACGACGTGGTCCGCCGCACCGCCGAGCAGGTGTTCATCCCGCTCACGGTGGGCGGCGGCGTCCGCACCGCCGAGGACGTGGACCGGCTGCTGCGGGCGGGCGCCGACAAGGTCGGGGTGAACACCGCCGCGATCGCCCGCCCCGAGCTGATCCGGGAGATCGCCGAACGGTTCGGCCGCCAGGTCCTGGTGCTGTCCGTGGACGCCCGGCGCACCCCGGAGGGCACGGACGGGCCCGCTTACGAGGTGACCACCCACGGGGGCCGCCGCGGCACCGGCATCGACGCCGTCGAGTGGGCCCACCGGGCGGCGGACCTGGGCGCCGGCGAGATCCTGCTCAACTCCATGGACGCCGACGGCACCAAGGACGGCTACGACCTGGAGATGATCACCGCGGTCCGCAAGCACGTCACGGTGCCGGTGATCGCCTCCGGCGGCGCGGGCCGGCTCGCCGACTTCGCGCCCGCCGTCGAGGCCGGGGCGGACGCGGTCCTGGCCGCCTCCGTCTTCCACTTCGGCGACCTGCGCATCGGCCAGGTCAAGGACACCCTGCGCGAGGCGGGCCACCCGGTCCGCTGAGACCACGCCCCCGGCCGCCCGGCGCCACCGGGGACGCGGGCGGTGCGCGACCGGCGCGACGCCCGCCCGCGCCTCGCGGCCACCGGCCCGCCCGGGGCCTCCCGCGGAGGAGACCCCCGGGCGTCCTCGCGGGACCGGCAGCGGCCACGCTCCGGCTGCCCCGGCCCCGGGGCTCAGATGCCGAGCTGCTTGCTCTCCCGCAGCTTGGTGACGGCCTCCTCGTCACCGGCCAGGTCCACCCGGGCGGCGTCCTGCCGGCCGTAGGCGAACAGCACCAGCTCCGACGGCTCCCCGGTCACCGTGACCACCGGCGTGCCCCGGTGCGCGACCACCGTCTGGCCGTCCGGGCGGCGCAGCACCAGTCCCGTCGGGACCGAGCGGCCCATCAGCCGGGCGGTGCGCTCCAGCCGCGACCACAGGGCGTTCTGGAACACCGGGTCCAGCTCCCGCGGCGTCCAGTCCGGCTGGGCCCGCCGGACGTCCTCGGTGTGCACGTAGAACTCGACGGTGTTCGACAGCTCGTCGACCTGCTTGAGGTTGAAGGGCGAGAAGCGGGGCGGGCCGCTGCGGATGAGCTGGATCAGCTCCTCGTACGGCTTGGCGGTGAACTCCGCCGTCACCCGCTCCAGGCGGGGCGCGAGCTGTTTGACCAGCATCCCGCCCGCGGCGTCGGGGCGGCGCTCGCGCACCACCACATGGGCGGCCAGGTCCCGGGTCCGCCAGCCCTCGCAGAGGGTGGGCGCGTCCGGCCCCGCGGTCTCCAGCAGGTCGGCCAGGAGAAGTCGTTCACGCTTGGCATGGGTCGACATGCCGGCCAGCCTACGGCCGCACGGGCGCCGCGCCCACCGGTCGCCCGCGGCCCGGGCGCCGCGCCCACCGGTCGCCCGCGGCCCGGGCACCGCGCGCGGCCCGCCCGGGGGCCGCCCACCAGTCGGACGACGACCGGGCCGGCCCGCCGGGCGCGGCACAATGGCCCGTATGACCAGCACGTCCCGGCCCAGCCCGCTCGCCCCCGAGATCGCCGCGCGCCTCAAGCGGACCCCCGACGGTCTCCTGCCCGCCATCGCCCAGCAGTACGACACCGGTCAGGTGCTGATGCTGGGCTGGATGGACGACGAGGCGCTGCACCGCACGCTCACCACCGGCCGCTGCACCTACTGGTCCCGCAGCCGCGGGGAGTACTGGGTCAAGGGGGACACCTCCGGCCACGTCCAGTGGGTGAAGTCCGTCGCCCTGGACTGCGACGCCGACACCGTGCTGGTCAAGGTCGACCAGGTCGGCGCCGCCTGCCACACCGGCGCCCGCACCTGCTTCGACGCCGACGTGCTCCTCGCGGACGGCTCCGCCGGCGGCTCCCCGGACGCACCCGCCGACGGCGCCGGTTCCGGCGTGTCCGGCTCCGGTCAGTAGGGTCGGCCGCCATGGACCTCGAGACCTTCCGCAAGCTGGCCGGCGACCGCCGCGTCATCCCGGTCACCCGCAAGCTGCTCGCCGACGGCGACACCCCGGTCGCCCTCTACCGCAAGCTGGCCGCCGAGCGGCCCGGCACCTTCCTGCTGGAGTCCGCGGAGAACGGCCGGTCCTGGTCCCGCTACTCCTTCGTCGGCGTCCGCAGCGCCGCCACCCTCACCGAACGCGACGGCCGCGCCCACTGGGAGGGCACCCCGCCGGTCGGCGTCCCCGTCGAGGGCGACCCGCTTGCTGCCCTGCGCGCCACCCTGGACGCCCTGCACACCCCGCGCGACCTCGCCCACGACCTGGGCCTGCCGCCCTTCACCGGCGGCATGGTCGGCTACCTCGGCTACGACGTCGTGCGCCGCCTGGAGAAGCTCGGCCCCGGTGAGCGCGACGACACCGACCCGACCAGCGTGCCGGAGCTGACCATGCTTCTCACCAGCGACCTCGCCGTCATGGACCACTGGGAGGGCGCCGTCTGGCTGATCGCCAACGCGATCAACCACAACGACCTGGAGACCGGCGTCGACGAGGCGTACGCCGACGCCGTGGCGCGCCTGGACGCGATGGAGGCCGACCTCGCCCGGGCCGTCGCCCAGCCCCCGGCGGTCCTGCCGCCCTCCGAACTGCCCGAGCACACCGCCCGCTGGGGCGGCGAGGCGTTCCAGGCGGCCGTCGAGGACATCAAGGAGCGCATCCGGGCCGGAGAGGCCTTCCAGGTGGTGCCCTCGCAGCGCTTCGAGACGCCGTGCACCGCGAGCGCCCTGGACGTCTACCGGGTCCTGCGGGCCACCAACCCCTCGCCCTACATGTACCTGTTCCGCTTCGACGGCTTCGACGTCGTCGGCTCCTCCCCCGAGGCGCTGGTGAAGGTCGAGGACGGCCGGGCCCTGGTCCACCCGATCGCCGGCACCCGCTGGCGGGGGGCCACCCCGCAGGAGGACCAGGCCCTCGCCGACGAACTGCTCGCCGACCCCAAGGAGCGCGCCGAGCACCTGATGCTGGTCGACCTGGGCCGCAACGACCTCGGACGGGTCTGCGAGCCCGGCTCGGTCGAGGTGGTCGACTTCATGTCGGTCGAGCGGTACTCCCACGTCATGCACATCGTCTCCACGGTGACCGGGCAGGTCGCGTCCGGCCGCACCGCCTTCGACGTGCTCACCGCCTGCTTCCCGGCGGGCACCCTCTCGGGCGCGCCCAAGCCCCGGGCCCTGCAGATCATCGACGAACTGGAGCCGTCCCGGCGCGGTCTGTACGGGGGCTGCGTCGGCTACCTCGACTTCGCCGGGGACTCCGACACGGCCATCGCGATCCGCACCGCCCTGCTCCGCGAGGGCACCGCGTACGTGCAGGCGGGCGCGGGGATCGTCGCCGACTCCGACCCGGTCGCCGAGGACACCGAGTGCCGCAACAAGGCGGCGGCGGTGCTCCGGGCCGTGCACACCGCGAACCGGCTGGGCACGGCCTGAGCGAACCCCCGGGTGACGCGGCACCCGGGGTCCGCGCGATAGTGGAGGGCGTGACTGCTGTTCCTCACCCCCGTTCCGAAGCCGCCGGCCCCTCCCGGGCCGGCCGCCGCAGCCTCGCCCTCGCCCTGCTGAGCGGCGCCGCGGGCGCGGCCGTGGCCCTGCTCGCCACCCGGCAGCAGTGGTCGGAGGGCACCGCGACGGTGGCCGGCGGCGCCTTTCCCCTGACCGCCCGGGGCAGCGACGTCACCGGCGTCCCCGCCGCCCTCGCGGTGGTCGGGCTGGCCGCCCTGGTCGCCGTCTTCGCGGTCCGCCGCGCCGGCCGCCTCGCGGTGGCCGCGCTGCTCGCCCTGTCCGGCGCGGGCACCGTCACGGCCGCCCTGCTCGGCGCCTCCGACCGGGCCGCGCTGGAGGCCAAGGCCGCCGAGGCGTCCGGCGACACCTCCGCCACCGTGGCGGCCCTCAGCCACACGGCCTGGCCGTACGTCGCCGCTGTCGGCGGGCTGCTGCTCCTGCTGGCCGGCGTGCTGGCCCTGCGCTACGGCAGGCTGTGGCCCGCCATGTCCGGCCGCTACGAACGCGACGGCACGCCGCGTCCGCGCCGCCGGCCCGCCACGGTCGACCCCGACCGGCCCGAGGACCTGTGGAAGGCGCTCGACCGGGGCGAGGACCCCACCGGCACCTGACGGCCCGGCCCCGGGCGCGATCCCGGCGGGCGCCCGGCGCGCGGACGACCCCCCGGACCCGCCGCCCCGACAGCACCCCCCGACAGCACCCCCTGAGAAGACCCCCGCTCACGCCGGACGCGCGCATGCGGGACAATGGTGCCGAGCGTCCTGCTCAGACACGTACACAGCAACGAGGAGCAAGCAATGGCGGGCAGCAGCCACGGACACACCCCGGCCGCCTGGACCGGTGTCACCATCGCCTTCATCGGTTTCTGCGTCGCGGGAACGTTCATGGTGATGAGCCAGCCGGTGGGCTTCTGGGCCGGTATGGGCATCGTGTTCCTCGGTGCCGTGGTCGGCGGGGTCATGAGCATGATGGGCATGGGCCAGCCGAAGCACGTGCACCCCGTGCACAAGGTCACCGGCGAGGGCACGCCGGCCCGCGCCCAGAGCTGATCCGCCGGAGCCGTACGGAGAGCCGCACCGCCCGGGGGCGGGTGGGCACACGCGTGCCGACCCGCCCTTCGCGCGTGCGCGGGGCACAATGCTCGGGATGAACGCCGACAGCCCGCCCCTGTCCCGGGGCACCGCCGCCCGCCTGGCCGTCCCCGCCGGAGTGCTGGCCGCCGTCGTGGCGGCCTTCGCCTACGTCGGCGCCGTGGACCCCAACGAACCCGGCCACTACCCGGCCTGCCCCCTGCTGCGTCTCACCGGCCTGTACTGCCCCGGCTGCGGCGGGCTGCGCAGCGCGCACGCCGTCGTGCACGGCGACCTGCCGGCGGCCCTGCAGGCCAACGCGCCCGCCGTCCTCGGCTACGCCGCCTTCGCCGTGCTGTGGACCGTCTGGGTGGTCCACGCGGCCCGCGGGAAGCGGCTGCGGCTCGACCCCGGGCCGGTACTGCTGTGGTCCGTGGGGGCGTTGCTGCTGGTCTTCACGGTTGTCCGGAACCTGCCGTTCGGTGGCTGGCTGCACCCTTGATCGACCGGCGGATGTCCAGCTAGTGGGACCGGCGTCAACCGGATGCGGGGCCTGCGCCCGGCTGCGGATACCATCGCAGTGACCACCGGTTCCGTCCGGCGGCCCGACCCTGCGAGGCGGGCACCCCGTGACGGCAACGAACGCACCGAAGACCACCCGTCAGGAAGGGGGCCGCTCGCGTGAGTGTGCTCGACGAGATCATCGACGGAGTGCGGGCCGACCTCGCGGAGCGGCAGGCGCGCGTCAGCCTCGACGAGCTCAAGGAGCGCGCCGCGAAGGCCCCCGCCGCCAAGGACGGCGCCGCCGCCCTGCGCGGCGACGGCGTCAAGGTGATCTGCGAGGTCAAGCGCTCCAGCCCGTCCAAGGGAGCGCTCGCCGCGATCGCCGACCCCGCCGGCCTCGCCGCCGACTACGAGGCGGGCGGCGCGTCCGTGATCTCCGTGCTCACCGAGGAGCGCCGGTTCGGCGGCTCGCTGGCCGACCTGGAGGCGGTCCGCGCCCGGGTGGACATCCCGGTCCTGCGCAAGGACTTCATCGTCACCTCGTACCAGCTCTGGGAGGCCCGGGCGCACGGCGCCGACCTCGCGCTGCTGATCGTCGCCGCCCTCGACCAGGCGGCCCTGGAGTCCCTCATCGAGCGCGCCGAGTCCATCGGGCTCACCCCGCTCGTCGAGGTGCACGACGAGGACGAGGTGGAGCGCGCGGTCGACGCCGGCGCCAAGGTCATCGGCGTCAACGCCCGCAACCTCAAGACCCTCGAGGTCGACCGCGGCACCTTCGAGCGGGTCGCCCCCGAGATCCCGGCCCACCTGGTGAAGGTGGCCGAGTCGGGCGTCCGTGGCCCGCACGACCTGATCGCCTACGCCAACGCCGGCGCCGACGCCGTCCTGGTCGGCGAGTCGCTGGTCACCGGCAAGGACCCCAAGACGGCCGTCTCCGACCTGGTGGCCGCGGGGGAGCACCCCGCGCTGCGCCACGGCCGGGGCTGACCCCACCAGGCGGCCCCCGATGACCCTCGCGCCGATCCCCGCCCGGGACCCGTACGCCCGCCTCGCGCGCGGCTGCCGGCCCCGCGGCTGCCGGGCGCCCGCCCGCCGGGTGCACGGCCGCCGGGTCCGCTACGTCATCGGGGACGAACCGGGACAGGTCAACGGCATGCGATGGCACCGGTGTGCTCCCCGGGGACGCGGGGCCACGGCCCGCTGAGGCCCTGTCGCGCGAGCGACCGGCCGGACGTCCGGCCGACGGTCCCGCCCCCACGGCGCAACGTGCCCGTCAGACACCCACCGTGAGGTTTCCGCATGCCCAGCAGTTTCTTCGTCCCCGACCCGGAGGGCCGGGTCCCCACCGCCGAAGGCTACTTCGGCGCCTTCGGCGGCAAGTTCATCCCCGAGGCCCTGGTCGCCGCGGTCGACGAGGTCGCCGTCGAGTACGACAAGGCCAAGTCCGACCCCGAGTTCGCCCGCGAGCTCGACGATCTCCTGGCCCACTACACCGGCCGTCCGAGCGCGCTGACCGAGGTGCCCCGGTTCGCCGCCGAGGCGGGCGGCGCCCGCGTCTTCCTCAAGCGCGAGGACCTGAACCACACCGGCTCCCACAAGATCAACAACGTGCTCGGCCAGGCCCTGCTGACCCGGCGCATGGGCAAGACCCGGGTCATCGCCGAGACCGGCGCCGGCCAGCACGGCGTGGCCACCGCCACCGCCTGCGCCCTGTTCGGCCTCGACTGCATGATCTACATGGGCGAGATCGACACGCGGCGCCAGGCCCTCAACGTGGCCCGGATGCGGATGCTCGGCGCCGAGGTCATCGCCGTGAAGTCCGGCAGCCGCACCCTGAAGGACGCCATCAACGAGGCGTTCCGCGACTGGGTCGCCAACGTCGACCGCACCCACTACCTGTTCGGCACCGTCGCCGGGCCGCACCCCTTCCCGGCCATGGTGCGCGACTTCCACCGCGTCATCGGCGTCGAGGCCCGCCGCCAGCTCCTGGAGCGCACCGGGCGGCTTCCCGACGCGGCCGTCGCCTGCGTGGGCGGCGGCTCCAACGCCATCGGCCTGTTCCACGCCTTCCTCCCCGACGAGGGCGTCCGGCTGATCGGCTGCGAGCCCGCGGGCAAGGGCGTCGACACCGGCGAGCACGCGGCCACCCTCACCGCCGGCGAGCCCGGCATCCTGCACGGCTCCCGCTCCTACGTCCTCCAGGACGACGAGGGCCAGATCACCGAGCCGTACTCCATCTCGGCGGGCCTGGACTACCCGGGCATCGGCCCCGAGCACGCCCACCTCAAGGACTCCGGGCGCGGCGAGTACCGGGCGGTCACCGACGACGCCGCCATGCAGGCCCTGCGGCTGCTGTCCCGCACCGAGGGCATCATCCCGGCCATCGAGAGCGCCCACGCCCTCGCCGGCGCCCTGGAGGTCGGCCGGGAGCTGGGCCCGGAGGGGCTGATCGTGGTCAACCTGTCCGGCCGCGGCGACAAGGACATGGACACCGCCGCGCGCTACTTCGGCCTGTACGACACCGACGCCGAGGTCGCCGCCGACGCGGCGGGCGGCACCGCCGAGATCGAGGGGGACGCCAAGTGAGCGGGAACGTGCGGCTGCTGGACGAGACCCTGGCCGCGGCGAAGGCCGAGGGCCGTGCCGCCCTGATCGCCTACCTCCCGGCCGGCTTCCCGACCGTGGACGGCGGCATCGACGCGGCCCGGGCCGCCCTCGACGGCGGCGCGGACGTGGTGGAGGTGGGCCTGCCCCACAGCGACCCGGTGCTCGACGGCCCGGTCATCCAGACCGCCGACGACATCGCCCTGCGCGGCGGGGTGCGGATCGCCGACGTGATGCGCACCGTCCGCGAGGCGCACGCCGCCACCGGCAAGCCGATCCTCGTCATGACCTACTGGAACCCCATTGACCGCTACGGCGTCGAGCGGTTCACCGCCGAACTCGCCGAGGCGGGCGGCGCCGGGTGCATCCTGCCCGACCTGCCCGTCCAGGAGTCGGCGCTGTGGCGGGAGCACGCCGACAAGCACGGCCTGGCCACCGTCTTCGTCGTCGCCCCCAGCAGCCGGGACACGCGCCTGGCCGAGATCACCGCGGTCGGCAGCGGCTTCGTCTACGCCGCCTCCCTGATGGGGGTCACCGGCACCCGGGAGTCGGTCG
This sequence comes from Streptomyces sp. 3-6, assembly GCF_056323165.1. Classification (NCBI taxonomy): domain Bacteria; kingdom Bacillati; phylum Actinomycetota; class Actinomycetes; order Kitasatosporales; family Streptomycetaceae; genus Streptomyces; species Streptomyces sp. 3-6. Next base: position 767,203 of record NZ_JBWHZP010000001.1, read on the forward strand.
GCGCGCAGGCCGAGGACCTGGTGCGGCGCACCCGCGCCACCACCGACCTCCCGGTGTGCGTCGGGCTCGGCGTCTCCGACGCGGCGCAGGCCGCCGAGGTGGCCGCCTTCGCCGACGGTGTGATCGTGGGCTCGGCCTTCGTCAAGCGGATGCTGGACGCCCCCGACGCCGCCGCCGGCGTGGAGGCCGTCCGTGACCTCGCCGGCGACCTGGCCCGGGGCGTGCGCCGGCAGGTCTGACCGGCCGCACGGCGGGCCCGGTGACCGGCGGGACCGCCGGTCATACGGATCCCTCGTACGGGTGGACATGGGGCCGGGGAGGCGCGGTGCGCCTCCCCGGTTCGTTCTGCGGGGTGTGAGCGAGAAGAACCGTGACGCGAGGAAGCGCACCGCCCGGGAACGCCTGGCGGCCGAGCGCGAGAAGCAGAAGGCCGCCGAGAAGCGGCGCCGCACCCTGATCGTGGCCGCGAGCGTGGTCTGTGTCCTGGGGCTGGCGGCGGTGATCGGCGTCGTCGCCGCGAACGCCGGCAAGGACGACGGCAGCGAGTCGGCGGGCCCGGTCGTCGCGCCCTCCGGCGCGCTGGGCAAGGACGGCCTCGCCATCCCGGTCGGCAAGGAGAGCGCCAGGTCCACGCTCACGGTGTGGGAGGACTTCCGCTGCCCGGCCTGCAAGTCCTTCGAGACCGCCTACGGCCCCACCATCCGGGAGCTGACCGACGCCGGTCAGCTGAAGGCGGAGTACCACCTGGTCACCCTCATCGACGGCAACATGGGCGGCACCGGCTCCCGCGCGTCCGCCAACGCCGCGGCCTGCGCCCAGGACGCCGGGAAGTTCGCCGCCTACCACGACGTGCTGTTCGCCAACCAGCCGCCGGAGCCCGACGACGCCTTCGCCGACGAGTCCAAGCTGATCGAGCTGGCCGGCCAGGTCGACGGCCTGGACACGCCCGCGTTCCGCGACTGCGTGGAGGACGGCACCCACAACAGCTGGGTCGCGAAGTCCAACGAGGCGTTCCAGAAGGGCGATTTCTCGGGCACGCCGACCGTCCTGCTGGACGGGGAGAACATCTACCAGGACCAGTCGATGACCCCGGCCAAGCTCAAGCAGCTGGTGCAGCAGGCCAACCAGGGGTGACGGCGGCGCGCGCCCCGGCCGGCGGCGCCCTCCGGGCGGTCCCTGTTATGGAGACGTAGCCGGGCCACCCGGCGCGCGGTCGGCCGGGCAGGGTAGCGTCGACCCTGCCATGGAACTTGCCTACATTCCCAGCCCGTCGAGCGGTGTGCTGTACCTCGGCCCCGTTCCGCTGCGCGGCTACGCGTTCTGCATCATCGTCGGCGTCTTCGTCGCCGTCTGGCTCGGCAACAGGCGCTGGATCGCCCGGGGCGGGCGGCCCGGGACGGTCGCGGACATCGCCGTCTGGGCCGTCCCGTTCGGCCTGGTCGGCGGCAGGATCTACCACGTCGTCACGGACTACCAGCTGTACTTCAGCGAGGGCCGTGACTGGGTGGACGCCTTCAAGATCTGGGAGGGCGGCCTCGGCATCTGGGGCGCCATCGCGTTCGGCGCGCTGGGCGCGTGGATCGGCTGTCGGCGCCGGGGCATCCCGCTGCCCGCCTACGCCGACGCCGTCGCCCCGGGCATCGCCCTCGCCCAGGCGATCGGCCGCTGGGGCAACTGGTTCAACCAGGAGCTGTACGGCCGCCCGACGGACCTGCCCTGGGCGGTGGAGATCACCTCCTCGGCCGACGGGCGCCTGCCCGGCACGTACCACCCGACGTTCCTGTACGAGTCGCTGTGGTGCGTGGGCGTGGCGCTGCTGGTCATCTGGGCCGACCGCCGCTTCCGGCTGGGCCACGGACGGGCCTTCGCCCTGTACGTCGCCGCCTACTGCGCGGGCCGGTTCTGGATCGAGTACATGCGGGTCGACGAGGCCCACGAGATCCTGGGGCTGCGGCTGAACAACTGGACGTCGATCGCGGTGTTCCTGCTCGCGGTCCTGTACATCGTCCTGTCGGCGCGGGGGCGCCCGGGCCGCGAGGACGTGGTCGAGCCGCGGGCGGAGCCGGACACCGGCGACGGGACCCCGGGCGAGGCGTCCGGGACGGCCGACGCGGCCGACGGGAAGGCCGGGGCGGGCACCGGCGCGAAGGCCGACGCGGCCGGCGGGAAGGCACCGAAGAAGGCCGGCGCGACGACCGCCGGGGAGCCCGCCGACGCGGCCGGTGACGTGACCGAGGCCGAGGCCGCCGACGCCACGACGGAGGACAGGGCCGACGGCCAGGACGACGACGCTGCCAGGAACGGAGCCGGTTCGGCCAAGAAGGGCTGACGGAGGGGCGACCGCCCCCCCATGAGCCGTACCGCATGCGCCGAGGGCGCCCGGAGCGATTCCGGGCGCCCTCGGCGTGTGTCCGGGGTCGGGAGAGCGGGCGGTGGGGCTCGGGTCAGCGTGGTGGGGCGTTCCGTCGGCGGCCGTTCCGTCCCCGGCCGTGCTGCCCGCCGCCGTCGCCGCGCTCACGGACCCCCGCGCCGGGCCGCCCGTACCCCCGCCGGAATCGGCATCGTCGCAGGTTAGCGCAGCCTTTCCTTGCTGGCAGGAGCCTCGACGGCGGCGTACATTGGGTTGTGTAAAAGATTGGAATCCGTCTAAACAAGACGTGAGTGGAACCCTTGGGGGCCGGCATGGCGATCATCGAGACCGAGGCGGCGCTGCACGAGGCGCACCGTGACAACCACACGCACCGGGACGTGAACGGCGGCTGGCTGCGGCCCGCCGTGTTCGGGGCGATGGACGGTCTCGTCTCCAACCTGGCGCTGATGACCGGTGTCGCGGGCGGCGCGGCCGGCCAGCAGACGATCGTGCTCAGTGGTCTCGCGGGGCTCGCCGCCGGGGCCTTCTCCATGGCGGCCGGCGAGTACACCTCCGTGGCCTCCCAGCGGGAGCTGGTCGAGGCCGAACTCGACGTCGAGCGCCGCGAACTGCGCAAGCACCCCCAGGACGAGGAGGCCGAACTGGCCGCCCTCTACGAGGCCCGCGGCGTGGAGGCGGAGCTGGCCCGGGAGGTGGCCCGGCAGCTGTCGAAGGACCCCGAGCAGGCCCTGGAGATCCATGCCCGCGAGGAGCTGGGCGTCGACCCCGGCGACCTGCCCTCCCCGACCGTCGCGGCGGTCTCCAGCTTCGGTTCCTTCGCGCTGGGCGCCCTGCTCCCGGTGCTGCCCTACCTGCTGGGCGCGAGCAGCCTCTGGCCCGCCGTCGCCCTCGCCCTGCTGGGCCTGTTCCTGTGCGGCGCGGTGGTGGCCAAGGTGACGGCCCGCACCTGGTGGTTCAGCGGTCTGCGGCAGCTCGCGCTGGGCGGCGCGGCGGCCGGTGTGACGTACGCCCTGGGCACGCTGATCGGTACGGCCCTAGGATGATCCGGCTCTCAGGTGTGCGGTCATCCGCACACCTGAGGTTGATCGTGGCAGCAGAAGTCGTATTATGCGCGGGCCGCATCTGTCATTACTCGCTGGTTTCGGCGATGTGACCGCTGGGCATGAGCCGTAAGCGTTGCGGGCAACGAGGCCCGCGGCGTCTCTGCGGGGCGGGTGACGACGCCCGCCCCCTCCCCGGGCCGACGCGGACATGGATCTGTCCCGTCCGACCCGCCCCCTCCCACAGCCCCACCGCCGGTCGCGGGACCCCCGCCGTCGATCGCGCGACCCTTTCGGGACCCCGCCGGTGTCCGCATGCTGGAACCGGAAATCCCGGTAGGCGAGAATCGCTCCATCATGTAATCTGCCTGACATTTCCCACCTCACGCAGAGGGCCAACGTCGTCCCTCGGCACCTGACACATGCCAACAGACGACGACGGGAGAGCCGATGCGCAGGCCGCGCCAGCCGTCCCAGCATTCCGAGAACGACCGGTCCACCTGGTCCTTCATGGATGCCCGCCCTGCCCCACAGGGCCTGTACGACCCCCGCGACGAGCACGACGCCTGCGGCGTGGGCTTCGTCGCCACCCTCACCGGCGAGGCGTCCCACACTCTGGTCGAGCAGGCCCTGACCGTCCTGCGCAACCTCGAACACCGGGGTGCCACCGGCTCCGAGCCCGACTCGGGCGACGGCGCCGGCATCCTCTCCCAGGTCCCCGACGGCTTCTTCCGCGAGGTCGCCGGGTTCGAGCTGCCGGAGGCCGGTGGCTACGCCGTCGGCACCGCCTTCCTGCCGGAGGACGGCACCCGGGACGCCGTCGACCACATCGAGCGGATCGCCGCCGACGAGGGCCTGACCGTCCTCGGCTGGCGGGAGGTGCCGGTCGCGCCCCAGCTGCTCGGCACCACCGCCCGGTCCACCATGCCGGTCTTCCGCCAGATCTTCGTCACCGACGGCGCCTCCACCGGCATCGCCCTGGACCGCAGGGCCTTCGCGTTGCGCAAGCGCGCCGAGCGCGAGGCCGGCGTCTACTTCCCGTCGCTGTCCGCGCGGACCATCGTCTACAAGGGCATGCTGACCACCGGCCAGCTGGAGCCCTTCTTCCCGGACCTGTCCGACCGCCGCTTCGGCTCCGCGATCGCGCTGGTGCACTCCCGGTTCTCCACCAACACCTTCCCGTCGTGGCCGCTCGCCCACCCCTACCGGTTCGTCGCGCACAACGGTGAGATCAACACCGTCAAGGGCAACCGCAACTGGATGCGCGCCCGCGAGTCGCAGCTGATGTCCGACCTGTTCGGCACCGGCAGGGACCTGGAGCGCGTGTTCCCGGTCTGCACCCCCGACGCCTCCGACTCCGCCTCCTTCGACGAGGTCCTCGAACTGCTGCACCTGGGCGGCCGGTCGCTGCCCCACTCGGTGCTGATGATGATCCCGGAGGCGTGGGAGAACCACCCCTCCATGGACCCCGCGCGACGCGCCTTCTACCAGTACCACTCCACGATGATGGAGCCCTGGGACGGCCCCGCCTGCGTCACCTTCACCGACGGCACCCAGGTCGGCGCCGTCCTCGACCGCAACGGGCTGCGCCCCGGCCGCTACTGGGTCACCGACGACGGCCTGGTCGTCCTCGGCTCCGAGGTCGGCGTCCTGGACATCGACCCCGCCAGGGTCGTCCGCAAGGGCCGCCTCCAGCCCGGCCGCATGTTCCTCGTCGACACCGCCGAGCACCGCATCATCGAGGACGACGAGATCAAGGCCGCCCTCGCCGCCGAGCACCCCTACGCGGAGTGGCTGGAAGCCGGCGAGATCGAGCTGTCCGACCTGCCCGAGCGCGAGCACATCGTGCACACGCACGCCTCGGTCACCCGCCGCCAGCAGACCTTCGGCTACACCGAGGAGGAACTGCGGGTCATCCTCGCGCCGATGGCCAGGACCGGTGCCGAGCCGATCGGTTCGATGGGCACCGACTCGCCGATCGCCGCCCTCAGCGACCGGCCGCGGCTGCTGTTCGACTACTTCACCCAGCTGTTCGCGCAGGTCACCAACCCGCCGCTGGACGCCATCCGGGAGGAACTCGTCACCTCCCTGCGCTCCTCCCTCGGCCCGCAGGGCAACCTGCTGGAGCCGACCGCGGCCTCCTGCCGCAGCGTCGTCCTGCCCTTCCCGGTCATCGACAACGACGAACTCGCCAAGCTGATCCACGTCAACGCCGACGGCGACATGCCCGGCTTCAAGGCCGCGACCCTCTCCGGCCTGTACCGGGTCTCCGGCGGCGGCGAGGCGCTCGCCGCGCGCATCGAGGCGATCTGCGCCGAGGCCGACGCCGCCATCGGCAACGGCGCCCGCCTGATCGTGCTCTCCGACCGGCACTCCGACGCCGAGCACGCGCCGATCCCGTCGCTGCTGCTCACCTCCGCGGTCCACCACCACCTCATCCGCACCAAGCAGCGCACCCAGGTGGGCCTGCTGGTCGAGGCCGGCGACGTCCGCGAGGTCCACCACGTGGCCCTGCTCATCGGCTACGGCGCCGCCGCGGTCAACCCCTACCTGGCGATGGAGTCCGTCGAGGACCTGGTCCGCGCCGGCACCTTCCTGCAGGCCGTCGACGGCGGGCCCGAGACGGCCATCCGCAACCTGATCCACGCCCTGGGCAAGGGCGTGCTGAAGGTGATGTCCAAGATGGGCATCTCCACCGTCGCCTCCTACCGCGGCGCCCAGGTCTTCGAGGCCGTCGGCCTCGACCAGGGCTTCGTCGACCGGTACTTCCACGGCACCGCCAGCAAGATCGGCGGCGTCGGCATCGACGTCGTCGCCCAGGAGGTCGCCGCCCGGCACGCCAAGGCCTACCCCGCCTCCGGCATCGCCCCGGCGCACCGCGCGCTGGACATCGGCGGCGAGTACCAGTGGCGCCGCGAGGGCGAGCCGCACCTGTTCGACCCCGAGACGGTCTTCCGCCTCCAGCACTCCACCCGCTCCGGCCGCTACGACGTCTTCAAGCAGTACACCGAGCGCGTCAACGAGCAGTCCGAGCGGCTGATGACGCTGCGCGGCCTCTTCGGCTTCACGTCCGACCGGACGCCGATCCCGGTCGACGAGGTCGAGCCCGTCTCCGAGATCGTCAAGCGGTTCTCCACCGGCGCCATGTCCTACGGCTCCATCTCCCAGGAGGCGCACGAGACCCTCGCCGTCGCCATGAACCGGCTCGGCGGCAAGTCCAACACCGGCGAGGGCGGCGAGGACCCCGAGCGCCTCTACGACCCGGCCCGGCGCTCCGCCATCAAGCAGGTCGCCTCCGGCCGCTTCGGGGTGACCTCCGAGTACCTGGTCAACGCCGACGACATCCAGATCAAGATGGCCCAGGGCGCCAAGCCCGGCGAGGGCGGCCAGCTGCCCGGCCACAAGGTCTACCCGTGGGTCGCCAGGACCCGGCACTCCACGCCGGGCGTGGGCCTCATCTCCCCGCCGCCGCACCACGACATCTACTCCATCGAGGACCTCGCCCAGCTCATCCACGACCTGAAGAACGCCAACCCCCGGGCGCGCATCCACGTCAAGCTGGTCTCCGAGGTCGGCGTCGGCACCGTCGCCGCGGGCGTCTCCAAGGCGCACGCCGACGTGGTGCTGATCTCCGGCCACGACGGCGGCACCGGCGCCTCCCCGCTGACCTCGCTGAAGCACGCCGGCGGCCCCTGGGAGCTGGGGCTCGCCGAGACGCAGCAGACCCTGCTGCTCAACGGCCTGCGGGACCGGATCGTCGTGCAGACCGACGGCCAGCTCAAGACCGGCCGCGACGTCGTCATCGCCGCCCTGCTCGGCGCCGAGGAGTTCGGCTTCGCCACCGCACCGCTGGTGGTGTCCGGCTGCGTCATGATGCGCGTCTGCCACCTCGACACCTGCCCGGTCGGCATCGCCACCCAGAACCCGGTGCTGCGCGACCGCTACGCGGGCAAGGCCGAGTACGTGGTCAACTTCTTCGAGTTCATCGCCCAGGAGGTCCGCGAACTGCTGGCCGAACTCGGTTTCCGCTCCGTGGAGGAGGCCGTCGGCCACGCCGAGGTCCTCGACGTGACCCGCGCGGTCGACCACTGGAAGGCCCAGGGCCTCGACCTGGCCCCGCTGTTCCACGTCCCCGCGCTGGCCGAGGGCGCTGTCCGCCACCAGCTGACGGAGCAGGACCACGGCCTGGAGAAGGCGCTCGACAACGAGCTGATCCGGCTCGCCGCCGACGCCCTGGCCGCGTCCGACGCCACCGACGCCCACCCGGTGCGCGCCCAGGTCGCCATCCGCAACATCAACCGCACCGTCGGCACCATGCTCGGTCACGAGGTGACCCGGAAGTTCGGCGGGGCGGGCCTGCCCGACGACACCATCGACATCACCTTCACCGGCTCCGCGGGCCAGTCCTTCGGCGCCTTCGTCCCGCGCGGGGTCACCCTCCGCCTGGAGGGCGACGCCAACGACTACGTCGGCAAGGGCCTGTCCGGCGGCCGGATCGTCGTCCGCCCCGACCGCGGCGCCGACCACCTCGCCGAGTACAGCGTCATCGCGGGCAACACGCTCGCCTACGGCGCGACCGGCGGCGAGATGTTCCTGCGCGGCAAGGTCGGCGAGCGGTTCTGCGTCCGCAACTCCGGGGCCCTGGTGGTCTCCGAGGGCGTGGGCGACCACGGCTGCGAGTACATGACCGGCGGCCACGCCGTCGTCCTCGGCGAGACCGGCCGCAACTTCGCGGCCGGCATGTCCGGTGGCGTCGCCTACGTCATCGACCTGGACCGCGACCACGTCAACGCCGGCAACCTGGACGCCGTCCGGCCGCTCGACGACGCCGACCGGACCTGGCTGCACGACGTGGTGCGACGGCACCGGGAGGAGACCGGCTCCACCGTCGCCGAGAAGCTCCTCGCCGAGTGGGACACGGCCGTGGAGCGCTTCAGCAAGATCATCCCCAGCACGTACCAGGCAGTGCTCGCCGCCAAGGACGCCGCCGAGCGAGCCGGGCTCTCCGAGTCCGAGACCCACGAGAAGATGATGGAGGCGGCGATCAATGGCTGATCCGAAGGGCTTTCTGCACCACGGCCGCGAACTCGCCCCGACCCGTCCGGTCCCCGAGCGCGTCAAGGACTGGAACGAGGTGTACGTCCCCGGTTCGCTGCTGCCCATCATCAGCAAGCAGGCCAGCCGGTGCATGGACTGCGGCATCCCGTTCTGCCACAACGGCTGCCCGCTCGGGAACCTCATCCCCGAGTGGAACGACTACGCCTACCGCGAGGACTGGGCGGCGGCGAGCGAACGCCTGCACGCGACGAACAACTTCCCCGAGTTCACCGGCCGGCTGTGCCCGGCCCCCTGCGAGTCGGCGTGCGTGCTCGGCATCAACCAGCCCCCGGTGACCATCAAGAACGTCGAGGTCTCCATCATCGACAAGGCGTGGGCGGCCGGTGACGTCGCCCCGCGGGTCCCCGAACGGCTCTCCGGCAAGACCGTCGCCGTCGTCGGCTCCGGACCGGCCGGTCTGGCCGCCGCCCAGCAGCTGACCCGGGCCGGCCACACCGTCGCCGTCTACGAGCGGGCCGACCGCATCGGCGGCCTGCTGCGGTACGGGATCCCCGAGTTCAAGATGGAGAAGCGGCACATCAACCGCCGCATCGAGCAGATGCGCGCGGAGGGCACCAAGTTCCGCACCGGCATCGAGATCGGCCGCGACATGCCGGCCACCGCGCTGCGCAAGCGCTACGACGCGGTCGTCCTGGCGGTCGGCGCCACGACCGCCCGCGACCTGCCGGTGCCGGGCCGCGACCTCAAGGGCATCCACCAGGCCATGGAGTACCTGCCGCTGGCCAACAAGGTGCAGGAGGGCGACTACGTCACCCCGCCGATCACCGCCGAGGGCAAGCACGTCGTCGTGATCGGCGGCGGTGACACCGGCGCGGACTGCGTGGGCACCGCCCACCGCCAGGGCGCCGCCTCCGTCACCCAGCTGGAGATCATGCCCCGCCCCGGCGAGGAACGGAACCCGGAGACCCAGCCCTGGCCGACCTTCCCCCTGCTCTACAAGGTGACGTCCGCGCACGAGGAGGGCGGCGAGCGGGTCTACTCCGTCTCCACCACCCACTTCGAGGGCGACGCCGACGGCAACGTCCAGTGGCTGCACCTGACCGAGGTCGAGTTCACCGACGGCCGGCCGGTCCCCAAGCCGGGCACCGAGCGCAAGATCCCCGCGCAGCTGGTCACCCTCGCCATGGGCTTCACCGGGACCGACCGCGACAACGGGCTGGTGGAACAGTTCGGCCTGGAACTCGACGCGCGGGGTAACATCGCCCGGGACGCCGACTTCCAGACGAACGTGCCCGGCGTGTTCGTGGCCGGTGACGCCGGACGCGGACAGTCGCTCATCGTGTGGGCGATCGCCGAGGGCCGCTCGGCCGCGCGGGGCTGCGACCGCCTCCTCACGGGGGCGAGCGACCTGCCGGCACCGATCCGGCCGACCGACCGCGCGCTGGCGGTCTGACGGCCCGCACCGGGACCTGACGGTCCCTCACATCCGTGACGTACAACGGCGTACGGCCACAGACGGCGCCCGCCCCCGTCCCCGACCGGACACCGGGGCGGGCGCCGTAGCACGTCCCGGGGGCCGGACCGGCTCAGGTCACCTCGTAGGACGTGCCGTACATCTCCCACTCCAGCGGGGTGTCGAGGTCCAGGTTCCCCTCGTCCAGGAAGTGGCGCTGGGCGGCGACCCGGCTGGTGTCGTGGGTGGGGTGCAGCCGGTTCATGGCCTTCCGGCGGACGTCCAGGAACACGGACAGGTACGCCTCCTCGTCGCCCCCGTCGGCCGGGGGGTCGGCCCGGCGCAGCGCCGCCGCGCGGATGCCGCCGAAGCTGGTGGGGCCGTCGCCGGGTCCGTGGTAGACCATCGCGTCGTAGTAGACGAACTGGCCCAGCGCGGACAGCCCGTCCCGCTCGGCGCGGCGCACCGCCGGGTCGAAGTACACGGCGTCGCGCTCGGCGTCCTGCGCGGCGCGGAACGCGGGCCGCTCCGCCTCCGCCTTCCAGGCCGCGGGGAAGCCCGGGTCCAGCCCCTCGTGGGAGTCCGTGCCGTCGACCGCGCGCAGGGCCGGCAGGTACCGGGCGAGGCCGTTGCCGGGATGGTCCGCCGTGTACGTCTCGACCAGGGTCAGCAGGTCGTGGGTGCCGGTGCAGAAGCCGATGATGCCCGCCGTGTACCCCTGGCCGTCGCCTATGTCCTCGACGTAGCCGTAGGCGCTGCGCCAGTCCAGCGTCCCGTTCTCCGCGCTCGCCACGATCTGCTGGGCCAGTTCCTTCTTCGCCGGACTCGACAGGCCCGCCCCGTCCCGCTCTCCCACGGAGGCGCCGCTTCCGGCCGACGAGCATCCCGACACCGCGACGACGACCACGCACAGGGCCGTGAGCAGGGCACGTTTCATGCGCCCAGCCTACGGAGCCGCCCCGTTCGCACGGCGTGAGTGTCCCGTCCCGCCGGGGCCCGGAGGGCCGCTTCAGGTGTCGCACTCCAGCACCGTCCGGCACAGACCGCAGCGGGCCCGCACCCGCCCCCGCACCGGCACCCGGATGCGCTGCCGGCAGGTCGGGCAGGGGAAGGACACCTTCAGGGGGCCGTGGCCGTCCGGCGCGAACCGGTAGGGGACGTCGGGCGAGGCGGGCGGGCCGGCCCGCCGCTCCTGGGCCTGCCGGCGGTCATGCGCGTACCGGCGGCGGCCCGCCCAGCCGGCCGCCGTCAGCGGCGGCTGCCGCCCGTCCCGCCGGGCCAGCGCCAGGCCCTTGCCGTACGCCGTGTACGCCTGGGCGCTGGTGAACCACACCGACGGGTCCTCGCCGAAGAACAGCGACCGCTTCGCCAGCACGTACCCGAACTCCTCCGGCGTGAGGTACCCCAGCTTCTGCGAGGACGCCCCGTCCTCGCGGAACGCGTCCAGCAGCAGCCACCCCGCCCCCAGGTACGTCGCCGCCGTGTCGGTGAGGATCTCGTTCTCCCGCGTCGTGGGGAAGGACAGCCCCAGCCGGTGCAGGTACACGTGCGTCACCTCGTGCGCCAGCGCCGCCCCGATGTCCCGCCGATGCGTGCGGAACCGGTCGTTCAGCTCCACGAAGTACTCCGGCCCCGCCGTCAGTTCGACGTTCGCCGCGTGCGTCATCGCGCGGAAGCCGACGATCAGCCGCGCGTCGGGCAGCCGGTAGTGGCGCACCAGTTCCCGGGCCACCCGTTGCGCGCCCAGATGCAGGTCGTCCGTGTCGCAGAACGCCACGTCGGCCGGGACGACACTCGTCGAGAACGTCCGGACTGTGTCCAGGGTGAGCCGCCGGTACAGCGCCGTGATGGCCTCCCGCACCGTCTCCAGGTGCGGAAAGCCGTGCTCGACCGGACCGCCGTTCGCCACGCCTCACCCCCGCGGACGTCCTGAACCCGGTTCCACTGTACGGTCCGGCCCGCCCCGCGCACCCCCGCCGCCGCCCGCCCCGGCACCCCGCCCACGCGGCGCCCGCCGTCCGTGACCAGTCGGCGGACGGCTCCGGCCCCGGGCGCCCCCGGCCCGTAGGCTGACGCCCCATGACCACCAGCTCCACCGGCACGGACGACGTCGACCCCGCCGTGCGCGCGGAACTCACCCGGCTGCGCGACAGCATCGACAACATCGACGCCGCCGTCGTCCACATGCTCGCCGAACGCTTCAAGTGCACCCAGCAGGTCGGCCGACTCAAGGCCGAGCACCGGCTGCCGCCCGCCGACCCGGCCCGGGAGGCCCGCCAGATCGCCCGGCTGCGCGACCTCGCCGAGAACGCCCGGCTCGACCCGGCCTTCGCGGAGAAGTTCCTGAACTTCATCGTCGCCGAGGTGATCCGCCACCACGAACGCATCGCCGAGGACACCGCGGGCACCACCGGCCGCCCGGCGGGCTGACCGCCGGCGCCGCTGCCCCCGCCGGACCGGCCGCCGCGCCGCTGTCCGCCCGGCCGCCCGCCGGCGTCGCCGCCCCCTCCGAGAGCCAGGCGCGGACGCCCTTCCCCGGGGAGTGACAGGAGGGCGTGCGCGGGGCATCCTGGGGACACTCCTTGTCAGCCGGCGGACACCTTCCGTCAGCGCCCGGCCGAGACTCCGGTCCCCTTACGAGGAGGGACGTCCGCCATGCCCCGGGATGCCAGGATCCTCATCGTCGACGGTCACGACGACACCCTCTACGCGCTGGAGAGCGCCCTCGCCCCGCTGGGCCGGCCCCTCGGCCGGGCCACCACCAGCGAGGCGGCCCTGAAGCACCTGCTGCGCGGGAACGTCGGACTGGTCCTGCTCAACCTGCGCGCCCCCGGCACCGGCGGCCTGGACGTGGTCGGCTACATGCGGCGCCTGGAACAGACCCAGCACATCCCGGTCGTCCTGCTCACCGCGCACGGCCGCGACCGTGAGTTCGGTGCCGCCGCCTACGCCCTCGGCGTCGCCGACGTGGTCGCCAAGCCCGTCGACCCCTGGACCCTGCGCATCAAGGTCCGCCACCTCTACGACGCGCACCAGCGCCGCCTCGCCCTCGAACGCGAACTGCGCGACCTGCGCGCCCGCCTCACCCCGGTGCCCGCCCCCGCGGCCGTCCGCCCGGCCGCCCTGCCGCACCCGCACCCCCACCTGCCCCCCGGACACCCCACGGGGGCGCACGGGGAGCTCACTCCGGACCGGACATAGGCCGCGTACCGGACCGGCTCTGTGCCGTGCCGACGCCATCGGGCAGCATGGCCTGCATGTCCGTACTGACGCGCGACGAAGCGCAGAACCGAGCACAGCTCCTCGACGTCCACCGGTACACCGTCGAACTCGACCTGACCGCCGGGGAGGAGACCTTCGACTCCCGCACCGCGATCTCCTTCACCGTCCTCGCGGACCGGGACGCCACGGACACCTTCGTCGAGGTCAAGCCCGCCGAACTGCGCTCCGTCACCCTCGACGGACACCCCCTCGACCCCGGGATCCTGGACGGCAACCGCCTGCCGCTGAAGGGACTCGCCCCCGGCACGCACGATCTCCGCGTCGACGCCCGCATGCGCTACTCCCGCACCGGTGAGGGCATGCACCGCTTCACCGACCCCACCGACGGCGAGACCTACGTCTACACCCAGCTCTTCCTGGACGACGTGCAGCGCGTGTTCGCCGCGTTCGACCAGCCCGACCTCAAGGCCGTCTTCGAGGTGAGCGTCACCGCCCCGCCCGCCTGGACCGTCCTCGCCAACGGCGTCACCGAACACCTCGGCGACGGGCGCTGGCGGGCCGCCCCCACCCCGCTCATCCCCACCTACCTCGTCGCCGTCGCCGCCGGCCCCTGGCACAGCGTCCGCACCGAGCACCGGGGCCTGCCCTTCGGCCTGCACTGCCGCCGCTCGCTGGCCCCCCACCTCGACGCCGACGCGGACGAACTCCTCGACATCACCCGCGCCTGCTTCGACCGGTACCACGAGAAGTTCGAGGAGCCCTACCCCTTCGACTCCTACGACCAGGCGTTCGTCCCCGAGTTCAACGCCGGGGCCATGGAGAACCCGGGCCTGGTCACCTTCCGCGACGAGTTCGTCTACCGCTCCGCCGTCACCGACACCGAGCGCCAGACCCGCGCCATGGTCATCGCCCACGAGATGGCCCACATGTGGTTCGGCGACCTCGTCACCCTCACCTGGTGGGACGACATCTGGCTCAACGAGTCCTTCGCCGAGTACATGGGCTACCAGACCACCGCCGAGGCGACCCGCTTCACCGACACCTGGACCGACTTCGGCGTGGCCCGCAAGACCTGGGGCTACGACGCCGACCAGCGCCCCTCCACCCACCCCGTCGCCCCCGAGCGCGTCGAGGACACCGCCTCCGCGCTGCTCAACTTCGACGGCATCTCCTACGCCAAGGGCGCCTCCGCCCTGCGCCAGCTCGTCGCCTGGCTCGGCGAGAAGGACTTCCTGGCCGGCATCAACGTCCACATCTCCCGGCACCGCTTCGCCAACGCCACCCTCGCCGACTTCATCGACTCCCTGGCCGCCGCCACCGACCGCGACGTCCACGCCTGGGCCGACGCCTGGCTGCGCACCACCGGCGTCGACCGGCTCACCGCCGCCGTCGACTCCCGCCCCGGCCAGTGGACCCTCGCCCTCGACCGCGACGGCCACCGGCCGCACCGCGTCACCGTCGGCGTCTACGACCGTGACCTCGGCGGCGGACGCGGCCTGGTGCTGCGGGAGCGCTTCGAGACCGACGTCCCCGCGGACGCCGGCCCGGTGACCCGCCCCGGCACCCACCCCGCCCTCGTCGTGCCCAACGACCTGGACCTCACCTACGCCAAGGTCCGCCTCGACGACACCTCCCTGGAGACGGTGCTGCGCGGCCTGTCCGGCATCCCGGACGCCCTCACCCGGGCCGTCGTCTGGAACGCCCTGCGCGACATGGTCCGCGACGGCGAACTCGCCCCCGGCGACTACCTCGCCACCGCCTGCGCCCACCTGCCCGAGGAGACCGACCTCGCGCTGGTCCAGGGCGTCCTGGCGTTCGCCGCCACCCACGTCACCGACCGCTACCTCGCTCCCGACCGGCGGCCCGCCGCGCTCGGCGCCCTCACCGGCCTGTGCCGCGACCTCCTGCGCCGCACCGAGGACGGCGACCACCCCGGCCTGCGGCTGATCGCCGTGCGGCACTTCATCAACGCCGCCGCCCACCCCGAGACCATCACCACCTGGCTCGACGACGGCACCGTCCCCGGCGGCCCCGAACTCGACCCGGAGCTGCGCTGGCGCGTCCTGGCCCGCCTCGCCGTGCTCGGCGCCACCGACGAGGCGGCCATCGCCGCCGAACTGGAACACGACCCGAGCGCCACCGGGCAGGAGGGCGCCGCCCGCTGCCGCGCCGCCCTGCCCGACGAGGACGCCAAGGCCCGCGCCTGGCAGGCCATGTTCGCCTCCGACGACCTGTCGAACTACCTGTTCACCGCCACCGCCCGGGGCTTCTGGCAGCCCGAACAGGCCGAGCTGGTGCGCCCGTACGTGGCCCGCTACTACGAGGACGTGGTGCCCCTCGCGGCCCGCCGCGGCCCCGCCATCGCCGAGGCCGCCGGCCACTGGGCGTTCCCGGCCCACGCCGTCGACGCCGAGCACCTGGGCCTGGGCGAGCGGTGCCTGCGCGAGAGCGACCCGGTGCCCGCCCTGCGCCGCCGGCTCACCGACCAGCTCGACGACCTCGCCCGCGCCCTGCGCGTCCAGGAGGCGTGACGGGGCAGGCCGGCCCGCCCGGACGCGGCGTCGAGGAGGACCGGCACGCCCCCCTCGGCCGCAGGGGGCCGGGCCGGCCCGTCGGGGAGAGGCGGGAGACCCGCTGTGGAAACGGGCGCGAGCTGACACAGTGGGCGCATGGCCACCCCCCACGACGGACTCCCGGCGGCGCGGTCCGCCCCGCACGGCACGCCCGCGTCCCCCCACCTCGCCGTGCGCGGGGAGGCCCGCCTCGACGTCGGCCCCGAGCTCGCCCGCCTCGACATCACCGTCGGCGCCCGGGGCCGCGACCGGCGCGCCACCCTCGACGACCTGACCCGCCGCAACGCCACCGCCCTCGACCTCGTCAGGTCCTTCGGGGACGGCGTCGAGCGCCTGGAGACCGGCAGCCTCACCGTGACGCCGGAACTCGGTCCCCGGGGCCGGGGCGAACGCGTCCGCAGCCACCACGGCACGGTCCGTCTCGCCGCCGAGCTGAGCGACTTCACCGTGCTGGGGGACCTCGCCACCCGTCTCGCCGACCTGGAGCTCACCCGTGTCGAGGGTCCCCGGTGGTCCCTGCGGCCCGACTCGCCCGCCCACCGCCGGGCCCGGCAGGAGGCGGTGCACGACGCGGTCCGGCGGGCCCGTGAGTACGCCGAGGCCCTGGGCACCGCCCTCGACGCGCTCGTGGAGCTGGCCGACGCCGGCGTACCGGACGTGGTGCACCCGGAGTCCTTCGCCGGGATGCGGTCGCCCGGCTTCGCCCGCTCCGCCGCCGGCGAGGAGCCGCCGCCCCTGGACCTGGAGCCGCAGCGGCAGTGGGTACACGCGGAGGTCACGGCCCGCTTCACCCTGGTGCCGCCGGACCTCCGGTAGCGTGCCGCCGCACCGGGCCGCACCGCGCCGCAACGCCGCCGCGGTCCGGCGCCGAACGCTCGGACGAGCAGGTCGGCGCACAGGTCACACGGTGTCGGCAACGCTTCACCGAGACGCTGTCGAACCGTCACGGGACGCCACGTGCCTACTCGACGGTAAGCCATAGGCTCGTACCATGCGCCGAGCGAAAATCGTCTGCACCCTGGGCCCCGCCACCGATGCCTACGACCGGATCAAGGACCTGGTCGACGCGGGAATGGACGTGGCCCGCTTCAACCTCAGCCACGGCAGTCACGCCGAGCACGAGGAGCGCTACCGACGGGTGCGCAAGGCCGCCGACGAGACCGGTCGCAGCGTCGGACTCCTGGCCGATCTGCAAGGCCCGAAGATCCGGCTCGGCGAGTTCGCCGAGGGGCCGGTCCTCCTCGAACGCGGTGACACCTTCACCATCACCGTGGAGGAGGGCGCCGAGGGCGACCGGCACCGGTGCGGCACCACCTACGCGGGCCTCGCCGACGACGTCACCCCGGGCGAGCGCATCCTCGTCGACGACGGCAGGGTCACCCTCGAAGTCACCGCCGTGGACGGGCCGGAGGTCCGCACGACGGTCGTGGAGGGCGGGGTCGTCTCCGACCACAAGGGCCTCAACCTGCCCGGCGTCGCCGTGTCCGTGCCGGCCCTGTCCAAGAAGGACGAGGACGACCTCCGCTGGGCCCTGCGGACCGGATTCGACATCGTCGCGCTCTCCTTCGTCCGCAGCGGCCGGGACATCAAGGAGGTCCACCGGATCATGGACGAGGAGGGCCGTCGCCTTCCGGTCGTCGCGAAGATCGAGAAGCCCCAGGCGGTCGAGAACATCGACGACATCGTGGCCGCCTTCGACGCCCTCATGGTGGCGCGCGGGGACCTCGGCGTCGAGATGCCCCTCGAACTCGTGCCCATCGTGCAGAAGCGCGCCATCAAGCTGGCCCAGCGCAACGCCAAACCGGTCATCGTGGCCACCCAGATGCTCGACTCGATGATCGACCATGTCCGGCCCACCCGCGCCGAGGCGTCGGACGTGGCGAACGCGGTCATCGACGGCACGGACGCCGTGATGCTCTCCGGCGAGACCAGCGTCGGCAAGCACGCCACCGAGACGGTCCGCACCATGGCCCGCATCATCGAGGCCGCCGAGGAGGACATCCTCGCCAAGGGGCTGCCGCCGCTGACCGACCGCAACAAGCCCCGCACCCAGGGCGGGGCGATGGCCCGCGCGGCGGCCGAGATCGGCGACTTCCTGGGTGCCCGCTTCCTCGTCGCCTTCACCCAGTCCGGCGACACCGCCCGCCGTCTGTCCCGCTACCGCTCGCCGATCCCGCTGCTCGCCTTCACCCCGGACCCGGCGACCCGGTCCCAACTCAGCCTGTCCTGGGGGGTGGAGACCTTCCTGGGCCCGCACGTGGAGTCCACCGACGCCATGGTCGACCAGGTGGACGAGCTGCTGCTGAAGTACGCCCGGTGCGAGAAGGGGGAGACGGCCGTCATCACGGCGGGCTCCCCGCCGGGGGTCTCCGGCTCCACCAACCTGGTCCGTGTCCACCACATCGGCGAGGACGACAGCCCGAAGTGAGGCGTCCGGGCCCCGGGAGGGTCAGTGGCGCGGGGCACCCGCGAGGGATCACCGCGCCGGGGGCCTGCGGGAAGGATTCGGGGGCCCGGTCACGGGGGCGCGTCCGCCCACTCCCGGGAAGAGACCTTGTAATCGGAGGAAAAGTACCCCGGGTCGGATTCGAACCGACGCTGGATGGTGTTTGAGACCATTGCCTCTACCGCTGGGCTACCGGGGCGCCCTTCGAAACGAAGGTCGGCGGTCACCCGCCGTCCACCCACCTTACCGCAGCTCGGTACGCTCTTGTCAGCAGTACCAGCCTGCCCCGCACCAAGGAGCCCACGTGAGCGCCCCCGAGTCGCCCCAGCCCGTCGACGTGCCCGAAGACGACCAGTCGCACGTGCCCCCGATGACGACGCGCGTCGTCATCGCCGAGGACGAGGCGCTGATCCGGCTCGACCTCAAGGAGATGCTGGAGGAGGAGGGCTACACGGTCGTCGGCGAGGCCGGGGACGGCGAACGGGCCGTCGAACTGGCCCGGGAGCACCGGCCCGACCTGGTGATCCTCGACGTCAAGATGCCCAAGCTGGACGGCATCTCGGCGGCCGAGAAGATCGCCGAGGAGCGCATCGCGCCGGTGCTGATGCTGACCGCCTTCTCCCAGCGCGAGCTGGTGGAGCGGGCCCGGGACGCCGGGGCGATGGCGTACCTGGTGAAGCCGTTCTCCAAGAGCGACGTGGTGCCGGCGATCGAGATGGCGGTCTCCCGGTTCACCGAGCTGAAGGAGCTGGAACGCGAGGTCGCCGACCTCAGCCAGCGGCTGGAGACCCGCAAGCTGGTGGAGCGCGCCAAGTCGATTCTGCAGACCGGCTACGGGCTGACCGAGCCCGCGGCGTTCCGCTGGATCCAGAAGACCTCGATGGACCGGCGGATGTCCATGCAGCAGGTCGCCCAGGCGGTCATCGACGACGCCGAGGAGAAGAAGGCGGCCAAGGGCTGACGACCCCGGCAGCAACACGGCACGAGGCCCGCGTCCCCCGGAGGGGGCGCGGGCCTCGCGTGGTGCGGTGCCGGCGGGTCAGTCCTCGCCGAGGTACGCCTTGCGCACGGACTCGTCGTGCAGCAGGTCGCGTCCGGTGCCGGACAGGACGATGTTGCCGACCTCCATCACGTGACCCCGGTCGGCGAGCGAGAGCGCCGCCTGGGCGTTCTGCTCCACCAGCAGGATCGTGGTGCCCTGCGCCTTCAGCTCCGCGATGGTCGCCATGATCTTCTGCATCATGATCGGCGACAGACCCATGGAGGGCTCGTCGAGCATCAGCAGCTTGGGCTGGGACATCAGCGCCCGGCCCATGGCGAGCATCTGCTGCTCACCGCCGGAGAGGGTGCCCGCGGCCTGCTTGCGGCGCTCCCCGAGGATGGGGAACAGGTCGTAGGCGCGCTTGATGTCCTTCTCGATGCCCGCCCGGTCGCTGCGCAGGAAGGCACCGAGGCGGAGATTGTCCTCGATGGTCATGCGCGGGAAGATGTGCCGCCCCTCGGGGGAGTGGGCGAGCCCGTGCGACACGATCTCGTGCGCCGGGATCTTCTTCAGCGACCTGCCGTTGAACCGGATCTGGCCGCCGACCGGCTTCAGCAGACCGGACAGCGTGCGCAGGGTGGTGGTCTTGCCGGCGCCGTTGGTGCCGATGAGCGTGACCACCTGGCCGGCCTCGACCGTGAAGGAGATGCCCTTGACGGCCTGGATCTTGCCGTAGGCGACCTTGAGGTCTTCGACTTCGAGGAGTGCGGTCATCGGTCGGTCTCCTTGCCGGGCGCTGCGTCGGTGGTGCCCTCGGCGGCTGCTTCCGCCGCCTCGACCTCGGCGGCCTCCTCGGCGCCGGGGTCGTCCGCGATGGGTTCTCCGATGTAGGCGGCGATGACGCGTTCGTCGCCCTGGACGGTGGCCGCGTCGCCCTCGACCAGCTTCTGGCCCTGGACCAGGACGGCGACGCGGTCGCAGAGGTTGAAGATGAACCGCATGTCGTGCTCGATGACCAGGACCGCGATGCCCTTGTCCCGGATGGCGAACACGAGTTCCTCGGTCTCGCGGGTCTCCTGGGGGTTCATGCCCGCGGTGGGCTCGTCCAGGAGGAGCAGACCCGGCTCGCTGGCGAGCGCGCGGGAGATCTCCAGCCGCCGCTGCTCGCCGTAGGGGAGGTTGCGGGCGAGGTGGTCGGCCTTGTCGGCGAGGCCGACGAACTCCAGCAGCTCCATGGCCCGTTCGCGGGAGGCGGCCTCGGCGCGGTGGAAGCCCGGGCCGCGCAGCAGGGCGGACCAGAGCCCTTCCTTGGTGCGGGTGTGGCGGCCGACCAGGACGTTCTCCAGGACCGTCATGTTGCCGAACAGCCGGATGTTCTGGAACGTCCGGGCGATGCCGGCGGCGGTCACCTTGAAGGACTTGGGCGGCAGGACCTTGTCCTTGTAGCGGACTTCGCCCTCGGTGGGGATGTACAGACCGGTCAGGCAGTTGAAGAAGGTGGTCTTCCCCGCGCCGTTGGGCCCGATGAGTCCGACGATCTCCCCGCTGTTGACGGTGAGGTCGACGTCACGGACGGCGGTGAGGCCGCCGAAGCGCATGGTCACGCCGCGGGCGTCGAGGATCGTCTCGCCCTTGGCGGCGCCGGCGGACGCGCTTTGGGTGGTGGTGTCGGTTGTCATGGTGGTCAGGCCCCTGCCTTGCTGAGGACTGTCGGCGCTTCGGCATCCTCGTGGAACTCGAGCTGACGGCGCCGGTTGGGGATGAGGCCCTCGGGCCGGAAGCGCATGAGCAGGACGAGCGCGAGGCCGAAGGCGAGGAGCTGGTAGTCGCCGAGGAACTGGAGCTTGGCGGGGATGAGGTAGAGCAGCGCCGCGCCGACCAGCGGTCCGCTGATGGTGCCCATGCCGCCGAGGACGACGGCCGCCAGCAGGAAGGCGCTGTTGGGCGGCACCACGTGGGCGAACATGTACTGCTCGGGCGTCACGGTGTAGGTGACGTGCGCCTGCACCGTGCCGGCCAGACCGGCCAGGGTGGCGCCCAGGGCGAAGGCGATCAGCTTGACCCGGAAGCCGTTGATGCCCATGGCGCGGGCGGCCGTCTCGTCCTCGCGGATGGCGACCCAGGCCCGCCCGATGCGGGAGTCGCTGCTGCGCCGGAAGACCACCACGACGATCAGCGTGATGAGCAGCATCAGCAGGAAGTAGTTGGCGAACCGGGCGATGGTGAACCCGAAGACGGTGTGCTCCTGGCCGAAGTCGAAGCCCAGGATGTTGAGGTTGGGGATCGAGGAGATGCCGTTGGAGCCGTTGGTGACGTCGGGTCCGGAGGTGCCGTCGGTGTTGAGGACGGCGATGCGGAAGATCTCACCGAAGCCGAGGGTCACGATGGCGAGGTAGTCGCCGCGCAGCCGCAGGGTCGGGGCACCGATGAGGACACCGAAGATCATGGCGACGAAGGCGCCGAGGAGGGCGCTGGCCCAGAACGGCAGCTGGATGTCGAACGGGCTGGACGGGCTGCCGGAGACCATGGCGGCGGTGTACGCGCCGACGCCGAGGAAGGCGACGTAACCGAGGTCCAGGAGGCCGGCCAGGCCGACGACGATGTTCAGGCCCAGGGCGACGGTGGCGAAGATCAGGATGTAGACGCCGATGGTGGCGTACTGGTCGTCGGACTGGGTGAAGGGGAAGGCCGCCGCCGCGACGAACGCACCGATCATGGTGACGTTGCGGTGCTTGGCGGTGATCGCGGAGACCCGGTTGATCAGGCCGGCCTTGAGGAGGGCGGCGAAGCCGAACCCGGCCGTGATCAGGAAGCCGATGAACAGCTCGTCGTACTCGGTGCCGATGCCGTAGGTGAAGACCAGCAGGCCCACGGCGAGGGTGGCGACGATGATGAGGATCTCGGCGTAGGAGGGCAGCGGGCGCGGGGCGCGGGTGCGGCCGGTGGCGATGGAGGCGCGCACGACGCCGAAGCCGTGCCGGGCGTCGTGCCGGAACTTTTCCCAGCCGGTGTCGTCGGGGTCGTGCGGGTCCGGCTCCGGCCGCTCGAACGGCAGGGAGAGCGCGCCCACGACGGCGACGACGGTGGCGACCGCGGCCACCCAGGCGCCGGGCTCCAGGTTGACCAGTCCGCCGAGCGTCGCGGCCATGGCGAGCACGGTGTACCAGGTCGTGCCGAGGGCGGCGAGGGACGACAGCTTGATGGCGCTGTCCGCGCCGGCCGGCGTCAGCCACTGCAGGCCCTTGACGCCGTAGGAGGCGAGGCCGAACAGCGTGGTGAGGGCGCCGCCGATGAGGACCAGGACCTGCAGGCCGCCCGGGTAGCCGTAGACCGTGAGGTCGCCGGGGAACTCGGAGGTCCACGTCCAGGCGAGGAAGGTCGACAGGACGGTGAGGACGCCGCCGCCGGTGGCGAGGGCGCGGCCGACGTGCTCCGGGAGGCCGATGAGGCCCCTGGGCGTCTCGACGGCGGGGGTGTCGGGGGTCTGTGCTGTGGTGGTCTGTGTCGTCATCGGTGTCACGCCCTGTCCGCCACGCGCTCACCGAGCAGACCCTGCGGCCTGAAGAGGAGCACGAGGATGAGGAGTACGAAGGCCCAGACGTCGGCCCAGGACTGGCTGCCGAACTGCTGCATGCCGGGGATGTCGGAGATGTAGGCGGTGGACAGCGCCTCGGCGACGCCGAGGACCAGGCCGCCGAGCATGGCGCCGTAGATGTTGCCGATGCCCCCGAGGACGGCCGCGGTGAAGGCCTTCAGACCGAGGATGAAGCCCATGCGGAAGTCGATCTGGCCGTACTTCAGGCCGTAGGCGACTCCTCCCACGGCGGCGAAGACGGCGCCGAGGGCGAACGCGATGACGATGATGCGGTCGGTGTTGACACCCATCAGCTTGGCGGTGTCCGGGTCCTGGGCGGTGGCCTGCATGCCACGTCCGGTCCGGGTGCGCATCACGAAGTAGCCGAGGATGGCCATGCTCAGCGGGGCGGCGCAGAGCACGAAGACGTCACCGGTCTGGATGGTGACCGAGCCGAACTCGAAGGGCCCGCCGGGGATGCCGGGGAAGGTCCGGGCGGACTTCGCCTCGGGGTACCAGGCCCAGACGGCCTGCTGGAGGGCCAGCGACAGACCGATGGCCGTGATGAGGGGTGCGAGACGGGGCGCGCCCCGCAGGGGACGGTAGGCGAACCGTTCCGCCCCGACGGCCACGGTGGTGGCCACGATCATCGCTCCGAGGAGCATGAGGGGCAGGGCGATCAGCATGGAGGTGCCGTCGGGCAGGATGTACACGTAGACCGTGAGCGCGCCGAAGGCGCCGGTCATGAAGATCTCGCCGTGGGCGAAGTTGATGAGCTGGACAATGCCGTAGACCATTGTGTAGCCGAGGGCGACCAGCCCGTACATGGATCCCAGTAGCAGGCCGTTGACCAGCTGCTGCGGCAGTTCGTTCACCGCATGTCCTCCGAGACGTTCGGAAAGTTCGACGGATGGGGCCGGATGCGAGTCCGCGCGGGGCGCCAGTGGTGCGGCGCCCCGCGCGGCTCATGGGTGCTGGGCTGGGTCAGCCGGTGTAGGTGCCGGACTTGACGTCCTTCCAGTCGCCGTTCTCGACGGCGTAGACGGTCAGCTGCTTGTTGGTGGCGTCGCCGAACTCGTCGAAGGAGACCTTGCCGGTGACTCCGTCGAAGGAGACGGTCTGCATGGCCGCGGTGACCTTCTCGCGGGCGTCGTCGGGCAGCTTGCCGTCGTTGTCCTCGACGACCTTCTTGACGGCCTCGATGATCGCCCAGGCCGAGTCGTAGGAGTAGCCGCCGTAGGCCTCGAAGTCCTCCTTGTAGCCCTCGGCCTTGTAGTTGGCCACGAACTCCTTGGCGGAGGGCAGCTCCTCGACCGGCGCGCCGACCGAGGTGGCGAGGTCACCGGTGCCGCTGGCGCCGGCCAGCTTGATGAAGTCGGCGCTGTAGATGCCGTCACCGCCGACCAGCGGGATCTTGGCCCCGGCGGCCTTGATCTGCTTGCTGAGCGGGCCGGCCTGCGGGTACTCGCCGCCGTAGTAGACCACGTCGGCGCCGGAGTTCTTCACCTTGGTGGCGACCGCGGAGAAGTCCTTGGTCTCGGGGTTGATGTGCTCGGTGCCGACGACCTTGCCGCCGAGCTTCTTGAACTCCTCGGTGAAGGTGGCGGCGAGGCCCGCGCCGTAGGTCTTCTTGTCGTCGATGACGAAGACCTTGCGCTTCTTGGAGTCGTTGTAGAGGTACTGCGCGGCGAACGGGCCCTGGATGGCGTCCGTGGTCGCCGTACGGAAGTACGACTTGTACGGACGGGTCTGGGTCTTCTGCCAGTCCTGGCCCTGCGACAGGGACGGGTTGGTGTTGGCCGGCGAGACCTGGACCAGCTTGGCGTCGTCGAAGACCTTCTGCATGGACTCGGCCACGGAGGAGTTCAGCGGGCCCACGACGCCGAGGACGTCGTCGTTGGCGACCAGCTTGGTGGCGTTCTGCTGGCCCGAGGAGGGCTGCGCCTGGTCGTCGAGCGCCTCGATCTTGAAGGTGACGCCCTCGACGACCTTCTCCTTGTTGGCGATCTTGGCGGCGAGGTCGACGGAGTTCTTGATGCCGAGACCCAGAGCCGACAGGTCGCCGGTCAGCGGCGCGTCGACGCCGATGACGACGGTGGTGCCACCGTTCCCGGAGCCCGAGCCGCCGCCGTTGTCGTCGCGCGAGCCGCAGGCGGTGAGGGTGAGTGCTCCCGCTGCCAGCGCGGCGGTGATGGCGATGAGCGAACGTTGACGCACGATCCAGTCCTTTCCCCTGACAGCCGCTTCCCGGTGGAAACGGCCGAGTCGAGCGCTGGGCCGAAATGACGAGTGACAATCGGGCGGCGCGGTGACTGGCCGTGACTCTAAGCGGGTGTGGGGAACGTGGAGGAGGGTCTGGCCAAGGCTGTGACTCTCTTGTTATGACACGACGTATTGCAGAGCGGTACTGAGTGGGGGGAACGGCGGAATTCTCGCCGTTTTGCCCTGTCCGCATCCTGAGAAACCGCAGGACCGGAGCGGGTCGGTTCAGGTGTCTCGGGGGTTTTGGTGATTACCGGAATTCGTTGCCGCAGGCGACTTGCAGGGCCCGGGAGAGGGCCCGGGCGTAGCGCGGGCCGAGGATGAAGCTGCGGTCCTGCACGGCGCGCGCATTACGTAGAGTGACGTCCAGAAATGGGAGCCCGGCATTCCGTGGGACATTTCCACAATCGTTCACGCGGAGAGTGATCATGATCTTGCGCGAGGAGCCCGCTTTTGTCCGGAAAGGCGCGCGTGGGGTGGAGGTCGCCGAAACCCCCTCGTATGGCTGGGAAATGCGCGAGACGGTTACCGGAGGGTCGGAATCCACTTTGATCTCCACCTGGAAAGCGAAGATCCGAAGGGGTTCCTTCCCTTCGGATTCCCCTCCCGAAGGGCCTCCTGGCCGTGATTCCCGATAGGAGAGGGTGGTCACCTGCGCGGGGAACGGCGGCGGTGTCGGCGGTGCCGGAACGGGGCGCGTCGCGTACAGCAGGACACCTCCCGCCAGGACGGCCGAGACGGCGCACGCGCCCGCCAGCGCCCGGCGGTGACGCCCCGTCAGCCGGACGGCCGCCGCCCGGCGGGCGTCGCGGCGGGCGGGGGCGGCGTCGCGGACCCGGGTGCCCTCACCGGGTTCGACGGGGCCGACGCCGCTCATCACCAGGGCCTTTCGGCCGGCCCGCCGCCCCGGTGGCGGTCGGCGCACGCCTCACGCACCCGACGGTCGATCAACCGATGGGCGGCGAGACGTCCCTGACGGAGTTTCACGGGCCGCGCCGCGGCCACCGCCGCGCGCAGGATGTCGTACTGGCCGTTGGACAGGCCCATGGACTGGTAGTCGCCGTACGCGGTGCCGTCCAGCACCTTCCGGGACCAGTGGGCCACGAGCCGCACGCACACGTCCTCGGCGGACGTCGCCGACGGTGACGCCGACGGTGGCCGGGAAGAAGGGGACGCGGCAGCCGGCGGAGCTTCGCGCTCCGGGCCGGGAGCACCGCAGCCGGCCACCGCGGCCCCCGCCAGGAGCACCGCCGCGAGCACGGCGGCTCCCGCCCCCGTGCCGGGCCGCCCACGGCCTCCCCCCTCCATGCCCGACGACGCTAGAGCGCCTGCCGCTCGGCGGCAATGCGGGGGAGCGGTTCGGTGGGGCGCGGTCCGCGCGGCGCGGACCGTGGGGTGCGGCGGGCCGTGGGGCTTGCGGCGGCCGGGATGCGCGGGCGCGCGGGGAGCGGGGTGCGGGGCGCGCGGGCGCGCGGGGCGGGGGCCGTCGGGCGACGACGGCGTGGGTGCCTCGGGGTCGGGGTCGGCGTCGGGGGCTCGGTGTCGGGTGCGACGGCACGGGGGAGGTCGGCGTGCGCGACACGGAGCGTCACGAGGGCGGCGAGGGTGCGGGGCGCGCCAGGACGGCGAGGGGCGCGGGGCGCACGAGGACGGGGGCGCGGGCCGCGCGAGGGCGATGAGGGGGCGATGAGGGGGCGCGGGGCGCAGGAGGACGGCGAGGGGGTGCGGGGCGCCGTGTGCCCCGCACCCCCCGGGGCGTGCGGTGTCCGCGGGGCGGCCGGGCCGCCGGGCGGTCAGCCCGTCGTGCCGCCGACCCGCTCCTGGTCGCTGGGGTTCACGTCCCGCAGCAGGCAGGTCAGGCGGGCCGTACACACCCGCTTGTCCGCCTCGTCGGTGATCACGATCTCGTAGGTCGCCGTGCTCCGGCCGCGGTGCACCGGCGTCGCCACACCCGTCACCAGGCCCGAGCGCACCCCGCGGTGGTGCGTGCAGTTGAGGTCCACGCCCACCGCGATCTTGGAGACCCCGCCGTGCAGCATGGACCCCACCGACCCCAGCGTCTCCGCCAGGACCGCCGAGGCCCCGCCGTGCAGCAGCCCGTACGGCTGGGTGTTGCCCTCCACCGGCATCGTCCCCACGACCCGCTCGGCCGACGCCTCGACGATCTGCACGCCCATCCGGTTGCCCAGGTGACCCGCCGAGAAGAGCGCCTGCAGGTCCACGCCGAGGGCGGCGTACTCGTCGATGACCTCGCTCGGGAACGTCACGTTCTGCTGCTCACCCATGGGCCGGGCTCCGTTCGTCGTCGTCAACTGCGGCCACCGCACGGCACGCCGGGCACCGGGTCGGGCCGCACCGCACCGCTTGGTCGCTGAGCAAACGCTCAGTCGGTCGCCGATTGTTCCAGACGGACCACCACGGACTTGCTGGCCGGGGTGTTGCTGGTGTCCGCGGTGGCGTCCAGCGGCACCAGGACGTTCGTCTCCGGGTAGTACGCGGCGGCGCAGCCCCGGGCCGTCGGGTAGTGCACGACGCGGAAGCCGGGCGCCCTGCGCTCCACCCCGTCCTTCCACTCCCCGACCAGGTCGACGTACGAGCCGTCCGCGTGCCCGAGCCGGCGCGCGTCCTCCGGGTTGACCAGCACCACGCGCCGGCCGTTGCGGATGCCCCGGTAGCGGTCGTCCAGGCCGTAGATGGTGGTGTTGTACTGATCGTGCGAGCGCAGCGTCTGCAGCAGCAGCCGCCCCTCGGGCACCTTCGGGTACTCCACCGGCGCGGCCGTGAAGTTGGCCTTGCCGGTGGCCGTCGGGAAGCGGCGCTCGTCACGCGGCGCGTGCGGGAGCGCGAAACCGCCCGGGCGGGCGACGCGCGCGTTGAAGTCCTCGAAGCCGGGGACCACGCGGGCGATGCGGTCGCGGATCGTCGCGTAGTCCTTCTCGAACTCCTCCCACGGCACCACACTGTCCGCGCCGAGCACCCGGCGGGCCAGCCGGCACACGATGGCCGGCTCCGACAGCAGCCGCGGGCCGGCCGGTTCCAGCCGCCCGCGCGAGGCGTGCACCATGCCCATGGAGTCCTCGACGGTCACGAACTGCTCGCCGCCGTCCTGGACGTCGCGCTCCGTGCGGCCGAGGGTCGGCAGGATCAGCGCCCGCGCGCCGGTGACGGTGTGCGAGCGGTTCAGCTTCGTCGACACGTGCACCGTCAGCCGGGCCCGGCGCATCGCGGCCTCGGTGACGTCCGTGTCGGGGGAGGCGGAGACGAAGTTGCCGCCCATGGCGAAGAACACCTTGGCCCGTCCGTCGCGCAGGGCGCGGATCGCCCGGACGACGTCGTAGCCGTGCTCGCGGGGCGGCGCGAAGCCGAACTCCCTCTCCAGGGCGTCCAGGAAGGCCGGCGCGGGCCGCTCGAAGATGCCCATCGTGCGGTCGCCCTGCACGTTGGAGTGGCCGCGCACCGGGCACACGCCCGCGCCCGGACGGCCGATGTTGCCGCGCAGCAGCAGGAAGTTGACGATCTCCCGGATCATCGGCACCGAGTGCTTGTGCTGGGTCAGGCCCATCGCCCAGCACACGATGATCCGCTCCGACTCCAGCACCATCCGCAGACACCGCTCGATGTCCTCACGGGTGAGCCCGGTCGCCGTCAGCGCCTCGTCCCAGTCGGCGGCGCGCGCGGCCTCGGCGAACTCCTCGAACCCGTGCGTGTGCTCCCGCACGAACTCCTCGTCCACCGCGCCGGGCGTCTGCAGGATCAGCTGGTTCAGGACCCGGAAGAGAGCCTGGTCGCCGCCGAGCCGGATCTGCAGGAACAGGTCGTTCAGGGCCGTGCCGGCGGTGAGGCCCTTGGCGGTCTGCGGGTTCTTGAACCGCTCCAGTCCGGCCTCGGGCAGCGGGTTGACGCTGATGATCCGCGCGCCGTTCGCCTTGGCCTTCTCCAGGGCGGAGAGCATGCGCGGGTGGTTGGTGCCCGGGTTCTGGCCGGCCACGATGATCAGATCGGCCCGGTACAGGTCCTCCAGCAGCACGCTGCCCTTGCCGACGCCGATCGTCTCGGACAGGGCCGAGCCGGACGACTCGTGGCACAGGTTGGAACAGTCGGGCAGGTTGTTGGTGCCGAGTTCGCGGGCGAACAGCTGGTAGAGGAAGGCCGCCTCGTTGCTGGTGCGGCCGGAGGTGTAGAAGACGGCCTCGTCGGGGGAGGACAGGGCGTCGATCTCCTCGGCGACGATGTCGAAGGCACGCTCCCAGGTGACCGGCTCGTAGTGGTCACCGCCCTCGGGCAGGTACATGGGGTGGGTCAGCCGCCCCTGCTGGCCCAGCCAGTAGCCGCTGCGCCCGGCCAGGTCGGACACCGGGTGCGCGGCGAAGAACTCCGGGGTGACCCGGCGCAGCGTGGCCTCCTCGGCCACCGCCTTCGCGCCGTTCTCGCAGAACTCGGCCCGGTGCGGGTGCTTCGGATCGGGCCAGGCGCAGCCCGGGCAGTCGAAGCCGTCCTGCTGGTTGACGCTGAGCAGCGTCAGGGCGGTGCGCCGCACGCCCATCTGCTGGTGCGCCATGCGCAGCGTGTGCCCGATCGCGGGGAGCCCGGCCGCCGCTTGCTCGGGCTCGCCGACCTGCGGCGCGTCCTGAACCGGATCGCCCGTGGGCGGTTTCGTGGCCATCGCGCACTCCCCTTCGCGTACACGTGAGACGTCCCACTGTCGATCCTCGCACGTCGCGGACGGGAGCAGCGGAGGCTGTGGACGGGCGGGCCCCGGGGCGGCGTGGGCTGTGGACGGTCGGGCGCCGGGGCGGCGTGGGCTGTGGACGGTCGGGCGCCGGGGCGGCGGGCGGGGCTCCCGGGGGAGGCGCAGGACGCCGGCAGGACGCTGGGAGGTCCGTCGCGGGCCGGTTCGGGGGGTGGGGACGTGCGGGGGAGGGGTGAGGCGGGGACGCCCGGGTGTGACGCGGGCCGGTGCGGTGCGTTCTGTGGGGGACGCGGGCGGGTGGCGACCGGTGGGCGGGCCGGCCGTGGGCCGGTGGGGCGGCCCGAGGGGAGGCGGTGGTCCCTGGCCGGATCCGGTGGTCGGCCGCGGAGTGGGTGCGGAGCGGGTACGGCGACCGTGGTGACGGGGGCCGGGGCCCGTGGCGGGGCGGGGAGGGCCCGGCTGTCGGTGGGGCGTGGCAGGATCGGGGGCGTGGCAGAGACAGCATCGAAGAAGACCGACCAGACCTCCGGCGCCGACCGTCCCCGGCTGATGCTCATGGACGGGCATTCGCTGGCCTACCGCGCGTTCTTCGCGCTGCCCGCGGAGAACTTCACCACCGCGACCGGCCAGCCGACGAACGCGATCTACGGCTTCGCCTCGATGCTGGCCAACACCCTGCGTGACGAGGCGCCCACGCACTTCGCGGTGGCCTTCGACGTCTCCCGCAAGACCTGGCGCTCCGAGGAGTTCACCGAGTACAAGGCGAACCGCTCCAAGACCCCCGACGAGTTCCGGGGCCAGGTCGAGCTGATCGGCGAGCTGCTCGACGCGATGCACGCCCAGCGTTTCGCCGTCGAGGGCTACGAGGCCGACGACGTCATCGCCACGCTCGCCACCCAGGCCGAGGCCGAGGGCTTCGAGGTCCTGATCGTCACCGGCGACCGGGACTCCTTCCAGCTGGTGTCCGAGCACACCACGGTGCTGTACCCCACCAAGGGCGTCTCCGAGCTGACCCGGTTCACCCCGGAGAAGGTCGTCGAGAAGTACGGGCTGACGCCCGCCCAGTACCCGGACTTCGCCGCGCTGCGCGGCGACCCCTCCGACAACCTGCCCGGCATCCCCGGGGTCGGGGAGAAGACGGCCGCGAAGTGGATCAACCAGTTCGGTTCCTTCGCGCAGCTCGTCGAGCGGGTCGACGAGGTCAAGGGCAAGGCCGGGCAGAACCTGCGCGACCACCTGGAGGCGGTCAAGCTCAACCGCCGCCTGACCGAGCTGGAGCGGCAGGTCGAGCTGCCCAAGGGCGTCGCCGACCTGGCGCGGATCCCGTACGACCGCAAGGCCGTCGCGATGCTCCTGGACACCCTGGAGATCCGCAACCCCTCGCTGCGCGAGCGCCTGTTCGCCGTCGACCCGGGCGCCGAGGAGGCCGAGGCCACCCCGGTCGTCGCGGAGGGCGTGGAGCTGGACGGCAGCGTGCTGGGCGTCGGCGAGCTGGCCGGCTGGCTCACCGAGCACGGCACCGCGCCGCTCGGCGTCGCCACCGTCGACACTTGGGCGCTGGGCACCGGCTCCGTCGCGGAGGTCGCGCTGGCCTCGGCCGACGGACCGGCCGCCTGGTTCGACCCGGCCGAGCTGGACGAGGGCGACGAGCGCGCCTTCGCCGCCTGGCTGGCCGACGCGGACCGGCCCAAGGTGTTCCACAACGCCAAGGGCGCCATGCGGGTCTTCGCCGAGCACGGCTGGACCATCGAGGGCGTCACCATGGACACCGCGCTCGCCGCCTACCTGGTCAAGCCCGGCCGCCGCTCCTTCGACCTGGACGCGCTGTCCCTGGAGTACCTCCACCGCGAGCTGGCCCCGGCCGCGGCGGCCGACGGCCAGCTGGCGTTCGGCGCCGACGACGCCGCCGAGGCCGAGGCGCTCATGGTGCAGGCCCGCGCGGTGGTGGACCTCGGCGAGGCGTTCCGCACCCGCCTGGACGAGGTGGGCGCGGCCGACCTGCTCCGGGACATGGAACTGCCCACGTCGGCCCTGCTCGCCCGGATGGAACGGCACGGCATCGCCGCCGACCGCGCCCACCTGGAGGCCATGGAGCAGATGTTCGCGGGCGCCGTGCAGCAGGCCGTGAAGGAGGCGCACGCGGCGGCCGGGCACGAGTTC
This sequence comes from Streptomyces sp. 3-6, assembly GCF_056323165.1. NCBI lineage: Bacteria > Bacillati > Actinomycetota > Actinomycetes > Kitasatosporales > Streptomycetaceae > Streptomyces > Streptomyces sp. 3-6. Next base: position 799,034 of record NZ_JBWHZP010000001.1, read on the forward strand.
AACCTGGGCTCGCCCAAGCAGCTCCAGGAAGTCCTCTTCGGCGAACTGGCCCTGCCCAAGACCAAGAGGACCAAGACCGGCTACACCACCGACGCCGACGCCCTCGCCTGGCTCGCCACCCAGACGGACAACGAGCTGCCGGTGATCATGCTCCGCCACCGTGAGCAGGCCAAGCTGCGGGTGACGGTCGAGGGGCTGATCAAGACGATCGCCGCCGACGGCCGCATCCACACCACCTTCAACCAGACCGTCGCCGCCACCGGCCGGCTCTCGTCCACCGACCCGAACCTGCAGAACATCCCCGTCCGCACCGACGAAGGGCGCGCCATCCGCCGCGGCTTCGTCGTCGGCGAGGGGTACGAGTCGCTGATGACGGCCGACTACAGCCAGATCGAACTGCGCGTGATGGCCCACCTCTCCGAGGACGCGGGCCTGATCGAGGCGTTCACCTCCGGCGAGGACCTGCACACCACCGCCGCCGCACAGGTCTTCTCCGTCGAGCCGGCCGCGGTCGACGCGGAGATGCGCCGCAAGATCAAGGCCATGTCCTACGGCCTGGCGTACGGCCTGTCGGCCTTCGGCCTCTCCCAGCAGCTGAACATCGAGGCGGCCGAGGCCCGCGCCCTGATGGACGCCTACTTCGAGCGCTTCGGCGGGGTCCGCGACTATCTGCGCCGGGTGGTCGACGAGGCCCGGGCCACCGGCTACACGGCGACGCTCTTCGGCCGCCGCCGCTACCTGCCCGACCTCAACAGCGACAACCGCCAGCGGCGGGAGGCCGCCGAGCGCATGGCGCTCAACGCCCCCATCCAGGGGACGGCCGCGGACATCGTCAAGATCGCCATGCTGAACCTGGACCGCGCCCTGCGCGAGGACCGCCTCACGTCCCGCATGCTGCTCCAGGTCCACGACGAGATCGTCCTGGAGATCGCGCCGGGGGAGCGGGACCGGGTCGAGGAACTGGTCCGCCGCGAGATGGGCGCCGCGGTCCAGCTCCGGGTCCCCCTGGGCGTCTCCGTCGGCGCCGGCCCGGACTGGGAGTCGGCGGCCCACTGACCGCGGGCGTGCGAGCCCCCGCCGTCCGGGGCCGGGACGGGGCCACGCCGGGTGGGGACGGGGTCGTCGGGGCCGGGACGGGGGCACGTCGGGGCCGCGTCCCTGTCGCGGACCGGGACGAGGCTGCGGGCCTGCTGATCCGGGCCGGCCCGCACTCGCCTGTTGCCATGCGCCCGGTACGCCCGGTACGCCCGGTGCGGCGGTTCGGTGCGCCGGGCGACGGGGCCGGGCATCCGCATCCGGCCTCCGGCATCCGCCGGACGTCGCGTGGCCTCCGGCATCCGCCGGACGTCGCGCTCGGCCCGGCCGTGGCCGCGCCCGTGTCGTCCCCCGGCGTCGGATCCAGGTCGCCTGCGGCCCAGGCGGCGGACACCACCCGCGGGCGGCCCGCTCCCGGCCCGGCGGGTCGCCCGTCCTGCTGCCGCGGGTGGTGCGCGTGCCGTGGTGAGGTGCCTGTCCCGCTTCCGTGGGCGGTCGGTGTGGCTGTCGTGAGTCGCCTGTGGCCCGTCCTGCTGCCTGCCGCGGGCGGTCCGTGCAGCTGCGGTGAGCCGCGCGTTCCCGCTGCTGTCGCGGACGGCCCTCTCCCGCCCCGGCAGGTCGCCCGTCCCGCTCCTGCCGTACACGCCGCCCGTTCCCCCGCAAGGGCCCCGTACGGGGTGTCACTCGCGTGGCCCCCGCGGAACGGCCCGGCACGGACGCTGCGGCCAGGATGCGGGGCATGGGTATACGCATGCTTCACCGCACAGCGGGACCCCCGCCCCGGGCCGGCGCCGACGGCCCCGGACCCGAGGCGCGACCGGCGGTCCCCGTGTTCGCGTCCTCCGCGAGTACCGCACGCATCCCCGTCACCCTCGCCACCGCGCTGCGGCGCGCCTCCACCGGCCTCGGCCGGCGCATCTCCCGGGCCGCCGCGCCGGTCACCGCCGTACTGCCCGAGCGGCCGCTTCCGTGGCGGCTGTGGGCCGAGGTGGCCCGCGGCTACCTCACCCTCGCCCTGACCCTGCTGCCCCGGCCCCGTCCCGTCCGCACCATCACCGTGTTCGTCGCCGCGGCCGACCCCGTCAGCGTGCGGCGGTACGGCTCGGGGGCTCCGTACCGAGGGTTCCAGGGGCCCGGACGGCCGGAGCCGGGCGGCGCCACACCCTGACCGCCACCGCGAACAGCGGCAGGGCCACGGCCAGACCCGCGCCCGTCCCGAAGCACACCGTCGGAACGATCTCCCAGGGCTTCGCGGACGGCCCCCAGTGGGCCCACCACCGTGCCGCCCGGTGCACCGCCCCCACCAGTACGCAGCCGCCGATCAGACCGGCGGCGGCCCACCGGTCGGGGGCGGACAGCAGTGGCACTCCGGCCGCCCCGCCGCCGGACGGCGTGCGGCGCAGGGCCCGCAGCACGAACCAGACGATCACCACCGCGGCCACGGCCGAACCCCCGTACTGGAGGTACCAGTACACCGGCGACCCCGCGATCTCCTCGCCGAGCACCGGGAAGACCCGCATCCCCCACCGGTCGAGATGCGTGAACGCGTCCCACACCACGTGCGTCAGCGCGCCCAGCACGGCCGACAGGTACCACTGCGCCGCCGTCGACGGCCGCACCGCCGTGCGCGGCGCCCCGCACCGCAGCAGGGTGGCCGGCCGGTCCTGCCGGGACCTCGGCAGCAGGCCCACCAGCGGTTCGCGGACCAGCAGCCACAGCCCCACCAGGGCCCAGGCGAGGAGCACGTCGACGGTGAACACCCCCGCGAACGAGTGCGTCACGTCCCCGAACTCCATGGCCCCGGACACCGCGCTCGCCGCGTAGTAGGTCAGATCGGGCGCGAAGGTGCCCGCGACGAGCACCGACGGCACCAGCGGGCCGCGACCCCGTCCGTCCGCCCGGAGAGCGGGCAGGACCGCCGCCGCGTGGCTCAGCGTGAACGGCAACTCGGCTCCTCGGGTGGGTCCTTGACCGGCGGGGAGCCGGGCCGGTGATCGTCCGTGCCGGCGCGACTCAGTATGCGGTACGGCCCGGACGCCGGTCCGCCGCCGGTGAACATGGTGAAGCGGTGAATGTCGGTCGGGAACGGGTGTCCGGTCCAAGGAAGTTGCCGTAGGGTCGCGAACGTCGCCGTGCCGGAGCGGGGCGGGCGGGTGTGGACGGCGAACGACCGGGGCACCTCCCCTCCCGTCACGCAACCGGTGGGGCGGGCCGGCCGTCCCTCACCGGACGGGCACGAGACACGGGTCGACGGACGCCCCGGCGTCCAGGGGAGGGGTTCACTGTATGGCGGCGCATTTCGGCAGGAGGCTGCGCAAGGGAGCGACCACCACGGCCGTGGCCGCGGTCGCGGTGGCGGCTCTGTCCGCGTCCCAGGCGCCGGGGGTGACGGTCGACCAGCACGGCCGGCAGGCCACCTCGGACGCCGTGCCCACCCCCGACGCCGCCGACGGAGCCGACAGCGCGACCGGCAACTCGCCCTACTACACGGACCTGCCGCCGCTCAACAGCCCCAACCCGTCCCCCTCCGCGGGCGGCGACGGCCCGAGCGCGGGCGGCGGTGAGGCCGGGATCCCGGCGACCGTCCTCGGCGCCTACAAGAAGGCCGAGGCGGCGCTGCGCGAGAAGAAGCCCGGCTGCAACCTGCCCTGGCAACTGCTCGCCGCCATCGGCAAGGTGGAGTCCGGACAGGCCCGCGGAGGCAAGGTCACCGCCGACGGCACCACGCTCTCCCCGATCCTCGGCCCCCAACTCGACGGCAACGGCTTCGCCCTCATCAGGGACACCGACAGCGGTGCCTACGACGGCAACAGCACCTACGACCAGGCCGTCGGCCCCATGCAGTTCATCCCCTCCACCTGGGCGTGGGCGGGCCGGGACGGCAACGGCGACGGCGTCGAGGACCCCAACAACATCTACGACGCCGCGCTGGCGGCCGGCCACTACCTGTGCCGCTTCGGCTGGGACCTGTCCGACAGCAAGGACCTCAAGCGGGCGATCCTCAGCTACAACCGGTCGACGGACTACCTGAACACCGTCCTGTCGTGGCTGGAGTTCTACCGCAAGGGCACCCACGAGATCCCCGACGGCACCGGCCCCCTGCCCGAGGGCCGCAGCGACGACCGCACCCCGCGCCCCGGCTCCCGCACGCCCGGCACCGCGGCGCCCGGCACCACCTCCCCGAAGCCGCCCCGGACCGAACGGCCCTCCGACGGCCGGCCGAGCCCCGGACCGGGCAAGCCCGGTGGAGGCGCCACCGAGCCGCCCACCCGGCCCTCCCCGCCGCCCACGACCGGGGAGCCCACCACCCCGCCCACCACTCCGCCCGGCACCCCGCAGACGCCCACCGACACGGTGCACCGCCTCAAGGACGCCGGCACCCCCGAACTCACCGCCCGGGCGGGCGACGCGTTCGCCCAGCGGGTCAGCGCCCGTGCGGAGACCGAGGCGGGGAAGCCCGTGGCCAAGGTGCGGATCAGGTTCACCGTGACCGGTGACACCGACGCCACGTTCCACGGCGGGGAGAAGGTCGCCACCGTCGTCACCGACGGCTCCGGTGTCGCCGTGGCACCCCGGCTGAAGGCAGGCGAGAAGGCCGGATCGTTCACGGTCCGCGCCACGGTCGTCGGCCGTTCCGTCCCGGCCCTCGCGTTCCGGGCCACCGTCACCGAACGCACCGCCGACCGGCTCGTCCGCGTCGGCGACGAGGCCCTGACCTGTACACCGGGCGGCGCGTTCGAGCACCGGGTCACGGTGAAGGCCACTCACGACGGCTCCGCCGCCGACCGGGTCGCCGCCACCGCCACGCTCGTCACCTCGGCCGACGCACCCGACGAGAACGACCGGGGACCGTACTTCAAGGGCGCCGACGACCAGCCGGTGCGCACCCTCACCGGCCTGGAGACCGGCCCCGACGGCCTCCTGGAGCTGCCGCCCCTGTTCGCGGACGACACCACCGGCACCTTCCTGCTCCGCATCACCACCGCGGGCGGTGCCACGCTCACCGTCGAACTGACCGTGGCGCAGGACGCGGACGGCGAGGAGGAGACGGAGGCGTCACCGGCGCCCTCCGAGCCCGCGGACGACTGAGCCCGGGCCACACCCCGGCGCGAACGCGAGCAGGGCGCCCCTGGGAGTCGTCCAGGGGCGCCCTGCTCGTGTGGGTGTGTGTGTGAAGTCCTGCGCCCGGCGCGTCAGTTGGCGGGGGCCACGACGACAACCTGGCGGGTCGTCCATGGCCGTGCGTCCGGTGCCGGCTCATCGGCCACCGCTCGTGCGTCCGGCTCCGGTCCCGTCGGACACCGCTCGGCCGCCCGGGCACCGTTCCGTACGGCCACCGCCCCGCGCGCCGGCCAGTGCCGCCGACCAGGGCTCCGGCCCCCTGGCCGCCGTCCGGATCGCCGTCCTGGCCGTGTTCACCGCCGGAGCCGGGCGTTGGTGTGCCGGGTCGGCTCCGCCGTGGCGGGGTCCTCCGGCCACGGGTGCTTCGGATACCGGCCCCGCAGCTCCGCCCGCACGCCCCGGTAGCCGTCCTGCCAGAAGGAGGCCAGGTCGGCGGTGACGGCGGCCGGACGCCCGGCCGGGGACAGCAGGTGCACCAGCAGGGGAACCCCGGCCACCCGGGGCGTCTCGCGCAGCCCGAACATCTCCTGCAGCTTCACGGCGAGCACCGGCCGGCCGGGGTCGGCGTAGTCGACGCGGATCGCGGACCCGCTCGGCACGGTGATCCGCTCGGGGGCCAGCTCGTCCAGCCGGGCGGCCTCCCCGGACGCCCACGGCAGCAGCCGGCCGAGCGCCTGTCCCGCGTCGATCCGCGCCAGGTCGGCCCGCCGCCGGGCCCGCCCCAGCTCCGGCTCCAGCCACTCGTCCGCCCGCGCGATCAGCGCCTCTTCGGCCACGTCGGGCCAGGGCTCACCGCACTGCCGACGCAGGAAGGCCAGCCGCTGCCGCAGCGTCACCGCCCCCGGCGGCCACCGCAGCAGCGCCGTCCCCTCCCGCCGCAGTCCGTCCAGCAGCGCGGCCCGGACCAGCCCGGGGTCCGCGTCCCGCAGCGGGCGCACCGACAGCTCGACCGCTCCCAGCCGCTCGACCCGCCGGGCGACGACATCCCCGTGGGCCCAGCGGACCTCCTCGGCCGACTCCGCGAACGCGCCCGCCGCGTACCGTGCCACGGCCTCGTCGACGGCCGCGCCCAGCCGCACGCGCGCGTGCCCGCGGCCCGCCGGCCGGTCGGCCACCGCGACCGCGATCCAGGGAGCGCCGCGCAGCGCGCTGCCGTCCCCCGCCTCGGCACGCGTCCCGGACACCATCAGATACGAACCGCCGTCCGCCCGGGCGACCCGTTCCGGGAAGGCCAGCGCGGCCACGAGCCCGGCGTGGGCGTCCGGCCCCGTCAACAGCCCCGCACCGGGGTCCCGCCCGTCGCCCCGGACCGCGGGCGCGTCCCCGCCGGGCACCTCGCCCACCTCCCCGGCGGACGACCGCAGCCGCCGCACCTCGGCCCGCCAGCGCGCCGCGTAGCCGTCGCCGTCGCGCCGGGCGGTCCGCAGGGCGGCGGCCAGGTCGTCGCCGTACTCGCGCGGCGCCTCCTCGCTCAGCAGGGCCACCACCTCGGCGGCCGGCTCGGCGCCCACCACGGGTGCCGCGTCCAGCAGGGCACGCCCCAGCCGCGGGTGCAGCCCCAGCCGGGAGAGCCGCGCACCGCGCCCGGTGGCGCGCCCGTCGGGACCGACCGCGCCGATCGCCGTCAGCACGCTCCGGGCGGCCGCCATGGCCCCGGCGGGCGGCGGGTCGAGCAGCGCCAGCCCGGTGGCGTCCGGATCACCCCAGCAGGCCGCCTGCAGGGCGAACGCCGTCAGGTCGGCCACCGCGATCTCGGGCGAGGGGAACCGGGGCAGCCGGGCGTCCTCCGCCTCCGCCCAACAGCGGTAGACCGTGCCGGGCGCCTCCCGGCCGGCCCGCCCGGCACGCTGCCGCCCGGCCGCCCGAGAGGCCCGGACGGTGGTCAGCGCGCTCAGCCCGCGTGCGTGGTCCACCCGCGGCTCGCGCGCGAGGCCCGAGTCCACCACGACCCGCACGCCCGGAACCGTCAGCGACGACTCCGCCACCGAGGTCGCCAGCACCACCCGGCGCCGCTGCCCGGGGGCGAGCACCGCGTCCTGCACGGCCGCGGGAGCCCTCCCGTGCACCTGGAGCACCTCCGCGCCCCCGGCGTCCCCCAGCAGCCCCGCCACGCGGACGATCTCGCCCACCCCGGGCAGGAACACCAGCACGTCCCCGTCCCGCTCGGCCAGCGCCCGCCGCACCACCGACACCACATGGGCGAGGAACGCCGGGTCCACCCGCATGCCGTGCGGGGGCCGCACCGGCCGCGCGGGCGGCGCCCACACCACGTCCACCCCGAACGCCGTGCCGGCCGCCTCGACCACCGGCGCGTCGCCCAGCAGCCGGGCCCAGCCCTGGGCGTCGGTCGTCGCCGACGCGGCCACCAGCCGCAGCTCCGGCCGCAAGGTCTCGCGCACGTCCCACAGGAACGCGGCGGCCGTGTCCGCGTCCAGGTGCCGCTCGTGGCACTCGTCGAGCACCACCACGTCCACCCCGGACAGCTCCTGGTCGCGTTGCAACCGCTGGAGGAGCACCCCGGTGGTCACCACCTCCACGCGCGTGTCCGGCCCGACGGCCCGCGCGCCCCGGACCGTGAAACCGACGGATCCGCCCACCCGCTCGCCCAGCAGCCACGCCATGCGGCGGGCCGCCGCCCGCGCGGCGATCCGGCGCGGCTCGGCCACCAGGACCCGCCGCGCGGGTCCGTCACCCACCAGCCCGGCCAGCTCCAGCGGCACCAGCGTCGTCTTGCCGGTGCCGGGCGGCGCCACCAGCACCGCGGTGCCCCGGCCGTCCAGCGCGTCCCTCAGCGCGGGCAGCGCGGACCGGACCGGGAGGGCGGCCAGGGCGTCGTGACGGATCACGCGCGCTGTCCCTGCCCGCCCTGTCCCTGCCCGGCCGGTCCCTGCCCGACCGGCCCCCGCCCGATCGATCCCCGGCCGCTCGGCCCCGTCACCCACTGAGTCCGTCCCGTCCCCTGCTCGGTCCCGGCTCCCGTTCGGTACTGCCCCCGCCCGGTCCCATCCCTGCCCGGTCCCGGCTTCCGCTCAGTCCCGTGCGCACACGAAGATCGCCGTGCCCGGGATCAGGTTCCCGCGCAGTGGCGACCAGCCGCCCCACTCGGAGGTGTTCCAGGCGGGCCACTCCGGCTCCACCAGGTCCACCAGCCGGAAACCGGAGCCGACGACGTCCCGCACCCGGTCGCCCAGCGTGCGGTGGTGCTCCACGTAGACGGCCTGACCGCGCTCGTCCTGCTCCACATAAGGCGTGCGGTCGAAGTAGGACCCGGACACGCTCAGGCCCTCCGGGCCGGGCTCGTCCGGGAAGGCCCAGCGGATCGGGTGCGTGACCGAGAAGACCAGCCGCCCGCCGGGACGCAGCACCCGGTGCACCTCCCGGAGCACCAGCCGCGGGTCGGCGACGAAGGGCAGCGCCCCGTACGCCGAGCAGGCCAGGTCGAACGAGCCGTCCGGGAACGGCAGCGCGGACGCGTCGGCGCACACCAGGGGGAACGCCCCGCCGATGCGCAGCGCGTGCTGCAACTGCCGGTGCGAGATGTCCAGCGCCACCGGGCGGGCCCCCTGCGCGGCCAGCCAGCGCGAGCACTGGGCCGCTCCCGCGCCCAGCTCCAGCACGTCGCGGCCCTTGAGGTCCTCGGGCGGGCCGAGCAGTTCGGCCTCCACCTCGTCCAGTCCCTCGGGTCCCCACACGAAGCGGTCGTCGCCGAGGAACGTCCCGTGTTCGACCTGGTACTCGTCGGCGTTGCGGTCCCACCAGCCCCGATTGGCTCGGGCGCTCTCGGTGACGCCGGCCTCCCGCCGGGTCGCCTCCGGTTCGGGCGCTTCGGGCTCTTGGATGATCGGCTCCCTCGTCGTACTCTTCCGTCCAGCCGGACCCCGGCCGGCCGCCGGACGCGTCACCGGATCCCGCGTGGTCCGGTAGCCGTGTCTGACGTGCGTCTTCCGCCGTGCGGGCGAATTGTGCCGGTTATGCGGCGATCCGCCCCGGGTGGGCGGCTTCGTGCATTGACCCTGCCCGGCTGCCCCCGTATGCTACAAGTTGCGCTGCGAGCCTGCGTGCCTCAGACGTAGCAGGCTGCGCTCGCGTCTGTTGTATGTCCCCTCGGTTCTCGAGGCGTCATCACCAGTTTGCTGGTGGGGCGCTTCCTTGGCTGTCCGGCTTCTACAGAGCGAAACGGGCTCCGGCGTAGCAGTACCTACGACTTCAATGTCCGTACCGGAGCCCTTTCCCACATGACGAGCAGCACCGAGACCACCGCCACCACCCCGCAGGTAGCGGTCAACGACATCGGTAACGAGGAAGCATTCCTCGCAGCGATCGACGAGACGATCAAGTACTTCAACGACGGCGACATCGTCGACGGCGTCATCGTGAAGGTCGACCGGGACGAGGTCCTGCTCGACATCGGTTACAAGACCGAAGGTGTCATCCCGAGCCGCGAGCTCTCGATCAAGCACGACGTCGACCCGAACGAGGTCGTCGCCGTCGGCGACGAGATCGAGGCCCTGGTCCTCCAGAAGGAGGACAAGGAAGGCCGCCTGATCCTCTCGAAGAAGCGCGCGCAGTACGAGCGTGCCTGGGGCACCATCGAGAAGATCAAGGAAGAGGACGGCATCGTCACCGGTACCGTCATCGAGGTCGTCAAGGGTGGTCTCATCCTCGACATCGGCCTCCGCGGCTTCCTCCCGGCCTCCCTGGTCGAGATGCGCCGTGTCCGCGACCTCCAGCCCTACGTGGGCAAGGAGCTCGAGGCGAAGATCATCGAGCTGGACAAGAACCGCAACAACGTGGTCCTGTCCCGCCGTGCCTGGCTGGAGCAGACCCAGTCCGAGGTCCGCCAGACGTTCCTCACCACCCTCCAGAAGGGTCAGGTGCGTTCCGGCGTCGTCTCCTCGATCGTCAACTTCGGTGCCTTCGTGGACCTGGGTGGCGTCGACGGTCTGGTCCACGTCTCCGAGCTGTCCTGGAAGCACATCGACCACCCCTCCGAGGTCGTCGAGGTCGGCCAGGAGGTCACGGTCGAGGTCCTGGACGTCGACATGGACCGCGAGCGCGTCTCCCTGTCGCTGAAGGCGACCCAGGAAGACCCGTGGCAGCAGTTCGCCCGCACCCACCAGATCGGCCAGGTCGTGCCCGGCAAGGTCACGAAGCTGGTTCCGTTCGGTGCGTTCGTCCGCGTGGACGAGGGCATCGAGGGCCTGGTCCACATCTCCGAGCTGGCCGAGCGCCACGTGGAGATCCCGGAGCAGGTCGTCCAGGTCAACGACGAGATCTTCGTCAAGGTCATCGACATCGACCTCGAGCGTCGTCGCATCAGCCTCTCGCTGAAGCAGGCCAACGAGTCCTTCGGTGCCGACCCGTCGGCGGTCGAGTTCGACCCGACCCTGTACGGCATGGCCGCGTCCTACGACGACCAGGGCAACTACATCTACCCCGAGGGCTTCGACCCCGAGACCAACGACTGGCTCGAGGGCTACGAGAAGCAGCGCGAGGAGTGGGAGCGCCAGTACGCCGAGGCGCAGAGCCGCTTCGAGCAGCACCAGGCGCAGGTCATCAAGTCCCGCGAGGCGGACGAGAAGGCTGCCGCCGAGGGCACCGAGACCGCTGCTCCGGTCGCGTCCGGTGGCGGTTCGTACTCCTCCGAGGGCCCGGACAACTCCGGCGCGCTGGCCTCGGACGAGGCGCTGGCCGCGCTGCGCGAGAAGCTGGCCGGCGGCCAGAGCTGACCGCAGCCCACTGGGCAGGCCACTGAGGGCCGACCTCTGACCGAGGGCCCGCACCTTCCGGGGTGCGGGCCCTCGGTGCTGCCCGGAGCCGTCCGGTGCTGTCCCCGGGCTGCGGCATCGGTGCCGGCGCAGGAGGCGGTACGGCCGTGTGCCGAGCGGGGCGGAGTCGGTTTCGGGGACTGCGGCGTCGGTGCCGGCGTCGGGTGCGTACGGGCGCCGTGTGCCGAACCGCCCGGCCGCCTCTGCGGGCCGGGGCCCACCCGTCGGCTCGCACCACGCCGTGCCCCGTCGGCTCGCACCACGCCGGGCCTCGCCGGCTCCCACCACCCCGCGCCTCGCCGGCTCTCCCGGCGGCACCGGAGGAGCCGCCCCTCCTGGGAATGTCGGCGCCGCATGGCACGTTGTCCCGTACGGACACGAGGAGGAGCGGTCACTGTGCTTGATCCGCAGGGTTTGTACTCATGGGAGCCGAAGGGGCTGGCCGTCGTCGACATGGCGCTCGCCCAGGAGTCGGCCGGCCTGGTCATGCTCTACCACTTCGACGGCTACATCGACGCGGGGGAGACCGGCGACCAGATCGTCGACCGGATGCTCGGCTCACTGCCGCACCAGGTCGTCGCGCGCTTCGACCACGACCGGCTGATCGACTACCGCGCCCGCCGTCCGCTGCTGACCTTCACCCGCGACCGCTGGACCGAGTACGACGACCCCGCGCTGGAGGTCCGCCTCGTCCAGGACGCCACCGGAGCCCCCTTCCTGCTGCTCTCCGGGCCCGAGCCGGACGTGGAGTGGGAGCGGTTCGCCGCGGCCGTCCGCCAGATCGTCGAGCGGCTCGGCGTGCGCCTCGTCGTCAACTTCCACGGCATCCCGATGGGCGTCCCGCACACCCGACCGGTCGGGCTCACCCCGCACGGCAACCGCACCGACCTCGTCCCGGGCCACACCGGCCCCTTCGACGAGGCCCAGGTGCCCGGCAGCGCCGAGGGGCTCGTCGAGTACCGGCTGATGCAGGCGGTACACGACGTCCTGGGCGTCGCCGCCCACGTCCCCCACTACATCGCCCGCTCCCCGTACCCGGACGCGGCCCTCACCGTCCTGGAGGCCGTCACCGCCGCCACCGGCCTGGTCCTGCCCGGCATCGCCCACACGCTGCGCACCGCCGCCCAGCGCACCCAGACCGAGATCGACCGGCAGGTCCAGGAGGGCGACGACGAACTCACCGCCCTCATCCAGGGCCTGGAGCACCAGTACGACGCCGCCGCCGGCGCCGAGACCCGGGGCAACATGCTCGCCGAGCCGGTCGACATCCCGTCGGCGGACGAGATCGGCCGGGAGTTCGAACGGTTCCTCGCCGAACGGGAGGGCGAGGGCTGATCGGCTACGCTGCCCTTCGCCCGGTCGGCTGCTCACCGGGTCCCGGAGTCCCCGCCCCGGCGGGGCAGGCAGAGGTGGAGGCGCGGTCGTGCTGTCCGTGGGTCTGACCGGCGGCATCGGCGCCGGCAAGAGTGAGGTGTCGCGGCTGCTCGCCGAGCGCGGTGCCGTGGTGATCGACGCGGACCGCATCGCGCGGGAGGTCGTCGAACCCGGAACGCCCGGTCTGGCGGCGGTCGTGGAGGCGTTCGGCGAGGACGTGCTCGCCGCGGACGGCAGCCTGGACCGGCCCCGGCTCGGCTCGATCGTCTTCTCCGACCCCGAGAAGCTCGCGACGCTCAACTCCATCGTCCACCCGTTGGTGGGCGCCCGCTCCGAGGAACTGTCCGAGGCCGCGCCCGAGGACGCGGTGGTCGTGCACGACGTGCCGCTGCTCACGGAGAACGGCCTCGCCCCTCTCTACGATCTCGTGATCGTCGTGGAGGCGAGCCCGCGGACCCAGCTCGACCGGCTCGTCCGGCTGCGCGGCATGACCGAGGAGGACGCCCGCGCGCGGATGGCCGCCCAGGCCAGCCGCGAGCAGCGCCGGGCCGTCGCGGACGTCGTCATCGACAACGACGTGCCGCTCGACGAGCTGAAGCAGCAGGTGGACGCCGTCTGGGCCGACCTCGCCCGCCGGGCGAAGGAGTCGTCCCCGCAGGCGGGGGCCGAGTAGCCCGCCCCCGCCGGCCGGGGTCGGGCAGGCGGACCGTGCCCGCTCGGCCGGTCGGGCCACGTGGAACGACGCCGGCTGCCCGGCGACCCGTGCCCTGCGGGGGTGTTCGCCCGGTCACCGGCCGGGACGACGGGGGACAGCGCGGGCGGCGGGACGCGGGGGCAGCGGTCAGGCGGGCGCGAGGCCGTCGGGGTGCGCGCTCGGCGGGCGCGAGGCAGGCCGTCGGGGGCGCGCTCGGCCCGGTGGGGGGCGTGCGCTCGGCGGGCGGGAGGTGGGCCACGAGGCGTGCGCCGGCTCGGTGGGGGCGTGTGCTCGGCCGACGGGAGTGCGGGCGGGAATAGCGGGCCGGGCCGGATGCGTTGAAGGACGTTTACGGTGCGACCAGGGAAGGACGCCGCAGTGCCCGAGACCAGCGGTTCGACCGGACGTACGCCGGAGACGCACGTCATCGACTTCCGTGCCGCCGAGCAGTTGCTCGCCGCCCGGGACCCGCGAGGTGCGGTGAAGCTGCTGGACGGCGTCATCGACATGCATCCGGAGAACACCGCGGCCCGTCTGCTGCGGGCGCGGGCCTTCTTCGCGGCGGCCCAGCTGCGCTCCGCCGAGCTGGAGTTCTCCCTCGTCCTGGAGCGCGAGCCGGACAACGCCTTCGCCCACTTCGCCCTGGCCCGCACCTACGAACGGCAGGGCCGCGCCCACCCGGCCAGGCGCCACTTCCGCCTGGCGGCCGCCCTGGACCCCAATCCGGAGTACCTCCAGGCCGCGCGCTTCGACGCGTAGGCGCCCACGGGTCCGCGCCTGCGGGTCCGCACCTGCCGACGGTGCTCCGGCCTGCCCGGACCGCGTCACGGCGGATCACTGCCCGGACCGCGTCACGGCGGGTCTTTGGGCGGCGCGTACGGAGGCACGTCGCGGCCCGGCTGATAGTGCGGGCCGCGACGGATGTGGCGAACCACGATGATCAGATCGACCGTCATGACGAGCCACAGCAGCCCGCAGGCCAGGGCCCAGCCCGGGCGGTCCGTGAGCGCGAAGGCGGCGGTGCCGAAGACCGTCCAGGCCACGCCCCACACACTCAGCCAGAACCGCAGCCGCAGGGCACTGCGCGCGGTCACCGGTTCACTGCCGGTACGCATCACGATCACCGTCCCGTCCTGACCCCGAGCTGCGCGGGTCCCCGGACCGGGAGCCCGTTCCCTTCACTGTCTCACTCCGCTCGCTCTCACTCGGTCGAGTGAATCCGTTCGGTTCCGGAACGGACGTGCGGATCCTGCCCGTTGGAACGGACATGGAGACAATCATGTGTGAGGGACGAGCAAGGACGGGGCTCATGTGTGCGGGACGAGCGAGGGCGGGGCTCATGCGCGAGAGGCACGCGAGGACGGGGCTCATGTGTGCGGGACGAGCGAGGGCGGGGCTCATGCGCGAGAGGCACGCGAGGGCGGGGCCGGGGGTGATCACACCGGGCGGCTGTGCGGTGGAGCGCCCAGCGCGACTGCCCGCGGTGGGCGAGCCGCGCGTGATCGCTTCCGGGGTGCCGCCGGGGTGCCGCCGGGGGGCGGTTGCGGGGAGTGGGGCGGCGCGGGGCGCGTGACCGAGGGGGCAGGGGCATCGGCATTATCACCGAACAATTCCGCCCGGCGACCGATGAGTTCGCGGACGCGGACGGGTCCTACCTGTGACGGCGACACCAGCGAACACGCTCACCACAGGAGATCCGATGACCAGCACCGCACCCGCCACTGCCACCTCCACTTCCGCCTCCGCTGTGGGAACGGGGCCCGTCGCGGGCGCTTCCGTGCCTGGGCGGGGCCGGCTGGGCCGCGTCGCACTCCGTGTCGTGCAGGTGCTGCTTGCCCTGTTCTTCGCGGGCGCCAGCGCACTGCCCAAGCTGATCGCCCATTCCTCGGCTGCCGAGTCCTTCGAGACGATGGGCTGGGGAAGCGCGGGGATGTACACCATCGGGGCGCTGGAACTCGCCGGGGCGGTCGGCCTGCTGGTCCCGGTGCTGCAGTCGGCCGCGGCGACCGGGCTGAGCGCGCTGATGGTGGGCGCGTTCGTGGTCCAGGTCGCCGTCTTCGACGGCGCCTTCGCCGCGACGCCGCTCATCCTGATGGTGCCGCTCGTCCTGATCGCCTGGGCACGACGCGACCACAACGCCGACCTTCTGGGCCTCCTGCGCGGGAAGCGGGGCACGGTGGCGCAGGCATAGCCCGACAGGGCACGAGGCGAGGAGACAGGGCATGAGGAGAGGAGACAGGGCACCGGGCCGGTCCGGACGGTGCGGTGCCCGGACCGGCTCAACCGGTCCGGTCGGTCGCGCGCCACTCGGGCGTTGTCGGTCGCGCGCCGCCCGGGCGTCGAACGGTGCGTGACCGGCTGCCCGAACGGTGAAACGGTGCCCGACCGCAGGCGGGGCCCGGTGCCTCAGCGCTTGTTTCCGCGGGTCCGGGCCTTACCGCTTGCCTCCGCGGGTCCGGCGATCCCGGCCCCTGTCCCCGCCCCCGCGCCTACCGCCCCGCTCACGGGGACGGCCGGTCGGGGCGCCCGCATCACCGGAGCCATCGGGGTCGTGAAAGTCACCGAGCGGTTCGGGGCGGCTCGCTCCGCCGCTGCTTCCGACGGCACCGGAGCCGTCCGGCAGGGCGCCCCGTCCGACCATGCCGCCCATCCCCCCGAGCCCGCGCAGCCGCTCCAGTTCGCGCCGGTCGCGTTTCGTGGGCCGGCCCGCGCCACGGTCGCGGACACCGGCCGGAGCGACGGCCTCACGGGGCGGGGGCGGCGGCGAGTTGTCGACGTAGCACTGGGCGGCCACAGGGGCGCCGACCCGCTTGCGGATCAGCCGCTTCACGACGACGACCCGCTCGCGGCCCTCGTGCCGCAGCCGTACCTCGTCGCCGACGCGTACCGCGTGGGCGGGCTTCACCCGCTCGCCGTTCACGCGCACATGCCCCCCACGGCAGGCCGAGGCGCCGAGGGAACGCGTCTTGACCAGGCGCACGGACCAGATCCAGCTGTCGATCCGGACGCTGCCACCTTCCGGGGGCCCGGCCGCCGCGGCGGCCGCCACGGCAGCGGCGACCTTCGGGTCGGCGGTCGCGGTCGACTCCGGACCGGCCTGCGCGCCCCGAGCCGCCGGCGCGTCACCGGCTCCGCCCGTTCCCCGCGTCCGGTCGTCGTCCTCCGCACCCTCAGAAGCCATGCCTTCGACCTTATCTCCCCCGTTCCCGCCCATTCTGCTGACGGGTCGTCTCTCCGTCTCCCTGCCAGGGCGGGCCCCGAGTCTCCCAAAATCTTTTTGCAAAATATCTTTTGCTGAATGGGTCCAGCCCTCTACGCTCACCGCATGGTCAATGACGAGCACAGGCGTGTCCTCGATCCCGAGCGCGACACCGCCGCGCTGAAGGCGCTCACGCACCCCCTGCGCATCCGGCTGCTGGGGCTGTTGCGCCAGGACGGGCCGGCCACCGCCAGTGAACTGGCCGACCGGACGGGGGAGTCGTCGGCGTCGACCAGCTACCACCTGCGGGTGCTGGCGAAGCACGCCTTCATCACCGAGGCGGACCACCGTGACGGGCGGGAGCGCCGGTGGAAGGCCGTGCACACCGTGACGTCCTGGAGCAACGAGGCGATGGAGTCCTCGACGGTCGGCCGCGCCTACGTCGGCCTGGCCCGTCGGCGCCAGATCGACCACCTGGACGCGTCGCTCACCCGGCACGAGGAGGACCTGGCCGCAGGGCGGCTGGGCCGGGAATGGGTCGAGCCCTCCGGGATCAACGACTACCTGCCCCTGCTGACCCCGGAGTCGCTCAGCGAACTGTGGGAGGTGCTGGGACGCACGCTGGACGAACTGACCGCACGCGACGAGCACGATCCACGCGCCCGCCGCGTGGCGTTCGTCGCCGCGGGCCTGGCCCTCGCCGCCCCACCCGCCAGCGACGGCGACGGCGCCGACCGTCAAGGCAACGACGACGGCCCCCACGACAACAGCGACGGTGACGACAGCCACCACGACGGTGACGGCGACGGCGGCGATGACGACGGTGGCGGTGACCACGGCGATGACGGCGCCGGCCGGGACGGCCGCGTCGATCGAGTCACCGGTGACGCAGGCGCTCCCGGCGGCAGCGGGGAAGCCGGTACCGGAGGGACGTCATGACCGGCACCCCGCGGCCGGGTGCGGACCGCACGGCCCCGGAGAGGGCGGGCCAGGAGACCGAGGCGGTCCTGAAGGCCGCCTGCCGCCGGTACGTCGTCGTCTGCGCCCTGTTCTGGCTGCCCCCGGGACTCGCCATGGCGCCGTTGGTGCTGTTGTTCACCGAGCGGGGCATGGCGCTCGCCGCCATCGCGGGATTCTTCGCGGCGCATTCCCTCACCGTCGCGGCGGTGGAACTGCCCACCGGTGGCCTCTCCGACGTGCTCGGACGCCGGCCGGTGCTCGCCGCGGCGGGAGCCCTCAACGCGATCGCCCTGCTCATCGTCGGCCTGGCCGGGACCGCGTGGGTGCTCGTCCTCGGCATGGTGCTGATGGGAACCGCACGGGCACTCGCCAGCGGCCCGGCGGAGGCCTGGTACGTGGACACCGTCCAGGCGACCGCCGGACCCGACGCCGATCTGCGCACCGGCCTGGCCCGCGGCAGTTCCGCCACCTCGGCGGCCCTCGCGATCGGCCTGATGCTCGGCGGATCCGTGCCCTGGCTCCTCGACCGGACCGCGGACCTCGGCCCACGCCTGACGCGGGCGACGTCGGGCCTGGTGTTGCCGTTGTCCGTCCCGGTGCTGCTGGGAGCCGTCGTCGAGGTCCTCTTCCTCTGCTACGTGCTCGCCGCACTGCGGGAGCCGCCACGGCCGCCCGCCACCCTCCGCTCCGTGCTGCGCGGCGTCCCGGGCGCCGTACTGAGCGGTGTGCGGCTGGGCGGGCGGGACGCGATGGTGCGCAGGATCCTGCTCAGTGCGGCCGCCGCCGGCAGTGCCCTGGCCGCCATCGAACTGCTCATGCCGGGCCGCGCCGTGTCGCTGACCGGAGCGCCCGAGTCGGGTGCCCTGCTCTTCGCCGCGCTGGCCTGCGGCGGCTTCGTCTGCGCCGGTCTCGGCAGCCACCTGGCGCCGTCGGCAGCCCGGCTGACCGGCAGCGGCGGGCGCGCGGTGCTGGCCGGACTGGGCACCGCCACGGCCGGTCTGCTGCTGCTCGCTGCGACGGCCGCCTGGTCGCATCCGGTCTCCACCGGACTCGTCGTCGCCGGGTTCGGCCTGGTCTACCTGGGACTCGGCGTGGCGGGACCGAACGAGAACGAGCTGCTGCACCGGCGGGTGCCCGGCGACGCCCGGGCCACCGCCCTGTCCGTGCAGTCGCTCGCCCAGCAGTCGGTCGGGGCCGTCACCGGCGTGGTGGTCGGCGCTCTCACCCCCGGGCCCCTGCCCTGGCTGCTGACCGCGGCCGTCCTGCTCGCCGGGGCGCTGCTGTGGACCCGCCGCGGTGACGGACCGCCGGCCGACGAAGCACGCGACCGGCCCGCCGGGCCGGCCGACCCCCGGGAACGGCAGGAGCCCGAGCCGACGACCGCGACCTCCACGGCGCCCGCGACCTCCACGGCGCCCGCGACCTCCACGGCCCCTACCGTGGAGGCATGACCCCCAGCGGCCCCTCCGGCCCGTCCGATCCCTCGGAGCGGTCCGGCGCTTCAGGACCTCCCCGCACCTCTGGCCCGACCAGTTCCTCCGGCCCGACCAGTTCCTCCGAACCGTCGGGCTCCTCCGGACGGTCCGGCGAATCCGGACCTTCCAGCCTTTCCGGACCGTCCGATCTTTCCCATCCCTCCGATCCCTCCGATCCCTCCGAACCGTCGGGTTCGGAGGACGCCGCTGCTCTCGCCCGTCTCGACCGGCGGATCGCCGGCTGCCGTGCCTGCCCGCGGCTGGTCGACTGGCGGGAGGAGGTGGCCCGCACCAAGCGCGCCGCCTTCGCCGACCAGACGTACTGGGGGAGGCCGGTACCCGGCTTCGGGCCGCCGGACGCCCGTCTGGTGATCCTCGGCCTCGCCCCCGCCGCACACGGCGGGAACCGTACGGGGCGGATGTTCACCGGGGACCGTTCCGGAGACGTGCTGTACCGCGCGCTGTACGACGTGGGCCTCGCCTCGCAGCCGACCGCCGTGCACGCGGACGACGGCCTCGCCCTGCACGGCGTGCGCGTCACCTCCCCCGTGCACTGCGCACCGCCCGCCAACAAACCCACCCCCCGGGAACGCGACACCTGCCGCCCCTGGCTGGTGCGCGAGTTGCGGCTGCTGCGGCCGACCGTCCGTGCCGCGGTCGTCCTCGGCGCCTTCGGCTGGCAGGCCGCGTTCCCCGCGTTCGCCGAGGCGGGCTGGAGCGTTCCACGTCCCCGCCCGGCCTTCGGCCACGGCACCCGCGTCACACTGACCGCGCCGAACGGCGACGACCTCGATGTCTTCGGCTGCTTCCATGTCAGTCAGCGCAACACCTTCACCGGCCGGCTCACCCCCGCCATGCTCCGCGAGGTCCTGCGCGACGCGGCACGGGTGGCCGGACTCCCGTACCTGGAAGGGAGTTGACCCCACCGGCCGGAAGCGCGCCGAGCCCACTCGAAAAGGGGCTGAACCCGCCCCTCACCACCCGCTACGGTGTCGCGGTGATCCTTTACCCGGAGATCGAACCGTACGACCACGGCATGCTCGACGTCGGTGACGGCAACCGCGTCCACTGGGCGACCTGCGGCAACCCCCGGGGCAAGCCCGCGGTGGTCCTGCACGGAGGGCCGGGCAGCGGCACCGGTCCACGGGCGCGGCGCTACTTCGATCCCGCGCGGTACCGCATCGTGCTGCTGGACCAGCGCGGCGCCGGACGGTCCACGCCCCCGGCGAGCGATCCGGCCACCGACATGAGCGTGAACACGACGGCCCATCTGTTGGCCGACCTGGAGCGCCTGCGCACCCACCTGGGGATCGAACGATGGCTGGTGTGGGGGGCCTCGTGGGGATCCGTGCTCGGTCTGCGGTACGCCCAGACCCACCCGGGGGTCGTGTCGGAACTGGTGCTGACCGCGGTCGCCACGGGCTCCCGCGCCGAAGTGGACCTGCTGACCCGGGGGTTGGGCAGGTTCTTCCCGGACGCCTTCGAACGGTTCCTCGCCGGTCTGCCCGCCGACGAGCAGGACGGCAACCTGGCCGCCGCCTACAACAGGCTGCTGGAGTCGCCGGATCCACAGGTGCGGCACCGGGCCGCGCGGGCCTGGACCGACTGGGAGACGGCGACGATCCCGGCGCCGCCGCGCTCGGTCGAGCGGTTCGAGGACCCGGACTTCCGTCAGGGCTTCGCCCGCACCGTCACCCACTACTGGGCCAACGACCACTTCCTCGGTGACGAAGGCGCCGACGACCGCCCCGACGCCGGCCCCGGCGACCGCCCCGACGCGCGCCGCGACGAGGGCCCCCGCAGGGGCGCCGGTGAGGGCGTCGTCCTGCGGGACGCGCACCTGCTGAGGGGCATCCCTGGGACCGTCGTCCAGGGAAGTCTCGACTTCGGCAACCTGCTCGGCATCGTGTGGCGGCTGCACCACGCCTGGCCCGACAGCGACCTGGTGATCGTGGACGAGGGCGGCCACGATGCCGGACCGGCCGGGGACAAGGCCCTGGTCGCCGCGACGGACGCCTACGCCGACCA
Organism: Streptomyces sp. 3-6; assembly: GCF_056323165.1. Taxonomy (NCBI): domain Bacteria; kingdom Bacillati; phylum Actinomycetota; class Actinomycetes; order Kitasatosporales; family Streptomycetaceae; genus Streptomyces; species Streptomyces sp. 3-6. Next base: position 819,689 of record NZ_JBWHZP010000001.1, read on the forward strand.
CTGACGCCTGCCGTCCGCCGACTGACGCCTGCCGACCCTGAGGAGCCCTGCCGTGCCGCCGTCCCCCCTCCCGGACCGGGAGTTCCTCGACCACATCGCCGACCGGCTCGCCGCGCTGCCCGGCGTCACCGCCGTCGCCCTGGGCGGTTCCCGTGCGCAGGGCACCGAACGGCCGGACAGCGACTGGGACCTGGCGGTGTACTACCGGGGCGCCTTCGACCCGGACGACCTGCGGGCCGTCGGCTGGGAGGGCGAGGTGTCCGGGATCGGCGGCTGGGGCGGCGGCGTCTTCAACGGCGGTGCGTGGCTGACCGTCGCGGGCCGCCGGGTCGACGTCCACTACCGCGACCTCGACGTCGTCGAGCACGCGTGGGCGGAGGCGCGGGAGGGCCGCTTCCGCGTCGAGCCGCTGATGTTCCACCTGGCCGGGATCCCGACCTACCTGCTGGTCGCCGAACTCGCGCTCAACGTGACACTCCGCGGCACACTGCCCCGTCCCTCCGGCTACCCGGCGGCCTTGCGCCGTACCGCTCCCGAGCACTGGCGCGGTACGGGCGCCGCGACGCTCGCCCACGCCGCCGCACACCACGCACCCCGGGGCCGGCTGACGGAGGTCGCCGGGGCCGTGGCGACCGCGGCCGTGCAGACCGGGCACGCGGTCCTGGCCGAGCGCGGGGAGTGGGTGACCAACGAGAAGCGGCTGCTCGACCGTGCCGGACTGAGGGAGGTGGACGGCATCCTGGCCGGAATGCGCAGCCGGCCCGAGTCGCTCGTCGCCGCCGTCGCGGCGGCCGAGGCGTTGTTCGCGTCCGCACCGCGCTGACACGGAGGTCCCGCGCGGCTCCTCCCGGGTGGGGCAGCGGAGCCGCAGAGCAACGGAGCAGCAGAGCAACGGAGCAACGGATCGACGGAGCGGCGGAGCGGCGGAAAATCTTCGGGTCCGAGCGATGAGTTGTCGCGGTTCCGGCGGTCACCTTCCGCAACGGGACCGTCGCACAGGAGGAACCATGTCGCTTCCGGAGATCGTCTCGCGTGCCGCCTGGTGCGCGGCGCGTGAGGAACTGTTCGTCGAGGAGAAGGCCCTCACCCGCGCCAGGGACGCGCTCAGCGCCGAGCGGCGCCGGCTGCCCATGGTCGAGATCGACGCGGAGTACCTCTTCGAGGGCGGCGACGGGAAGGCCGTGCTGCTCGACCTCTTCGAGGGCCGACGCCAGCTCATCGTCCAGCACTTCATGTTCGCCCCGGAGTGGGAAGCCGGGTGCCGCAGCTGCTCCGCGTTCCTCGACCAGATCGGTCACACCGCCCACCTGAAGGCCCGCGACACCACCTTCGTCGCCGTCTCCCGCGCCCCGTTCACCAGGATCCTGCCGTTCAAGGCCCGGATGGGCTGGACGGTGCCCTGGTACTCGGCCCTGTCCTCCCCGGGCGGCCCGGACTTCAACGAGGACTTCGAGGCGACCCGCGAGCACCACGGCGAACGCGTCGACCGGCCGGGACTGAGCTGTTTCCTGCGGGACGGCGACCGCATCTTCCACACCTACTCGACCTACGAGCGCGGCCTGGACGGCCTCGGATCGACCACCAGCCTGCTGGACCTCACCGCGCTCGGCCGGCAGGAACCGTGGGAGGAGCCGAAGGGGCGTGCGTCGGCCTACGGTGCGCCTGCGGGAAGTGAGGCGGTCCGTTATCACGACGAGTACGACGACTGATACGGAAGGTGACCCGATACTCCGAAAAGCTGAGACCGGGCTCACACGTGGCGGTGAACGGGTGTCAACTACGTCTCAGTACCGTCACCGGACGAGGCATCCGCCCCATGGTTGGCGTTTAACTCTACGAGTACAGCGCGACATGGAGGTGGCAGGGTGAACGGGCGAACAGTGCTCGAACGCTTTCCCGCAGGTGGGCCGCGGGGGTCATGGCCCGCGGAGGAGTTCGCGCAGGCGCGACGCCTTGAGGGACTGCCCGCCGAAGTTGTCATGGACCTCGCTACCGACATGTTCCTGGTGATCGTGCGGAGCGGCGGCGGCAGTGGTGATGCCGCGGCGTGAGCCCGCTCCGCTCGCCCCACCTCACCCCACCCCGCTCCGTGTCCTTCGGGGCACGCGCACACGCCGACACCTTGAGCCTCCGGACAGGGAGCCTCCGGACAGGCCCGCACTCCTGGCTGCTCCGGTTTCACAGTCCGTTTCCCAGTCGGTTCCTGTCGCCGCCGGCGCTGTCGGCACTGTCAGGTCCTGTCCCCGCCGGCGCCTCTCACGCCCCCGTGTCCGTCCCCCCGGCCCGCCGTGGCCCCAGCACCGGGGCGACCGGGGCAGGGGCGGCGGTGGGAGCGGCGTCGGCAGAGGTCGCTGAGACGGTCGCGGCAGGTGAGGTGGCCGGGGGCGGCGAGGGGTCGGGCGGGGCGGTCGGCCCCGCCGGAGGGGTGGCGGTGGCCGTGGCAGTGTCCTGGTGCGAGGCGTCAGCAGCCGAGCCCGGGGTGCCGGACGGCGAACCCGGACCTCCGGACGGTGAGCTCGGAGGACCGGACGGCGACCCCGGGGCGCCCGACGGCGTGCCCGGAGGCTCGGACGGTGTGGGCGTCCCGGCGAACTGCTCCGCCTGGAGGGCGTAGAGCTGTGCGTACAGTCCGCCCGCCGCCAGCAGCTCGTCGGGCGGGCCGGATTCCACCAGTCGGCCGCGGTCCAGGACGTGCACCAGGTCCGCGTGGCGCACGGAAGCCAGTCGGTGGGTGATCAGGACGACCGTCTGGCCCCGGCCGGCCAGGGCGCGTATCCGGTCGAAGACCTCCAGTTCGGCCCGGGCGTCCAGAGCGGCCGTCGGTTCGTCCACGATCAGGATGCTCCCGCGCCGGTACGCCGCCCGGGCGATCCCGAGCCGTTGCCACTGCCCGCCGGACAGCTCGTGCCCGCCGCTGAAGTGGCGGGCCAGCAGCGTGTCGAGGCCGCGCGGCAGGTCCCCGACCACCTCCTCTGCCCCGGCCTCCGCGACCGCGGCGGCCAGCCGGTCGTCGGTCAGGGGCGCGGAGGGGCGGCCGATGGCGATGTTGACACGGGCGGTGAAGGGCCAGCGCTCGAAGTCCTGCGCCAGCATCGCCACCTGCTCGGCGAGTCGGCGCCGGTCCACGTCCGCCGCGTCCACGTCGTCCCACATGATCCGTCCGCGTTCCGGCGTGTACAGCCCGGCGAGCAGCTTGACCAGGGTCGTCTTGCCGGAGCCGTTCTCCCCGACCAGGGCCACGATCTTTCCCAGCGGGAGGGTCAGCGACAGGTCCTCCAGCGCGGGACGGGTGGCGTCGCCGGGATAGCGGAAGGTGACGTTCTCGAACCGGACCTCGCGGGGCTGGTCCGGCAGCGGGAGGCCGCCCACGGGGATCGCCCGCTCGGCCGCCTCGACGTAGAGGCGCTGGAGGTCGCCGACGAACAGGGCCTCCTCGTGCAGCTGGTTCACCTCCAGGACCAGGGTGTCCAGGCTGGCGGAGCCGGTCCGGATGGCGATCACCGCGGTACCCGCCACCGACAGGGCCATCGCGCCGGCCAGCAGCAGCCCGCCGAGGGTGGCGTACGTCGCGACCGTCGCCAGGCCGGTCCAGCCCGCGGCGATCAGGCCCGTACGGGCCGCCAGCCGGGCCAGCCGGGCCTGCTCCGCCTCCGCGGTCTCCGACATGGTGCGGAAGTGGCGCAGCAGGAACGGTCCCACTCCGTGCACCCGGATCTCCGGCGCGGCCTGCGGCTCCGTCAGCAGTTCGCTGATCAGGTGGCCGGCCCGGGCGTGCTGCACCCAGGTGTGGAAGGAGGTGTAGCGGCGGCGCGCGTTCGTCAGCGCGCTCCAGGCGCTCGGCACGGTCATCGTCACGAGCAGCGGGAGCAGCGCGGGATGCAGCACCGTGAGCACACCGGCCGCCGCGGTCAGCGAGATCCCCGCGTTGACGACCCGGGCCCCGTACATGATCATCCGCCGGGCGGAACTGGCCCCGTACTGGGCGGTGTCCAGCAGTTTGTGAAAGGCGTGGTCCTCGATCGCCGCCAGCTCCACCGCCGCCGCCCGCTCCAGGTACAGCTCGGTCGCCACCCGCTCGACCTTCGGCTCCAGGCGTCCGGTGGCGTAGGTGCTCGCCGCCCGCAGCAGCGCCGCGACCAGCATGACGGCGGCGACCGTGACCAGGGCCGGTGCGGCGGACCGCAGCCGGTCCTCGATCGGTCCGTCGCCCAGCAGCCGGCCCAGCGCGCTGTTGACCGCGAGCAGGCTCACCGCTTGGGCCAGCCCCCGGGCCACCTCGGCGGCCAGCACGGTGCGGGCGGCCCGCCGGTCCGCCTGCACGGCCAGGCGGAAGCTGGACGCGAGCAGCGCGGGCAGCCGGGTGATCATGGCGCGGAAGGACAGCTGGAGGAAGGCACCGCGATGCTGGTTCCAGCCCATGTCGTACCGCAGGGGGCCGCCGAAGAGCAGCCGCTCCGAGTCGGACAGGGGAGCGGAGTCGGGTCCGGGCGGGCCGGTGCGCGCCCCGGCTCCTCGGCCCTTCCGCTGCCGCTGGCCCGCGGCCGGCCTCGGCCGGCCCGTGCGGCCGGGCTCTCCCACGCCCCCCGGCTCCCCTGCGGTTCCCACCGACGACCTCCCTCGCTCCCGACGCCCCTTCCGGACGAACGGCCACTCTTCCGGTGCGGGAACCGCGGGGGCAGGGCGTGGACCAGGGCGGACGATGCGCGCGGGCGCGCGACCGCACGGGACGGGGCTGCGGAGGCGAACGGAGGTGGACCTGGCGCGCAGCACCGGCCCGCACGCCGCCACAGGGGCGGGGGCGCGTGGACGCGTGTCACGGCTGCGGGCCGAGCGTCACGGGTGCAGGGGGAGCGGGCCGGGCGTCACGGGCGCACGGAGTGCAGACCGGGTGGCATGCGCGGGGCAGGCTGCGGGTGGGCACGGGTGGGCACGGGGATGCCGTGGGGTGCAGCGGGTGCGGGCGGGTGTCGTGGTCGCGGGAGGGGCGCGACGCGTACGGGAAGGGGCGCGACGCGTACGGCGCGCTGCCGTGGCCGCACACCGAGGCGGCCAGGCGCAGCAGGAAACCGGCGGGAGCGGCAGGAAACCGGCGGGAACGGCAGGAAACCGGCGGGAACGGCCGGGAACCCCCGGAACCCCCGGAGCCGCCGGCAGTGTCCCGCGTACGCCCGGGGTGGGCGGCACAGGCCCCTGCCCCGGCCCGGTGGGATCCGGGTCCGGCGGGAGGGGCCTCAGGCGCTGATCGGCCGGGACCAGGTGGGCGTCGTGCCGGTCAGGCGGCACACCGCCAGGTAGAGGGGTATCGGCGGGGTGTACGGGAGGGTGCCGTCCGGGCGGTGGATCAGTCCGGGCAGGTCCGGGGCGCCGGGGAGGAGCGCGCCGGTGGCGTAGCGGGCGGGGGCCGGCCACTCCAGCGCGTAGTCCGAGTCGGACGGGACCAGCCACCACCAGTGCGTCTCATCGGCGTAGACGCACCCCACCCGGGGCAGCCGGGGCATCACCATCGGCCCGAAACGGGCCGGTACCGCGACCGCGTCGCAGCCCATCGGGGCCGTCATCCCGTCCGGTACGGGCAGCCGCCGGGGGGTCCCGGGGGCCGTCGGCAGGGCACGTCGCAGGCGGACCAGCGAGTCCAGGGTCAGGACCGGAGCACCCGTCACGCCGGTTCGCCTCCCCGGTGTCGCCGACTGTGCGGCACGCCCTGGTGGGCCAGGGGCCCGGAGGAGTGCGCGCGGCTCGCCGCACGGGGGCCGTCGGCCTCCGAGCGGTGCTCCGCGCGGTTCGCCGAGCGGGCGCCGGTGGCGTCCGTGTGACCCGTACGGGTGCCGTCGTCCTCGCCCTCGGTTCCGCCCTCGGTTCCGGACTCGGATCCGGACTCCGTTCCGGCGTCGTCCGGTCCCTCGGTCGGCGCCGGCTTGGGGCGCGCGCCCCAGCCGAGGTCGCCGCGGGGTTCGCCGGAGTCGCGCGGCGCGCGGGACCCGCGGGGCAGATCGGCCCACACGAGCAGCCCGAGCCCGTGCTCGTGGGCGCCCCAGGAGCGGCAGAGAGCCTCGACGAGCAGCAGGCCCCGCCCGTGTTCCTCGTCCGACCCCTGCCGGGTGGCGGCCCGGGGTTTGCCCGGGGCGCAGCCCTCGTCCTGCACGGCGATGCGCAGCAGGTCGTCACCGTCGTGCAGCTCGCAGACGACACGGCTGCTCGCGGTGTGCACGATGGCATTGGTGACCAGTTCGGAGACGACCAGGGCCGCGGTGTCGCAGGTGTCCTCGCACACCGACCAGCCGTCCAGCCGGGCCCTCGTCAGGCGTCTGGCCTGGGCGGGGGAACCAGGGTGGGCGGCCAACTCGAAGCGGAACCGGCGCTCGGCAGCGACCCCCGGAGGGGTGGCTTCCGGCGCGGCACCGAGAGCGACGGGGCCCGCGGCGGCGTCTGCTCCTAAGGGCACGGACGGAATCACGCTTGCCACTATCGCCCCGCCGGGAACACTTGGCAAGTGTCACTCTGAAAATTGCAGAGTGCTGTGTGACGGTCTGGACGGGCGTGGCACACTGCTCGCAACAGCACCTCGCGCGGCGCCAGTTGGGACCGTCGACGGCGCAATTCGTTCGAACGGAGTTTCGAACGAATATGCCGTTCGAACGCGTCTTCGCATGGCGCCGCCGGGCTGTCAGGAATCCTTTGTCGTGGAGGTGGAGCGTGAGCGAACCGCGGTCCGCGCCGACGGTCGGGCAGGTCGTTCTCGGCAGGCGTCTGCTGGACCTGCGGGAGCGCGCGGGGCTCAAGCGCGAGGAGGCGGCCCGCATCCTCCGCGTCGCCCCGGCCACCGTCCGCCGCATGGAGACGGCCGAGGTCGCCCTCAAGATCCCGTACCTCCAGCTCCTGCTCAAGGCGTACGGCGTCTCCGACGAGGAGGCCGACGCCTTCGTGCGTCTCGCCGAGGACGCCAACCGCCCCGGCTGGTGGCAGCGCTTCCACGACATCCTGCCCGGCTGGTTCTCGATGTACGTCAGCCTGGAGGGGGCCGCCTCCCTCATCCGTGGCTACGAGCCCCACTTCGTCCCCGGGCTGCTGCAGACGGAGGGCTACGCCCGCGGCGTCCTGCGCTCGGGCGCCATCGGCCAGACCCGGCCCGAGGACATCGAACGCCACGTCGACCTGCGCATGCAGCGGCAGGACCTGCTCACCCGTGAGGACGCCCCCCGGCTCTGGTTCGTCATGGACGAGACCGCCCTCCTCCGCCCGGTCGGCGGGGCCGAGGTGATGCGGGCCCAGATCGACCGGCTGCTCGACGTCGCCCACCTGCCCCACGTGACCCTGCAGGTCGCCCCGTTCGCGGGCGGCCCGCACCCGGGCACGTACGGGCCCTTCGTCATCTTCCGGTTCGCCATGCCCGAACTTCCGGACATGGTCTACAGCGAGTACCTGACCGGCGCCGTCTACCTGGACGCCCGCAGCGAGGTGGCGACTCACCTCGAGGTCATGGACCGCATGGCGGCACAGGCCGCCGGCGCACATCGCACGAAGGAGATCCTCAGGGATCTCCGCAAGGAGCTCTGAATGAATTCCGTCAAAACCCTGCCCCAGCCGCGCGTCGCGGGCCGGCACATCTACAACGGCATGCCCGCCCGGGAACTCGGCAGCGAGGGCTGGCACAAGCCGTGGAGCGGAGGCAACGGGGGCAACTGCCTGGAGGCCATGAAGCTCGACGACGGCCGGATCGCCGTCCGGCAGTCCACCGACCCGGACGGACCCGCCCTCATCTACACCACCGCCGAGATGACGGCCTTCATCGAGGGCGCGAAGGCGGGAGAGGCGGACTTCCTGGTGGCCTGAGACCGACATGGGTCCAGCCCGCCGCACCGTTCCCGCGCGTCCGTGCCTTCTATTGCGCCGCACCGTTCCCGCACCCGCTCGTTCCGCACCGGCCTCCGATCCGGCCCGACCCGGCCCGACCTGTCCCCGACTTCGTCCGTCCCGAACCGAACCGCCACGCTCCACCGGACGCCGATGCGTCGCCTCCGGTGGACCGTCCCCTTCCCGCACGGCCGGCCCCACGCCGGCACCGGAGGCGACTGAGTTGACTGAGCCGACCGCATTGATCACCGACCCCCGCAGCCCTTTACGGAGTGCCTCATGACCGGACGACCCCCCGTCGGCATCGACACCAGCAAGCCGCACCCGGCCCGCATGTACGACTGGTACCTGGGCGGGAAGGACAACTACCCCGTCGACGAGGCCATGGGCCGGCAGATGCTCGCCCTCGACCCGAGGGTGCCGGTGATGGCGCGGGTCAACCGCGCCTTCATGCACCGGGCCACCCGGTGGCTGGCCGACAGGGGCATACGCCAGTTCCTCGACGTCGGCACCGGCATCCCCACCGAGCCGAACCTCCATCAGATCGCCCAGCGCGTCGCCCCCGACGCGCGGGTCGTGTACTGCGACAACGACCCCATCGTGCTGGCGCACGCCGAGGCGCTGCTGAGGGGGACGGACGAGGGCGTGACGGAGTACCTCCAGGCGGACGTGCGCGAACCCGAGGCGATCCTGGAGGCCGCCCGCAAGATCCTCGACTTCACCGAACCTGTCGCCCTGTCGCTGATCGCGCTGCTGCACTTCGTCCCCGACGAGGACGGCGCGCACGACCTGGTCGCCCGGCTGGTGGCCGAACTGCCCTCCGGCAGCCACCTGGTCGTCTCCCACGCGACGGCGGACTTCACCCCCGAGGAGTCGAAGGCCGCCACCGACCAGCTCAAGGCCGCGGGCGTCACCCTGGCCCTGCGCTCCCGGGAGGAGTTCACCCGCTTCTTCGACGGACTCGAACTGGTGGAACCCGGCGTCCGGGTCCCCCACGAGTGGCACCCCGAACTGGGGGAGCCGGTGGCCGGCCAGGACGACGGTGTCATCCCCGGCTACGGGGCGGTGGGGCGCAAGCCCTGACCCCGTCCGGGCACGCGTGGCCCGCGGGGACGCGGTGCGGGCGCACGTGCTCCGCGCGGGCCCACGGGCGATCCGATCAGCCGCACGCCCGAGCGGCCCGCCGAGCGGCACGCCCGGTGGCACGTCCGAGCGGCGTGCACGCGGGTCACATGCTCGCGCGGGCCGCGGCACGTCCGGGTCACGGCGCGTCCGGGGCGAGGCGCGTGCGGGTCACGGCAGGTTCGGGGCGCGGCACGTCCGGGGCGCGGCGCGCCCGGTCACCGGGGCCGGGGGCCTCACGTTCTCACGCCCTCACGCCGTCATCGGCCGGTCGTACGGCCCGATCGGCGCCGGGAGGCGGGAGGTGCCCCCGGTGAGGTGGCGGTCGACGGCCGCCGCGACCGCCCGGCCCTCCGCGATCGCCCACACGATCAGCGACTGCCCGCGCGCGGCGTCCCCGGCCGCGAACACCCCGGGCACGTTGGTCGCGAAGTCCGCGTCCCGGGCGATCGTGCCCCGCGGCTCCACGTCCACACCGAGCCGGGCGAGCAGACCGTCGCTCCGGTCCGGCCCGGAGAACCCCAGGGCGAGCAGGACCAGGTCGGCGGGGAGAGCCCGGTCGGTACCGGCCACGGGGCGACGAACCGCGTCCACGCCGACCAGGTGCGCCCACCGCACCCGCCCGTCCGCGTCACCGGAGAAGCGCAGGGTGGACGCCGCGAACAACCGCGCGTCGGCGTCCGCCACGGGAGCACTCCCCAGGTCGCGGGCCTCCTCGTGGGCCGCGGACAGCCGGTAGACCTTCGGGTAGGTGGGCCAGGGCTCGGTGGCCTCGTCCCGCTCCTCACCGGGCCGGCCGTAGATGTCCAGCTGGGTCACCGACGCCGCTCCCTCCCGCAACGCGGTGCCCAGGCAGTCCGCGCCGGTGTCCCCGCCGCCGACGATGACGACGTGGCGCCCGGCAGCCGACAGCGGGGACACCTCCAGGTCGCCCTCGCACACCCGGTTCGCCAACGGCAGGTACTCCATCGCCTGGTGAATGCCCGTCAGTTCGCGTCCGGGGACGGACAGTTCCCGCCAGGCCGTCGCCCCGGTGGCGATCACCACGGCGTCGTAGCGGCTCCGCAGTGCGGCGGCGTCCAGGTCGCGGCCGACCGCTGTGCCGGTGCGGAACTTCGTCCCCTCGGAACGCATCTGCGCGATGCGCCGTTCCAGGTGCCGCTTCTCCATCTTGAACGCGGGGATGCCGTAGCGCATGAGCCCACCGATCCGGTCGTCCCGCTCGTACACGGCGACCGTGTGCCCGGCCCGGGTCAGCTGCTGGGCGGCCGCCAGTCCGGTGGGGCCCGAGCCGATCACCGCCACCGTCCGTCCCGACAGACGGTCCGGAGGAGCGGGCGGGGCGAACCCCTCCTCGAAGGCCCGGTCGGCGACGGCGCACTCGACGTTCTTGATCGTGACCGCCGGCTGGTTGATGGCGAGCACGCATCCCGCCTCGCAGGGCGCCGGGCACAACCGGCCGGTGAACTCGGGGAAGTTGTTGGTCGCGTGCAGCCGGTCCGCCGCCGCCCGCCAGTCCTCGCGGGAGACCAGGTCGTTCCACTCGGGGATCAGGTTGCCCAACGGGCATGCCTCGTGACAGAACGGAACGCCGCAGTCCATGCAACGGTCGGCCTGCGGTGCGATCAACGGCAGCAGCGAGCCGGGTACGTGGACCTCGTCCCAGTCGTGGACGCGCTCCTCGACAGGCCTGCGCGGCCATTCCCGGCGGGGAGTGGTGAGGAAACCCTTGGGATCGGCCATGGCCGTGTTCCTTGCGTGGGCGGGGCAGGCCGTACGGCGTCGGGCGGCACTCTTCCGGCCACGATACGTCCCGGTTCGTCCCACCGCAGGGCGCCGCCGGACCCACCCGACCTGCGCCGGGGGCCACCTTTCCTCCTTCCTCGACTCCTCGACTCCTCGACTGTTCGGTTCCTCGATTCCTCGGTTCCTTGAATCCTCGCTCCCGACCGGTCGGCGCCTCAGGCGAGGGCCAGTACGTACGCCAGGGCGGCCCCGGCGGAGGCGGCCGTGCGGACGTGGTTCCACCGGGTCCACTCCCGCACGTAGGCGGGCCAGTACGCGGCCGCCTCGGGGGTCCCCGGGTCGAGCCGGGCCAACGCCTCGTTGCGCGGCACGTTCGCCGCCGCCGTCACCCCGAACGAGCCGCCGAGGTGCAGCACGCTGCCCACCAGCAGTTCCGTGGCGCCGTCCCGCGGCCACACCACCACCGTCGCGACGGCGATCACCGCAGACAGCACCGCCGAGCCGAGGAACAGCAGCATGAACGCCTTCGTCACCGCGGCCACGTTGACCGCCCGCATCGCGGCCACCCCCTGCGCAGCCGGCAGGGCGGTCAGTCCTTTCATCACGAAGGCCGAGAAGGCGAAGAAGACCCCGGCCACCAGGGCGGTGCCCAGCGCCCCCAGCACCGTCAGCACGAAGTACGGTCCCTCGATCACGTCGTCGTCTCCTTCTCGTCGGCGGGGGCGCGCCGCCCTCCCGGCCTGCCGTCACCTCCAGTGAACCGGCCCGCCCGGGCGCCGCCCATGGCCGGACGGCGCAGGCGCATGCGCGATCGTCCACGCCGACCGCCCGCCCAAGGTCGGCGCAGGCGGACGCGGCGTGCGGTTCTCCGGGGCGACGGAGGCAGCGGCGTGCGGTTCCCCGGGGGGCGACCTGCGGCAGGGGACCGCGCCGACGGCCGGCACGGTGACGGCGCCCGGCGGGTCCGCGGCCGTCCGAGCCTCGGATCGCAGGCCGGAGAGGGCCGGAGAGGGCCGGCGGGGGCGAGGACAGGGAGAGGGCCGGTGCGGGCAGGACAGGGGCGGGTGAAGGCGAGGACAGGGCGAAGGAGGGTGCGGTCGAGGGCGCTCGGCAGGATTCGTGCCCCTCCCGAACGCTGACGCATCATGGCCGAGTGCGACTGGAAGCGATCACCTGGGACCGGCTCCGCGACCGCCTCGCCGACCGTCTGCTGGATCTGCGGACGGCCGACGACAGCCCCTGGCCGCGGGTGGCCCTGGACGGCGCCCCGGCCGCCCGCCCCGGAGAACTCGCCGCGGACATCGCTGACGCCCTGCGGCTGCGAGGGCGCCCCTCGCTCGTCGTGGGGACCGAGGGTTTCCTGCGTCCCGCCTCGGTCCGGCTGGAGCACGGCCATCAGGACGTCGACACCTACTACGACGGCTGGTACGACACCGGGGCCCTGTGGCGCGAGGTCTTCGGCCCGCTCGATCCGGGCGGCAGCGGGCGGGTCCTGCCCGACCTGCGGGACCCGGTCACCGACCGGGCCACCCGCAGCCCCGCCGTGTCCCTCCCGCCCGGCGGCATCCTCCTGCTGCACGGGCCCTTCCTGCTGCGCCACTGGTTCCCCTTCGACCTCGGCGTCCACCTCCAGTTGTCCCCGGGCGCCCTGCGCCGTCGCACCCCCGAGGCCGAACACTGGACCCTCCCCGCCTTCGAGCGCTACGCCCGGGAGACCGACCCCGCCGGCACCGCCGACGTCCTGGTCCGGGCCGACGACCCGCGCCGCCCGGCCTGGCGCGGCTGAGCCCTACGGTCCGCGTCACGGCACCGCCCTGCACCCGGCGTGTCGCGGCCGAGCCGGAACGCCCGGTCTGCCGCACGGCACCCGGCACGAGGCGCCCAGCCGCAGCTCCGCACGGCGTCCCGTCGGACCGGTGCCTCCGCATGCGGGCGGGGCAGCGCGCGACCAGAATGAAGGGCGTCGGGACTCGCGGCGCGCCCCCGCGCCGCGCCGGCCGTCCGGCACCGGGAGGTACTTCATGACCACCGCCGGAGACATCATGCACCGCGGCGCCCAGTGGATCCCCGCCCACGAAACCCTCGACCGCGCGGCCCAGTTGATGCGCGAACTGAACGTCGGGGCACTGCCGATCAGCGACGAGAACGAACGGCTGTGCGGCATCCTCACCGACCGCGACATCGTCGTCGGCTGCGTCGCCATGGGCCGTGATCCGTCCCGGGTGACCGCGGGGGAGATGGCCAAGGGCACACCCCGCTGGATCGACGCGGACGCCGATGTAGGCGAGGTCCTCCAGGAGATGCAGGAGCACCGGATCCGCCGGCTGCCCGTCATCCGGGACAAGCGCTTGGTCGGCATGATCAGCGAGGCCGACCTCGCCCAGCACCTGACCGACGACCAGATCGCCACCTGGGCCGAGCAGGTCTACGCCCGCCGCTGAACGAAGCCCCCGGGAGACCGGGGCCGGGCCCGACGGAGTGCCGGGGCCCCTCGGCCGCGGACCCCCCCCGGCCTGCCCTCCGCTCGGCGTTCCGTCGGTCGGCTCCGCGCACCGGGCCGTCGCTGTCAGCTCGCCGCACCGGACCGTTTCCCCGGCTCCACCGCACCGTTCCGTCGGCTCGCCGCACCGCTCCGTCGGGCTCGCCGCACCGTTCCGTCGGCTCGCCGCACCGGAGCGGCCCTCCGGCCACCGGGTGTCCGCTGGGCGTGCGCCGCGTCCACTACCGGGAACATGCCGCGCAAATGGGATGATCGCGGCATGATGCGATCCGACGGGAACCTGCTCGACCACCGGCCGGACGAGGCGGCCGAACACCTCGACGCCTTCGCCGCACTCTTCGACCCCACCACCTTCCGCCACTTCGAGGCGGTCGGTGTCGGCCCCGGCTGGCGCTGCTGGGAGGTCGGCCCGTCCGGTGGATCCGTGGTGTCGTGGCTGGCCAGGCGGGTGGGCCCCACCGGCCGGGTGCTCGCCACGACCACCCAACCGGCCCGTCTGGCCTCGGCCGCCCGGCCGCCGGTGGAGGTGCGGGCCCACGACATCGGTACCGAGGAACCTCCGGTGGAGGGCGGCTTCGACCTGGTGCACGCCCGGCTCCCGTTCATCGGCGCGGCGGACCAGGGCCGCATTCTCCGTCTCATGGTCCGCGTGCTGCGACCCGGTGGGCGTCTGATCGTCGAGGACACCGACCCCGCCCTGCAACCCCTGCTGTGCCCGGACGAGCACGGCCCCGAGCAGCAGCTCGCCAACCGGTTGCGCCAGGGCCTGCGCCGCCTCCTCGCCGACCGGGGGTCGGACCTCGCCCACGGTCGCAGGCTCCCGCGGCTGCTGCGGGAGGCGGGCCTCGGCGGAGTACGGGCCGACGCCTACTTCCCGCTCGCCGAACCGGCCTGTGCCGCACTGGAGTCGGCGACCATGCGACTGGCGCGCGACGGCCTCGTCGGAGCCGGCATCGCCACCGCCCAGGACATCGACCGCCACCTGGCGAACGTGGCCGAGGGGACCCTGGACCTGTCCACCGCCCCGCTGATCACGGCCTGGGGCCGCAAGGGCTGACCGCGCCGGGTCCGGACGGATCACCCAACGTTCCCGACGTTGCTGCCACCCCCGAGACCCCGCCTCGCCCCGCCCCATCTCAAGGCGACGCACAACCAGCCCTCGGTCACGCGGACCCACAACCAACCATCGGTCACGCGGACGCCCCGAAACCGTCGGCCACGCGGACGCACCAGGGCTCGGGTCACGCGCGCGTACCGGGAGCCGGCGGTGTCCCGCCCTCCGGGGGCCGGGGTGGGCGGCCGCCCACCACCTGCACCGCGTGCGCTCCCGCGCGGCACCCCTGCCGGACGCCGTCCAAAACGTCGGCCCCCCTGAGCAGGGCCGCGAGGAAGGCACCGGTGAAGGCGTCACCCGCGCCCGTGGTGTCCCGTGCGGGGGCCGCGACGGCGGGGACCCGGGCGCACACCTCGCCGGAACGGGCCAGCAGTGCTCCGTGCGCACCCTGCTTCAGCACGACCAGCGGGACGTCCCGGCTCAGTGCCGCCGCCGCGTCGGCCGCGTCCGGCAGGCCGGTGAGCAGGCAGGCCTCGTCCCGGCTGGGCAGCAGCACGTCCACCCCGGCGACGAGGGACAGGAACCGTTCCGCGCCCAGGTCGGCGAGGAAGCCCGCCGACGCCGGGTCCACGCTCACCGGCACACCACGCGCCCGGGCTGACGCGAGAGCCGCCGCAACGAAGGCCCGGCCCGGGTCGGAGAACAGCAGGTAGCCCGACAGGTGCAGCCGGGCCACGCCGTCCAGCAGCGCCTCGGACCAGTCGCCGGGCCCCAGCCGCAGGGACGCCCCGCTGTCCGTCAGGAAGGTCCGCTCGCCTCCGGCCTCCCCGTCGACGAGACAGATCACCGTCCCGGTGGGGGCCGTGTCGTCGACGACCAGCAGCGGGCTCACCCCGTGCACGGCGAGTTCCCGCGCGTGCCAGTCCGCCGAGTCGGCGCCCACCCGTCCGAGCAGCCGCACCGTCACACCGCCCGCCCGGGCGGCCCAGCACGCCACGTTGGCCCCGGCGCCGCCGGGCAGCCGGCGGATCGCCGCCACCGTGTCCGTCCCGGAGGCGAGGGGTCCACGGTGCCGGGCGACCACGTCCGTGACGACGTCACCGACGACCAGCAGCCCGCCCCCACCCGCGGGCCGCCCTTCCGTACGCCCTTCCGTGCGCTCCTCCCTACGCCCGGGAGCCCCGCTCACGCCCCGGCCCGCGCCGCCGCGACGCGGGCCGCCAGCCGCACGTTGCCCCGCACCGCCGCCAGGTTGGCGGCCAGGGAGGCGCCGTCGGTGTGCCGGACGAGATGGTCCAGCAGGAACGGCGTGACGCCCTGGCCGGTGACGCCCGCCTCCGCGCACGCGCGCAGCGCCTCGTCGAGCACCCGCGCGTGCACCGCGGGGTCCAGCTGCTGGTCCTCGGGCACGGGGTTGGCCACGATCAGCGCCGACGGGGGGCCGCCGAGCGCGTCCTGGGCCCGCATGACGTCGGCCACCTGCCCGGGGGAGTCCAGCCGCCAGTCCACGGGGTGACCCGAGTCGGACAGGTAGAAGCCGGGGAACCGGTCCGTGCCGTACCCGGCCACCGCCACGCCCAGGGTCTCCAGGCGCTGCAACGTCGCCGGCACGTCGAGGATCGACTTGACGCCCGCGCAGACCACCGTGATCCGCGTCCGGGCCAGCAGCCCCAGGTCGGCCGACTCGTCCTGGGTCACCGTCCACTCCCGGTGCACCCCGCCCAGGCCGCCCGTCGCGAACACCCGGACGCCCGCCCGTTCCGCCAGCAGGGCGGTGGCCGAGACGGTGGTGGCACCGCTCGTCCCCGTCGCGACCGCGAGCGGCAGGTCGCGGTGGCCCAGCTTGCGTATCCCGTCCTCGTTGGCGACCCGTTCCAGCTGCTCCTCGTCCAGGCCGACCCGGGGCACGCCGTCCAGCACCGCGATCGTCGCGGGCACGGCGCCCTCCTCCCGCACGACCGCTTCCAGCTCCAGGGCCACCCGGAGGTTCCGGGGCCGTGGCAGCCCGTGCGCGATGATCGTGGACTCCAGCGCCACCACGGGCCGGTCAGCGGCGAGCGCCTCCCGCACCTCTTCCGACACCCTCAGCACCACGTGTCCGCCTCCCGTCAGCCGCTCCTTCCTCATCCCTGGCGACCCGCGCGCCCGGGCAAACCCCTTGCACGTCGGCGCGGTGGTCCCGCAGCCTGGGACACATGACGGATCACACGGCACGCCTCGACCACGTCGTCCTCTGGGTGCGCGATCCCGTCGCCGCCGCACACTTCTACGCCGAGGCGGTCGGTCTCGAACCGGTCCGGCTCGCCGAGTTCTCCGCGGGAGCGGCCCCCTTCCCGTCGGTCCGGGTCAACGACGACACGATCATCGACCTGATGCCGACGGAGACGGCCCGGCGCATGACCATGCTGCCCGGGGCCGCCGACAGTTCGGGGCACCCCGTCAACCACGTCTGCCTGTCGCTGCCCGCCACGGACTTCGACGCGCTCCGGGACCGGCTCGTGGAACGCTCGGTGCCGCTGACGGACTTCTCCCATGACTCCTTCGGGGCGCGCGGCCCGGCCAAGCGCAGCTTCTACTTCCGCGACCCCGACGGCAACGTGTTCGAAGCACGCCACTACGACTGAACCGGAACCCGCCTGAACGGGGCTGGCCTCGCCTGAACGGGTCCGGCCTCCTGAACGGGCCCGACCCCGCTCCGTTCCCGGCTGCCCACGCCCGACCCCGGTCGCCTCCGGCCAGCCCCGCCCGCCGAGGCGGTCCCGGTCAGAACAACGGCTCGGGCAGGACACCCTCCAGGGCGAGCAGCCGCCGCTTGGTCTCCAGCCCGCCCCCGAAGCCGCCGATCCCGCCGTCGCTCTCCACCACGCGGTGGCAGGGCACGACGACCGGCAGCGGATTGGCCCCCATCGCCATGCCCACGGCCTGGGCACCGCCGGGCCGGCCGACCCGCCGTGCCAGGTCGCCGTAGCCGACCACCTCGCCGAAGGGCACCCCGGTGGCGAGCTCGCGCAGGACCGCCCGGTTGAAGCCCGATATCAGCGACCAGTCAAGCGGCACGTCGAAGGTGTGCCGCTCACCCGCCAGATACGCCTGGACCTGGCGTATCGCCTCGGCGAGCAGGGGAGCGGCGGGATCCTCGACCGGGGCGGCGCCGAGCCGTTCGGTCAGCCGCTCCAGCGCGCGGTCGCGCACCGCGGCCGTGGCGTGGAACACGACGTTGACCAGGCCCGCCCCGGTGGCGGCCAGCATCAGCGGGCCGATGTCCGTCTCCACGACGGCCCACACCGGTGCGCCGTCGCGCTGCCCGTCCTGCCCGTGACTGCTCATGCGCCCACGGTACGGCCCGCCACCGACAACCCGGTGGCGCAGGGGACCCGCCGGGCACCCCCGGCCCGCAGGGGACCCGCCGGGGACCCGCCGGGCACCCCCGGGCGGCGGCCACGGCCGCGAGGGTGCCCGGCCGGGACCGCGTCCGGGTCAGCCCACCACGTCCGGGTCAGCCCACCACGTCCGGGTCAGCCCACCGCGTCCGGGTCAGCCCACCGCGTCCCGCACCACGTCCGGGACGTTGCTGATGATGCCGTCGACGCCGTAGCCGGCCACCCGCCGTGCGGCGGCGGCGTCGTTCACGGTCCAGGTCTGCACCTCGAGCGGCGAGCCGTGCGGTCCCCGGAAGGACTGCACGGCGGCGACGTAGCCGCTCGTCAGGGACGTGTACGACGGGTTGATCTGGTCGGCGAAGGCCGCGTAGCCGGGCAGGTCGCCCACCGGGGGCTTCCCGAGCAGTCCCGTCCGGACCGCGGGCTTCAGCTCGTGGACGGTGCGCACGCTGGCCGCGCTGAAGCTCTGCACGACCAGCCGGTCCCCGACGTGCCGGCGGTCCAGCCAGCCCTCGTTGGCGAGGACCTTCAGGGTGTCCCGCTCGATGCCGGGGTACAGCTCGGGGTTCTTGATCTCCAGCAGCAGCTTCTGGCCGTGCCGCTCCACCCGGCGAACGAACTGCTCCAGCGTCGGAACGCGCGTGCCCCGGAAGGACGGCGAGAACCAGCTGCCCGCGTCCAGTCGGGCGATCTCCGCGGCGGTGAAGTCCTTCACCTTCCACGGCGACCGGCCCGGGAAGACCTCCTCGGCATCGGTGGTGCGCCGCAGGTTGTCGTCGTGGACGACCACCAGCGTGCCGTCCTTGGTGCGCTGTACGTCGTTCTCCACCCACTCGAAGCCCAGCGCCGCCGCCCGGTCGACGGCCGCCAGCGTGTTCTCCGGCGCGTAACCGGAGCCGCCCCGATGGGCGACGACCAGCGGTGTGCCGCCCGTGTCGGCGGCACCGGCCGGGGACATGGGGAACAGGAGGGCGGCGGCCCCCAGGAGTGCGGTGATCGATGCGGTGACGGAACGCGCGTGCATGCGTACTCCTCACGTGCGGTAATCCGGACATCACGGACCGTTCAACTGTGACATCGGTCGGTCAACGTGAAAGGGGCGCAGGATGGCCACAGAA
The DNA here is from genome assembly GCF_056323165.1 of Streptomyces sp. 3-6. Classification (NCBI taxonomy): domain Bacteria; kingdom Bacillati; phylum Actinomycetota; class Actinomycetes; order Kitasatosporales; family Streptomycetaceae; genus Streptomyces; species Streptomyces sp. 3-6. Next base: position 838,460 of record NZ_JBWHZP010000001.1, read on the forward strand.
TGAACGCGACTTCCCCAACTCCGCACACCACTGGCTCACAACTGGGGTGAGGGCGTGTTTCTTTGCCGGAAAGTCGTTCGACCATTCCGGTGGCGGTCATACTCTCTGCGTCTACCCTGGCCGCCGGTGCGGTCCTGGGACGGGGGTCGTATCGGGAGTTCCAGGGCGAAACAACGGCGGGAAGGGCACCGCGCATGCAAGGCACCGTCGACGGTTTCAGCTACGGCCTGGTCACACCGCTCGTGGCCTACCTCATGGCCTGCCTCGGCGGCGCCCTGGGACTGCGCTGCACGACCCGGTCCCTGACCGCGTCCCGGTCCCGGCGCGCGGCCTGGCTGGCGCTCGGCTCGGCGGCCATCGGTTCGGGCATCTGGACCATGCACTTCATCGCCATGATGGGCTTCACCATCGAGGGCACCCCGATCCGCTACGACGTGCCGACGACCTTCGCGAGCCTCGCCGTCGCCGTCGTCATGGTCGGCATCGGCACCTTCATCGTCGGCTACCGGGGAGCGGCCGGCACCGCCCTGTTCACCGGCGGCACCATCACCGGGCTGGGCATCGCCTCCATGCACTACCTGGGCATGGCGAGCATGCACCTCGACGGGGCGCTGGAGTACGACACCCTCCTCGTCGCCGTGTCCGTGGTCATCGCCATGGCCGCCGCCACCGCCGCCCTCTGGGCGGCCGGACAGGTCAAGGGTCTGCGGTGGAGCGTCGGCGCCTCCCTCGTGATGGGCCTCGCCGTCACCGGGATGCACTACACCGGCATGGCCGCCCTGGAGGTCCACGTCCACGGCGCCACCGCCCCCGCCACCGGCGAGACCGCGGCCACCCTGCTGGGCCCCATGCTGATCGGGCCGCTGGCGTTCCTGGTCCTGCTCGGCCTGCTGGTGATCTTCGATCCGCTGGTGATCACCGGCGGCCCCGCCCCGGTGCGCGAGCGCCGGCCCGGCATCCCGGCCCACCCGGACCTGCGCCACTCCCCGGCGCGCCCCCGGCCGCGCGCCCGCGGGCCCGTCGAGCACCGGCACCGCACCCCGCAGAAGCGCTGACCGGCGGCGGGCGACCGCGTGGGAACGCCGGCCGGGACCGTTGCCGGGACCCGTTGTCAGTGACGGGTCGTACCGTTGATGGCATGCGGCCCGTTTCCCACATCGAACGCACGGTGGCGCCCTTCGAGGTCGTCAGCCCCTACCAGCCGAACGGCGACCAGCCTGCGGCCATCGCCGACCTCGCCCGGCGCATCCAAGGCGGCGAGAAGGATGTCGTCCTGCTGGGCGCGACCGGCACCGGCAAGTCCGCCACCACCGCGTGGATGATCGAGAAGCTCCAGCGTCCCACCCTGGTGATGGCGCCGAACAAGACGCTGGCCGCCCAGCTGGCCAACGAGTTCCGCGAGCTCCTGCCGAACAACGCGGTCGAGTACTTCGTCTCGTACTACGACTACTACCAGCCCGAGGCGTACGTCCCGCAGTCGGACACCTACATCGAGAAGGACTCCTCGATCAACGAGGAGGTGGAGCGGCTGCGGCACTCCGCGACCAACTCCCTGCTCACCCGCCGTGACGTGGTCGTGGTCGCCTCCGTGTCCTGCATCTACGGCCTGGGCACGCCCCAGGAGTACGTGGACCGCATGGTCCCGCTGCGGGTCGGCGAGGAGATCGACCGGGACCAGCTGCTGCGCCGCTTCGTCGACATCCAGTACACGCGCAACGACATGGCCTTCAGCCGCGGCACCTTCCGCGTCCGCGGCGACACCATCGAGATCTTCCCGGTGTACGAGGAGCTCGCCGTCCGCATCGAGATGTTCGGCGACGAGATCGAGGCGCTGTCCACCCTGCATCCCGTCACCGGCGAGATCGTCAGCGACGACCAGCAGCTGTACGTCTTCCCGGCCTCCCACTACGTCGCGGGCCCGGAGCGCATGGAGCGCGCGGTCAACGACATCGAGAAGGAGCTGGCCGAGCGCCTCACCGAGCTGGAGCGCCAGGGCAAACTGCTGGAGGCGCAGCGGCTGCGCATGCGCACCACCTACGACCTGGAGATGCTCCGCCAGATCGGCACCTGCTCCGGCGTCGAGAACTACTCGATGCACTTCGACGGCCGCCTGCCCGGCTCCCCGCCCAACACCCTGCTGGACTACTTCCCGGACGACTTCCTGCTGGTCATCGACGAGTCGCACGTCACGGTCCCGCAGATCGGCGCCATGTACGAGGGCGACGCCTCCCGTAAGCGGACCCTCGTCGACCACGGTTTCCGGCTGCCCTCCGCCCTGGACAACCGGCCTCTGAAGTGGGAGGAGTTCCAGGAGCGCATCGGCCAGACCGTCTACCTGTCGGCCACCCCCGGGCAGTACGAGCTGTCCCGCTCGGACGGCGTCGTCGAACAGATCATCCGTCCCACCGGCCTCGTCGACCCGGAAGTCGTCGTCAAGTCCACCGAGGGCCAGATCGACGACCTGGTGCACGAGATCCGCACCCGCGTCGAGAAGGACGAACGCGTCCTGGTCACCACGCTCACCAAGAAGATGGCCGAGGACCTCACCGACTACTTCCTGGAGCTCGGCATCCAGGTCCGCTACCTGCACAGTGACGTCGACACCCTGCGCCGCGTGGAACTGCTGCGGGAGCTGCGCAGCGGCGAGTACGACGTGCTCGTCGGCATCAACCTGCTCCGTGAGGGCCTCGACCTGCCCGAGGTGTCCCTGGTGGCGATCCTGGACGCCGACAAGGAGGGCTTCCTGCGCTCCGGCACGTCCCTGATCCAGACCATCGGCCGGGCCGCGCGCAACGTCTCCGGACAGGTCCACATGTACGCCGACAAGATCACCCCGGCGATGGAGAAGGCCATCGACGAGACCAACCGCCGCCGGGAAAAGCAGATCGCGTACAACCAGGAGAACGGCATCGACCCCCAGCCGCTCCGCAAGAAGATCAACGACATCGTCGCCCAGATCGCCCGCGAGGACGTCGACACCGAGCAGCTGCTCGGCACCGGGTACCGCAAGCAGCGCAAGGACGGCGGCGGCACCAAGGCCCCCGTACCCGCCCTCGGCGGCGCGGCGGCCAACGGTGCGAGGACGGCCCGGGGCAAGGCCGGGGCGAGCGTGCCGACGGACCGTCCCGCCGCCGAGCTCGCGGAGCAGATCGAGGAGCTCACCACGCGGATGCGCGCCGCCGCCGCGGAACTCCAGTTCGAGATCGCGGCCCGGCTGCGCGACGAGGTCTCCGAGATGAAGAAGGAACTGCGCCAGATGCGCGAGGTGGGCCTGTCCTGACGGCCCGCTGAGGCCCGTGACGGCCCCCTGACGGCGTCGGCCCGCCCCCGGGCGCGCGGCCGGCGCCCCGCGCCGTGCCGCCCGCCCGGGGGCGGGGACGGGCTGTGTTGCAAGACCGACACAAAGTGCGGGCCAGGGTGCGTCGCTGTCAGTGCCCCTGCGTAGGGTTCTCGTCAACCGCGGTGCTCGCGGCAACAGGGGACATCCGAGAGGGGAATCAGCGCGTGACCGTCAACATGACCAAGGGTCAGGCCATCAGTCTGCAGAAGGACGACGGCGGCAGCCTGAGCGCGGTGCGCATGGGTCTCGGGTGGCAGGCGGCTCCCCGTCGGGGCCTCTTCGGCTCCCGCACCCGGGAGATCGACCTGGACGCCTCCGCCGTCCTGTTCGCGGACAAGCAGCCCGTCGACGTCGTCTTCTTCCGCCACCTCGTCAGCGACGACGGCTCGGTGCGCCACACCGGCGACAACCTCGTCGGCGGCGTCGGCCAGGGCGGCGACGACGAGGCCATCCTCGTCGACCTGTCCCGGGTCCCGGTCCACATCGACCAGATCGTCTTCACGGTGAACTCCTTCACCGGCCAGACCTTCCAGGAGGTGCAGAACGCCTTCTGCCGCCTGGTCGACGAGACCAACGGCCAGGAGCTGGCCCGCTACACGCTGGCCGGTGGCGGCGCCTACACCGCCCAGATCATGGCCAAGGTGCACCGCTCGGGCAGCGGCTGGACGATGACGGCCCTCGGCAACCCGGCCAACGGCCGCACCTTCCAGGACCTGATGCCGGCGATCCTGCCGGTCCTGTAGGGCCCTCCAGGCTCCGGAAATCCGGGGGCGGGACCACACCACACACGCGACACAGGGGGACGAGGGCGATGACGGCCGAGCTGGTGCGGGGACAGAACCATCCGCTGTCCCGGTCCCGTCTGGAGGTCCGGATCTCGGCCGGCACACCGGTCGTGGCCGCGGCCGCGCTGGGCGACGAGAACGGACGCATCCACGGCGCGGACTGGGTCGCCCACCCGGGCGCGCCCACCCGGCCCGGCCTCGAAGTGTCCCGGCAGGCCGCCGCCGACCACCGTCTGGCGGTCGACCTGGACGCCCTGCCGGACGCCGTGCACCGCGTCAGCGTGCTGCTCTCCCTGCCGGCCGCGGGCGGCGGACCGGGCCCGGCCCGGTTCGGCACCGTGGCGGCCCCCTTCGTCGCCGTCACGGGCCTGGACGGCACCGAGCTCGCCAGCTACACCGTCACCGGCCTGGACAGCGAGTCCGCCGTCATCGCCCTGGAGCTCTACCGGCGGCAGGGCGCCTGGAAGGTGCGCGCCATCGGCCAGGGATACGCCGGCGGACTCGCCGAACTCCTCGCCGACCAGGACCTGGCCGAGGCGCAGCGCCTGGCGTCCGAGGTGCACGGGGCCATCGCCCAGGGGCTCGCCCGCTCCGTGCAGGCCCCGCCGCCCCGCACTCCGGAGGGCGACCGTTCCCGCCAGGCCACCGCCCCGGCCCTCGGTGCCGACCAGAGCGGTTCGGCCTCCCCGGGCGCCCCCGGCCCGGCCGGGCCGTCCCACGGGGACCGGCCGCAGCCGGGCCGGCCCGAGCCGCGGCCCGCCCACGGGAGCGCGGCCGACCCGGCCGACCCGTCCCCGGCGGGCGGGCCCGTCGACTACCGCCACCCGCGCCGGCAGCACACCGCCCCGCCCCCGCCGCCTCCCGCCGCCCCGCCGTCCCGGCCCGGCGAGCCGGCCCCTCCGGTGGCCGGCGACGCGACCGGCTGGTCCCTGGACGAGCGGCTCTACAACCAGGTCTGGGGCATGTTCGAGGACCTGGCCCGCACCACCGCCGCCTACCGCAGCGCGGTCGACTTCGCCGAGTCGCGCAGGGACAAGGAGCTGGAACAGGTCCTGTCCGACCCGCGCAGCCGGATCGGCGGCCAGGCCGACGCCGCCCGCGAGGCGGCCCAGGCCCGCCGGGACCAGCTCGTCGACCAGGCCCGTGAGGTCCTCGACCGGGACCTCGCCCAGCTGATCGCCGAGGCCGAGGTCGTCGAACCGGCGCTGCCGCCGGCCTTCGCGCGCTGGGACAGTCCCGTCTGGCACGCCTACCGGGTGCCGATGGAGATCCCCATGGCCCTGCGCCTGGGCGACCTCCACCTCCCGGAGGCCGACCGGGTGCGCATCCCGATGCTGCTCCGGCTGCCCCTGGAACGCGGCCTGTGGATCGACAGCGGACGCGCCGGCCGGCTCGACGAGTCCTTCACCGACGCGTACGACCTGCGGCGCCTCGCCCTGGAGACGGCCGTGGCGCACGCGGCCCGGCTGCTCGCCGTGTATCCGGCGGGCGAGTTCACGGTGCACGTCGTCGACCCGGCCGGTTCCGGCGCGCAGGCCCTCGCCCCTCTCACCCGGTCCGGTGCGCTCGCCGCTCCGCCGGCGCGGGGCGCCGCCGGTGTGACGGACGTGCTGGGCAGGCTCACCCAGCGGGTCGACCTGGTGCAGATGGCGCTGCGCGCGGGCGCCCCCGACGCGCTGCCGCCCGACTTCGACACCTCCCAGCACCTGCTGATCGTCAACGACTTCCCGCACGGCTTCGACGACCGGGCCGTCAACCAGCTGCGGTACCTCGCCGACGAGGGCCCCGCCGTGGGCGTCCACCTGATGATGGTGGCCGACCGGGAGGACGCCGCCGCGTACGGACCGCTGCTCGACCCGCTGTGGCGCGGGCTGCTGCGGCTGACGCCGGTGGCCGACGACCACCTCGCCGACCCGTGGGTCGGGCACGCCTGGACCTACGAGCCGCCGGTGGTGCCGCCCGGCAGCGCGGTGCTCGATCAGGTGCTCACCCGCGTGTCCGAGGCCCGGCGCGCCTGGAACCGGTGAGCGACCGGTGAGCCCCACGAAGCGGCTGTGACCAGCGCCACATAAGTCCTGACCTGCCCCTTTGGTTTTCCTTTTACCCAGCTCTTTACCAATCCTTGGTGATGCGGGTACTGTTCACCGCACGGAGGGGAGTACTCCCCATCTGTGCGGTGACCCCGTCAGTACGGATCAGGCCAGATCCCGGGGCGTCGGCCCGGGACTCATCAAGCGCTGTGGGAAGCGCCGGAGTCCTGGGTGGAAGAGACCTCCGGCAGCGACGACGCTGACTTTTGCCGTGACCGTATCTGCCGGAGGCGCAGTGGATGTTTCCCTGACCCTGTGGGTCCTGACGATCGTGGGCCTGGCGGCCCTGATCTCGGTCGACTTCTTCATCGGCCGCAAACCGCACGACGTGTCCATCAAGGAAGCCGGTATCTGGACGGTCGTCTGGATCGTCCTGGCCGTGCTCTTCGGCATCGGCCTGCTGATCTTCGGCGGCGGACAGCCCGCCGGCGAGTTCTTCGCCGGCTTCATCACCGAGAAGTCGCTGAGCGTCGACAACCTCTTCGTCTTCGTCCTGATCATGGCGAAGTTCGCGGTGCCCTCGCAGTACCAGCAGCGGGTGCTCCTCGTCGGCGTCCTCATCGCCCTGGTCCTGCGGGCGATCTTCATCGCCGCCGGCGCGGCGATCCTGGCCAGCTTCTCCTGGGTCTTCTACATCTTCGGTGCCTTCCTCATCTGGACGGCCTGGAAGCTCATCCAGGAGGCCCGCGCCGACCAGGAGGACGAGGAGTTCGAGGAGAACAAGCTGCTCAAGGCGGCCGAGCGGCGCTTCGGAGTCGCCGACCGCTACCACGGCACCAAGCTGTGGATCGAGCAGAACGGCAAGCGGATCATGACGCCGATGCTGGTCGTCATGCTCGCCATCGGCACCACGGACGTGCTGTTCGCGCTCGACTCGATCCCCGCGATCTTCGGCCTCACCCAGGACCCGTACATCGTGTTCACGGCGAACGCGTTCGCCCTCATGGGTCTGCGCCAGCTGTACTTCCTGATCGGCGGCCTGCTGAAGAAGCTGGTCCACCTCTCGTACGGCCTGTCCGTCATCCTCGGCTTCATCGGTGTGAAGCTGGTGCTGCACGCGCTGCACGAGTCCGGGGTCCACGTGCCGGAGATCAGCATCCCGGTCTCCCTGGGCGTCATCTGCTCCGTCCTGGTGATCACGACGATCACCAGCCTCCGGGCCTCCCGCAAGCTGGCGGAAGCCGGAGCGGCGAAGGACGGTAGCGGCGACACCGGCAGCGGCGACAAGGACAGCGTCGGCGCCTGACCGCACGGGCACCACGCCGGGAGCGGCGGGCCGCGACGCGCCGGCCACCGCTCCCGGCGTCGAGCCGTCCACCGGCCCGGCCCCCACGGCCGACCCACCGCGCATCACCGGCGCCGCCCCGCCCCGGGCGGCGCCCCGGAACCGACCGACCCCGACATGTACAGGAGGCCATGCGCACTCATGACGGACCCCGAGGCGACCAGGACGGTGGAACGGACGGGTGCTCCGGGCGCCGGTGACCGGAGTGCGACGGGTCCGGAGGTCTGCGACGATCGCCGCATGAGCGCTCGGATCAGGTCGCTCGCGTCACGGTGGACGATCCTGGTACCGGCGCTGGCGGCCGTCCTGCTCGTCCTCACCTGGGGACGCGACCTGCCCGGTTTCGTCGTGGGCGTGGCGACCGCCGTCCTCGCGGGCTCCGTCCTGGCGGCGGTGCACCACGCGGAGGTCGTCGCCCACCGGGTCGGCGAACCGTTCGGCTCCCTGGTCCTGGCCGTCGCCGTCACCGTCATCGAGGTGGCCCTGATCGTCACCCTGATGCTCGACGGCGGCGACAAGAGCGCCACGCTCGCCCGGGACACCGTCTTCGCCGCCGTGATGATCACCTGCAACGGCATCATGGGACTCAGTCTCCTGGTGGGTTCGCTGCGCCACGGCACGGCGGTGTTCAACTCGGAGGGCACCGGAGCCGCCCTCGCCACGGTCGCCACCCTGGCGACCCTCAGCCTGGTGCTGCCGACGTTCACCACGAGCCAGCCCGGCCCCGAGTTCTCCCCGGTCCAGCTGACCTTCGCCGCCATCTCCTCACTGGTCCTCTACGGCCTGTTCGTCGCCACCCAGACCATCAGACACCGGGACTACTTCCTGCCCCTCACCCGGCAGGGCGAGGTCATCTCGGGCGAGGAGCACGCCGAGGCCCCGTCGAACCGCACGGCCCTGATCAGCCTCGGCATGCTGGCACTCGCCCTGGTCGGAGTGGTCGGCCTCGCCAAAGGAGTGTCACCGACCATCGAGTCCGGGGTGGAGGCCGCCGGGCTCCATCACGCCGTCGTCGGTGTGATCATCGCCCTGCTGGTGCTGCTGCCCGAGACCATCGCCGCGGTCCGCGCCGCGCGTCGCGACCGCGTGCAGACCAGCATGAACCTGGCGCTCGGCTCGGCCATGGCGAGCATCGGCCTGACCATCCCGGCAGTCGCCCTCGCCTCGCTGTGGCTCTCCGGGCCGCTGGTCCTCGGACTCGGCAGCACGCACATGGTGCTCCTCGCCCTGACCGTCGTGGTGAGCGCGCTCACCGTGGTCCCGGGGCGGGCCACCCCCCTGCAGGGCGGCGTCCACCTGGTGCTGTTCGCCGCCTACATGGAGCTGGCGCTCAACCCGTAGCGCCCGTCGCCTCGCAGCACCCCGGTGGCCGCTGGGCCGGCGCAGACGGTGCGCGCAGCCACCGCAGGCCCAGTTCGAACCGGAGCGGGAACACCCCGGCGAGGCCCGAGGAGGGCGACAGCACGGGACACGGTCGCCCGGCGCGGGTTCCGGCGGGTACCCGGCGTCGATCGGGGGTGAGCGCCGGACCGGTCCGGTCCGCCGCGCACCGTGATAGACCGGGTCCCAGCGGCGGCCCCGGCGGGTCCGCCCGCCCGTACGCCGAACGGACCGGAGGAACCGTGCCCCGCACCCTCGCCAACGCCCCGATCATGATTCTCAACGGCCCCACCCTGAACCTGCTCGGGCAGCGGCAGCCGGAGATCTACGGGTCCGACACGCTCGCCGACGTCGAGGCCCGGTGCGCCGAGGCGGCGGCCGCGCACGGCGGCACCGTGGACCTGCGGCAGTCCAACCACGAGGGCGCGCTGGTGGACTGGATTCAGGAGGCCCGGCTGAACCACTGCGGGATCGTCATCAACCCCGGCGCCTACTCGCACACCTCGGTCGCGATCCTGGACGCCCTCAACGCCTGTGACGGCCTGCCGGTGGTGGAGGTCCACATCTCCAACATCCACCAGCGCGAGTCGTTCCGGCACCACTCCTACGTCTCGCTGCGGGCCGACGGGGTCATCGTCGGGTGCGGGACGCAGGGGTACGTGTTCGCCGTCGAGCGGATCGCCGCCCTGGCCGGCCCGGCACGCGCCGAGACGTGACCGATGCGGTGGACGAGGGGCCGTGTGCGGAGGAGGGGCTCGGCCACCGAACTCGTATCCCTCAGGCTCGAAGGCCGGGAGGCGCGGACGCCTCACGTCCGCAACGCGGCCCCGCGTCCCGGCCGCCCGGCATGCTTCCCGGCGGTGGACCGTCCGGTGATCCCGCCCGGAGCCGCCGGCCGAGGGCGGGGATGAGGACCGGCGGCCCGACCGCCGGGAAGCCGGCCTCCCGAGCGGAACGTCACCAGTTGACTGCGCTATGCCACGCGCCGGGAGCGTGCGCGGGGCGTGACATCGTGCGAACGGTTCACACCAGGTGTGCGCCGCGCCTCGGTGGCCGACGCTCCGGCCGTGCCTCGACGCGCGGGGGCAGCGATGGGCTGCCCGTCCAGGACGGGGGTCACCAGCCCCGCGGGGGTCACCAGCCCCGCGCGCGCCACTCCGGCAGGTGCGGGCGCTCGGCGCCCAGGGTGGTGTCGTTCCCGTGGCCGGGGTAGACCCAGGTCTCGTCCGGGAGCACGTCGAAGATCTTGGTCTCGACGTCGTGGATCAGGGAGGCGAACGCCTCCGGGTCCTGGTGGGTGTTGCCGACCCCGCCCGGGAACAGGCAGTCCCCGGTGAACACGTGCGGGTGCCCGTGCGGGTCGTCGTAGACGAGGGCGACGGAGCCCGGCGTGTGGCCGACGAGGTGCCGGGCGGTGAGTTCCACCTGCCCGACCCGGACCGTGTCGCCGTCGTCGAGCAGCACGTCGGTGGGCACCGGGATGCCCTCGGCGTCGTACCGGCCGGCCAGGGTGCGGGCGCCGGTGGCGGCCACGACCTCGGCGAGCGCCTGCCAGTGGTCCCCGTGCCGGTGGGTGGTGACGACCGCGGCGATGCCGTCGTCGCCGATGGTGCCGAGCAGGGTCCGCGCGTCGTCCGCCGCGTCGATCAGCAGCTGTTCGTCGGTGGCCCGGCACCGCAGCAGGTACGCGTTGTTCTCCAGGGGACCGACCGCGACCTTGGTGATCATCAGGTCCTTGAGTTCGTGCACGTCGGCCGGACCGCCGACCGTCACCCGACCGCTGTACGTCATGGCCGTCAGCCTATAGCGGACGGCCCGCCCGGTCGCCCCCGCGCGGGCAGCCCCGCGCGGGGGCGACCGGCGCGGTTCTCCCCGTGCGGGGGCGCAGGCCCGATCATGCTCCGGTCACAGCGGGGGCAGGGCCGGCAGCGCGCCGTTCTTCACGGTCAGGCCGGAGCCGTCGCGGCGGCCCGCGAGCCAGCCCAGCAGGTCGGCGGGGCTCCCCTGCACGACGACCGGGACGTCCCCCGCCCCGCCGGTCGTCCAGGAGCGGCCGTCCGCGGTGCCGATCCGGGTGGCGGGCACGTCGCGGTGCCCGGTGAACCGCTCCGCCAGGAAGTCGATCTCCCGCTCCGCGAACTCCGCGGGCAGGTCCTCCAGCTCGTGGCCGATCCCGAGGTCCACGTGGTGCAGCGCGACCTCGGCCCAGCGCCGGAACGGCACCCGGCCGGCCCGGTCGGTGACGCCGTTGCGCAGCTCCACCGTGCGCGTCCAGTCCGACTCGGCGGCGCACACCGCGTCGAAGCTGGCCGCGCTCTCGCGCAGGTCGGCGAGCTGGTCGGCGAGCGGACGCGGGGCGTCCCGTTCGATGTCGGCCTCCCGCGCCTCGGCGGAGACGTACATGGGGCGGCCCTCCATGACGTTCACCAGGGCGTCCGCGTTGCGCGCGAGATGGGCCAGCACGTGGCCGCGGGTCCAGCCCGGCAGGCGCGACGACTGGGTCACAGCCGTGTCGTCCAGCGCGGCGACGGCGGTGAGCAGCCGTTCGGTGGCGGCTCGTACAGAGGCCAGGTCATCGGCGTGATCATTCATGGTGCTGACATTAGTCGCGCCACACCTTCGGGTGAAGGTGGCGACAACCGGCCATGATTCGAATGCACGTGCTATAAGGTCGGACGTGGCGTCGGGCATGCTGGAAGGCCGGGGATTGTTGTCCACCGTGAATCCGACCGGCGTTGTCAGTGGCTCCCCCTAGTCTGAGGAAGACGGGGGCCCCGCCCCTGTCACTTCTCTCAAGAAAGGTGCGGACCGGCGTGGCCGACCGTCTCATCGTCCGTGGAGCGCGCGAGCACAACCTCAAGAACGTCTCGCTCGACCTCCCGCGCGACTCGCTCATCGTCTTCACGGGCCTGTCGGGGTCGGGCAAGTCCTCGCTGGCCTTCGACACCATCTTCGCCGAGGGGCAGCGGCGTTACGTGGAGTCGCTCTCCTCGTACGCCCGGCAGTTCCTCGGCCAGATGGACAAGCCCGACGTCGACTTCATCGAGGGCCTCTCCCCGGCCGTCTCCATCGACCAGAAGTCGACCTCGCGCAACCCGCGCTCGACCGTCGGCACCATCACCGAGGTCTACGACTACCTCCGTCTGCTCTTCGCGCGCATCGGCAAGCCGCACTGCCCCGAGTGCGGACGCCCGATCTCCCGCCAGTCGCCGCAGGCCATCGTGGACCGGGTGCTGGAGCTCCCGGAGGGCAGCCGCTTCCAGGTGCTGTCGCCGCTGGTGCGGGAGCGCAAGGGCGAGTTCGTCGACCTCTTCTCCGACCTGCAGACCAAGGGCTACTCCCGCGCCCGGGTGGACGGCGCGACCATCCAGCTGTCCGACCCGCCCACCCTGAAGAAGCAGGAGAAGCACACCATCGAGGTGGTCGTCGACCGCCTCACCGTGAAGGACAGCGCCAAGCGCCGCCTCACCGACTCCGTCGAGACCGCCCTCGGGCTGTCCGGCGGCATGGTCGTGCTCGACTTCGTCGACCTCCCCGAGGACGACCCCGAGCGCGAGCGGATGTTCTCGGAGCACCTGTACTGCCCGTACGACGACCTCTCCTTCGAGGAGCTGGAGCCCCGTTCCTTCTCCTTCAACTCGCCCTTCGGCGCCTGCCCGGAGTGCACCGGCATCGGCACCCGCATGGAGGTCGACCCGGAACTGATCGTGCCCGACGAGGACAAGAGCCTCGACGAGGGCGCCATCCACCCCTGGTCGCACGGCCACACCAAGGACTACTTCGACCGCCTGGTCGGAGCCCTGGCCGACGCGCTCGGCTTCCGCACCGACATCCCCTTCGCGGGCCTCCCGCAGCGCGCGAAGAAGGCCCTGCTGTACGGCCACAAGACGCAGGTCGAGGTCCGCTACCGCAACCGCTACGGCAGGGAGCGCCGCTACACCACGGCGTTCGAGGGCGCCATCCCCTTCGTGAAGCGTCGGCACAGCGAGGCCGAGAGCGACTCCAGCCGCGAGCGCTTCGAGGGCTACATGCGCGAGGTCCCGTGCCCCGCCTGCGAGGGCACCCGCCTCAAGCCGGTCGTCCTGGCGGTCACGGTCATGGGCAGGTCCATCGCCGAGGTCTCCGCCATGTCCATCAGCGACTGCGCGGACTTCCTGGGCGAGCTGAAGCTCACCGACCGCGACAAGAAGATCGCCGAGCGCGTGCTGAAGGAGGTCAACGAGCGGCTGCGCTTCCTGGTCGACGTCGGCCTGGACTACCTCTCCCTCAACCGTGCCGCGGGCACCCTGTCCGGCGGTGAGGCCCAGCGCATCCGCCTGGCCACGCAGATCGGCTCCGGACTCGTCGGCGTGCTCTACGTCCTGGACGAGCCCTCCATCGGACTCCACCAGCGCGACAACCACCGGCTGATCGAGACCCTGGTCCGGCTGCGCGACATGGGCAACACGCTCATCGTCGTCGAGCACGACGAGGACACGATCAAGATGGCCGACTGGATCGTCGACATCGGTCCCGGCGCCGGCGAGCACGGCGGCAGGGTCGTGCACAGCGGCTCCCTCAAGGAACTCCTCGCCACCGAGGAGTCGCAGACCGGCCAGTACCTGTCGGGCCGCAAGGCCATCCCGCTGCCCGACGTCCGACGGCCGCTGGACCCGTCCCGCATGCTCACCGTGCACGGGGCCCGCGAGAACAACCTCCAGGACATCGACGTGTCCTTCCCGCTGGGCGTGTTCACCGCGGTCACCGGCGTCTCCGGCTCGGGCAAGTCGACGCTGGTCAACGACATCCTCTACACCCATCTGGCCCGCGAGCTGAACGGCGCCCGCAGCGTGCCCGGACGGCACACCCGCGTGGACGGCGACGACCTCGTCGACAAGGTCGTGCACGTCGACCAGTCGCCGATCGGCCGCACACCCCGGTCCAACCCGGCCACGTACACCGGTGTCTTCGACCACGTCCGCAAGCTGTTCGCCGAGACCACCGAGGCGAAGGTGCGCGGCTACATGCCCGGCCGCTTCTCCTTCAACGTCAAGGGCGGCCGCTGCGAGAACTGCGCGGGCGACGGCACGATCAAGATCGAGATGAACTTCCTCCCGGACGTCTACGTCCCGTGCGAGGTCTGCCACGGCGCCCGGTACAACCGGGAGACGCTGGAGGTCCACTACAAGGGCAAGTCCATCGCCGACGTGCTGAACATGCCGATCGAGGAGGCCATGCACTTCTTCGAGGCCGTCCCGGCGATCTCCCGCCACCTGAAGACGCTCAACGACGTGGGCCTCGGCTACGTCCGGCTCGGCCAGGCGGCGACGACCCTGTCCGGCGGTGAGGCCCAGCGGGTGAAGCTCGCCAGCGAGCTGCAGAAGCGCTCCACCGGCCGCACGGTCTACGTGCTGGACGAGCCGACCACCGGCCTGCACTTCGAGGACATCAACAAGCTCCTGAGGGTGCTGTCCGGGCTGGTCGACAAGGGCAACACGGTCATCGTCATCGAGCACAACCTCGACGTGATCAAGACCGCCGACTGGATCGTCGACATGGGTCCCGAAGGCGGTTCCGGCGGCGGTCTGGTCGTCGCGGAGGGCACCCCGGAGGAGGTCGCCGCCGTGCCGACCAGCCACACCGGCAAGTTCCTGCGGGAGGTCCTCGGCGCGGAGCTGGTCAGCGACGCCACCCCCGCCCCGGCCCGGCGCAGGACAGCGGCGGGGAAGACGGCCGCGAGGAAGACGGCGGCGGGGAAGACGGTCGCCGCGTCCGCGGGCGCCCGGACGGCCACTGCCCGGGCGAAGAAGCCGGCCCGGGCGGCCAAGGTCAAGGCCGAGGCGGCCGAGGCCGGGGAGGTTCCGGTGCCGGCGGAGGCCGCGAAGCCGGTGAGGACGACCGCCGCCAAGCGGGCGCCGCGGGCCGCCAAGGCCTGACCCGGCGGCCCGCCCCGAAAGGCTGCTCCGGCGGGCTGCCGCTCGTCCCGGCACCGCGCCCCCGCGTTGCGCACCCGCGCGTCCCGTCCCGAGTGTCCTCGGGAGGGGGCGCGTGGGCGCGCGTTCGGCCGGGTGCGCGGTTCAGCCGTCCAGTTCGTGGGCGTACGGCGGCTCAGCGCCCGCCCGGGAGCAGGTGACCGCCGCCGCCCGGGCGGCGAAGCCGAGCAGTCCCGCCCAGCCGTCGGCACCGAGGGCGGCCACCCCCGCGTCGCTCAGTGCGCCCCGGGCCGCGAGGCCGTGCAGCAGGGCGGCGTTCACCGTGTCGCCCGCGCCGATCGTGTCCACCACCCGCACCCGCTCACCCGGCACCGCGTACTCGCCGCCGTCCCGGGTGAAGGCGACCAGTCCGTCGCCGCCCCGGGTGAGCACGACCGCCGCCGGCCCGGCCGCCAGCCACTCCCGAGGGCTCCCGCCGAGCCACCGCGCGTCCTCCTCGGACAGCTTCAGCAGCGACACCGACGGCAGCCAGCCGCGGAACCGGGCCCGGTAGGCGTCGGCGTCCGGGATCAGACCCGGCCGGATGTTGGGGTCGAGGGCGGTGAACACGCCCTGCGCCGACGCCGTGCGCATCAGCTCCTCGTAGGCCCCGGCGCCCGGCTCCAGCACCAGGGAGCAGGTGCCGAAGGACACCGCCCGCGTCCCGGCCGGCAGCGCCCGCGGAGCCGTGAACAGCCGGTCCGCGGTCCCCTCCACGTAGAAGGAGTACGCCGCCGAGCCGTCCGCGCCGAGGGTGGCGAGGGCGAGCGTCGTCGGCTCGTCGCCCCGCTGCACCGCGGACACGTCGACGCCCGTGTCCCGCAGCCGGCCGAGCAGCGCCTCCCCGAAGGCGTCCCGCGAGACACGGGAGCAGAAGGCGGTGGGGGAACCGAGCCGCCCCAGCGCCACGGCCGTGTTGTACGGGCCGCCGCCGAGCGCGGGGGTCAACGGCGCGAGGGCGCCCGTTCCGCCCGGTACCAGGTCGATCAGTGCCTCACCGGCTACGACGATCACGAAGGGTTTCCTTTCCGGGAAGCGCGGGCTGTGTCACGGGACGTGCTCGGGCCAGGCGAGACACGGGACGCACCGCCTTCGTGACCGCCGGGTGCGCGGGACGAGCGGGGCCGTCCGGCTGGGGTGCGCTCCTCCGGACCGTCCGGGCAGCCGCAGGACGAGCGGTGCACGAAGGTGCACGGCAGCCGCACGGTCCGTGCGGGGGCGTCCGGATCGGCGAGGCGGTCCAGGAGCACCTCGACCGCGCGGATGCCCATCTCCCGGCTGGGCTGGGCGATCGCGGTGAGCCGGGGGGAGAACAGGTCCGCCCAGGAGAAGTCGTCGAAGCAGCACAGCGCGAGGTCGTCGGGCACGGTCAGGCCGTGGGTGCGCAGGGCGCGCAGGGCTCCGATGGTCATGGCGTTGTTCGCGGTGACCAGCGCGGTGGGGGAGACGCCCGACGCCAGCAGGTGCGCGGTGGCCCGTTCGCCGCCCGCCGACTCCGAGTCGCCGTGCACCAGCAGGCGCTCGTCGAACGGAAGTCCGGCCGCCGCGAGTCCGTGGCGGTAACCGGCGATGCGCTCGTCGGTGGTGCTGAGTCCCGGCAGGCCCGCCACCATCGCGATGCGGCGGTGGCCGAGGCCGGCGAGGTGGGTCACCAGGCGGGCCGTGGGCTCCGTGTTCTCGGCGCACACCTGGTCGAAGGGCGGGCCGTCCTGGGCGACGGGGCGGGGCCCGTCCCGGTCGGGACGCTGCCCGTCCTGGTCGAACGGCTGCCCGTCCTGGGCGGGCGCCGGCGCGTCCGGGTCGAGGCGCGGGCCGTCCTGGGCGGCGGCCGCCCTTCCGTGGGGGAGGGCCGGCCCTTCCTGGGGGACCCCCGGTTCTTCCTGGGGGAGGCCCGGAGTGTCCGGGGAGAGGCCCGTTCCGTCACCGTCGAGGCTCCGGTCGGTCCGGGGCGATCCGTCGTGGCGGGGTGCGTCGTCGGGCGCCCGCTTGCTGGGCGGGGCTACCAGCCGGTCCAGGAACACCGCCGGTACGCCGTGGCGCGTGAGGTGGTCGACCAGCGCGTGCGGGCGCGGTGACGGCGCGACGATCACACCGTCCACCCGGCGCTCGTGCAGCAGCCGGGCGGCCCTGAGTTCGTGCGCCGGGTCGTCGTGCGGGTCGGCGACCAGCAGGCTGTAGCCGTGTTCCAGGGCGGCTGCCTCGACTCCTTGCAGGATCTCGGTGAAGTACGGGTTGCTGATCGCCGAGACGGCCAGCCCGATCGACCGGGTCCGGGACGTCACCAGGGAGCGGGCCAGCGTGTTGCGGGTGTAGCCGAGTGCCTCGACGGCGTCCTGGACCGCCCGGCGGGTGTGGGGGAGGACCGCACGGGTGCCGTTCAGGACGTGCGAGACGGTCGCGACGGAGACACCGGCCCGCCGCGCCACGTCGGCCATGGTCGCCATCGCGCTCCTCGTTCCCTTCCTCCGGCTCCTGCTTGCTTCCGCTCTTGCTTCCTCGTGCTCCTGCTCCCCCGCGGGGCCGGGGGCGCACGGCGATCGGGCGGCCACGGCTGCCGGCCGCCGGTTCTCCGTCCCGCTCGGGACGGTAGCTCATCCGGGCGGTGACGTAAACGCTTGCGCGAACGATTGCGCAAGCGCTTACGTGTCACCGCCACCGCCACCGCCACCGCCACCGCCACCGCCACCGCCACCGCCACCGCCACCGCCACCGCCACGTCACCGCGCTCACCCCGCCACCGTGTCCACCCCCGTGCCCGGACGCGACGCCGACGTGGCCTGGAGCGGTGTCCAGGCCGTCGGCCCGGCCCCGGTCGGCCGACCGGACGTCACGCCGGCGAAAGCGTTCGGCCAGTTCGGCCAGTTCGCCAGTTCGGCCGCAGGAGGAATCCGCCCGGCGGCCGAAGCGCGCCCGCGCCCCGTCACCGGGACCAGCCGTCACCGGGGCCACCCATCACCGTGGCCACCCATCACCGGGGACCACCCGTCATCCGGAACCAGAACCCCCGGTATCGTCCCTGTCGACCCCCGCACCGCGCCGCCGCCGTGTGTCGCCGCCGTGCCGTGACCCTCCGACCAGCAGGAGCCCGTGATGTCCGCCCGTTCCGCCGCGAGTCGCCGTACCGTCCTGAGGGGTGTGGCCCTCGCGCCGGTCGCCGGGCTGGGGCTCACCGCCTGCGGCGGTGCCGAGGACAAGCCGACCGGGCTGACGGAGCCGGTCGAGCTCGGTGCCGAGACGGAGGTGGCCGCGGGTGCCGCCCGGCTCTACCCGGACCACAACGTCGTCGTCAGCCGGACGGAGGACGGCACGCTCGCGGCCTACAGCACCATCTGCACCCACGCGCGGTGCCCCGCCAACAAGCTGGACGGCACCAGGCTGATCTGTCCCTGCCACGGCAGCGAGTTCGACGTCACCACCGGCAAGGCGATGCGCGAACCGGCTGTCGCGCCCCTGGACCGCCTGACGGTCGAGGTGAAGGACGGAACCATCGTCGCCGCTCCCGAAGCCTGAACCCCGGGACGGCGACGGTCACCGGCGGAGCCGCCCCGCGTCACTGCCCGGCCCCGCGCGCACGCCGATGCCACGACCCCCGTACCGCGGCCCCGTGCCGGCGCCGTGGCCCCGGCCGCCCGTCGCCCGCCCTGTGGCGCTCCCGCCCGCGCCGGCCGTCAGGCCCAGTCCCAGGCGATGCCCACGTATCCCGACCGGACGCGCGGTTCCACCAGGTGCACCGAGCGGTGTCGACCGCTGAGCGGGAGGGACTGACGGCCGCCGCGCGGCGCCGCCGCGGTGTGCTGGGTGAAGCGGTGGCAGCGCACGGGCATGGCCCCGGCGTCGAAGCCGACCTGGAGCGCGTACTGGCCCCCGGGCGTGTCCGTCCGGTGGACGTACTCGCGGGAGATGCCCGCCGTGCCGTCCTCCACGGCGTAGCGGAACAGATAGGTGTCCCCGGCCCGCAGCCGGGTGTCGAAGAGGAGCTCGACGGCGAGGACGCCCGAGTCGTGGTGCCGGCGGACGCGCCCCGCGCGGCAGTTCTCCAGGGCGTGCACGGTCATCCGCGCGGGCGCCGCCCCCGGATCGCCGTGGTGGACGGCGACGAAGCGGTCCACGCCGTCCAGGTGGGCGCGCACGATGAGGTGCGACTCGCGTCCGGCCAGTTCACGGCGCGCGCCGATGCGGACCCGCTCGTGCTCGCCCAGGGTGTGCAGCCCGCTGTCCCGGGGGACGCCGAAGTCGGCGAGCAGCCGCTCCACCACCCCGGACGCCTCCACCAGCGAGCGGTAGGACCGGCCGCCCGCCCGTGGGTCCGTCGAGCGCTCACCGGCCGCCTCCCCGGGATCGGCGAGCAGCCGGATGAGTGACTCCTCGGGCAGCTGAAGGATCTCCTCCAGGGCCCGGACGGCCCGCAGTGACTCCGGGCGCTGCGGGCGTCGGGCGCCCTGCTGCCAGTAGCTCAGGCTGGTGACACCGACCTTCACGCCGTGGCGCGACAGGTGGTGCTGCACCCGTTGCAGGGGGAGGCCGCGGGCGGCGATCGCGGCCCGCAGGGCGACGTGGAAGGGGCCGCCGCGCAGAACCGCGTCCAGGTCCGCGGTGGCGACGTCCGCGTGCGGTGTGGCGTGCGGCATGCAGGGGCCTTTCTGTGAAATGTCCACAACGGCGGTCGGACCGTTCGCGCCCGCGTCCGGGCCGCTCCGCCGGTGCGGCGGGGGTCTCACACCCGGAGGCCGCCGCCCGGAGCCCGGAGTTCCCCCGCATTGAAGCGTGTTGACCAGGTCCCGACAACACCTCGGTCGCACAGTCGGGGCACTCGCCGCACACGGGAGAGGGCCGTACCGGCCATGGGGCCGGTACGGCCCTCCCGACCGTCCCGTGATGCACTCTTTGTCGTGTCGGTGCCCGTGGATGACAGGTCGCCCGGGACGTCCGTCCACCTGAGGGCCGTCCTGAAAACGCCCCCCGACCGTCTGCCCGCCCGGCTGCCCGACCGCCGGACCGTCCGCCCGCCCGGCTGCCGGACCACCAGCACCCCGGGCCCGCGCGAGGCAGGCGCGCCTCATCCCGCTCCGCGATCGACCGTGACCGCCCCCGCGATCGACCTGGAGCGCTTACGCGGCCGCCGCGGGGCCGCCGACCCACCCGGCCCCGGATCCGCCCACCCGGGCGGCTCGGGTCGCCCGCTCGCGACCCGACCCTCCCGCTCCTCAGCTCCGGCCGGGGGTGTCCAGCTCCCGTGCCCGGAGTCTCTTGGCCCGCACGATGTCGGGGTCCCGGGGGTCCAGGGAGCCGGTGAAGGGCGGTGCCTCGTCCGCGTACCGGCGGGTCCGGGCAGGCCGTCGGGGTTTCTCGATCCGCATCCGTCGCATTCGACCAGCCCTCCGCACTCGTGACCGTCCGTCCCGCGGCGTCCCGGTCGCCCGTCCCACCGCCGTTCCGCAGCCGTCCGGCTCGTGGCCGGCCCGCCGCCGTCCGGCTCACGGTCGTCCGTCTCCGCCCCGAGGCGTGGACCCCCCACCTTCCCGCTCCCACGGCCGCTAACCCCTCCGGGCCCGGCGGCCCCGCCGTGCCCGTGCCCGCGTCACCCCCGTGGGCCCGCCGGGGTGTCGGTCCCCGCCAGTAGGGTGTGAGGCATGGCCGACCCCTCCAGCTACCGCCCCAAACCGGGCGAGATCCCCGACTCGCCGGGGGTCTACCGGTTCCGCGACGAGCACCGCCGGGTGATCTACGTCGGGAAGGCGAAGAGCCTGCGCCAGCGCCTGGCGAACTACTTCCAGGACCTGGCCGGTCTCCACCCGCGCACCCGCTCCATGGTCACCACGGCCGCGTCCGTGGAGTGGACGGTGGTGTCCACGGAGGTCGAGGCGCTCCAGCTGGAGTACTCCTGGATCAAGGAGTACGACCCCCGGTTCAACGTCAAGTACCGCGACGACAAGAGCTACCCGTACCTCGCGGTCACGATGAACGAGCAGTTCCCGCGCGTCCAGGTGATGCGCGGGCACAAGAAGAAGGGCGTGCGCTACTTCGGCCCGTACGCGCACGCGTGGGCGATCCGCGACACCGTGGACCTGCTGCTGCGGGTCTTCCCGGTGCGGACCTGCTCGGCCGGGGTCTTCAAGAACGCCGCCCGCACCGGCCGCCCCTGCCTGCTCGGCTACATCGACAAGTGCTCGGCGCCCTGCGTGGACCGGATCTCCGCCGAGGACCACCGGGAGCTGGCCGAGGAGTTCTGCGACTTCATGGCCGGCCGCACCGGCACCTACCTGCGCCGCCTGGAGCAGCGGATGGCGCAGGCCGCGGAGGACATGGAGTACGAGCGGGCCGCCCGGCTGCGGGACGACATCGGTGCCCTGAAGAAGGCCATGGAGAAGAACGCGGTCGTGCTCGCCGACGCGACCGACGCCGACCTGATCGCGGTGGCCGAGGACGAGCTGGAGGCGGCCGTCCAGATCTTCCACGTGCGCGGCGGGCGCGTGCGCGGCCAGCGCGGCTGGGTCACCGACAAGGTCGAGGAGATCACCACCGGCGCCCTGGTGGAACACGCCCTGCAGCAGCTCTACGGCGAGGAGACCGGCGACGCGGTCCCCCGAGAGGTCCTGGTCCCCGCCCTGCCGGACCCCGTCGAACCGGTCCAGGAGTGGCTCACCGGGCGGCGCGGGGCGAACGTCTCGCTGCGCGTGCCGCAGCGCGGCGACAAGAAGGCGCTGATGGAGACGGTGCAGCGCAACGCCCAGCAGGCGCTCGTGCTGCACAAGACCAAGCGGGCGTCGGACCTGACCACGCGCTCGCGCGCGCTGGAGGAGATCGCCGAGGCCCTGGACCTGGACAGCGCCCCCCTGCGGATCGAGTGCTACGACATCTCCCACCTCCAGGGCGACGACGTGGTGGCCTCGATGGTCGTCTTCGAGGACGGGCTGGCGCGCAAGAGCGAGTACCGCCGCTTCCAGATCAAGAGCTTCGCCGGGCAGGACGACGTCCGCTCCATGCACGAGGTGATCACCCGGCGCTTCCGGCGCTACCTCGCCGAGAAGGAGCGGACGGGGGAGTGGACCGACTCCGGTCCCGCCGGGGCCGCGGCACCCGCCGGGCCCGCGGAGGGCGCGGACGCGGCAACCGCCGGGCCCGCGGACGGCGCGGACGCGGCAACCGCTGGGCCCGCGGACGGTGTGGAGGGCGCGGCCCCCGCTGGTCTCGCCGAACCGCCGGCCGACACCCTCACCGAGGACGACGGGCGCCCCAAGCGCTTCGCGTACCCGCCCCAGCTCGTCGTGGTCGACGGCGGCGCGCCGCAGGTCGCGGCGGCCCGGCGGGCGCTGGACGAGCTGGGCATCGACGACATCGCCGTGTGCGGCCTCGCCAAGCGCCTGGAGGAGGTCTGGCTGCCCGGCGAGGACGACCCGGTGGTGATGCCCCGCACCAGCGAGGGCCTCTACCTGCTCCAGCGGGTGCGCGACGAGGCGCACCGCTTCGCGATCACCTACCAGCGGACCCGGCGGGCCAAGCGCTTCCGGGCGGGCCCGCTGGACGAGGTGCCCGGCCTGGGCGAGGCCCGCAAGCGGGCCCTGATCAAGCACTTCGGTTCGGTGAGGAAGCTGCGCTCGGCGACCATCGAACAGATCTGTCAGGTTCCGGGCATAGGCCGCAAGACCGCCGAGGTGATCGCCGCGGCCTTCGCCCGCGCGGCACCCCCGGCCCCGGCCGTGAACACGGCCACGGGAGAGATCATGGATGACGAGGAAGAACCCGGGCAGGCGACGGGTTCTCCCGGGGAGCCCGTGTCCGCGGGCGCCCCGGACGACCGACGGGGGCAGGAGAGATGACCGAGCACGAGGAACGGCCCGGCACGCGGCAGGACCGCGCGGAGCACGAGCACGCGCACCGGGACGCCGCACCCCAGGACCGCCCGCACCAGGAGCTCGCGGAACAGCGGGCCGTCGGCGACCGGACCGGCCGCGGCAGCGGCACCGGCCACGACGGCGGCAGGGACGGCGCCGGCAGCGGCGACGACAGGGGCACCGGCGGCGACAGCGGCCCGGCCCAGGACAACGGAGCACAGGTGAGTACGGGCAACGAAAAGGCCGGGGCGCCCGAGGCGGCCATCCCCGAGCTGGTGATCATCTCCGGCATGTCCGGAGCCGGCCGCTCCACGGCGGCCAAGTGTCTGGAGGACCTCGGCTGGTTCGTCGTCGACAACCTGCCGCCCGCGCTGATCCCCACCATGGTGGAGCTCGGCGCGCGCTCCCAGGGCAACGTGGCCCGCATCGCGGTCGTCGTCGACGTGCGCGGCCGGCGCTTCTTCGACAACCTGCGCGAGTCCCTCGCCGACCTGGACGCCCGCGGCGTCACCCGGCGGATCGTCTTCCTGGAGTCCTCCGACGACACCCTGGTCCGCCGCTTCGAGGGCGTGCGCCGGCCGCACCCGCTCCAGGGCGACGGCCGCATCGTGGACGGCATCGCCGCCGAGCGGGAACTGCTGCGCGAACTGCGCGGCGACGCCGACCTGGTGATCGACACCTCCAGCCTCAACGTGCACGAACTGCGCGCCAAGATGGACGCCCAGTTCGCCGGCGAGGAGGAGCCCGAGCTGCGGGCCACCGTGATGTCCTTCGGCTTCAAGTACGGGCTGCCCGTCGACGCCGACCTGGTCGTCGACATGCGCTTCCTGCCCAACCCGCACTGGGTCCCGGAGCTGCGCCCGTACACCGGCCTCAACGAGGAGGTCGCGTCGTACATCTTCGAGCGTCCCGGCGCCAAGGAGTTCCTCGACCGGTACACCGAGCTGCTGCGCCTCGTCGCCGCGGGCTACCGCCGCGAGGGCAAGCGCTACGTCACCATCGCCGTCGGCTGCACCGGCGGCAAGCACCGCTCGGTCGCCATGTCGGAGAAGCTCGCCGCGCGGCTCGTCGCCGAGGGCGTGGAGACGGTGGTCGTCCACCGGGACATGGGACGGGAATGACCGGACGTTCACCGCGGCTGAGCCGGCTGCGCCGGGTGCCCGAGGGGCGCTCCGGACGGCCGGCCGACGCCCGGGGCGGCAGACCGCGGCGCCGGGGCACCCAGCCCAAGGTCGTGGCCCTCGGCGGCGGCATGGGCCTGTCGGCCTCGCTGGCCGCGCTGCGCCGGATCACCGGCGACCTCACCGCCGTCGTCACGGTGGCCGACGACGGCGGCTCCAGCGGGCGCCTGCGCGACGAGCTGGGCGTGCTGCCCCCCGGCGACCTGCGCAAGGCGCTGGCCGCGCTGTGCGGTGACGACGACTGGGGCCAGACCTGGGCCCGGGTCATCCAGCACCGCTTCCAGTCCCACGGCGACCTGCACGAGCACGCGGTCGGCAACCTGCTGATCGTCGCCCTGTGGGAGCAGCTCGGCGACCATGTGCAGGCCCTGGACCTGGTGGGCCGGCTGCTCGGCGCGCACGGGCGGGTGCTGCCCATGTCCGCGGTGCCGCTGGAGCTCCAGGCCCTGGTCAGGGGCCACGACCCCGAGCGGCCGGACGACGTGGACACCGTCCGCGGCCAGGCGACCGTGGCCCTCACCCCCGGCGAGGTGCAGTCCGTGCACCTGGTGCCGAAGGACCCGCCCGCGGTGCCCGAGGCGGTCGAGGCGGTGCTCGACGCGGACTGGGTGGTGCTCGGCCCCGGCTCGTGGTTCTCGTCGGTGATCCCGCACCTCCTCGTGCCCGATCTGCTCGACGCCCTCGTCCGCACCAAGGCCCGCCGGGTGCTGTCGTTGAACCTCGCCCCGCAGCCCGGAGAAACCGAGGGCTTCTCCCCGCAGCGTCATGTGGAGGTTTTGGGACGACACGCCCCTAAACTCGCCCTGGACGTGGTGCTCGCCGACGAGGCCGCCGTACCCGACCGCGACGCGCTGACCGACGCCGCCAAGGGGCTCGGTGCGGCGGTCGAACTGGCGCCGGTGGCCCGCCTCGACGGCAGTCCCCGGCACGACCCGGAACTGCTGGCCGCCGCGTACGACCGTATTTTTCGGATGCATGGAAGGATCGGCCCATGGCGATGACGGCAGCGGTGAAGGACGAGATCTCCCGGCTTCCCGTCACCCGGACCTGCTGCAGAAAGGCGGAGGTCTCCGCCCTGCTGCGGTTCGCCGGCGGCCTTCACCTGGTGAGCGGGCGCATCGTGATCGAGGCGGAGCTGGACACCGCGATGGCGGCCCGACGCCTCAAGCGGGACGTGCTGGAGATTTTCGGCCACGGTTCGGAACTGATCGTGATGGCCCCCGGGGGACTGCGCCGGGGCTCGCGTTACGTCGTCCGGGTGGTCGCGGGCGGTGACCAGCTGGCCCGCCAGACGGGCCTGGTGGACGGCCGGGGCCGCCCGATCCGCGGTCTGCCCCCGCAGGTGGTCTCGGGGGCCACCTGCGACGCGGAGGCGGCCTGGCGGGGGGCCTTCCTCGCGCACGGCTCGCTCACCGAGCCCGGCCGCTCCTCCTCCCTGGAGGTGACCTGCCCCGGACCCGAGGCCGCGCTGGCCCTGGTCGGCGCCGCCCGCCGCCTGTCGATCGGCGCCAAGGCGCGCGAGGTGCGCGGCGTGGACCGGGTCGTGGTCCGCGACGGGGACGCCATCGGGGCGCTGCTCACCCGGCTCGGCGCGCACGAGTCGGTGCTGGCCTGGGAGGAGCGCCGGATGCGCCGCGAGGTGCGGGCCACGGCGAACCGGCTGGCCAACTTCGACGACGCCAACCTGCGCCGTTCCGCCCGCGCGGCCGTCGCCGCCGGTGCCCGGGTGCAGCGCGCCCTGGAGATCCTCGCCGACGACGTCCCCGAGCACCTCGCCGCGGCCGGCCGGCTGCGCATGGAGCACAAGCAGGCGTCCCTGGAGGAACTGGGCGCCCTCGCCGACCCCCCGCTGACCAAGGACGCCGTCGCCGGCCGCATCCGCCGGCTGCTCGCCATGGCGGACAAGCGCGCCGCCGACCTGGGCATCCCGGGCACGGAGGCCAACCTCAGCGAGGAGCTGGCCGACAACCTGGTCGGCTGATCCGCCCGGCCGCCGGACGGCGCGCCGGTCCGGCGTCGCCCCGTGCGCCACGGCGGAGGACCGACGGGCCCGGCCGACACGCGAGAGGGGCCACCGCCCCCCTTCCTCCGGGCTTCTCCCCAGCGTCCGACACACCGTCAGAACGCCGGTGTCGCCGCCCACCCGGGTGACCGGCACCGGCGTTCGCGTGTCGATCTCGCGCCCTTGACTCGATCATCGACTGTCATGAGCCTGGCATCCGTTCGCTGCTGGGGCGGACACACGCCAGGGGGCTTCATGAGACACCGAGCGAGACCGATCCTCGCCGTCGCCGCGCTCCTGATCGGCGGTGCGGGCCTCGCGCCCGTGGCACAGGCACAACCCGGCACCACGGCGACACCTGACGCTGACGAGGTCAAGGTCTTCCGCGCCGAGATCACCGGGCGGCAGGTACCCCTGCTGCTCGCCGCCGGACAGGACGGCCACGAACTCGGCGGGCAGATCCCCGACCGGGGCACCGCCACCGTCGAGGTCCAGCTCACCGAACCGCAGGCCGAGGCGCTGGAGCGGCAGGGTGTCGACCTCACCGAGCACACCCTGTCCAGCACCGCCGAGAAGCGCGTCCGGAAGGCCGCCGAGGGCGTCTTCCGCCCGTACGGCGGCAAGGGCGGCCTCAAGGAGGAGATCCTGCGCACCGCGCGGGAGCACCCGGACCTCACCAAGGTCGTCCCCATCGGCCGGACCGTCCGCGGCGAGGACATCCTCGCGCTGAAGCTCACCAAGCGGGCGAAGAGGACCCGGGACGGATCCCGGCCCGCCGTCCTCTACATGTCCAACCAGCACGCGCGGGAGTGGATCACCCCGGAGATGACCCGGCGGCTGATGCACCACTACCTCGACTCCTACCGCACCGACCGCCGCGTGAGGAACATCGTGGACTCCACCGAACTGTGGTTCGTGCTGTCGGCCAACCCCGACGGCTACGACCACACCTTCACCTCCGACGCCCGCCGCCTGTGGCGCAAGAACCTGCGCGACGTCAACGGCGACGGCGTGATCGGCACCGGTGACGGCGTCGACCTCAACCGCAACTTCCCCTACAAGTGGGGCTACGACGACGAGGGCTCGTCCCCCAACCCCACCAGCCAGACCTACCGCGGCGCCGCCCCCGGTTCCGAACCGGAGACGAAGGCCATCGACGCGCTGCAGAAGCGGATCGGCTTCGCCTACGGCATCAACTACCACTCCGCCGCCGAACTCCTGCTCTACGGCGTCGGCTGGCAGGTGGCCACCCCGACCCCCGACGACGTCCTCTACGAGGCGCTGGCCGGCACGCCCGGCAACTCGGCGGTCCCCGGCTACCACCCGCAGCTCTCCTCGGAGCTGTACACCACCAACGGCGAGGCGGACGGGCACGCGTCCAACGTCAACGGCATGGCGATGTTCACCCCCGAGATGTCGACCTGCCAGACGGCGTCCCAGGCCGACCCGGACGACGCCTGGGAGCCCGGCGACTGCCGGTCGATCTTCACCTTCCCGGACGACGAGAAGCTGATCCAGCAGGAGTTCGCCAAGAACGTCCCGTTCGCGCTGTCCGTCGCCGAGAGCGCCGCCCACCCCGACCGGCCGTCCTCCGCGGTCGGACTGGAGGCCGCCGACTTCACCCCGGCCGTCTTCGACACCTCGTACGCCCGCAGCGGCGACCAGGAGGTCTCCGTGGTCGTGCGCCGGGCGGTGCGCGACAAGGAGCTGAAGTACCGCGTCAACGGCGGCCGGACGCACGAGGCGGACCTGCGCGCCTGGCGGGGCGGCGAACGGTTCGGCGGCGAGGACGACCTCCACTTCGACGAGTACCGCGCCCGGGTCCGCCACGGACGCCCGGGCGACCGGGTGGAGGTGTGGTTCACCGGGGAGGACCGCCGCGGCCGGGACGTCTCCAGCGAGCGCTTCACGTACACGGTGGCCGAGCGGCCCCGCGCGGACGTGCTGGTGGTCGCCGAGGAGGGGGCCGGCGCGGTCCACGCGCGGACGTACGCCGACGCGCTGCGGGCGAACGGGCGCCGGGCGGCCGTCTGGGACGTCGCCGAGCGCGGCGCGCCCGACGCGCTGGGGGTGCTGAGCCACTTCCGCACCGTCGTCCACTACACGGGGGCGAACGTCCCCGGCGTCGCCACCCAGCTCCAGCTGCGGGCCTTCCTCAACGAGGGCGGCAAGCTGATCGAGGCGGGGCAGCGGGCCGGAGGCAGCGTCGACCTCGGGGACGGCACCCCGTCCGACGACTTCAGCCAGTACTACCTGGGCGCCTACACCCGCACGTCGGCCCCGGACGCGACCGGGTTCACCGGCAGCGGGGCGCTGCGCGGCGTCACCGGCCCGCTCGCCGACGCCCCCGGGAACCCGCTCGACCGGGCGGGCACCTACGGCCTCACCTCCGACGAGCTGCCGCCGGAGCGGTTCCCGCAGTTCGCGAGCGCGGGCGCGGGGACCTTCCCCGGCGCCGTGAACCCCTACGGTCCGTACGCCGGGTCGTTCATGGCGGCCGCGGTGCACACCGACGACGGCTACCAGCGCCTCACCCGGACCGTCGACCTGACCGGTGTCACCGCGGCCGAGCGGCCGGCCCTGCGGGCGCAGCTGCTGTGGGACACCGAGAAGGGGTACGACCACGTCCTCGTCGAGGCGCGCACCGCGGGCGGCGACGACTGGACGACCCTGCCCGAGGCGGGCGGCGCCACGTCCACCGCCGTGCCCTCCGAGTGCGAGGCCGGGTTCTACGCCGCCGGGCACCCCTGGCTGGAGCACTACCTGACCGTCGCCGACGACGGCTGCGCCCCGGCCGGCAGCACCGGCACCTGGAACAGCCTGACCGGCTCGTCGGGCGGTTGGCAGCAGGTGGAGTTCGACCTCTCCGCCTACGCCGGGAAGCAGGTGCAGGTCGCGATCGCCTACGTCACCGATCCGGGCAGCGGCGGCCGGGGCGTCCTCGCCGACGAGACCGCCGTGGTGGTCGGCGGCACGGCGACCGGGACCGAGGGCTTCGAGACGTCGCTGGGTCCCTGGGCCGTCTCCGGCCCGCCCGCGGGCAGCCCGGCCGTGCCGAGGGACTGGACGCGCACCGGGACCCTGTTCCGCACCTACGCGGCGGTGACCACCGAGGACACCGTGCTGCTGGGCTTCGGCCTGGAGCACCTGACGAACACGGCGGACCGGGCGGCCCTGATGCGAAAGGCGCTGGTTGCCCTGGACGCCTGACGGGCACCCGGAACAGGTCCCCGCCGCACCGGCGAAACGGCGCGAAAAGCCCCCCGGCCGGGCGGTCCGTACCCTACTGGCGGGTACGGACCGCACTGCCGGGTATGGGGCGACTCGATGTCACGGCCGGGGCCCCGGAGAGGTAGGGTCGACAGTGGTCGGGGACATCCCAAATACAGCTCGCCGGCATCACAGCCGGCGCACCAACGAGGAGATCGGTTCGTGACGATCCGCGTAGGCATCAACGGGTTTGGCCGCATCGGGCGCAACTACTTCCGCGCACTGCTGGAACAGGGCGCCGACATCGAGATCGTGGCTGTCAATGACCTGGGTGACACCGCGACCACCGCACACCTGCTGAAGTACGACACCATCCTGGGGCGCATCAAGCAGGAGGTCACCCACACCGAGGACTCCATCACCGTCGGGGACAAGACGGTCAAGGTCCTCTCCGAGCGCAACCCCGCCGACATCCCGTGGGGCGAGCTCGGCGTCGACGTCGTCATCGAGTCGACCGGCATCTTCACCAAGAAGGAAGACGCCGAGAAGCACATCACCGGTGGCGCCAAGAAGGTCATCATCTCCGCTCCGGCGAAGAACGAGGACGTCACCATCGTGATGGGCGTCAACCAGGACCAGTACGACCCGGCGAACCACCACGTCATCTCCAACGCCTCCTGCACCACCAACTGCGTGGCGCCGCTGGCGAAGGTGCTCGACGAGAACTTCGGCATCGTCAAGGGCCTGATGACGACGGTGCACGCGTACACCAACGACCAGCGGATCCTGGACTTCCCGCACAAGGACCTGCGTCGTGCGCGGGCCGCCGCGGAGAACATCATCCCGACCACCACCGGTGCCGCCAAGGCCACCGCGCTGGTGCTGCCGCAGCTCAAGGGCAAGCTGGACGGCATCGCGATGCGCGTGCCGGTCCCGACCGGCTCGGTCACCGACCTGGTCGTCGAGCTGGGCCGCGAGGTCACCAAGGAAGAGGTCAACGCCGCCTTCCAGAAGGCCGGCGAGGGCGAGCTCAAGGGCCTGCTGGAGTACACGGAGGACCCGATCGTCTCCTCCGACATCGTCAACTCCCCGGCCTCCTGCACCTTCGACTCGTCCCTGACCATGGTCCAGGACGGCAAGAACGTGAAGGTCATCGGCTGGTACGACAACGAGTGGGGCTACGCCAACCGCCTCGTCGACCTGACCGTCTTCGTGGGCAACCAGCTCTGAGCGTGGAGCAGGCAACCTGATATGAGTGCAGGGCTCGGCCGGCGCACCGACGCGTCGACCGGGCCCTGACGCACGTATCGGAGCAGCCGCGCTCTTTCGATCACGAGCGATCACGAGCGAACACAAAGCTCTACAGGGAGCCCTCATGAAGACGATCGACGAACTCCTCTCCGAAGGAGTCGCGGGCCGGCGGGTCTTCGTCCGCGCCGACCTCAACGTGCCGCTGGACGGCACGACCATCACCGACGACGGACGCATCCGCGCCGTGCTGCCCACCGTCAACGCGCTCGCCGAGGCGGGCGCCCGCGTGATCGTGGCCTCGCACCTGGGCCGCCCCAAGGGCGCCCCGGACCCGGCCTTCTCCCTCGCGCCCGCCGCCGCCCGTCTCGGTGAACTGCGCGGCACCGAGGTCGCGTTCGCGACCGACACCGTCGGCGAGTCCGCCGCCTCCACCGTCGCCGGCCTGGCCGACGGGCAGGTCGCCGTCCTGGAGAACCTGCGCTTCAACGCCGGCGAGACCAGCAAGGACGACGCCGAACGCGCCGCCTTCGCCGACCGCCTGGCCGCACTCGCCGACCTCTACGTCGGCGACGGCTTCGGCGCCGTCCACCGCAAGCACGCCTCCGTCTACGACCTCCCGGCCCGCCTGCCGCACGCCGCCGGGTACCTCATCGCCACCGAGGTCGGCGTGCTGAGGAAGCTCACCGAGGACGTCGCGCGGCCCTACGTGGTCGCCCTCGGCGGGGCCAAGGTCTCCGACAAGCTCGCCGTCATCGACCAGCTGCTCGGCAAGGCCGACCGCATCCTCATCGGCGGCGGCATGGCGTACACCTTCCTCAAGGCCCAGGGCCACGAGGTGGGCGCCTCCCTGCTGCAGGAGGACCAGATCCCCGTCGTCCGCGAGTACCTGGAGCGCGCCGAGAAGACCGGCGTCGAGCTGGTCCTGCCGGTCGACACCCTGGTCACGGGCTCCTTCCCGGACATGAAGGCCAAGGCCCCGACCCACCCCGACACCGTCGCCGCGGACGCCGTCCCGGCCGACCGGATGGGCCTGGACATCGGCCCGGAGACCCGCAAGCTGTACGCCTCGAAGCTGGCCGACGCCGCCACCGTCTTCTGGAACGGCCCGATGGGCGTCTTCGAGCACCCCGACTACGCCGAGGGCACCCGCGCGGTCGCCCAGGCCCTCATCGACTCCCCGGGCTTCACCGTGGTCGGCGGCGGCGACTCCGCCGCGGCGGTCCGTACCCTGGGCTTCGACGAGCAGGCATTCGGCCACATCTCGACCGGAGGCGGCGCCTCCCTCGAATACCTCGAGGGCAAGACGCTCCCCGGCCTCGCCGCACTGGAGGACTGACCCTCAATGACCACCCGTACGCCGCTGATGGCGGGCAACTGGAAGATGAACCTCAACCACCTCGAGGCCATCGCCCACGTCCAGAAGCTGGCCTTCGCCCTGGCCGACAAGGACTACGAGGCCGTCGAGGTCGCCGTCCTGCCGCCCTTCACCGACCTGCGCTCCGTGCAGACCCTGGTCGAGGGCGACCAGCTCAAGATCAAGTACGGCGCCCAGGACATCTCCGCCCACGACGGCGGTGCCTACACCGGCGAGATCTCCGGCCCGATGCTGGCCAAGCTGAAGTGCACCTTCGTCGCGGTCGGCCACTCCGAGCGCCGCCAGTACCACGCCGAGACCGACGAGATCGTCAACGCCAAGGTCAAGGCCGCCTACAAGCACGGCCTCACGCCCATCCTGTGCGTCGGCGAGGAGCTGGAGGTCCGCGAGGCGGGCAACCACGTCGCCCACACCCTCGCGCAGGTCGAGGGCGGTCTGAAGGACGTCCCGGCCGAGCAGGCCGAGACCGTGGTGGTCGCCTACGAGCCCGTCTGGGCCATCGGCACCGGCAAGGTCTGCGGCGCGGAGGACGCCCAGGAGGTCTGCGGCGCGATCCGCGGCAAGCTGGCCGAGCTGTACAGCCAGGACGTGGCCGACAGGATCCGCATCCAGTACGGCGGCTCCGTCAAGTCCGGGAACGTCGGCGAGATCATGGCGCAGCCCGACATCGACGGCGCGCTGGTCGGCGGCGCCTCGCTGGACTCCGACGAGTTCGTGAAGATCGTCCGCTTCCGCGACCAGTGAGCGGACCGGCGGGCGGAGCAGCGAGTATGCGCTGACGGCGATCCGTCGTACCCTTGCGGGGTCCGGCATCGTGCCGGGCCCCGCGTCGTCCATCCGAATCCGAGGAAGTTGGTCCAGTCGTGGTCATGGGGTTCTCGATCGCCCTGATCGTCTTCAGCCTGCTGCTGATGCTGCTGGTGCTGATGCACAAGGGGAAGGGCGGCGGCCTCTCCGACATGTTCGGTGGCGGCATGCAGTCCTCCGTCGGCGGCTCCTCGGTCGCCGAGCGCAACCTCGACCGGATCACCGTCGTGGTCGGTCTGCTGTGGTTCGCGTGCATCGTCACCCTCGGCATCATGATGAAGATGAACAACTGAGCGACGCGCACCGTCCGGACACGGATCCGGACTCCCCCCGTACCCATTCGGTACGTAAGGCCCCATGTTCGGTACGCGCGGCCACGCGCGGCCTATCATGGGGCTCGCGTCTGGAATGCGGGGGCGGTAACTCCCACCACTGGACGCGCGTTGGGCCTTACGTAAACTGAGGCGCTCGCAGTGAAGCGGAACGCCGACTCGCTTCGCGGCACCATCACGCAGGGAGTTACGACCGTGGCAAGTGGCAACGCGATCCGGGGAAGCCGGGTCGGGGCGGGGCCGATGGGCGAGGCCGAGCGCGGCGAGTCCGCGCCGCGGCTGCGCGTCTCCTTCTGGTGCTCCAACGGACACGAGACCCAGCCCAGCTTCGCGAGCGACGCGCAGGTGCCCGACACCTGGGACTGCCCCCGCTGTGGCTTTCCGGCCGGGCAGGACCGCGACAATCCCCCGGACCCGCCGCGCACCGAGCCCTACAAGACGCACCTCGCCTATGTGCGCGAGCGGCGCAGCGACGCCGACGGTGAGGCGATCCTCGCCGAGGCGCTCGCCAAACTCCGCGGCGAGATCTAGGCGTTGACGGCCGGCCAGGCACCGCGCCGGGCCTGACCCGCCCGCCGCCTCACCCCCGCCCGCCCTCCCGCGGGCCGGCCCGGCACCGGTTGTCAGTGGTGCCCCCTACGGTTTCCGCAACGGTGCGCGTGCACCGCTGGGACCTGAGGAGCGGCAGTGACGACGGTGGAGTCCGCGGACCGGTGTGCGCCCACGTGGCGCGGAGGGTTCGGACGGCTGTGGAGCGCCGCGGTGCTGTCCAGCTTCGGAGACGCGCTGCGCACGGCAGCACTTCCCCTGCTGGCCGTGACCCTCACCGACGATCCGCTGCTCATCGCCTCCGTCACCGCCTGCGGCTACCTGCCGTGGATCGTCTTCGGACTCCTGGGCGGCGCCGTCGCCGACCGCGTCGACCAGCAGCGCGCCATGTGGACGGTCGACGCCCTGCGCGGCCTGCTGGTGGCCGCCTTCGCCGTGGCCGTGGCATCAGGACACGCCTCGATCGCCCTGCTCGTCGCGCTCGCCTTCACCCTCACCACGCTCCAGACCCTCTTCGACAACGCCGCCACCGCCCTGCTGCCCGCCCTCGTCGTCCGGGAGGCCCTGGGCAGCGCCAACGCCCGCCTGATGACCGGCCAGCGCCTGGCCGGCGGCCTGCTGGGCGGACCCGTCGTGCCGCTGCTGCTGACCGCGGGCGCCGCCGCGCCGTTCGCCGTCGACGCGGCCACCTACCTGCTGGCCGCCGCCCTCGTCGCCACCCTGCGCACCCCCGCGCCCGACCGCGCCCCCCGGCCGGCGGGCAGCACCCTGCGCCGGGAGATCGCCGACGGCCTGCGCACCCTCGTCCGGGACCGGGCGCTGCGCGGACTGTGCACCGCCACCGCCCTGTGCAACGTCGGCATGGGCGCCCTCATCGCGACCCTCGTCGTCCTGGTGACCGACTGGCTCGGCGCCGGGAACACCGGCTACGCGGTCGCCCTCACGGCGTACGCGGCCGGCAGCCTGGCCGGGGGAGCGGTCAACGGGCGCCTGGCCGACCGCCTCGGCCGGACCCGGGCCGTGCTCCTGGCCGGCACCGTGCAGTGCGCCGCCCTCGTCGCCATGGGCGCCGTCCGCCACCTCGGCGCCCTCACCGCCGCGCTGGCCGTCTTCGGCTTCATGGGCATGGTGTGGAACGTCAACACCACGACCCTGATGCAGGAACGCAGCCCCGCCGCCATGCTCGGCCGGATCAGCTCCGCCCACCGCACCCTCGCGGTCGCCGGGGCGCCCGTGGGCGCGCTGCTCGGCGGTGCCGTCGCCGCCGCCTGGGGCACCCGCACCCCGCCGCTGCTCGCCGCCGCCTTCTTCGTCCTGTCCGTCGCCGCGCTGATACCCGGAAGCCGTACGGACGTACCCCTTGTTGCGCCGGACGACGGCGTCACGACAGCTCACGTCCACCGCTGATCAATTAGGTTGGTAAGGGCAGCGGGGCAGGTACGCACAGGCAGCAAGGAAGAAGGCTGAAGTCCGAGATGAACGCAGACGGCCGTACCAGGCTCAACCAGACGC
The DNA here is from genome assembly GCF_056323165.1 of Streptomyces sp. 3-6. Classification (NCBI taxonomy): domain Bacteria; kingdom Bacillati; phylum Actinomycetota; class Actinomycetes; order Kitasatosporales; family Streptomycetaceae; genus Streptomyces; species Streptomyces sp. 3-6. Next base: position 873,342 of record NZ_JBWHZP010000001.1, read on the forward strand.
CGGAGTGGACCGCACTGGCCAAGCACCGCGAGGAGCTCGCCGAGGTGGGGCTGCGGGAGCTGTTCGCCGCCGACCCCGGCCGCGGCACCGGGTACACCCTGGGCGTCGGCGACCTGTACGTCGACTACTCCAAGCACCTGGTCACCGACGACACCCTGCGGCTGTTGCGGGAGCTGGCCGCCGCCACCGACGTGTTCGGTCTGCGCGACGCCATGTTCCGCGGCGAGCGGATCAACACCACCGAGGACCGCGCGGTCCTGCACACCGCCCTGCGGGCCCCCCGCGACGCGGTGATCGAGGTCGACGGGGAGAACGTCGTGCCGGCCGTGCACGCCGTCCTCGACCGGATGAGCTCCTTCGCCGACCGCATCCGTTCCGGCGAGTGGACCGGCCACACCGGCAAGCGGATCCGCAACGTGGTCAACGTCGGCATCGGCGGCTCCGACCTCGGCCCCGCCATGGCGTACGAGGTGCTGCGCGCCTACACCGACCGCGACCTCACCGTGCGCTTCGTGTCCAACGTGGACGGCGCCGACCTGCACGAGGCCACCCGCGACCTGGACCCGGCCGAGACGCTGTTCGTCATCGCGTCCAAGACCTTCACCACCATCGAGACCGTCACCAACGCCACCTCGGCCCGCACCTGGCTGCTCGACGCGCTGGGCGGCGACGAGGCCGCGGTGGCCAAGCACTTCGTGGCGCTGTCCACCAACGCGGAGAAGGTCGCCGAGTTCGGCATCGACACGGCCAACATGTTCGAGTTCTGGGACTGGGTCGGCGGCCGGTACTCCTACGACTCCGCGATCGGGCTGTCCCTGATGATCGCCATCGGCCCGGACCGCTTCCGGGAGATGCTCGACGGGTTCCGGATCGTCGACGAGCACTTCCGCACCGCGCCCCCCGAGTCCAACGTCCCGCTGCTGCTGGGCCTGTTGGGCATCTGGTACAACAACTTCCACGGTGCCCAGTCGCACGCCGTGCTGCCGTACTCGCACTACCTGTCGAAGTTCACGGCCTACCTCCAGCAGCTCGACATGGAGTCCAACGGCAAGTACGTCGACCGGGACGGACGCGAGGTGGACTGGCAGACCGGCCCTGTCGTCTGGGGCACCCCGGGCACCAACGGGCAGCACGCCTACTACCAGTTGCTCCACCAGGGCACCAAGCTGATCCCGGCGGACTTCATCGGCTTCGCCGAGCCGGTCGCCGAGCTGAGCGACGAACTCAAGGCCCAGCACGACCTGCTGATGGCCAACTTCTTCGCCCAGACGCAGGCCCTGGCCTTCGGCAAGACGCCGGACGAGGTGCGCGGTGAGGGGGTGCCCGAGGAGCTGGTGCCGCACAAGACCTTCCCCGGCAACCACCCCACGACGACCATCCTCGCGCGGGAGCTGACGCCGTCGGTGCTCGGCCAGCTCGTCGCGCTCTACGAGCACAAGGTGTTCGTGCAGGGCGCGGTCTGGAACATCGACTCCTTCGACCAGTGGGGCGTGGAGCTGGGCAAGGTCCTCGCCAAGCGGGTGGAGCCGGCGCTTACCGAGGGCGCCGAGGTGCCCGGCCTGGACGCCTCCACCCAGGCCCTGGTCGCCAGGTACCGGGAGCTGCGCGGACGGCGGTGAGACGCGGTGCGGGAGGCGGACGGCCGGGCGCCGTCCGCCTCCCGCACCGCTCCCGGCCGGTCCGCGCGGCTCGGGTCACAGCGCTCGGTCACAGCGCTCAGGCCACGGCGCTCAGGGTGTCCGCGAGGCGGCGGCGGGCGGCCCGGGCGGCGGGGACCGTCGCCAGCGCGGCGGCGCCCAGCACGGCCGCCGACCCGAGGGCCAGCAGGAAGAGGGCGGAGGGCCCCTGGGCGATGCCCGCGCCGATGCCGCTCGACCGGCCCTGGGCGTCGATCAGCCAGTGCGCCAGGGGCAGCCCCAGGGCGACGGCGACGACCACCGCCGCCAGGGCCGTGCCCGCCGTGGCGGTGACGGTGATCGCGGTGATCTGCCGGGGGGAGAGGCCGATCGCCTTCAGGGCCAGCAGGTCCCGCTCCCCCTCGCGCACCGTGCCGCCGATCGCGGTGAGCAGTTCGATCAGCCCGATGAGGGCGAGCACGACGACGAGCCCGAGCACCACCGCCCGCAGCGGGGACAGCCCGTCCGCCGGGTTGGCCACCGCGTGCACGTCGAGGTGGCCGTCGCCCGCCGCGGTCAGCCGGTCGGCCACTGCCTGCGGATCGGCGCCGGGGGTCAGTTCGAGCTGGTGCAGGGTGGGCCGCAGATCCGGGTCGTTCGCGCGGAGCGTGTCGAGGGGGGTCGAGATCACCCGGCCGGCGTTCTCCGGTTCGATGCTGCGGCCCACGATGTGCAGGATCTGCGGCCGGTCGCCGACGGTGACCCGCACCCAGTCGCCGACCCGCACGTGCAGCAGGTCGAGCAGTCCCTGGCCGGCCACCGCCTCGTCCGGACCGCGGGCCGCCCTGCCCTCGGCCAGCGTGAACGGGTACGGCTCCTGGTGCGTGCCCAGACCGCGCAGCGCGATGGTGGCGGTCTGCCCGGGCACCAGGGCGGCCACCTCCACCCCCGGGTGGGCGGCCACGACCTGCGGATCGCGCTCCAGCAGGGCGCGCGCCCGAGCGTCGTCGAGGGTGGCGTCGGCGCGGGCGCTGAGCGCCGCGGGCAGTCCCATCCGCTCGGGGCTGCTGTGGAAGCGGTCGATGGTGGTCCACGCGCTCATCGCGACCACGATCAGCAGCAGCGGCAGCGTCAGCCGCGCGACCGTGCCCAGGGAGCGCGGACGGCGCGAGAACGCCTTGTGCCAGCCCAGCACCAGCGCCGGCGGCACCCGCAGGCCCAGCGCCCCCCGCGCGGCCCCGGTCAGCCGTCCGGCGGGCGGGGCGGCCGGCCGGGGCACCGGTACGGGGGGCACCCGTCCGGCCCGCCAGGCGGCCAGCCCGGTGGTCGCGCCGATGAACAGCACCGCCCCCGCCGGCACGGCGACCAGGGCCGCCGTGTGGCCGGGCAGCCCCTGCCACACGGCCAGCGCGTCCCCGAGGCGCCCCGGCACGGCCCCGCCCAGCGCCTCGATGAGGACGGCGGCGGCGACGGCGCCCAGCAGGGCGTAGAGCAGGTGCTGGACGAGGAACACCCGCACCACCTGGCCCGGTGTGAAGCCGATGGCCTTCAGCACGGAGATGTCCCGCAGGTGACCCCGGATCCGGGTGGTGATGGCGCCGTGCACGGCGAACCCGGCGGCCACCAGCGCGCCCAGCCCGAACAGGCCGAGCACCTGCCCCAGCAGCCGGTTGTCGCCCTGCGCCTCGGCCCGCGCCTGCTGCCAGGTCGACACCTCGCCGATGGCCCCGGCGCCCAGCACGGTCACCGCCCGCTGCACCGCGTAGCCGGTGTCGCCGGGGTCGGTCAGGCGCAGCCCGATCACCTGCCCGTCCGGGTCGGCCAGGGCGGTCGGCGGGGCCCAGACCACGCCCCGCTGCTCACCCGGCCGGTAGCGGGGCTCGGCGCTGTCGGCGACGCCCACCACGGTCAGCGTGCGGCTCGTGCCGGGCACCGTCAGGGTGTCCCCGGGCGCGGTGAGCAGGGCCCGGGCGAGACGGCTCTCCAGGACCACGCCGTCCGGCACGGCCGGGTCCAGCCAGTGGCCGGAGACGATCAGCGGGCGGCCGGTGCCGGGCCGTTCGGTGGTGCCGCGCAGCTCCACGGAGGCCCGGCTGCCGCGCGAGGCGAGCGTCACGGGCTCGGTCGGGTAGGGGCCGGCGACGGAGTCCACGCCGTCCAGGGCGGCCAGTCCGCCGGCGTCGGCCCCGGCGGCGGTGTGCAGGGTGACGTGCGCGCCGCGGGCCTGGGCGAAGACCCGCTGCCACGGGTTGGTGGCGTAGCCGAACAGCGCGGTGGCCAGCAGCAGGGACGCCACGATGCCCGCGGTGGCGAGCACGAGGAACAGCGCCTCGCCGCGGTGCGTGCGCAGGTCGGACTGCGCCCAGCGCAGGGTGGCTCGCACGGGTCTCACTCCCTCGGCGCGCGACGGTCGGACACCGGCATGTCAGTCCTTGAGCTCCAGCACGCCGGAGATGCCCTTGCCGCGCGGCGCCGGGCCGTCGAGGCGGGCGTCGTCGGCGATCCGGCCGTCGAAGAAGCTGATCACCCGGTCCGCGGCACTCGCCAGCCGCGCGTCGTGGGTGACCATCACGATCGTCTGGCCGCGCTGGTGGAAGCGGGACAGCAGCCGCATCACCTCGCGGGTGCCCTTGCTGTCCAGGCTGCCCGCGGGCTCGTCGGCGAGCAGCAGCGGCGGGTGGTTGACCAGGGCCCGGGCGAGCGCGACCCGCTGCTGCTCGCCGCCGGACAGCTCGCCCGGCATGCTGCGCTCCTTGCCGGTCAGGCCCAGCTCCGCGAGCAGCGCCTCGCGCTCCTCGCGCGCCTTGCGGGGCGGCACCCCGGCGAGCAGGGCGGGCAGCTCCACGTTGTCGGACACGGACAGGTCGGAGACGAGGTTGAAGAACTGGAAGACGATCCCGATGCGTTTGCGGCGCTCCACCGCCCAGCGGGCCTCGCCGTAGCCGTCGGTGCACTCGCCGTCCAGCCAGAGGGTGCCCTCGTCCGGCCGCTGGAGCCCGCCGAGCAGGTGCAGCAGCGTCGACTTGCCCGCGCCGGAGGGGCCGGTGATCGCCACGAACTCACCGCGGTCCACGGACAGGTCCACGCCCCGTACGGCGTGCGCCGGGGCGCCCTCGCCGTGGTGGGTCTTGACCAGGCGTTCGGCGCGCAGCACGGGAGCGGTGCTCTCGCTCACTCCAGCTCCTCCAGCTCTTCCTGGCACCGTTCGAGCCAGTCGAGGTCGGCCTGCAGGTGCAGCATCGCTCCCTCGATCAGGAGGTGGGCGATGCGGTTGTCCCGGTCTTCCGCGGCGGCCAGCCTCGACAGCTCCCGCATGGTGTTGAGGTACTGCCGCCGCTGCTTGTTGATCAGGGTGACCTGGTCCACGCCACCGGACCGGGGCGCGAGCGCCAGCTTCATGAAGAACTCGTCCCGCACCCGCGGCTCGTCGGCGGTCTCCTCGAACCAGGCGTCCAGTGCCTCCCGCCCGGCGTCGGTGAGGTGGTAGACCTTCTTGTTGGGCCGGCTCGACTGCTCGACGCTCTCGCCCTCGATCAGCCCCGACTTCTCCAGGCGGCCGAGGGTCACGTAGATCTGGCCGACGTTCGGCTGAGGGTACGCGGAGCCCAGCAGTTGCTCAAGGTCCTGCTTGAGCTCGTAGCCGTGCGCCGGGCCGCGCGCGAGCAGCGCCAGGAGGGGCAGCCGCACTCGTGCTCTCCTCCTCCTGTGGGTAATGTGCCGCAGGCCCTAGTATCGCCCATACCTAACCGGTATACATGGCCTCTGACTCCCGGACGAAGGTGACCGGGTGCCGGTGTACAGGGAGGAACCTATGCGGTGGATCCATGCCGCGGGTAGGGGCCTTCTCGTCCTCGTCGTCGTGCTGACCGGCTACGTGGCCTCCGGGGCACGGGCGGACGAGGGCCCGGGGGACGGCCGCGGCCCGCTCACGCTGGCCACCGCGGGGGACCTCACCGGCTATCTCGGCCCCCTCCTGGAGGGCTGGAACCGAGGCCATCCCGACGAGCGGGTCACCCTCGTCGAACTGCCCGACTCGGCCGACGAGACGCGCGCCCAGATGATCACCGACCTGCGGTCCCGCGGGCGGTTCGACGTGCTCAACATCGACGTCAGCTGGACCTCCGAGTTCGCCGCGGCGGGCTGGATCCGTCCGCTGCCGCGGGAGAGCTTCCCGCTGGACACCTTCCTGCCCCGGGTCGTCGACACCGCGACCTACGACGACCGGCTCCACGCGGTGCCCTACGTCACCAACGCGGGACTGCTGCTCTACCGCAAGGACGTCCTCGCCGCCGAGGGCGTCCCGCCGCCGCGCACCTGGGCCGAACTGGAACGGGCCGCGCGGACGCTCGCGCCGAAGCACGGACTGGACGGCTACGCGGGCCAGTTCCTGCCGTACGAGGGCCTGACCGTCAACGCGGCCGAGGCCGTCTACTCGGCGGGCGGCACCATCCTCGGCGACGAGGGCGAGCGGGTCACGGTCGACTCCCGCGCGGCCCGCGAGGGCATCGGCTTCCTCGCCCGCGGGGTCCGCGAGGGCTGGATCCCCGAGGAGGCGCTGGCCTACAAGGAGGAGGAGTCCAAGCAGGCGTTCCAGGACGGGCGGCTGCTGTTCCTGCGGAACTGGCCCTACGCCTACGTCGCCGCCTCCGCCCCGGAGTCCGAGGTGGCCGGGAAGGTCGGCGCCGTGCCGCTGCCCGGCGCGGACGGACCGGGGACCAGTGTGCTCGGCGGCTCCAACCTGGCCGTCAGCAGCGCGTCACCGCACCCGGAGTCCGCCGCGCGCCTGATCGCCTACCTCACCAGCGAGTCCGTGCAGCGCCAGGTCCTCACCCGGGGCGCGCTGCCCCCGGTGCGGGCGGACCTGTACGACGACCCGGAGCTGATCCGGCGGTTCCCCTACCTGCCGACCCTGCGCGAGAGCGTGCTCGCCGCCGCGCCGCGCCCCAAGAGCCCGCACTACGACCAGGTGAGCCTGGTCGTGCAGGCGGTCGTGCACGACGCGATGACCGGGCGGCAGACGCCCGAGGCCGCCGTGCGCCGGCTGGCGGCCGAGCTGGCCGCCGTCTCCTCGCGCTAGCCCCTTCCCCCGGCCCTCCGCCGCCGCCCCCTAGTTACTTGTTAGGTAACGCGGACGTCTCGACTGTGCCCGAGGTGTCCTGACTCATGCCTGTTTGTGCAGGTCGACCAGCCGGTAGCTTCCGTCCCTTTCATTGACACCCCACGGAGACGCCTACCTAACATGCATGCATAACGAACAGCGCTTCTCACAGACAGGTCAATGGGGTGAACAGGCACCACTGGTGGCGTGACGCGGTGATCTATCAGGTGTACGTCCGCAGCTTCCTGGACAGCACCGGTGACGGCATCGGCGATCTCGCCGGCGTCAGGGCGGGACTGCCGTACCTGAAGAAGCTCGGCGTGGACGGGATCTGGCTCAGCCCGTTCTACCCCTCACCGCAGCACGACCACGGCTACGACGTCGCCGACTACTGCGACGTCGACCCCGTCTTCGGCGACCTCGACGAGTTCGACCGGCTGATCGGCACCGCCCGGCGGCTGGGCATCAAGGTGCTGCTGGACATCGTCCCGAACCACTGCTCCAGCGAGCACCCGTGGTTCCGCGAGGCCCTCGCCGCGGCCCCCGGCAGCCCGGAGCGCGCCCGCTTCCACTTCGCCGACGGCCGCGGCCCCGACGGCTCCGAGCCGCCCAACAACTGGCACGCCATGTTCGGCGGCCCGGCCTGGACCCGCGTCACCGAACCCGACGGCCGGCCCGGCCAGTGGTACCTGCACATGTTCACGCCCGAGCAGCCGGACTGGAACTGGCGCGACCCCGAGGTCGCCGAGGAGTTCGACCGCACCCTGCGGTTCTGGCTCGACCGGGGCGTCGACGGCTTCCGCATCGACGTCGCCGCGGGCCTCTTCAAGCACCCCGAGCTGCCCGACTCCCCGGACCCGGAGGCCGACGCCCGCACCCGCGACTCGGTCAACCCGCTCGCCTGGAACCAGCCCGAGGTCCACGACGTGTGGCGGCACTGGCGCGCGGTGTGCGAGGAGTACACCGCCCGCGACGGCCGCGAACGCCTCCTGGTCGGCGAGGTCTCCGTGCCGTCCGCCCGCGAGCACGCCCAGTACGTCCGCCCCGACGAACTGCACCAGGCGTTCTTCTTCGACCTGCTGGGCGCCCCCTGGGACGCCGACGCCTTCCGCAAGGTCATCTCCGAAGCCATGCAGGACATCGCCGGCACCGGCTCGACCGTCACCTGGGTCCTCAACAACCACGACCAGGTCCGCACCGTCACCCGCTACGGCGAACACACCCCCGAGAGCAGCGGCCTCGGCCCCGCCCGTGCCCGGGCCGCCGCCCTGCTGATGCTGGCGCTGCCCGGCGCCGCCTACATCTACCAGGGCGAGGAACTGGGCCTGCCCGAGGTCGTCGACCTGCCCGACGACGTGCTCACCGACCCGATCTTCCGCCGCACCGGCAGCCGCGCCCGGATCCGCGACGGCTGCCGGGTGCCGCTGCCCTGGTCGGGCCAGGCGTCCCCGTTCGGCTTCACCTCCGGCACCGAGGCCGCCCGGCCCTGGCTGCCGCAGCCGGACTGGTTCGCCGAGTACGCCACCGACCGCGCCCTCGCCGACACCCGGTCCTTCTGGCACCTCTACCGCGACGGCCTCCAGCTGCGCGCCGCCCTCGACCAGCTCGGCGACGGCCTGCTGCGCTGGCTGGACTCCCAGCCCGGCGTCCTCGCCTTCGTCCGCGGCGACGACCTGGTCTGCGCCGTCAACTTCGGCACCGCCCCCGTACCCGCCCCGGTCGACGGCGTCCCGCTGCTCGCCAGCGGCCCCTGCCCGCCCGGGGTGCTGCCCGGCTCCACCGCCGCCTGGTGGATCACCGGCACCTGAACCCCCACGCCTGCCGTTCCCCCCTCTTCCTCCCTCTCCACGGATCCCGAAGGGACATCACCGATGATGCGACGACGCACCACCCTGATCACCGGATGCACCGCCCTCGTCCTCGCCCTCGGCGCCACCGCATGCGGCGGCGGCGACCCGGTCTCGGCCGGCGGCGGCGACAAGTCGCTCGACGGGCAGACCGTCACCGTCGCCGGTGTCTGGTCCGGCAGCGAGCAGAAGAACTTCCAGAAGGTGCTGGACGCCTTCACCGAGAAGACCGGCGCCACGACACAGTTCGTGTCCACCGGCGACAACGTCTCCACCGTCGTCGGCAGCAAGATCGAGGGCGGCAACGCCCCCGACGTCGTGTTGGTCCCCCAGGTCGGCGTGCTCCAGCAGTTCGCCGAGAAGGGCTGGCTCAAGCCGCTGGACAAGGACGTCCAGGCGACGGTGGAGGACAACTTCGCCCAGGTGTGGCGCGACTACGGCACCGTCGACGACACCCTGTACGGCCTCTACTTCAAGGCCGCCCACAAGTCCACCGTCTGGTACAGCCCGGAGGCCCTCGAACAGGCCGGGGTGAAGGAGCCCAAGACCTTCGACGAGATGCTGGAGAACGGCAGGACGATCTCCGACTCCGGTCTCGCCGCGTTCTCCGTCGCCGGTCAGGACGGCTGGACGCTCACCGACTGGTTCGAGAACGTCTACCTCTCCCAGGCCGGGCCAGAGAAGTACGACGCCCTCGCCGCCCACGAGATCAAGTGGACCGACCCCACCGTGGTCGACGCGCTCACCACCCTCGGCACGCTGTTCAAGGACAAGCAGCTCATCGCCGGCGGCCAGAAGGGCGCCCTGAACACCGACTTCCCCGGCTCCGTGGAGAAGGTCTTCGGCCCGAAGGCCGAGGCCGCCATGGTCTACGAGGGCGACTTCGTCGCCGGTGTGGCCAAGGACCAGTTCGGCCGGACCATCGGCACCGACGCCGACTTCTTCCCCTTCCCGCCGGTCGGTGACGGCAAGGCGCCCGTGGTCAGCGGCGGCGACGCGGCCGTCGTGCTCAAGGACGGCAAGAACGCCGAGGCCGGCATGGCCCTCATGGAGTACCTCGCCACCCCCGAGGCCGCGGCCGTGTGGGCCGAGGCCGGTGGCTTCCTCTCCCCGAACAAGAAGCTGGACCTCGCCTCCTACGGCGACGACGTCACCCGCGCCACCGCCGAATCCTTGATCAACGCCGGCGACTCGGTCCGCTTCGACATGTCCGACCAGGCCCCCGCCGCCTTCGGCGGCACCAAGGGCGCCGGCGAGTGGAAGATCCTGCAGGACTTCCTGCGCGACCCGGCCGACCCGGCGAAGACCGCCGCCGAGCTCGAGGCCGCCGCTGCCAAGGCCTACGGGAACTGACCGCCGTGACCGCCACCGTGGTGAAAGAGGCGAAGCCTCCGGCACCCGTGCATCCCGACGGCGCGCGCGGCCGGCGCGCGCGCCGCCGGGGGCGGGTCGTCGCCCTGCTGTTCGTCCTGCCCGCACTGCTCCTGCTGGGCGCGCTCGTCGTGTACCCCGTGCTGTTCTCCGTCGGCCGCAGCCTGTTCGACGCGTCCGGCTCGCAGTTCGTGGGGGTCGACAACTACACCGAGATGTTCCGCGACCCGACCACCCTCACCGCCGTACGGAACACGGCGATCTGGGTGGTCGTCGCCCCCACCCTGCTCACCGGCCTGGGCCTGATCCTGGCCGTGCTGGTGGAGAAGATCCGCTGGGCCACCGCCTTCAAGCTGCTGCTGTTCATGCCGATGGCGGTGTCCTTCCTGGCGGCCGGCATCATCTTCCGGCTCGCCTACGACGAGGACCCCGACAAGGGCGTCCTCAACGCGGCCGTCGTCGGCGTCCACGACGCCTTCCGGGGCACCTCGTCCTACCCGGACGCCCGCCCCCGCGACGACGAGGGCCTGACCCGGCAGCCGGACGGCTCGTACGCCACCGGCGCGGACGTCTCGCCCGGCGGCACGGCGGCTCTCGGCCTGGTCGGCATCGCCCCCAAGGACCTGCCCGGCGACGCCGAACCCGCCCGCGAGGCGGCGGCCCGCACGGCCGGCGCCGACGAGGTGAGCGGGGTCGTCTACCTGGACTTCACCCCCGGCGGGGGAGGCGAGCCCGGCGTGGTCGACGACCGGGAGAGCGGACTGCCCGGGATGAAGGTCGAGGCGGTCCGCGACGGGAAGACCGTCGCGAGCACGACCACCGCCGCCGACGGATCCTTCCGCTTCACCGGCCTCGAAGGCGGCGGCTACACCCTGAAGCTGCCCGCCGACAACTTCGCGCCGCCCTACGAGGGCATCTCCTGGCTGGGCCCCACCCTCGTCACCCCCGCCATCATCGGCGCCTACCTGTGGATCTGGACCGGCTTCGCCATGGTGCTGATCGGCGCGGGCCTCGCCGCCCTGCCCCGGGACGCCCTGGAGGCGGCCCGGATGGACGGCGCCAACGAGTGGCAGATCTTCCGCAGGATCACCGTCCCGCTCCTCGCGCCCGTGCTCACCGTCGTCTTCGTCACCCTGGTGATCAACGTGATGAAGGTCTTCGACCTCGTCTACATCATCGCGCCGGGGCCGGTGCAGGAGGACGCGACCGTGCTGGCCACCCAGATGTGGCTGGTCTCCTTCGGCGGCGGCAACGACCAGGGGCTGGGCAGCGCCCTCGGCGTGCTCCTGCTGCTGCTCGTCATCCCCGCCATGGTCTTCAACGTCCGACGCTTCCGAAGGAGCCAGCGATGAACGCGATCCGGCGCGGGCTGAGCAGCGCCGTGGTGCAGGCCTTCCTGGTCGTCATCGGCCTGGTGTGGATGACCCCGCTGGCCGGGCTGTTCCTGTCCTCGATGCGGTCCGCCGAGGACACCGCCAAGGGCGGCTGGTGGACCGTCTTCACCAGCCCCGGGCAGCTGTCCTTCGACAACTACACGGCGCTGCTGAAGAACTCGGGCATGACCCAGGCGTTCTGGAACACCGTGCTGATCTCGGTGCCGACCACCGTGCTCGTCGTGGTCGTCGCCGCGCTCGCCGGATACGCCTTCGCCTGGCTGGACTTCCCCGGCCGCGAGCCCGTCTTCCTGCTGGTCGTGGCCCTGTTGGTGGTCCCGGTGCAGATCGGTCTGCTGCCGGTCGCCAAACTCTTCGGCCAGCTGGGGCTGTTCGGCACCATCCCCGGCGTCGTGCTGTTCCACGTGGCGTACGGGCTGCCGTTCGCCGTGTTCCTGCTGCGCAACTACTTCGCGGAGATGCCGAAGGAGATGCTGGAGGCCGCCCGGATGGACGGCGGCACCGAGTGGCGGATCTTCACCCGCCTGGTGCTGCCGGTGGGCCGCCCGGCCATCGCCAGCCTGGCCATCTTCCAGTTCCTGTGGGTGTGGAACGACATGCTGGTGGCGCTGCTGTTCGCGGACAGCTCCTCGCAGCCCCTGACGGTGGAACTGCAGTCGCAGATCCGCCAGTTCGGCAGCAACATCGACGTGCTGGCGCCGGGCGCGTTCCTGTCGCTGATCGTGCCGGTGGTCGTGTTCTTCGCCTTCCAGCGGCACTTCGTGCAGGGCGTCATGGCGGGGTCCGTGAAGTAGCCGGACGGCGAAGGGGCGGTGAGGAAGACACCCTCACCGCCCCTTCGCCGTTCCGTACACCCGGCGGGCCGCCTACGGCGACACCGCCGGCAGCAGCGACGGCGGCACCCGGGACGCCGCCGCCGCGTCCAGCAGCCACACGGTGCGCTCCCGTCCCCGGGCGCCCGCCGCCGGCGCCTGGATCTCGCCCGCGCCCGACAGGGCGACGGCCGCGGCCTCCGCCTTGTCCTCCCCGGCGGCCAGCAGCCACACCTCGCGGGCCGCCCGGATCGCGGGCAGGGTCAGCGACACCCGGGTCGGCGGGGGCTTGGGCGCGTCGCGCACCCCCACCACGGTCCGCTCGGTCTCCCGCACCGCGGGCAGCTCCGGGAACAGGGACGCCACGTGCGTGTCCGGGCCCACGCCCAGCATCAGGACGTCGAACTCCGGGACCGCGCCGTGCCCCCCGGGACCCGCGGCCCGCGCCAGCTCCTGCGCGTACGCGGCGGCCGCCGCGTCCACGTCGTCGCCGTGCGGTCCGTCCGAGGCGGGCATGGCGTGCACCCGCTCCGGGTCCAGCGGCACCGCGTCGAGCAGCGCCTCACGGGCCTGGGTGACATTGCGCTCCGGGTCGCCCTCGGGCAGGAACCGCTCGTCCCCCCACCACAGGTCGACCCGCTTCCAGTCCACGGCGTCCCGCGCGGGGGCCGCCGCCAGCGCGGCCAGCAGACCGTTGCCGTTGCGGCCCCCGGTCAGCACGACGGACGCCGAGCCCCGCGCGGACTGCGCGTCCACGACCGCGGTGATCAGCCGGGCCGCCGCGGCCCGCGCCATCAGTTCCTTGTCACGGTGCACGACCAGCCGGGGTGCCGTACTCATGCCGAACTCATTTCGCCGCCGCCTTCTTCACCGGTGCTTCCTGCGTCGCCTCGGCCGCGGGTGCTTTCGCAGCCGACTCGACGGGAGCGGGGACCGCTCCGCCGCCGTCCCCTTTGGGGGGCCCGTCACCGCCCGGTCCCCGGGCGCCCGCGCCCAGCCGCTCGATGCCGTACCGCAGCGCCGACGCGTAGGTGTCGTCCGGGTCCAGCCGGCGCAGCTCCTCCGCGATCAGCTCCGCGGTGTCCCGGCGCTTGAGCGCCACCGCGCGCTTGGGCTGGCCCTGGATGGACAGCGTCGCCAGCGAGCCGTCCGCCCGGTCCAGCACCACCGGCCCGCAGTCGGTGTCCATGCGGACCGCGGTGAGGCCCGGCCCGCTCGACACCGAACGCTTCACCGGCACGTCCAGCCGGTCCGCGAGCCACATCGCCAGCAGCTCGCAGCTCGGGTTGAACTCCTCGCCCTCCACCTCCACGTGCTGCACCCGGCAGTCGACCTGGTCCAGCGCCGCGGCCAGCATCGAACGCCACGGCGTGATGCGCGTCCACGACAGGTCCGTGTCGCCCGGGGTGTAGGCGTCGGCGCGGGCGGTGAGCTCCCGCACCGGGTGCTCGCAGGCGTAGGTGTCGGTGACCCGGCGCTGGGCCAGCGCGCCCAGCGGGTCACCGGCCGGGTCGAGCGGGGCGTTGACCGGCCACCACACCACCACCGGGGCGTCCGGCAGCAGCAGCGGCAGCACCACCGACTGGGCGTGGTCCACGACCTCGCCGTACAGCCGGAGCACCACCGTCTCGCCGGTGCCGGCGTCCGCGCCCACCCGCACCTCGGCGTCCAGCCGGGACTGCGTGCGGTCGCGGGGCGAGCGGGAGACGCGCCGGATGACGACCAGCATCCGCGAGGGGTGCTCGTGCGAGGCGTCGCCCGCCGCCTTCAGCGCGTCGTAGGCGTTCTCCTCGTCCGTCACGATGACCAGGGTGAGGACCATGCCGACGGCCGGGGTGCCGATCGCCCGGCGGCCCTGCACCAGCGCCTTGTTGATCTTGCTGGCCGTGGTGTCCGTGAGGTCTATCTTCATGGCCGGCGCCAGCTCCGTCCGTCTCGCTCGAGCATTTCGTCCGCCTCGACGGGCCCCCACGTGCCGGCCGGGTACTGCGCCGGCCTGCCGTTGGCGTCCCAGAACTCCTCGATCGGGTCGAGGATCTTCCACGACAGCTCGACCTCCTCCGTGCGCGGGAAGAGGTTGGAGTCGCCGAGCAGGACGTCGAGGATGAGCCGTTCGTACGCCTCGGGGCTGGACTCGGTGAAGGACTCGCCGTAGGCGAAGTCCATCGACACGTCCCGGATCTCCATCGACGTGCCCGGCACCTTGGAGCCGAACCGGACCGTGACGCCCTCGTCGGGCTGGACGCGGATGACGATCGCGTTGGAGCCCAGCTCCTCGGTGGCCGTCGTGTCGAACGGGGAGTGCGGGGCGCGCTGGAAGACCACCGCGATCTCGGTGACCCGGCGGCCCAGCCGCTTGCCGGTGCGCAGGTAGAAGGGCACGCCCGCCCAGCGGCGGTTGTCGATGCCCAGCTTGATCGCCGCGTAGGTGTCGGTCGTGGAGGAGGCGTCGATGCCGTCCTCCTCCAGGTAGCCGACCGCCTTGGCGCCGCCCTGCCAGCCGGCCGCGTACTGCCCGCGCACCGTGTCCCGGCCCAGGTCCTTCGGCAGCCGCACGGCACCCAGGACCTTGGTCTTCTCCGCCGCCAGCGCGTCCGCGCCGAAGGAGGCGGGCTCCTCCATCGCGGTCAGCGCCAGCAGTTGCAGCAGGTGGTTCTGGATGACGTCGCGGGCGGCGCCGATGCCGTCGTAATAGCCGGCCCGGCCGCCGATGCCGATGTCCTCGGCCATGGTGATCTGCACGTGGTCGACGAACGACCGGTTCCAGATCGGTTCGAACATGGTGTTGGCGAAGCGCAGCGCCAGGATGTTCTGGACCGTCTCCTTGCCCAGGTAGTGGTCGATCCGGAAGACCTGGTCCGGGGCGAACACCTCGTGGACGATCGCGTTCAGTTCCTCGGCCGACCTCAGGTCGTGCCCGAACGGCTTCTCGATGACCGCCCGACGCCAGGACCCGCCGTTCTGGTCGGCCAGGCCGTGCTTCTTCAGCTGCTGGATGACCACCGGGAAGGAACGCGGCGGCACCGACAGGTAGAAGGCGAAGTTGCCGCCCGTGCCCTGCGCCTTGTCCAGCTCCTCGATGGTGGCGCGCAGCCGCTCGAAGGCGTCGTCGTCGTCGAAGGTGCCCTGGACGAAGCGCATGCCCTGGATCAGCTGCTGCCAGACCTCCTCCCGGAAGGGGGTGCGGGCGTGTTCCTTGACCGCGTCGTGGACCTCCTGCGCGAAGTCCTCGTGGGCCCACTCCCGGCGGGCGAAGCCGACCAGCGAGAAGCCCGGCGGCAGCAGGCCCCGGTTGGCCAGGTCGTAGACCGCGGGCATGAGCTTCTTGCGCGACAGGTCACCCGTGACGCCGAAGATGACCAGGCCCGACGGCCCCGCGATGCGCGGGAGCCGCCGGTCCGCCGGGTCACGCAGCGGGTTGCTGCTCGACAACGTGTCAGCCCTCCGAGGGGGCGAGGCGCGACAGCTCCGCCTCGGTCGACTTCAGCAGGTCGTTCCAGGACGCCTCGAACTTCTCGACGCCCTCCTCCTCCAGGAGCTGGACGACCTCGTCGTAGGAGATCCCCAGCCGCTCCACCGCGTCGAGGTCGGCGCGGGCCTGCTCGTAGGTGCCGGAGACGGTGTCGCCGGTGATCTCGCCGTGGTCCTCGAGGGCGAACAGGGTGGCCTCGGGCATGGTGTTGACCGTGTTCGGCGCGACCAGCTCGGTGACGTACATGGTGTCCTGGTACGCCTCGTCCTTCACCCCGGTGGACGCCCACAGCGGACGCTGCTTGTTGGCGCCCGCCCGCTCCAGCGCGTTCCAGCGGTCGGAGGCGAAGACCTCCTCGTACGCCTGGTAGGCGAGGCGCGCGTTGGCGATCGCGGCCTTGCCGCGCAGCGCCTTGGCCTCGTCGGTGCCCAGGGCGTCGATCCGCTTGTCGATCTCGGTGTCCACGCGGGACACGAAGAACGAGGCCACGGAGTGGATCTTCGACAGGTCCAGGCCGCGCTCCTTGGCCTTCTCCAGACCGGTCAGGAACGCGTCCATCACCTTGCGGTAGCGCTCCAGGGAGAAGATCAGCGTGACGTTGACGCTGATGCCCAGGCCGATGGTCTCGGCGATCGCCGGGATGCCGGCCTCGGTCGCCGGGATCTTGATCAGGGTGTTGGGGCGGTCCACCAGCCACGCCAGCTGCTTGGCCTCGGCGACCGTCGCCCGGGTGTCGTGCGCCAGGCGCGGGTCGACCTCGATCGACACCCGGCCGTCGCGGCCGTCGGTGGAGTCGAACACCGGGCGCAGGATGTCGGCGGCGTCCCGGACGTCCGCCGTGGTGATCATGCGGATGGCCTCTTCGACGGTGACCCGGCGGGCGGCGAGGTCGGTGAGCTGCGTGTCGTAGCCGTCGCCCTCGCTGATCGCCTTCTGGAAGATCGTCGGGTTGGTGGTGACGCCCACGACGTGCTGCTGGTCCATCAGCTCGGCGAGGTTGCCGGACGTGATGCGCTTGCGCGACAGGTCGTCCAGCCAGATCGCGACGCCTTCCTCGGAGAGGCGCTTGAGTGCGTCGGTCATGGAATTTCCATCTCCTACGTGTCGTGTATGAGCGTCAGCGCTGAGCAGCGGTGAGCGATTCCCGGGCGGCGGCGGCGACGTTGCCGGCCGTGAAGCCGAACTCCTCGAACAGCACCTTGCCGTCGGCCGACGCGCCGAAGTGCTCCAGGGACACGATGCGCCCGGCGTCCCCGACGTACTTGTGCCAGGTGAGACCGATGCCGGCCTCGACCGCGACGCGCGCCCGCACGGACGGCGGAAGGACGCTGTCCCGGTACCCCTGGTCCTGCTCCTCGAACCACTCCACGGACGGCATCGACACCACCCGCGTCGGCACGCCGTCGGCCTGGAGCTGCTCGCGCGCCGCCACGGCCACGTGCACCTCGGAACCGGTGGCGATCAGGACGACCTGCGGCTCGCCGCCGTCGGCCTCGAACATCACGTAGCCGCCCTTGGCCGCGTCCTCGTTTGGCTCGTACGTCGGCACGCCCTGCCGGGTCAGCGCCAGGCCGTGCGGGGCGCCCACGCCGAACTCCTTGGTCCAGCGCCGGAGGATCTCCCGCCAGGCGATCGCGGTCTCGTTGGCGTCCGCCGGACGCACCACGTTCAGGCCCGGGATGGCGCGCAGCGAGGCCAGGTGCTCGACCGGCTGGTGGGTCGGGCCGTCCTCGCCCAGACCGATGGAGTCGTGCGTCCACACGTACGTCACCGGCAGGTGCATCAGGGCGGACAGCCGGACCGCGTTGCGCATGTAGTCGGAGAACACCAGGAAGGTGCCGCCGTAGACGCGGGTGTTGCCGTGCAGCGCGATGCCGTTCATCTGCGCGGCCATGGCGTGCTCGCGGATGCCGAAGTGGATCGTCCGGCCGTACGGGTCCGCCTCGGGCAGCGGGTTGTCCGCCGGGAGGAAGGACGACGTCTTGTCGATGGTGGTGTTGTTGGAGCCCGCCAGGTCGGCCGAGCCGCCCCACAGCTCCGGGATCACCCCGCCGAGCGCCTGCAGCACCTTGCCGGAGGCGGCGCGGGTGGCGACGCCCTTGCCCGGCTCGAAGACCGGGATGACGTCCTCCCAGCCCTTGGGCAGCTCACCGGCGGCGACGCGGTCGAACTCGGCGGCGCGCTCCGGGTTGGCCGAACGCCACTCCTGGAAGGACTTCTCCCACTCGGCCTTCGCGCGGCTGCCGCGCTCCAGCGCCTTGCGGGTGTGCGCGATGACCTCGTCGGAGACCTCGAAGGTCCGCTCCGGGTCGAAGCCCAGCACCCGCTTGGTGGCCGCGACCTCCTCCTCGCCGAGCGCCGAGCCGTGCGCGGCCTCGGTGTTCTGCGCGTTCGGCGCGGGCCAGGCGATGATCGAGCGCATCGCGATGAAGGACGGCCGGTCGGTGACCTGCTTCGCCGCCTCGATCGCGTCGTACAGCGCGTGCGGGTCCAGGTCGCCGTCCGGCTTCGGGGCCACCCGCTGCACGTGCCAGCCGTACGCCTCGTACCGCTTGCAGGTGTCCTCCGAGACGGCCGTCTCGGTGTCGCCCTCGATGGAGATGTGGTTGTCGTCCCACAGCAGCACCAGGTTGCCCAGCTTCTGGTGCCCGGCCATCGAGGACGCCTCGGCGGAGATGCCCTCCTGGAGGCAGCCGTCACCGGCGATGCAGTAGACGTAGTGGTCGAAGGGCGACTCGCCCTGCGGCGCCTCGGGGTCGAACAGGCCGCGCTCGTACCGGGCGGCCATCGCCATGCCGACCGCGTTGGCGACACCCTGGCCCAGCGGGCCGGTCGTCGTCTCCACGCCCGTGGTGTGTCCGTACTCCGGGTGGCCCGGGGTCTTCGAGCCCCAGGTGCGGAAGGACTTCAGGTCGTCCAGCTCCAGGCCGAAGCCGGCCAGGTACAGCTGGGTGTAGAGGGTCAGGGACGAGTGGCCGGCGGACAGCACGAAACGGTCGCGTCCGACCCAGTTCGCGTCGGCCGGGTCGTGGCGCATCACCTTCTGGAAGAGGGTGTAGGCAGCGGGCGCGAGGCTCATCGCCGTACCCGGATGGCCGTTGCCAACCTTCTGTACGGCATCGGCGGCCAGGACGCGGGCGGTGTCCACGGCCCGCTGGTCCAGTTCGGTCCACTCGAGGTCTGTGGTGGTCGGCTTGGTGCTCACCCTGAGTCAGGGCTCCTCTCCACATGATCGGATGCCGGTGATTTCCCACCGGCGTGGTCGAGCCTACCCCCGTAGTACGTGCGATTTTCCGAGCCATTCCAGACTGCCGGGCCTCCCCGGGATCCGCCTCCCGACCGGGCAACACCGGCATTCGGCAGATGAATACGGAGCCGCTCATCCGGGTGCTCAATCGAGCTGGGATCCGCACCTCCGGGAGTCCTGCGGCGGCCCTTCCGGCGGCACCTCCGGGAGTCGCGCGCCACTCCTTCCGGCGGCACCTCGGGGAGTCGCCCGCCGGCCCTCTCCGGCGGGCTGTCGGAGCGTCGTGCGCCACCCCTTCCGGCGGCACCTGCCAACACGAGCCCACCCCCGCGAAGGCCGGGGTCTGGGCAACGTCTACAGTGGCGTGGTACGCGCGGGCCTTTACCGTGGCTTCACACGCCGAGGCTCGCTGGGATGTCTCTGTAGGGGTGTGCGTGACGGCCGTTGAATCCCGTCCACCGGGAGTACTGGGGGCCAGCCAGAGCCCGGCCCGTCGGCCGTTCGGGGCCCGCGTGATGGCGTTCGTGGCTCTCACCAAGCCGCGGATCATCGAGCTGCTCCTGATCACCACCGTCCCGGTGATGTTCCTGGCGCAGCAGGGCGTGCCCGACCTGACGCTGGTGCTGCTCACCTGTGTGGGCGGTTACCTCTCCGCGGGCGGCGCCAACGCGCTCAACATGTACATCGACCGCGACATCGACGCCCTGATGGACCGCACCGCGCAGCGGCCGCTGGTGACCGGCATGGTCAGCCCGCGCGAGTGCCTGGCCTTCGGCATCACCCTGGCGGTCGTCTCCACCCTGCTGTTCGGCCTCACCGTCAACTGGCTGTCGGCCTGGCTCTCCCTCGGCGCGCTCCTCTTCTACGTCGTGGTCTACACGATGATCCTGAAGCGGCGCACCGCGCAGAACATCGTGTGGGGCGGCATCGCCGGCTGCATGCCGGTGCTGATCGGCTGGTCCGCGGTCACCAACTCGCTGTCCTGGGCGCCGGTCGTCCTCTTCCTCGTCATCTTCTTCTGGACGCCGCCGCACTACTGGCCGCTGTCGATGAAGGTGAAGGAGGACTACGCGCGGGTGGGCGTGCCGATGCTGCCGGTCATCGCCGGCAACAAGGCCGTCGCCAAGCAGATCGTCCTCTACAGCTGGGTCATGGTGGGCGTCTCCCTGCTGCTGACCCCGCTCGGCTACACCGGCTGGTTCTACACCGCGGTCGCCCTGGCGGCCGGCGGCTGGTGGCTGTGGGAGGCGCACGCGCTGCTGAACCGGGCCAAGGCCGAGGTGACGGGCGCCAAGCTCAAGGAGATGCGGCTGTTCCACTGGTCCATCACCTACGTCTCCCTGCTGTTCGTCGCCATCGCCGTGGACCCGTTCCTGCGGTAGCGGCCGGCGCCCCGGACACCCGGCGGGCGGGGTCAGTGGCCAAGGCCACGGACCCCGCCCGTCGCCGTTCGATCTACCCGTCGGTAGCATCCTGACCATGGCAGACACGCAGCAGGCGGACCCGAAGGCCGCGCAGAAGGCCGCACGCAAGGCGGACCGGATCGCCCAGCAGATCACCAGCTTCGCCAAGCGCCACGGCACGACCGAGGGGCACGTCGCGTACCTGGGCGAACGCGGCGCCCGCATCGTCCTGGTCGCCGAGAACGGCGACTGGGGCGACCTGGTGGCCCCCTCCACCGACATCGCCCGGCAGGCCGTCGAGAAGGCGGGCATCACCGTCCACGAGGAGTTCGACGGCGAGTTCGCCTCCCGGGTGCGGACCGGCCCGTACGAGTGGTCCCGCATGGCGGGCATCCAGGTGGGCGGCCCGAGCAACACCTGAGGGCGCCCTCACCCGTTAGGACGGTAGGAGCGCGGGGCCCGGCGACGGGTCGGTGGCCCGCGCACGGTCCGTCACGGGGAGCCCGGATGATCGACACGCCGTCCCTGGTGGACCAGTACTCCCACGGCGTGCTGCGCACGGAGCTGGGCCTCGGCACCTTCGAGGCCCAGCTGTCGCGCACCGAGGGTCCGCCCGCCCCGGGCACCACCCTCTTCGACACCCAGACCGGTTTCGCGGTACGCCGCTGGTGCCCGCCGCTGCTCGGCCTGGAGCCCCACTGCCCGCCCGCCCGGTACCTGGCCCGGCGCCGGGAACTGGGCGTCGCCGAGGCCGGGCGCCGCCTGCTGCGGGGCAGCGGCATCACCACCTACCTGGTCGACACCGGGCTGCCCGGCGACCTCACCGGCCCCGCCGAACTGGCCACCGCCGGGAACGCCGCCGCCCACGAGATCGTGCGCCTGGAACAGCTCGCCGAACAGGTCGCCGACACCTCCGGCACCGTGG
Source organism: Streptomyces sp. 3-6 (assembly GCF_056323165.1). Lineage (NCBI taxonomy): Bacteria > Bacillati > Actinomycetota > Actinomycetes > Kitasatosporales > Streptomycetaceae > Streptomyces > Streptomyces sp. 3-6. Next base: position 894,527 of record NZ_JBWHZP010000001.1, read on the forward strand.
CGTCCTTCCTCGCCAACCTCGCGGAGTCCGTGCACGGCGCGGCGGCGCACGCGGTCGCCTTCACCTCCGTCGCCGGTCTGCGGCACGGGACGGCCCTGGCGCCCGAGCCGCCCGGCCCGGGGGAGGTGCGGGGCGCGGCGGGCCGCTGGCTGGCCGCCCGCCGCGTGGGCGACGAGCTGGACGACCCGGTGCTGCTGCGGCACCTGCTGTGGATCGCCGTGGCCTCCGGCCGGCCGCTGCAACTGCACGCCGGACTGGGCGCGCCCGGCGCCCCCGTCGACCGCGCCGACCCGGTGCTGCTGGGCGACTTCGTCCGGGCCACCGCCGGGCTGGGCACCGACCTGGTGCTGCTGCACGGCTACCCCTACCACCGGCACGCCGCCCACCTGGCCGGGGTGTTCCCGCACGTCTACGCCGACTCCGGGGCCGCCCTGGTGCGGACCGGGGCCCGGGCGGCGACCGTGCTCGCGGAAATCCTGGAGCTGGCCCCGTTCGGCAAGATCCTCTTCTCCAGCGGCGCCCGCGGACTGCCCGAACTACACGTCGTGGGCGCCCGGCTGTTCCGGGAGGCGCTCGGGCGGGTGCTCGGCGCCTGGGTCGCCGAGGGCGCGTGGGCGCCGGCGGACGCGGAACGGGTGGCGGGCCTGCTGGCCGAGGGCAACGCGCAGCGGGTCTACGGCCTCGCCTGACCGTCCGGCCTCATCCAGCCGTCCGGCCTCATCCGGCCGTCCGGCCTCATCCAGCCGTCCGGCCTCATCCAGCCGTCCGGCCTCATCCAGCCGTCCGGCCTCATCCGGCCGTCCGGTACGGGGCCGGCCCGCCGGGGGAGGGTGGTGGGCGGTGCGGGCCGGTCAGGCCTTCGTCAGCGCGGCCTCGGCGGACGGGCCCGGCAGACCACCGGTCACCGCCTCCTCCGGGCGCTCCCGCAGGGACAGCAGCAGCCGCACGACCCAGATCCACATCACGCAGGAGCCGAACATGTGCAGGCCGACCAGGATCTCCGGCAGGTCGGTGAAGTACTGGACGTAACCGATGGCCCCCTGCGCCAGCAGGATCACGAACAGCTCCCGCGTGCGGTGCAGCGGCCCCTTCGGCGCGTCCACGGCCTTGAGCACGAACCAGAGCGCGAACGTCAGCGTGACCACGATCCACGCCAGGACGGCGTGCAGCTTGCTGACCATCTCCCAGTCCAGCGGCATGCGCTCGACCTCGCTGGAGTCGCCCGCGTGCGGCCCCGCACCGGTCACCACCGTGCCGACCGCGATCAGCAGCACCGCGGCGGCCACCAGGAACCACACCAGCTGCTGCACGGCCTTGCCGACCAGCGGCCGGGGCTCCCCGTCACCCTCGCGGACCCGCTGCCACATCACCGTGGCCACCGCGATCAGCGCCGACGACAGCATGAAGTGCGCCGCGACCGTGTACGGGTTCAGGCCGACCAGGACCACGATCCCGCCGAGGATCGCGTTGCCCATGACGATCCAGAACTGGGCCCAGCCGAGCCGGACCACACCCCGCCGGTACGGCTTCGCGGAGCGCGCGGCGACGATCGCCCAGCCGACGGCCGCGCAGAGCACGTAGGTCAGCAGCCGGTTGCCGAACTCGATGACGCCGTGCACGCCCATCTCGCGGGTGGCGGCGATGGAGTCCTCGGTGCACTTGGGCCAGGTCGGGCAGCCGAGGCCGGAGCCCGTCAGCCGCACGGCGCCGCCGGTGACCACGATGACCACCGACATGACGAGCGCGGCGAGGGCCGCCCGCCGGACCGTCCGGGGATCCGGGGTCCAGCGCGCGGCGATGAAGGCGAGCGGGTTGCGCAGGGCGCTCGGGGCGTCGGCGCGGGTCACGTTTGGCACGGGTCCATCGTAGGCGGCGGCTTGTGCACGCTTTCACGAGGGTCCGGGGTACCGGAGGGGCCCGGTCCGCCCGGCGCGGGCGCCCTCGTCCCGCCCTCACTCCCGCCGGAGGCTCCGGCCCTCACTCCCACCGGAAGAACTTCCCCGCGGCGGCCAGCCCGGCGACCGCCCACCCGGCGAGCACGGCCAGGCTGCCCCAGGGCACACCGGCCCCGTGCTGCAGGACGTCCCGCAGGCCCTCCGACAGCGCGGAGATCGGCAGCAGACCGAGGACGCCCTGGGCCGCGTCCGGGAACGTGTCCAGCGGGACCACGACCCCGCCGCCGATCAGCAGCAGCAGGAACACCAGGTTCGCCGCCGCGAGCGTCGCCTCCGCCTTGAGGGTGCCGGCCATGAGCAGGCCGAGCCCGGAGAAGGCGGCGGTGCCGAGCACCAGCAGCAGGAACACCGAGACCGGGTTGCCCCGCGGCGACCAGCCCAGGGCGAGGGCGATCACGGTCACCAGGAGCACCTGGAGGATCTCGGTGACCAGGACGGACAGCGACTTGGCGGTCATCAGGCCCCAGCGGGGCAGCGGGGAGGCGGCGAGCCGCTTCAGGACCCCGTACCGCCGCTCGAAGCCGGTGGCGATGGCCTGCCCGGTGAACGCCGTCGACATCACGGCGAGCGCCAGGATGCCGGGGGCGAGGAAGTCCACGGCCCGCCCCTCACCGGTGTCGACGATGTCCACCGTGGAGAACAGCACCAGCAGCAGCGTCGGGATCACCACGGTGAGCAGCAGCTGCTCACCGTTGCGCAGCAGCATCTTCGTCTCCAGCACCGCCTGCGCCGCGATCATGCGGGGCAGTGGGGCGGCGCCGGGCCGGGGCGCGTACGTGCCGGTGGCCGTCATGAACGCGACTCCTTGCCGGTCGGCTCCAGGCTGTGCTGTCCCGGGGGGCGACCCCCGGACCCCCGGCCGGTCGGTGTGCCGGTCGCCGTCATGAACGCAACTCCTTGCCGGTCAGCTCCAGGAAGACGTCCTCGAGGGTGTGCCGCTCCACGGAGATCCGCTCCGGCATGACCCCGTTCTGCGCGCACCAGGACGTGACGGTGGCCAGCAGCTGCGGGTCGACCGTGCCGAGCACCCGGTAGGACCCGGGCGCCGGTTCGTCGGCCGTGGTGTCCGGGGGCAGGGCCTTGAGCAGCGAGGCCAGGTCCAGGCCGGGCCGTCCGCCGAAGCGGAGGGTGTTCTCGGCGCCGCCCCGGCACAGTTCCTCGGGGGAGCCCTGGACGACGACCCGGCCCGCGTCGATGATCGCCACGTCGTCGGCGAGCTGTTCGGCCTCGTCCATGTGGTGCGTGGTGAGGATGACGGAGACCCCGTCGTCGCGCAGGTCGCGCACGAGGTCCCAGGTGGCGCGGCGGGCCTGGGGGTCGAGGCCGGCGGTCGGCTCGTCGAGGAACACCAGCTCGGGGCGTCCGACCACCGCCATGGCGAGCGCGAGCCGCTGCTGCTGGCCGCCGGAGAGCCGCCGGTAGGGGGTCCGGCCGCAGGAGCCGAGCCCGAGCCGTTCGATCAGGGCGTCCACGTCCAGCGGGTGCGCGTGCAGCTTCGCCACGTGCCGCAGCATCTCCTCGGCGCGGGCGCCCGAGTAGACGCCGCCGGACTGCAGCATGACCCCGATCCGGGGCCGCAGTTCGGCGGACTGCCGCACCGGGTCGAGGCCCAGGACGCGCACGGTGCCGGAGTCCGGCCGCCGGTAGCCCTCGCAGGTCTCGACGGTGGTCGTCTTGCCCGCCCCGTTGGGTCCGAGCACGGCGGTCACGCCCGGCCGGGCCACCAGGTCGAGGCCGTCCACCGCGGTCTTCGGGCCGTACCGCTTCACCAGGGCCTGGACCTGGACCACGGGCTCGCTTCGCATGGGTCACGAGTCTAGGGAGAGTGCCGGGCGCCCCGGTCCGGGGGTGCGGGAACCGGTGCGGAAGGATCACCGGAGGGCCGCCGGAAGGATCACCGGAGGGCCGCCGGGAGGATCACCGAAGGGCCGCCGGGAGGATCACGGGGCGGCCCGGGCCGGCGGGGTGCGGACCCCCGCCGCTGATCGATCAAAGATCGTTTCCGCAGGTCGGCTTAGGTTTGCCTAAGTGATGCAGCGCACGATCGCATGATCCGGACGCGGCTTGCCCGGGCCCGATGAATTACGCAACAATGGTGTTGTGAAAAACGTTGGCGAGGCTTCCCACGAGGAACTGGCAACCGGTGAGCGGTCCACCCGCAACCGCGTCGCCCGGTCCATCCTGGACCACGGCCCGTCGACCGTCGCCGAGCTGGCCGAGCGCCTCGGGCTCACCCAGGCGGCCGTGCGCCGCCACCTGGACGCCCTGGTCACGGACAACGTCGTGGCGGCACGCGAACGACGGGTCTACGGCGCACGCACGCGCGGGCGCCCGGCCAAGGTGTTCGCGCTCACCGACGAGGGCCGGGACGCGTTCGACCAGTCCTACGACGAACTGGCCGCCGACGCCCTGCGCTGGATCGGCGAACAGCTCGGCGGCGGTGACGCGGTCGCCGCGTTCGCCCGGGCCCGCATCGCGGCCCAGGCGGAGGCGTACCGGGCCGCGGTCGAGGCCGCTCCCCCCGAGGAGCGGACCGAGGCGCTGGCCAGGGCGCTGAGCGCGGACGGGTACGCTGCTACGGCGCGCAGCGCACCGGTCGGTGAGCAGCTCTGCCAGCACCATTGCCCCATCGCGCACGTCGCCGAACAGTTCCCGCAGCTCTGCGAGGCCGAGACGGAATTTTTCGCCGAACTTCTCGGTACGCATGTGCAGCGGCTGGCGACCATCGCGCACGGCGACGGCGTCTGCACGACGTACATCCCGAAGATTTCCCACCACGCACCTGCAAGCACGTCCGGGAGGAACCCCGCATGACTCTCCCCACGGAGACTGCCCACCCCGAGCTCGAAGGGCTGGGCACGTACGAATACGGCTGGGCCGACTCCGACGAGGCCGGCGCCGCTGCCAGGCGTGGTCTCAACGAGGACGTCGTCAAGGACATCTCGTCGAAGAAGGACGAGGCGGAGTGGATGACCAAGCTCCGCCTCAAGGGCCTGCGCCTGTTCGAGAAGAAGCCCATGCCGAACTGGGGCTCGGACCTGTCGGGCATCGACTTCGACAACATCAAGTACTTCGTGCGCTCCACGGAGAAGCAGGCGCAGTCCTGGGAGGATCTGCCCGAGGACATCAAGAACACCTACGACAAGCTGGGCATCCCGGAGGCGGAGAAGCAGCGCCTGGTCGCCGGTGTCGCCGCGCAGTACGAGTCGGAGGTCGTCTACCACCAGATCCGCGAGGACCTGGAGGAGCAGGGCGTCATCTTCCTGGACACCGACACCGCCCTGAAGGAGCACCCCGAGCTCTTCAAGGAGTACTTCGGCACGGTCATCCCGGCCGGTGACAACAAGTTCGCGGCGCTGAACACGGCCGTGTGGTCCGGCGGTTCCTTCATCTACGTGCCGCCGGGCGTGCACGTGGAGATCCCGCTGCAGGCCTACTTCCGGATCAACACCGAGAACATGGGCCAGTTCGAGCGGACCCTGATCATCGTCGACGAGGGTGCCTACGTGCACTACGTCGAGGGCTGCACCGCGCCGATCTACAAGTCGGACTCGCTGCACTCCGCGGTCGTCGAGATCATCGTCAAGAAGAACGCCCGCTGCCGCTACACGACCATCCAGAACTGGTCGAACAACGTCTACAACCTGGTCACCAAGCGCGCCGTGGCCTACGAGGGCGCGACCATGGAGTGGGTCGACGGCAACATCGGCTCCAAGGTGACCATGAAGTACCCGGCCGTCTACCTGATGGGCGAGCACGCCAAGGGCGAGACCCTGTCCATCGCCTTCGCCGGCGAGGGCCAGCACCAGGACGCGGGCGCCAAGATGGTCCACATGGCCCCGAACACCTCGTCCAACATCGTCTCCAAGTCGGTGGCGCGCGGTGGCGGCCGCACCTCCTACCGCGGTCTGATCGAGATCGGCGAGGGCGCCCCGGGCTCCAAGTCCAACGTGCTCTGCGACGCGCTGCTGGTCGACACGATCTCCCGCTCGGACACCTACCCCTACGTGGACGTCCGCGAGGACGACGTGTCCATGGGCCACGAGGCGACCGTCTCCAAGGTCTCCGAGGACCAGCTCTTCTACCTGATGAGCCGCGGTCTGAGCGAGGACGAGGCGATGGCCATGATCGTGCGCGGCTTCGTCGAGCCGATCGCCAAGGAGCTGCCGATGGAGTACGCCCTCGAGCTCAACCGGCTGATCGAGCTCCAGATGGAAGGCGCGGTCGGCTAGCCACCGGCGCCGTTCCGTCAAGCCCCCTTACGCAAAGGAAAGCGAGCACTACGACAGCCATGGCTGAGGCTCCTAACATCCCGGTCGGTTCCGCGACCGCTGGTTCGATCGCGGTGGCCGCCGAGTCGACCGTCGCCACCCGCATGAGCGCTCCCCCGTCCTTCGACGTGGCGGACTTCCCCGTCCCCCACGGCCGCGAGGAGGAGTGGCGGTTCACCCCGCTGGAGCGGCTGCGCGGGCTGCACGACGGCACCGCCACCGCCGACGGCGGCATCAAGGTCGCCGTCCAGGCGCCGGAGGGCGTCGTCGTCGAGACGGTCGGCCGGGACGACGCGCGGCTCGGCCGCGCCGGCACCCCGGTGGACCGCGTCGCCGCCCAGGCGTACTCCGCCTTCGAGCAGGCCTCGGTCGTGACCGTGCCCAAGGAGGCCGTCCTCACCGAGCCGATCCGCATCGCGGTGCACGGCGAGGGCGGCACCGCCTACGCCCACCAGGTCATCGAGCTCGGCGCCTTCGCCGAGGCCGTCGTGGTCATCGACCACACCGGCGACGCGGTGCTCGCCGCCAACGTCGAGTTCGTGCTCGGCGACGGCGCCAAGCTGACCGTCGTCTCGGTCCAGGACTGGGACGACAAGGCCGTGCACGCCGCCCAGCACAACGCGCTGGTCGGCCGCGACGCCACCTTCAAGTCGGTCGTCGTCACCTTCGGCGGCGACGTCGTCCGGCTGCACCCGCGGGTCGCCTACGCCGGTCCCGGCGGTGAGGCCGAGCTGTTCGGCCTGTACTTCACCGACGCCGGCCAGCACCAGGAGCACCGCCTCCTGGTCGACCACAACGTCCCGCACTGCAAGTCGAACGTCGTCTACAAGGGCGCGCTCCAGGGCGACGACGCGCACGCCGTGTGGATCGGCGACGTCCTCATCGAGGCCGCGGCCGAGGGCACCGACACCTACGAGATGAACCGCAACCTGGTGCTCACCGACGGCGCCCGGGTCGACTCCGTGCCCAACCTGGAGATCGAGACCGGTGAGATCGTCGGCGCCGGCCACGCCTCCGCGACCGGCCGCTTCGACGACGAGCAGCTGTTCTACCTGATGGCCCGCGGCATCCCGGAGAAGGACGCCCGCCGCCTGGTGGTGCGCGGCTTCTTCGCCGAGCTGGTCCAGCAGATCGGCGTCGCCGACCTCGAGGAGCGCCTGATCGCCAAGATCGAGGAGGAGCTGGAGGCGGCGGTCGGATGAGCTTCGTACGCGCCTGCGGGCTGAGCGAGCTGGAGGAGGACACCCCCAAGCGGGTGGAACTCGACGGCACGCCGGTCTCCATCGTGCAGACCTGCGGGGAGGTGTTCGCGATCAACGACATCTGCTCGCACGCGAACGTGTCCCTGTCGGAGGGCGAGGTGGACGACTGCCACATCGAGTGCTGGCTGCACGGTTCGCGTTTCGACCTCCGCTCCGGCAAGCCCGACGCCCTCCCGGCGACCCGCCCCGTTCCCGTATACCCCGTAAAGATCGAAGGGGACGACGTGCTCGTCTCCGTCACCCAGGAGTCCTGAGGCACCCATGGCAACGCTTGAAATCCGAGACCTGCACGTCACCGTCGAGGCCGACAACGCCACGAAGGAAATCCTCAAGGGCGTCGACCTCACCGTGAAGCAGGGCGAGACGCACGCCATCATGGGCCCCAACGGCTCGGGCAAGTCGACGCTCGCCTACGCGCTCGCCGGTCACCCCAAGTACACCGTCTCCAGCGGCTCCGTCACCCTCGACGGCGAGGACGTCCTGGAGATGTCCGTCGACGAGCGCGCCCGCGCCGGCGTGTTCCTCGCCATGCAGTACCCGGTCGAGGTCCCCGGTGTCTCGGTCTCCAACTTCCTGCGCACCTCCGCCACCGCGATCCGCGGCGAGGCCCCCAAGCTGCGCACCTGGGTGAAGGAGGTCAAGGAGGCCATGGAGCGCCTCAACATCGACCCGGCCTTCGCCGAGCGCAACGTCAACGAGGGCTTCTCCGGCGGTGAGAAGAAGCGCCACGAGATCCTCCAGCTGGAGCTGCTCAAGCCGAAGGTCGCCGTCCTCGACGAGACCGACTCCGGCCTGGACGTCGACGCCCTGCGCATCGTGTCCGAGGGCGTCAACCGGGTCCGCGAGTCCGGTGACGTGGGCACCCTGCTCATCACGCACTACACGCGCATCCTGCGCTACATCAAGCCCGACCACGTCCACGTGTTCGCCGACGGCCGCATCGTCGAGTCCGGCGGGGCCGAACTGGCCGACAAGCTGGAGGCCGAGGGCTACGAGGCATACACGAAGGGTGGCGCATCCGCGTGACATTGCTGCCGGGCCTCCTCGACACCGAGGCGATCCGCAAGGACTTCCCCGTCCTGGACCGTCAGGTCCACGACGGCCGGAAGCTCGTGTACCTGGACAACGCGGCGACCTCGCAGAAGCCGCGCCCGGTGCTGGACGCACTCAGTGAGTACTACGAGCGCCACAACGCCAACGTCCACCGCGGTGTGCATGTGCTCGCCGAGGAGGCCACGGCGCTGTACGAGGGCGCGCGCGACAAGGTCGCCGCGTTCATCAACGCGCCCAGCCGCGACGAGGTGATCTTCACCAAGAACGCCTCCGAGTCGCTCAACCTCGTGGCGAACATGCTCGGCTGGGCCGACGAGCCCTACCGCGTGGACCACGAGACCGAGATCGTCATCACGGAGATGGAGCACCACTCCAACATCGTGCCGTGGCAGCTGCTCGCGCAGCGCACCGGAGCGAAGCTGAAGTGGTTCGGCCTGACCGACGACGGCCGGCTCGACCTGTCCAACATCGACGAGGTCATCACCGAGAAGACGAAGATCGTCTCCTTCGTGCTGGTCTCCAACATCCTGGGCACCCTCAACCCGGTCGAGGCGATCGTCCGCCGCGCCCAGGAGGTCGGCGCGCTCGTCTGCATCGACGCCTCCCAGGCCGCCCCGCACATGCCGGTCGACGTGCAGGCGCTGCAGGCCGACTTCGTGGCCTTCACCGGCCACAAGATGTGCGGTCCGACCGGCATCGGCGTCCTGTGGGGCCGCCAGGAACTGCTGGAGGACCTGCCTCCGTTCCTCGGCGGCGGCGAGATGATCGAGACCGTGTCGATGCACTCGTCGACCTACGCGCCCGCCCCGCACAAGTTCGAGGCGGGCACCCCGCCGATCGCGCAGGCGGTCGGCCTCGGCGCGGCGATCGACTACCTCCAGGCCATCGGCATGGACAAGATCCTCGCCCACGAGCACGCGCTCACCGAGTACGCCGTCAAGCGGCTGGGAGAGGTCCCCGACCTGCGCATCATCGGCCCCGCCACGGCCGAGGACCGCGCGGCGGCGATCTCCTTCACCCTCGGGGACATCCACCCGCACGACGTGGGCCAGGTCCTCGACGAACAGGGCCTCGCGGTCCGGGTCGGCCACCACTGCGCCCGCCCGGTCTGCCTCCGGTACGGAATTCCTGCGACCACGCGAGCGTCGTTCTATCTGTACTCCACGCCGGCCGAGATCGATGCTCTGGTCGACGGACTGGAGCACGTACGGAACTTCTTCGGCTGAGGGGCTGGCTGGGCGTGAAGCTGGATTCGATGTACCAGGAAGTCATCCTGGACCACTACAAGAACCCGCACGGGCGGGGCTTGCGGGATGGCGACGCCGAGGTGCACCACGTCAACCCGACGTGCGGTGACGAGATCACCCTGCGGGTCAAGTACGACGGCACGACCGTCCGGGACGTCAGCTACGAGGGGCAGGGCTGCTCGATCAGCCAGGCGAGCGCCTCCGTGCTGAACGAACTGCTGGTCGGCAAAGATCTGACCGACGCACAGCGGGTCCAGGAGACCTTCCTGGAGCTGATGCAGTCCAAGGGGAAGATCGAGCCGGACGACGCGATGGAGGAGATCCTGGAGGACGCGGTCGCGTTCGCCGGGGTCTCCAAGTACCCGGCCCGGGTGAAGTGCGCCCTCCTCAGCTGGATGGCGTGGAAGGACGCGACGGCCCAGGCTCTGGGCTCCGACGCCGAAAGGACAACGGCATGAGCGAGACCGTGCAGATGAAACCGGCCTCGGAGGAAGAGGTCCGCGAGGCCCTGATGGACGTCGTCGACCCCGAACTGGGCATCGACGTCGTCAACCTCGGCCTGATCTACGGCGTCCACGTCGACGAGTCCAACGTGGCGACCATCGACATGACCCTGACGTCGGCGGCCTGCCCGCTGACGGACGTCATCGAGGACCAGGCCAAGTCCGCCACGGACGGGCTGGTCAACGAGCTGCGCATCAACTGGGTCTGGATGCCGCCGTGGGGCCCCGACAAGATCACGGACGACGGCCGTGAGCAGCTGCGGGCACTCGGCTTCAACGTCTGAGACCCGCATACCGCGCACCGCGTACTCGCGTACGGCGCACCGACCGCACGACGGCCCCCGGCGATCCCGCCGGGGGCCGTCGTCGTGTCCGCCGCCTCGGCGTCCGGAGGGGGCCGGAGGCGTCCGGAGGCGGCTGAAGAGGGCCCAGAGCGGCCGGAGGGAGCGGTGGGCGCGCCGGACCGGCGCGCCCACGGCGGCGGTGTGTACGACCGTCCACATCGTTGGGTACGCTTGTACACATGGGATATCTGCTGCTGGCCGGGGCCATCGTCGCCGAAGTCGGTGCCACCACCGCCATGAAGTACAGCGACGGCTTCAGCCGGCTCTGGCCGTCGCTGCTCACCCTGATCGGCTACGTGATCTCCTTCAGCCTCCTCGCGCAGACCCTGCGCACCCTCTCCATCGGCACCGCCTACGCCATCTGGTCCGGGGTGGGCACCGCCGCCATCGCCACCATCGGCGTGGCCTTCATGGGGGAGGGCCTGACCGCGGTCAAGGCCGTCGGCATCGGTCTGATCATCGTCGGAGTGGTGGTGCTCAACATGGGGGGTGCGCACTGATGGCCCGGCGCTACGACCCCGAACGCCGGCAGCGGATCATCGGCGCGGCCATCCGCGTGGTGGGCCGCAAGGGCATCGCCGGGCTGACCCACCGCACCGTGGCCGCGGAGGCCGACGTCCCGCTCGGCTCCACCACCTACCACTTCCGCACCCTCGACGAACTGCTCGTCGCCGCCCTGCGCCAGGCCAACGAGGGCTTCGCCAAGGTGGTCGCCGCCCACCCCGGCCTGCGCGACCCCCGCACCGACCTGGCGGCCGAACTCGCCTCCGTGATGGGGGAGTGGCTGGCCGGCGAACGCACCGGCGTCGAGCTGGAGTACGAGCTCTACCTCGCCGCCCTGCGCCGCCCCGCCCTGCGCCCGGTCGCCGCCGAGTGGAGCGAGGGCGTCACCGCCGAACTCGCCCACCGCGTCGACCCCGTCACCGCCCGCGCCGTGGTCGCCCTCCTGGACGGCATCTGCCTCCAGGTCCTGCTCACGGACACGCCCTACGACGAGGGGTTCGCGCGCGAGGCCCTCGCCCGGGTCATCCCGCCGGGCCCACCGCACCCCGGCCAGGACGTCCGCGGCTGACCGGCGGACCGCCACCCGAGACGGCGGGCCCACCGGTTCGCCTCGCCGGGCCCCGGCCGGTTAGGTTGCCCTCATGACCGACACGACTGCTCAGAGCCCCTCCGGCGCAGTGGCCGCCGGCCTCGCCACCATCGCCGCCGACGGCACCGTCCTCGACACCTGGTACCCCGCGCCCGAACTGACCGCAGCGTCCGCGGAGGGCCCGTCCGGCACCGAGCGGCTGTCCGCCGAGCGCGCCGCCGAACTCCTCGGCGGGGGAGCGACCGCGGCGGTCGGCCCGGACGCCCGCCGGGGCGTCGAGGTGGTCGCGGTCCGCACGGTCATCTCCTCCCTCGACGAGAAGCCGGTCGACGCGCACGACGCCTACCTGCGCCTGCACCTGCTCTCCCACCGCCTGGTCCGCCCGCACGGCCAGAACCTGGACGGCATCTTCGGCTGCCTCGCCAACGTCGCCTGGACCTCGCTCGGCCCGGTCGCCGTGGACGACGTCGAGAAGGTGCGCCTCAACGCACGCGCCGAGGGCCTGCACCTGACCGTCACCTCCATCGACAAGTTCCCGCGCATGACGGACTACGTGGCCCCCAAGGGCGTCCGCATCGCCGACGCCGACCGGGTCCGCCTGGGCGCCCACCTGGCCGCCGGCACCACGGTCATGCACGAGGGCTTCGTCAACTTCAACGCCGGCACCCTCGGCACCTCGATGATCGAGGGCCGCGTCTCGGCCGGCGTGGTCATCGGCGACGGCTCCGACATCGGCGGCGGCGCCTCCACCATGGGCACGCTGTCCGGCGGCGGCGACGTCATCATCTCCATCGGCGAGCGCTGCCTGATCGGTGCCGAGGCGGGCGTCGGCATCGCCCTCGGCGACGAGTGCGTGGTCGAGGCCGGCCTGTACGTCACGGCGGGCACCCGCATCACCATGCCCGACGGCGAGATCGTCAAGGCCCGCGTCCTGTCCGGCGCCTCCAACATCCTCTTCCGCCGCAACTCCGTCAGCGGCACCGTCGAGGCCCGTCCCAACCACGCCAACTGGGGCGGGCTGAACGAGGTCCTGCACAGCCACAACTGACGGCGGGCGGCCGTCGGCCGCCCGCCGATCGACGCCCTTCGACCCGCTGTCGGGTCCCCGGCGGCTGGTGGTGTCGGTCATCGCCGAGCGCCCTTCCGCGTCCCCGCGACGCCCGGGAGGGCGCTCGCGCGTGCTGAGGGCGGGGCGGGTCCCCGGCTGTCGAGCCGCCTGTGGGGAGGTGGCTGGGGGCGGCTGGGGGATCAGGTTTCTGTGGCCCCGAGCGGGTGGCAGCGGAGCGGCTTCCTCGGGCTGACCGGGCGGGCCGGGAACCGGGGCGTCCTCCCGCCGGTGCTTGCATCGGGCAGCGACGGAACGGCGAGCGCCTGCCGTGTCGTTCTTCGGCGGATCGCGGTCGGGGACCGGTGACCGCTCCGCTCCGTGCGCGGTCAGGCCGAGGGCATCAGCAGGTCCTCGTGGAGTGCCCTGAGGCGGTCCGTCGTCGCGTGGTCGGCGGGGCGGAGCGGTGGGCGGGGTGGGCCCGCCGGGAGGCCCAGGGCGGTGAGCAGGGCCTTGGTGGTGACGGTGCCGGGGAGGCCGCTCGCCATGACGGCCTCGATGAGCGGGATCGCCGCGTGCTGGAGGCGGGCCGCGAGGGCCGTGTCGCCCGCGTCGAAGGCGTCGAGCACGGCGCGCAGGTGGCCCGGGGCGACGTTGGCGACCGTGCTGACGTAACCGGCGCCGCCGACCGCGTAGAGGGCCAGGTGGTGCTCCTCGCAGCCCGCGTAGTAGGCGAGGCCGGTGGCGGCGATGACCTTCTGGGCGGCGAGGAAGTCGTACGAGCAGTCCTTGACCGCCACGATCCGGGGGTGCCCGGCGAGCCGGAGCAGGGTGTCCGGTTCGATGCGGGTGCCCGTGCGGGCCGGGATGTCGTAGAGGGCCACCGGGAGGCCCGTGCTGTCGGCGATCTCCCGGAAGTGGGCCTCGATCGCGTCCTGCGGGGGCCTGCTGTAGTACGGGGCGACCAGCAGCAGGCCGTCGGCGCCCGCCCACTCGGCCTGCCGGGCCAGGCCGGCGGTGTGCGCGGTGTCGGGCGTGCCGACCCCCGCGACGATCCGGGCACGGTCGCCGACGGCCTCGCGCACCGCCGTGATCAGGGCGGACTTCTCCGCGTCCGTGGTGGTGGGCGACTCGCCCGTGGTGCCCGACAGGACGAGGCCCTCGCAGCCCCGGGTCACCAGGTGGTCGGCGAGGCGCTGGGCGCCGTCGAGGTCCAGGGCGCCGTCGGGGGTGAACGGCGTGACCATCGCGCACAGGGCACGGCCGAAGGGCGGTGCGGGCGGCGGAGCGGTAGCGGAGGTCGTCGGGGGTGCCGGGGGTTGCGGGGGAGCCGGAGGAGTCATGGGATCAGTCTCGACGCGGCGACCGTGAAGCTCCACTTACTTTTTCTTGCCGGTATGTGTAAGCAGTGCTGCGCAGTCGGGGTGAGCCGTGTCCAGGCGTAGGCGTGGCGCGGGGCGGGTACTCGGGTGCCTTCCTACCGAGAGGAGGCGGACCACTGTGACCGGAACCATCAACCACCGGCCGGTTCGCGACGAGCACAGCGTGGGTGAGCTCGTCGGACAGGCCACCGAACAGCTTTCCCGGCTCGCCCGGCAGGAAGTGGCCCTGGCCAAGGAGGAGCTGGCCGCCAAGGGCAAACGCGCCGGGCGGGGCGGCGGCATGCTCGGAGCCGCTGGAGCCTTCGCCTACGCCGGTCTGCTGGCGCTCGCCGGTACCGGTGCGGCGGCGCTGGCGCTGGTGCTGCCCGTCTGGCTGGCGGCACTGATCGTCACGGCCGTGCTGTTCGCGATCGCGGGTGTGCTGGCCGTGGCCGGACGCGCGCAGTTGCGCCGGGCCACACCCGCCACGCCCGAGGAGGCGCTGGGGAGCGTGAAGGCCGACGTGGAGGAGATCAAGGGAAGGGCACACCGATGACACAGGACGTGACGGGCACGGGCGGGGCCGGCTCCGGCTCCACCGCGGGGGGTGAGGCCGCCGCGCGGGGCGCCAAGGGGCCGGACGAACTGCGTCGGCAGATCGAGCGGACCCGCCACGAACTGGGCGACACCGTCGAGGAGCTGGCCGGGAAGATGGACGTCAAGGGGCGGGCCCGGGCCAGGGCGGAGGACCTGCGGGACAAGGCCGGGGCGATGTCCGTGCAGTTGCGCAGCAGTGCCACGCAGGTCGGCCGGGACGGGCGCCGGCACCCGCGCCCGGTGCTGATCGCGGGGGCGGCGGCGGGAGCGGTGGTGGCCGCCGGGGTCGTCCTGCGCCGCCAGAGCAGTCACCGCTGAGCGGGACGCGTCCCGCGGGGGACGCAGGACGCGGGGTGCGCCTCGGGCCGGCCGGACGGTTCCTTCCGTCCGGCCGGCCCGACGTATGACGGCCGCGCACCGCGGCTGCCACACGTCGGGCCGTCGCGGGCGACCCTCGCGGGCGCCGACCGCGCCGTTGACGGCCGCAGGCACGCGCCGAGCCCTTCCGCCACGGCTGCGGACCGCGGGGGCCCGCCGCGCACCGTGGCCTCCCTCAGGCGCTCACCACGGCGTCCCCCTCACGGCCGGAAGCGCAGGACCTGCGGGTCGTGGTCGCTGATCTGGTCGTGGAACTCGGCGTTGATGTGCACGCTGTCGTAGCTGAACGCGCAGCTCCGGCGGATCGCGGGGCTGATCAGGATCTGGTCCAGCACCTGGCTGTTGCCCTGGTAGACGTACGAGTAACGCTCGCTCCTCGGCAGGGACTTGATCGCCGGCCAGAGCACTCCGTCGCCCTGGAGGATCTGCGTCGTCCGGGAGAACTCGAAGTCGTTGATGTCGCCCAGGGCGACGACGCGCGCGTTCTTCTCGGTCTTCAGGACCTCGGCGGTGAAGTCGTGCACCGCCTGCGCCTGGAGGTGGCGCTGGGTCTCCGAACCGCGGGCCGGCGGCTGGTACTGCGAGGTCAGGCTCTGGTCGCCGCCCTTGGAGGCGAAGTGGTTGGCGATCACGATGACCGTCCGGCCCCGGAAGACGAACTCGCCGGCCAGGGGCTTGCGGCTGTCCTCGAAGGCCGCCGAGGCCGGGTCGACGCGGCCGGGGGAGTGCGTCAGCGCCGCCTTGCCGCGCACCTTGGTGACGCCGACGGGGGTGGTGGCGTCGCCGCCCGGCCGGTCGGTGAAGGAGACCCGCTCCGGGTTGTAGAGGAACGCCTGGCGGATGTTGCCGCCGGGCTGGCCGCCGTCCGCCTTGTCGGCCGGGTCCACCGAACGCCAGGCGTAGCGCGGTCCGCCGGCCGCCTCGACGGCCTCGATCAGCTTCGTCAGGGTCAGGTCCGCGGCAACCGTGCCGTCGTCGGTGGCACCGCTGTTGTCCTGGATCTCCTCCAGGGCCACGATGTCCGGCGAGCGCAGGTGGTCCACGATCGCGGCGGCGTGCGCGGCGAAGGTGTCGTCGGAGGGGTCGAGGTTCTCCACGTTGTAGGTGGCGACGGCGAGTTCGCCCGCCCGCTGCTTGCGGGTGCTCTCGCGCCGCAGGCCCCCCTCCCGGAGGGTGCCGAGCTCGTTGGCGACCAGGGTGTAGCCGCCGAACTGGTTGTAGTCCAGCGGACCCGAGGTGGTGCCGGCGAGCCGGTCGCCGACGTTCGCGTCGGGGAAGTCCGCGGCGCTGCCCAGCGACTGGATCTGCAGGCGGCCGGTGTTCTGGGCGTCGTAGGAGCCGTACACCGTGCCGCCCCGGGCGTTCCGGTTCTCCCACGGCTTCACCGTGACCCACAGTTCGGTGTACGGGTCGGTGGCCCCGACCACCCGGGTGTCGGCGACCCGGACGTTCATGCCCTCCAGGGACTCGTACCGGTCCAGGGCGTAGCGGTCCGGGCGTAGCGGGAGGGCGTTGACGGAGCCGTCCGCGGCGGGGTCCCCGTCCGGGGTGTAGGCGGCCGGCACGGACCGGGCGTCCAGGGTGAAGGGGGCCGGGACGGGGTTGCCGCCGGAGGTCACCGTGACCGTGGGGCGGCTGATCTGCGTCAGCGACTGGTTGCCGGAGGCGAGGCCGCCGGGAACGTATTCGGTCACCGTGCCGGAGACGCTGACGGCGTCGCCCACGGCGACGCCCTGGGGGGTCGATCCGGTGTAGACGAACACGCCCTCACTGGTCGCCGGGTCGGCGTCCGGCTGCGGATCCTGGATCCAGAAGCCGCGGGACGAGCCGTAGGTGCGCACGCCGGTGACGATTCCGGCCACATCGGCGACCTGGCGGCCGGCGTACGGCGATATCCGGGTGTCGCCCTGGATGTCGTGGATGCGCACGGAGTCGGCGTGCGCCGGTGAGCTGAGGACGACGGTCGACGCCGCCGAGCAGACGGCGGCGACGGTGAGCGCGGCGAGACGCGCGGACGGTGTGAGCGGCAACGGAATTTCCCTCCGGGGACGTGTGGAGCGCCGGGACGAGGGTGGAACGTGGACAACGCGAGCACGGGGACAGCGGGGCCGGCGGGAACGGTGCGGACCGCACCCGTGAGGGGACGGCCCGGCGTGCGGGGGGTCCGACGGGTGCGACGGGCCCCCGCGGTTCCGGTGAACACCTGTCCGCCGATTTCTACGCGCGTCAATCTCCAGCCTGGCCACGCCACTTGTCAAGGTTTCGGCCATGTACGTCCGGCGGAGGGGGGAGGAAGCGGGCGGCATGGGTTCACATCCGTCTAGGCTGAGCGATTGAGTCCTCACCAGGCGTGCTAGGAGATCCAGCCGATGTCAGACAGCTCCACCCTGCCGCCCGCGCGGCTGCGCCCCGAAGCGGAGCTGGCGCGCGACGCGCTGTCCACCCCGTTGCTCTCCCGGGCCGTCCGGCTCGCCCGCTGGGCCGGTGCCGCCACCCGGGTCGACGCGGGTGGCGGACTCGTCGAGGACCAGGTGGCGGCCGCCGCCGAGGAACTGGGGCTGACCGGCGAGGACGCGGCGGCCGAGGCCGCGGAGGCCTGGCGCGCCGCCGTGGATGCCGGGCTCGTCGAGGTGACCGACGAGGACGAGGGCACGGTCGCCGCCGGTGCCGACCTCGGCCTGGTCACCGGGGACGGCTCGCCGCACGAGGTGCTGGACGTGTGGCTCGCCGCCCTGGAGACCGTGCTCGCCGACGCGAGCGTCCCGGACCTCGGCGGACTCGTCGACGCCATCGCCGCCGACGAGGGCTCCGGCGAGCTGGACCTCTCCTCCCTCGACTGGGACCCCGACGCCGACGCGGAGTTCCTCGACGGCGTCCTCGGCAACCTGTACCTGCTGACGGTCGGCGACGAGGGCCTCGAGCCGGCCCCGGTGCCGCTGCCCGCGCTCGCCGCGTCCGTCATCCTGCCGGACGACATGGGCGAGCCCACCGACGACGTCCTGGAGCAGGTGTCCGAGGCGATGATGCGCCTGGACGACCAGTTCCGGATGCTGGAGCCGGCCGGACTCGTGGAGTACCAGCCGGTGGACGAGGCGCTGATGGCCGACGCCGACGAGGAGCCGGCCGCTCCCGTGGACGACGTCGAGGTCTCCCGCTACGGCATGGTGCGCCTCACGCCGCTCGGGCTGTACGGGCTGCGCGCCCGGCTGCTGGAGGCCGGGTTCGACGCCCCGGCGGTCGGGGACCTGGCGGACAAGGGGGCGGACGCGCTGCTCGACGGCACCGCCGTCTTCCCCCCGGCGGCGGCCCACGCGGAGACCGAGCAGTGGCTGACCCGGCGTGAACCCCTCACGGCGGCCCGCGAGTTGCTCGCGGCGGCGCGGGGCGCGGACGAGGGCGCGCCGCTGCGGCGGCTGCGCTGCCAGCAGGCGTTGTCGCTGGTCGGGCCGACCGCGGAGCCCGCCCTGCGGGAGGTGCTGGACGACGCCGAACTCGGCGGCCTGGCCCGCGTCTGGCTGACCGAACACGGGGCGGCGGACGTGCCCCCGCCCTCCGAGGCCATGATCTTCTGGCTGACCATCGACACCGTGGCCGCCCAGCTCGCGGCCGAGGGCAACTCCGAGGAGCTGCGCGGCCTGGTCGAGGGCCTGGCGGCCCAGCACAGCGGCTTCTTCGCCACCGTCTGGCGCGTGGACCACCCGGCCACGGCCGACGTCCTGGAGGCGATGGGGCGGCTGCACCCGGACAAGAAGATCGCCAAGGAGGCCCGGAAGGCGGCGTTCAAGGCGCGCTCGCAGCACGGCGGTTGACGCGGGCACCGCGGTCGGTCGGCCCCGCCGGCGTTGACTGCTCAGGTCTGTCGCGGGTGGGGGACCGTTCGGTTGCCTGTCGCGGGGCGGGGTGGCCGCGCCCGGCCGTCTCGGGTCGGGGTGGTCGCTGCCGCCCGTCCCGGGCGGTGCCGGACGCTGCCGCCTGGCCCGGGGGGTAGTGCCTGCGTCCGCCAGGGCCTCCCGGAAGCCGGGAGCGGGGGCGACCGCGATGGCGGTGGTGCTCGTCGCCGTGCCCGTCCCGTGTTGCCGGCGCCCGCCTCCGCGCGGCCCGGGGGTGCAGCGCCCGCGCCCGGCCGGCCCGGCCGTGCTGCCGGTTCTCGTCCGGCGATGCGTGCTGCGCGTTCCTGCCCGGCCCGGCCGTGCTGTCCGTTCCCGTTCGACCGAGGCGTGCTGCCCGATGCCGTCTGGCCGGGCCGGCTGCACGTGCCCTCCTGACCTGGGCGTGTTGCCCGTTTCTGCACGACCGGGCGTCCTGCCCGGTCCCTCTTGAGTCGGCTGGGCTGCCCGCTCCCGCCCTCCCGGGTGGTGGTGCCGGCTCCCGCCTGACCCGGGTTGGCCGGCCTGACCCGGGCTGAGGTGCCGGCTCCCGCCCGGTCCGGGTCGCCCACTCGGTGACCTCTCCCGTCGAGCGTTTCCCGCCCCCGTCGGTGCTCCACCCGCGTGCCCCCGCACAAGACCGGGCGGGGGCACGGTCTTGTGCGCCCTCCGCGGTCTTGTGCGCCCTCCGCTCTGACATCTAACATTTCAGTCATGAACGCCGCCCTGCGTCCCGTCTCCCGCACCCTCCTGAGGGACCGCGCCCACGCGGCGATCCGGGACGCCATCGTGGCGGGCGAGATCGAGCCCGGGACCGTCGTGCGGGACGCCGACCTCGCCGAGCGGCTGGGGCTGTCCCGGGCGCCGGTGCGGGAGGCGTTCTCGCGGCTGGTCGACGAGGGCCTGCTGGAGAGCAAGCCGCAGAGCTACACCCGGGTGACCCCGCTGGTGGCCGCCGACGTGCGGGACGCCGCGGCCGTCGTCGGCGCCCTGCACGAACTGGTCACCCGGGTCGCGGTGCCCCGCCTGCGGGAGGCGGACACGGACGCGATGCGCGCCGCCAACGAGCGGTTCGCGGCGGCCGTGCGCGCCGGGGACGTGGACGCGGCCCTGCGCGCGGACGACGCCCTGCACGACGTCCTCGTACGGGTGAGCGGCAACCGGGCGGCCGCCGCGACCGTCGCCCGGTACACCCCGCTCATCCGGCGGCTGGAGCGGCGCCGCTTCGGCGAGGGCGGCGCCTGCCGCTCGGCCGGGCTGCACGACCGGCTGATCGACGCCTGCGCCGACGGCGACACGGACGAAGCGGTGCGGATCACCGCCGAGATCTGGCGGGGCCTGGAGGAGCTCGCCGACACGCCCTGACCCGGCCCGGCCGCACCGGCGCGGCCCGAGCGGAAGGAACCCCCATGTCCCTCGCCTCCCACGCGCGGTACCCGCTGCTGTTCGGACCCTCGCCCGTGCACCCGTTGGAACGGCTCACCGCCCACCTCGGCGGTGCCGCCCTCTGGGCCAAGCGCGAGGACTGCAACTCCGGCGTGGCCTACGGCGGCAACAAGACCCGCAAGCTGGAGTACCTGGTCGCCGACGCCCTCGCCCAGGGCTGCGACACCCTCGTCTCCATCGGCGGCGTGCAGTCCAACCACACCCGCCAGGTGGCCGCCGTCGCCGCCCGCGCCGGACTCTCGTGCGTGCTGGTGCAGGAGAGTTGGGTGGACTGGCCGGACGCCGTGTACGACAAGGTCGGCAACATCCTGATCAGCCGGCTCGCCGGCGCCGACGTTCGGCTGGTGCGGGCCGGGTTCGGCATCGGGTTCAAGGAGAGCTGGGAGCAGGCCCTGCGGGAGGTCGAGGAGTCCGGTGGCAGGCCGTACGCCATCCCCGCCGGCGCCTCCGACCACCCGCTCGGCGGGCTGGGGTTCGCCGGCTGGGCCTACGAGGTGGCGGAGCAGGAGCGGGAGGCGGGCGTCTTCTTCGACACCGTGGTCGTGTGCTCGGTCACCGGCTCGACCCAGGCGGGCATGGTCGCCGGGTTCCGGGCGCTGGAGGAGGCGGGCGGCCGGCCCCGGCGGGTGATCGGCATCGACGCCTCGGCGGACCCGGGCCGGACGCGGGAGCAGATCGCCCGGATCGCGGACCGGACCGGGCGGCTCATCGGCGTCGAGGCGGAGCTGACCGTGGACGACGTGGAGCTGGACGAGCGGTACCACGCCGGCACCTACGGGATACCGGACGAGGCGACCCTGGACGCCATGCGGCTCGCCGCCCGGACCGAGGGGATGGTCACCGACCCGGTCTACGAGGGCAAGTCCATGGCCGGGATGATCGATCTGGTCTCCCGGGGTGAGATCGGCCGCGAGGCGACCGTCCTCTACGCCCACCTCGGCGGCCAGCCCGCGCTGAATGCCTACAGCGCCCTGTTCTGAGCCGCCCGTCCGCCCGCCGGACCCCTCCCCACCCCTGGATAGGGTGGACGGACGGGACCGGCGGGCGGACGAGGAGGGGCCGATGGCACAGGTCAGGCCCATGCGGGCCGACGCCCGGCGGAACCGTGAACGGCTGCTGCAGGTCGCGGCCGAGGCGTTCGCCGAACAGGGCGAGGGAGCCAGCCTCGACGACATCGCCCGGCGGGCCGGCGTCGGATCGGGCACCCTCTACCGGCACTTCCCCACCCGCCGCGCACTGCTGGAGGCCGTGTACGCCGACCGGATCGCGGCGCTCGCGGCCCGCGGCGGCGACCTGGCCGACCGGTTGCCGCCCGGCCCGGCGCTACGCGCGTGGCTCGACGAACTGGGCGCCGGGATGATCCGGGTGCGCGGACTGAAGGCCCTGCTGGGTCCGGCCGTCGGCGGCGGGGACGGCGGTCCGGGCTGCTGCGAGCCGCTGCTGGGCGCGGCCCGGCTGCTGGTCGGGGCGGCCCAGGAGGCGGGGACGCTGCGCCGGGACGTCGAGCCCGTCGACGTGCTGCGGCTCGTGCACGGGGTGGCGACGGCCTCGGAACTCGCGGACGGCGAGGGCGACCACGTCCGCCGGTACGTGGGGCTCCTGGTGGAGGGTCTGCGGCCCTGACCCCTGTAAGGGAACCGTGCCGTGAGGAGCGACGCGGCCGGCCGGGGCGTCACAGGGGTCCCCGCCCCAGGAGGGGAGCGCGGGGCGGGGACGTCTGCGGGCGCGTCGGCGTCGGTGGCCGCGCGGCCCCGGCGGCTACAGGGCCTGCGCGGCGGGCTTGACCATGCCGCGTACGGTGCGCGACTTCACGAAGTCGCCCATGGCCGTCATCTCCCACTCGCCGGAGAACTGGCGGATCAGCTTCGCCATCATCACGCCGGTCTGCGGCTCGGCCGAGGTGAGGTCGAAGCGGACCAGTTCCTCACCGGTGGTGCCGTCCAGCAGACGGCAGTAGGCCTTGGCGACCTCGGTGAACTTCTGCCCGGAGAAGGAGTTGACGGTGAAGACCAGGCCGGAGACCTCCTGCGGGAGCCGGCCGAGGTCGACGCTGATCACCTCGTCGTCCCCTGCCCCCTCGCCGGTGAGGTTGTCACCGGAGTGCTGGATCGCGCCGTGCAGGATCTGCAGCTTGCCGAAGTAGCAGCTGTCGATGTGGTTGCGCTGCGGCCCGTAGGCGATGACCGAGGCGTCCAGGTCGATGTCCTTGCCGCGGTACGCGGGCTCCCAGCCGAGGCCCATCCGCACCTGGGAGAGCAGCGGCCGGCCGCCCTTCATCAGGGAGACCGTCTGGTTCTTCTGGAGGCTGACGCGGCCCTTGTCCAGGTTGATCTTCCCCGCGCCGGCGGCCGGGGCGGCCGGTGCCGGGGGAGCGGCGGGCGCGGGCGGAGCCTGCGGCGCGGTCACCGGCGGGGCGGGCGGCGGCTGGACGGCGGCGGGCGGCGGGGTGACGGGCTGGGCGGGGGCGGCGGGCTCCTCGACGGAGACGCCGAAGTCGGTGGCGATGCCGGCCAGCCCGTTGGCGTAGCCCTGGCCGACGGCCCGGGCCTTCCAGGCGCCGTTGCGCAGATAGATCTCGACGACCACCAGGGCGGTCTCGTCGCCCAGGCGCGGCGGGGTGAAGGTGGCCAGGACGGACTGGTCGTCGGCGCCCCGGAGGGTGGCCGTCGGTTCGATGCCCTGGAAGGTCTGGCCCGCGGCGTCGGGGCTGGCGGTGATGACGATCTTCTCGATACCGGGCGGGAGGGCGGTGGTGTCGACCGTGATCGCGTCGGGGGCGGTGCCGCCGCCGGAGCGGTAGGTCACACCGGGGCCCGAGGGCTGGTTGTAGAAGATGAAGTCGTCGTCGGAGCGCACCTTGCCGTCGGCGGTGAGCAGCAGGCCCGATACGTCGAGCCGCACCGGAGCGGCGACGTCCACCGTGACGCGGGCGGTGGGGAGGGGGATGTTCGAGCCGGGGGTCATAGCTGTCATGCCGGATGAACGAGCGGGACGGTTTTGCCGTTCCCTTACTCGTGGCCGAATGGAGCAGTCGGCTTCCGGCCGGTCTCAGCGGCGGTTGCGGGGGTGGTTGCGGGCGGTCCGCTCGTTGCCGTGCTTGTAGTTCCCGGTCCAGCGGGCCATGACCAGCTGGGGGTCGGGGGAGGTGGTCACCTCGGTGAGGAAACGGGCGGCCCGGTCGCCGTTGAGGGTGGTGGCGTGGCGGTGGTGGTGGGTGATGTCCACGCTGCCGTTCGCGTGGTCGGTGTAGGCGAAGCCGTGGGGTCGGGGCATGCCCGCAGGGTAGTGGGCCGGGGCGGGGCGGCCCCAGCGGTTTTCGCCCCGCCGGACCGGCCCCCACCGCGACCCCGGCCGCCTGCGACCTGCGCCGTCGCCGGCGCCGTCGTCCCGTCCGGGGCCGGTCGACGCTCCCGGCCCGGCCGGCGGCCCCGGTGCTCGGACCCGACCGGCGCGCTCGCCCCAGAAAACGCTCCCGGCCGGGACGGCGCGCCCGCCCCGGCCGGCGCTCCCGCCCCGGCCCGCCTCGCCGTCCTACGGAACGACGACGATCTTCCGGCCCACGCCCGCCGCGAACTGTTCCAGGGCCTGCGGGTAGCGGTCCAGGGGGATCCGGTCGCTGATGAAGACGTCCGGGTCCAGCACCCCGTTGGCGAACAGCTCGGCCGCCCGCTCGTAGCTGTGCAGGACCGCCATCGAGCCGGTGATGGTGATCTCCTGGTTGTAGATCCGGTACGGGTCGATGGTCACGCGCGTCGCGTAGTCGGCGACACCGAACTGCAGGAACGTTCCGGCCTTCGCCACCCGCTCCAGGCCGTCCTGGATCGCCCCGGCGTTGCCGGTCGCGTCGATGACCAGGTCCCACCCCTGCGGGCGGTCCAGCTCGTCGGGGTTCGCGGCTGAGCCGGACACGCCCAGCCGGACCGCCGTCTCCAGCCGGGCCGGGTTCACGTCCACCACGTCGACGCTCGCCGCGCCGGTGCGCTTGGCCAGCTCCAGCATCATCAGGCCCATGGTGCCCGACCCGTAGATCAGCACGTGGGCGCCGAGGCGGGACTGCAGGACGTCGTAGCCGCGCACCGCGCAGGACAGCGGTTCGATCAGGACCGCGTCGGCGGTGCGCACGTGCTCGGGGAGCTTCACGCAGTTCGCCACGGGGGCCACCGCGTACTGCGCCGCGCCGCCGGCCGTGGTGACGCCGATCGCCCCCCAGCGTTCGCACATGTTGTTGTGGCCGATGCGGCAGTAGCGGCACTCGTGGCAGTACAGGGACGGGTCGACGGCGACCCGGTCGCCGACCGCCACCTCGGTGACCGCCGAGCCGACACCGACCACCTCGCCCGCGAACTCGTGCCCCGGCACGATCGGCAGCTTCGGGGCGAACTCGCCCTGGAGGATGTGCAGATCGGTGCCGCACACCCCGCAGGCCGCGACCTCCACGACGACGTCGCGCGGCCCGGGCGTCGGGTCCGGGACCTCGGCGACGACGGCCCGGCCCACGGACTCGATGACGGCGGCCTTCATTTCACGGCTCCCAACGACAGGCCCTGGACGAGTTTGTCCTGGGCGGCGAACCCCGCGGCGAGCACCGGCAGGGAGATGACGAGCGACGCGGCGCACACCTTGGCCAGGAACAGGCCCTGGCTGGTGATGAAGGTGGTGAGGAAGACCGGGGCGGTCTCGGCGACCACGCCGGTGAGCACCCGCGCGAACATCAGCTCGTTCCAGCTGAAGATGAAGCAGATCAGGGCGGTCGCCGCGATGCCGGGCAGGGCGATCGGCGCGACCACGCGGCCCAGCACCGTCGGCAGCCTGGCGCCGTCGATCTGGGCGGCCTCGATGATCGCCACCGGGACCTCGGACAGGAACGACTGCATCATCCAGACCGCGATCGGCAGGTTCATCGCGGTGTAGAGGACGACCAGCGTCCAGATGTTGTCGAGCATGCCGGTGTTCTTGGCGAACAGGTAGATCGGCAGCAGCGCGGCCACCAGCGGCAGCATCTTGGTGGACAGGAAGAAGAACAGGACGTCGGTCCACTTCTTCACCGGCCGGATGGACAGCGCGTAGGCGGCGGGCAGGGCGAGCAGCAGGGTCAGCAGGGTGGAGACCAGCGAGGCGGTCATGGAGTTGATCAGCGACGGCCAGGGGCTGGCGCCGCCGGTGAGACCGAAGAACTCGCGGTAGCCGTCCAGGGTCAGGGAGGCCGCCACGGACGGCGGGTTGGTCGCGGCGTCCGCCTCGGAGTGCAGGGACGTCAGCACCATCCACAGGATGGGCAGCACGAAGACGATGCCGGCCAGCCAGGCGGCGACGCCCGCGGCGGCCCCCCGGACCCTGCCGGGCGCCCGGCGCTGCCGCGGGGCGGTGGGGGCGACGGTGGCCATCAGCGGGACACCTCCTCACGGAACAGCGACGACACCACGCGCAGCGCGAAGGTCGCCAGGACGAGCGAGCCGAGGACGACGACGACTCCGGCCGCGGAGGCGAGCCCGTTCTCGTGCGCCTGGTAGAAGGTCTGGTAGATCGTGTACGGCAGGTTGGCCGTGCCCAGGCCGCCGGAGGTGAGGGTGAACACGGCGTCGAAGTTCTGCACGATGTAGATCGAGCCGAGCAGCACCCCGAGTTCGAGGTAGCGGCGCAGGTGGGGCAGCGTGATGTGGACGAACACCTGCCAGTCGCTCGCGCCGTCCATCCGGGCCGCCTCCACCAGCTGGGGGTCACGGCTCTGCAGCCCCGCGAGCAGGATCAGCATCATGAACGGGGTCCACTGCCAGATCAGCGCGGCCTCCACCGCCATCAGCGGCATCTCGGAGATCCAGTCCGGCTGCGGCGCCCCGTCCCCGAAGACGGCGTTCAGGATGCCGTTGAACAGCCCGTACTCCGGGTTGAACAGCAGGTGCTTCCACATCAGCGCGGCGGCGATCGGCACCAGCAGGAACGGGGCGATCAGCATCGTCCGCACGGCGCCCCGGCCGGGGAAGCGCCGGTTCAGCAGCAGCGCCAGGAGCAGGCCGAGCAGCAGGCTGACCAGCACCACGGTGACGGTGAGCAGGATCGTCGTCCACACCGACCCCCGCAGGTCCGGATCGGTCAGCACCTCGCCGTAGTTGGCGAAGCCGGCGAAGCTGCGCTGGTCCGGGTAGAGCGCGTTCCAGTCGAAGAACGAGATCACCAGGGTGGCCACGAAGGGCAGTTGGGTGACGACGATCAGGAAGACGAGCGCCGGCATCAGGGGCGCCCGGGTGGCCCAGGCGCGCATCGGGTTCGGGCGGGGGGCCGCCGGCCGTCCGGGGACGGTCGCGGCGGCCCGCTCCGGGGACGTCACGGTCATGACGCCTCGTACTGCTCGGCGACGGCCTCGGCCAGCTTCTGCGACTTCTTCAGCGCGCTGTCCACGGACTGCCGTCCGGCGATGGCCGAACTGATCTCCTGGGAGACCTTGGTGCCCAGGTCGGTGAACTCGGGGATGCCGACGAACTGGATGCCGGGCGCGGGCCGGGGCTGCACGCCCGGGTCCTCGGGCCTGGCGCCCGCGATGGCGTCCCGGGTGACGTCCGCGAAGGCGGCGGCCTCCTCGCGGTACTGCGGGATGTCGTACGTGGAGGCACGCTTGCCGGCCGGCACGTTGGACCAGCCGATCTTCTCGCCGACCAGCTTCTCGTACTCCTTGCCCGAAGCCCAGGAGATGAACTTCCAGGCGTTGTCGGCGTTCGCGGACGCCTTCTGGATGCCCCAGGCCCAGGTGTAGAGCCAGCCCGAGCTGTCGGTCTTCTCCACCGGCGCCGGGACGTAACCGATCTTGCCCTTGACCGGGGAGCCGTCGGCCTCCAGGGAGCCGGCCCCGGCGGTGGCGTCGTACCACATGGCCGTCTTGCCCTGGGTCATGTTGTTGAGGCACTCCGCGTACCCGGACTGGGCGGCGCCGGCCTGACCGTGCTCGCGGACCAGGTCGACGTAGAACCGCGTGGCCTCCTTGAACTCCTTGGAGTCCAGGCGGGCCGTCCAGTCCTCGTCGAACCAGGTGCCGCCGAAGGTGTTGACGACCGTGGTCAGCGGGGCCATGACCTCGCCCCAGCCCGGCAGCCCGCGCAGGCAGATGCCCTTCATGCCGGCGCTGGAGCCGTCGACCTTCGCGGCGATGTCGGCGACCTGCTTCCAGGTGGGCTTGTCCGGCATGGTCAGGCCCTCCTTCTCCAGGACGTCCTTGCGGTACATCAGGAAGGACGACTCGCCGTAGAAGGGCTCGCCGTAGAGCTTGCCGTCCTCCGCGGTGAGGGCCTTGGTCATCGGGGGGCAGGATGTCGTCCTGGTCGAAGCCGGTGTCCTTCTCGACGTGCTCGTCCAGGGGGTGCAGCCAGCCGTTCTCGGCGTAGATCGGGATCTCGTAGTTGCTGAGCGTGGCGACGTCGTACTGCCCGGCCTGGTTGGCGAAGTCCTGGCTGATCTTGTCGCGGACGTCGTTCTCCGGCAGCACGGTGAAGTTCACCTTGATACCGGTGTCCTTGGTGAAGTGGGCGGCGGTCAGCTTCTGCAGCTCCACCATCTGCGGGTTGTTCACCATCAGGACGTTGAGGGAGTCGCCGCCGGACGACCCCTGGGAACCGCCGGCGCCCGAGCAGGCGGCGAGCGGAGCGATCAGCGTCACTGTCGCCACCGCGGCGAGGAGATTCCGCGGCGAGCGTCGGCTACGGGTGCGCATGGGTACTCCAGGAAATGTCGGGATGTGCGGAGGTCTGTGGGGGACAGGGGTGCCCGTGGGAGGTGGGGCGGGCGTACTGCGGGGACGGTGTGGGGAGTTGTCGTCGTGAAGGGGTGCGTGCGGTGCGGCCGTCAGACGCGGACGACCTGGGGGCCGAGCAGCGCGTAACGGTGCGCCTCGGACGCCGGGAGCAGGGTGCTGGTGACGATCGCCTCCAGTGCGCCGACCTCGGCGAACCGGCAGAAGCTGACCGCCCCGAACTTGGTGTGGACGCCCGCGAACACCACACGCCGTGCGGACCGGACGGCCTGCGCCTTGACGTCGCCGACCGCCGGGTCGGGCGTGGTCAGTCCGTGCTCGCGGGAGATCCCGTTGGCGCCGATGAACGCCAGGTCGATGACGAAGCCGGAGAGCATCTTCGTCGTCCAGTGGTCCACGGTGGCGAGGGTGCCGGAGCGGACCCGCCCGCCGAGCAGCAGGACGGAGACGGTGCCGGTCTCGGCGAGCGCGCCCGCGACCGGCAGGGAGGCGGTGACCACGGTGAGCGGCCGGTCGGTGGGCAGGGCCTCGGCGATGAGCTGGGGGGTGAAGCCCTCGTCGATGAAGACCGTCTCGGCGTCCCCGAGGAGTTCCGCGGCGGCCGCCGCCACCCGGCGCTTCTCGGGGACGTGGCTGGTGGCGCGGAAGGCGAGGGTCGTCTCGAAGCCGGCGCTCTCGACGGGGTAGGCGCCGCCGTGGGTACGGCGCACCAGCCCGTGGTCCTCCAGCGAGCGCAGGTCCCGCCGCACGGTCTCCTTCGCCACGCCCAGGTCGGCGGCGAGCGTGGTGACGTCGACCGAGCCGGTGGCGCGCGCCAGCCGCACGATCTCGCGCTGGCGCTCCTCGGCCGTCCACTGCCCCATGGACCGACCACCTGCTTCCTGATCTCGCTGCCCGTTCGGGCCCCGGTTCGGGCCTTGCAGGATGTTGTACAGCCGCTCCAGGGTTCTGACCAGGCTTGTTATCGCTTCGTTCCTGCCCGCTTGTGCCCGTTCGGTTCGGCCTGTGCCCGGCTCGGACCTGCACGGGGGCGGCGCGGAACGTGAGAACGGGCGGCGTGCGTGCCCGAATGGACGGCGGGCAGGCCCGTTCGGTGCCCGCGCCCCTCCGTCGGCGACCCTTTTCCGCCGCCGGACGGGCCCGGGTGGCCCGATCCCGACGCATGGCGCGGTGGCGTCGTGGTGGCGCGAGCGATGAGTCCGGGTGCCGGAACCGGTCATCCACCCGAGGGCGGCGTCCGCACCCGCCCGCCCGGACACCTGTCGACATCAGGAGAACCCCATGACCGGCACTCCCCTCGACCTCGGACCGCAGGCACGGACCGTGGCCTGCCTGGCCGAGGCCGTCACCGAGGACCAGCTGACGGACCGCACCCCGTGCCCCGACTACCGGGTGAGCCATCTGCTCGGCCACCTGACCGGACTGGCCGTCGCCTTCCGGGACGCGGCCCGCAAGGACCTGGGCGGGACCACCGACACCGACCCGGGCAGCACCCTGCCCGGCATCGGGCCGGACTGGCGGCGGGACCTGACCGAGGCGCTGCACGACCTCGCCGAGGCGTGGCGGGACCCGGGGGCGTGGACCGGCACCACCCGGGCGGGCGGGGTGGACCTGCCGGGCGAGGTCGCCGGCGCGGTCGCCGTCGACGAACTGCTCGTCCACGGCTGGGACCTGGCCCGCGCCACCGGCCGCGACTACGCGCCGGACCCGGCCGCCCTGGCGGCGTCGCACGCCTTCCTGCGGGCCGCCGCCGAGGAGTCCGGCGGCGCGGGCAACGGCATCTTCGGCCCGGTCGTACCCGTACCGGCCGACGCCCCGCTGCTGGACCGGACGGTGGCCCTGAGCGGCCGCGATCCGGGCTGGACACGGCCCGACGGCACGCCGTCGGGGCGTCCTTAGGGCCTTTCGCCGTGGTCATGCCGGGCTCGCGGGGTCCGGACCGATGGGAAGGAGAGACCTCAGCCCGGCGTCCCCCTCCCGGCCGGGGAGGGCCTCCCCGCCCCGGCCGGAGCGCTGTCGCCGTGCGGCCCCGTGCCCGCCCGGTTCGTCCCGGTGCGGTGAGCCGACGCGGCGGGCCGGACGGTCCGGACGGTTCCGGAACGGCCGCTCGCGGATGCCGTCACACGAAGAACCCCCGCACTCCTCGGTGGGCTTCTTCGCGGCCGGGAGATACGCGGCGGCTTCACCGCCCACTTCACGAGGGCCCGCATCAACGTCCTCGACCCGCTGATCCCCGGCAGCGCCCCGGACCAGTCCGGCCATCGGCTCGCCACCGTCCAACTCACCACGGACACCGCGCCGGTGGCCGCCGTGAGGACCGTCGTCATGGGCCTGCCGGGAGGGCACGGAGCGGGCCGCCCCCCGGGGGGAGGGGGGCGGCCCGTCCGTCCCTACAGACGGCGCCGAGGCCGCGAAGGTTCACTCGCGGACCCCTACTGCCCCCGGCCGGAGGGCGGGGGGACCTCACGGGCCGAGAGTGAGGACCAGTTCCTCGATCTCCGCTCCGCGCGCCGGCGCGTAGCCGGTGGCCCGGGCGGACACCTCGAAGCCGCACTTCTCCAGCACCCGCAGCGAGGCCGCGTTGTCCGCGGCCACGCGTGCGAACAGCGGGCGTTCGTCCACCTCGGCGAGCAGGGCGCGCAACGCGGCGGTGGCGACGCCCTTGCCCCAGTACGCGCGGTCGATCCAGTACGTCACCTCGCGCTCGCCCGGCTCGCCGTACACCGAGGCGCTGCCCAGCACGTCACCGTCGCCCAGCACGGTGCGCACGACGACCTGTTCGGAGGCGCGGATGCGCGCCCAGTGCGCCTCGAACGCGTCCCGGTCGGCCGGGTTCTCGGGGGTGAAGGCCGCCCGGTGCAGCGCCTCCGGGTCGTTCGACTGCCGGAAGAAGACCGGCAGGTCGCTGTCGTGGACCGGGCGCAGGGACACGTCCATGGTGTGCGGAACCTCCGGGAGGCCAGGGTGCGGGTGTGCGGTACGGGACGGCCGCCCGGGGGCGGCGCAGCCCGACGGCGGCCGGGGCCTCGACCCCTTCGCCGCGGGGAGGCTGAAGTTATAGTCTCCGACAACAGTTCATCATTCTGAACGGCGTTCAGTATATCGAACAACACTGACCCGATGACGTCGTACCTACTGCGGCAGTGCGAGCGGCAGTCGAGTGGAGGGATCCGCGGTGGCAGCAGCACCAGTGTGGAGTGTCGACCCCCGAACCGGTAAGCAGCGGGAGCAGGTTGCGGTGGAGGCGACGCCCCAGGAAGTGGACGCCACCGTCCGCGCCGCGCATGCGGCACGCGGCGCGCTGACCGACCGCACCGTCCGCGCGGCCTTCCTGCGCGCCGCCGCCGAGGAGCTGGAGGCGGCCCGGGACGCGCTGGTGGAGACCGCGGACGCCGAGACGGCACTCGGCCCCGTCCGTCTCGCCGGTGAACTCGCCCGTACCTGCTACCAGTTGCGGGCCTTCGCTGGCATCGTCGACGAGGGCGCCTTCCTCGACGTGGTCGTCGACCACCCCGACGACACCGCCACGCCGCCCGTCCCCGACCTGCGCCGCTACAAGGTGCCGCTGGGCGTCGTCGCCGTCTACTCCGCCTCCAACTTCCCCTTCGCCTTCTCCGTCCCGGGCGGCGACACGGCGAGCGCCCTCGCGGCGGGCTGCCCCGTCGTCGTCAAGGCCCACCCCGACCACCCGGCGCTGTCCGAACTGGTCGCCGCGGTGCTGCGCCGGGCCGCCGCCCGGCACGGCGTCCCCGCGGGCGTCGTCGGACTGGTGCACGGCTTCGACGCCGGCGTCGAGCTGGTCCGGCACCCGCTGGTCACGGCGGCGGGCTTCACCGGGTCGGTCCGCGGCGGACGCGCCCTCTTCGACGCGGCGGCCGCCCGCCCCGTGCCGATCCCCTTCCACGGCGAACTCGGCTCCCTCAACCCGGTCGTCGTCACCGAGGCCGCCGCCGCCGAGCGGGCCGAGGCCATCGGCGCGGGTCTCGCCGGGTCCATGACCCTGGGCGTCGGCCAGTTCTGCGTCAAGCCCGGCCTCGTGCTGGTGCCGGCGAGCGGGGCGGGCGACCGGCTCGTGAAGTCCCTGACCGACGCCGTCAGCGCCACCGAGGCCGGCGTCCTGCTCGACCACCGCATGCGGGACGCCTTCCTCGCCGGCGTCACCGAGCGGGCCCAACTGCCCGACGTGCAGACCCCGGTGACCCCGGGCGCCGGCGGCGAGCACACCGTCAGCGCGGGCTTCCTCACCGTCCCGGCGGGCCGGCTCGCCGCCGACGGCCCGCACGACCTGCTCCTGGAGGAGTGCTTCGGCCCGGTCACCGTGGTCGCCCGGTACGAGGACGAGACCGAGGTGCGGTCCGTGCTCGGCCGGCTGCCCGGCAACCTCACCGCGACCGTCCAGCTGTCCGAGGAGGAGGCCCGCGGCGAGGGGCGCGGCGCCGAACTGCTGGCGGAACTGACCCCGCTGGCCGGAAGGGTGCTGGTCAACGGCTGGCCCACCGGAGTCGCGGTCGCCCCCGCCCAGCACCACGGCGGCCCCTACCCGGCGACCACGTCCACCTCCACGTCCGTCGGCGGCACCGCCATCGAGCGCTGGCTCAGGCCGGTGGTGTACCAGAACACCCCCGAGGCCCTGCTGCCGCCGGAACTGCGCGACGACAACCCGCTCGGGCTGCCCCGCCGCTTCAACGGGACGCTGGAACGCTGACCTCCGGTCCGGCCCCGGGCGACCGTCCCGGGGCAACCACCCCGTGCCCCGGAGCGTCCTCCCCTTCATGATCGAACCGCGCCGGACCGCCGCACTCCCGCTCCTCGTCAGAACGGCTCTGCCCGCCGAGGCCGGCGACGTGGCCGCGCTGCACCACCGCGCCCGGTCGACGTACTACCCCGACGGCCTCCCGCAGGACGGCACCGACTGGCCGGCCCGCTGGCGGGAGGCGATCGGCCGGCCGGACGGAACCGTGCTGTGCGCGGTGCGGGACGGGCACCTGGTGGGGATCGCCTCCTTCCGCGTCCCGGAGGGCGGCCCCGCGGACACGGTGAAGCTGTTCCAGTTCCACGTCGAGCCGGACCGTTGGGGCAGCGGCATCGGCACCGCCCTGCACCGTGCCTGCGCGGAACAGTGGCACGCCGACGGCCGCCGGACCGCCGTGCTGGACGTGTACGCCGACAACCACCGCGCCCGCCGCTTCTACGCCCGCCACGGCTGGACCCCCGACCCCGGTCACCCGTCCGCCGCCGACGACCACCACCTCCACCTGTGCCTCTCCCTGCCGGCACCGGGCCGGGACGGCGGCGGCGCGGGCGGCCCGAACGGCCCGAACGGCCCGGACGGCGGCGCGGCGGGAGCGGACGGCGGCCCGGCGGGGCCGGGAATGAACCCGACTGGTTGAACGTTCACGCGGTCAGGCGGAGGGAGTCTCCGTCCCCCGTGCGACGTGGAGAGTGTCTGCCCGATGCGTGTCGAGATCTGGTCCGATATCGCCTGCCCCTGGTGCTACGTCGGCAAGGCCCGCTTCGAGAAGGCGCTGGCCGCCTTCCCGCACCGGGACCACGTCGAGGTCGTGCACCGTTCCTTCGAACTGGACCCGGGCCGCGCCAAGGACGACATCGAGCCGGTGCTGACCCTGCTCACCCGCAAGTACGGCATGAGCGAGGCACAGGCGCAGGCCGGCGAGGACAACCTGGCGGTCCAGGCCGCCGCCGAGGGCCTGCCCTACCGCACCCGCGGCCGCGACCACGGCGGCACCTTCGACATGCACCGCCTGCTGCACCACGCCCGCGCCCGGGGCCGCCAGTCCGAACTGCTCGACGTGCTGTACCGGGCCAACTTCGCCGAGGAGCGGTCCGTCTTCGACGATGACGAGCGCCTCGTCGAACTCGCCGTCGCCGCCGGGCTCGACGCGGACGGCGCCCGCCGGGTCCTCGCCGACCCGGAGGCCTACGCGGCCGAGGTCCGTGAGGACGAGCGGGAGGCCGCGCAGCTCGGCGCCCGCGGGGTGCCGTTCTTCGTCCTGGACCGCGCCGTCGGCGTCTCCGGGGCCCAGCCGGTCGAGGTCTTCACCCGCGCGCTGACCCAGGCCTGGGGCGACCGCAGCCCCCTGCGGAGCGTCGCCGGCCAGGACGACGCGGACGGCGCCGTCTGCGGCCCGGACGGGTGCGAGGTCCCGCAGCGCTGAACCGGGCCCCGTCCGGCCACCGCTCCCCGGCCGGGTAGGCCCGCACGGTCCGGCCACCCTTCCCCGGCCGGGCACGCCCGGACCGTCCGGCGCGCCCTCCTCCCCGGCCGCGCACGCCCGCAGCGTCCGGCACCCTCCCCGGCCGGGCTCCCACGCAGCGTCCGGCACCCGCACCCGCCGTGGGTGCCGGACCGCGCAGGTCAGGGCGCACGCATAAGGCGCCCTTGGCGGTACCGTGCGGAAACCGGCGATGGACGGGGAGGTCCGGACGCCGCACAGTGGACGGATGGAGACCTTCGAGAGCCTCGTCCGCGCCGAGTTCACCCCGGAGCACACCTACCTCAACACCGCGAGCAACGCCCTCCTGCCGGCCCGCACCGTGGCCGCGCTCGCCGAGGCCGCCCGGATGCGGGCCGGGGGCCGGTCCCTCACCTCGCTGTACGAGGACGTCGAGGCGTCCCGGTCGGCCTACGCCGTGCTGGCCGGCGTCCCCGTCGAGCGGGTCGCCACGGGCTGCACGGCCGCCCTGTACACCGCGCTGGTCGCGGCCTCGCTGCCGCCGGGCGCCGACGTG
This sequence comes from Streptomyces sp. 3-6, assembly GCF_056323165.1. NCBI lineage: Bacteria > Bacillati > Actinomycetota > Actinomycetes > Kitasatosporales > Streptomycetaceae > Streptomyces > Streptomyces sp. 3-6. Next base: position 929,436 of record NZ_JBWHZP010000001.1, read on the forward strand.
CTGACCGCCGAGGACGACTTCGCGTCCGTCGTCAACGCCTTCCACGTCCGCGGCGACCTCAAGGTGCGCGCCGTGCCCCTGGAACGGCTCGCCGACTCGGTCCGGCCGGACACCGCCCTGGTCGCGGTCAGCGCCGTGCAGTCCGCCGACGGCCGGATCGCCGACCTGCCCGCGCTGCGCGAGGCGGCCCGCACCCACGGGGCGCGCACCTACGTCGACTTCTCCCAGGGCGCCGGCTGGCTCGACATGGACGCCGGTGCGTACGACTACAGCGTCTCGATCACCTACAAGTGGCTGCTGGGCCCGCACGGCGCCGCGTTCCTCGTGGTGCCGGAGGACTTCGGCGACCTGCGCCCGGTGCAGACGAGCTGGGTGGGGGCGGAGGTGCCCTGGGAGAGCTGCTACGGCCCGGTCACCGAACCGGCCCGCTCCGCGCGGCGGTTCGACGCGAGCCCCGCCCTGTTCACGTTCGCCGGGCTGCGCCCCTCCCTCGAACTCCTCGCGGCACTGGACGTGGACACCGTGCGCGCCCACGACCTGGCCCTGGCCGAGCGGTTCCGCGCGGGACTCGCCGAGGCCGGGCACCCGCCGGTGCCCGCGCCCGGCTCGCCGATCGTGTCGGTGCCCGGACTCGGCCACCGGCAGGCCGAGTTGGCGAAGTCGGGCATCCAGGTGTCGGACCGCGCCGGCCACCTGCGGGCGTCGTTCCACCTCTACAACACGGCCGCCGACGTGGACCGGCTGCTGGACGCGCTGACCGGCTGACCGGCCGACCGCACGGCAGCGGGCCGGTGCCTCCCGGTCCCACACCAGGAGGCCCGGCCCGCGATCCCGGGTGCCGGCCGCGTCGCGGACCGGCGTGCCGCCTACTTCACCGGGGTGAAGTCACGCGCCCCGATGAACTCGGGACGCCGCACGGGAGCCGCGAAGGGCTCCACCGCCGTGTTCTCGACGCTGTTGAACACGATGAACACGTTGCTGCGCGGGAACGGCGTGATGTTGTCCCCCGAGCCGTGCATGGCGTTGCAGTCGAACCAGGTCGCCGAGCCGGCCTTGCCGGTGAACAGCTTGATGCCGTGCTCCGACGCCATCGCCGTGAGCGCCTCGTCCGACGGGGTGCCCGCGTCCTGCATCTGCAGCGACTTCTTGTAGTTGTCCTTCGGGGTCTCGCCGGCGCAGCCGAGGAACGTCCTGTGCGACCCCGGCATGATCATCAGGCCGCCGTTGGTGTCGAAGTTCTCGGTCAGCGCGATGGACACGGACACCGTCCGCATCCGGGGCAGACCGTCCTCGGCGTGCCAGGTCTCGAAGTCCGAGTGCCAGTAGAAGCCACTGGCCCCGAAGCCCGGCTTGACGTTGATCCGGGACTGGTGGACGTAGACGTCCGAGCCGAGGATCTGGCGGGCCCGGCCGACGACGCGCTCGTCGCGCACCAGGCGCGCGAACACCTCGCTGATCTTGTGGACCTCGAAGACCGAGCGGATCTCCTTGGACTTCGGCTCCACGATCGACCGCTCGTCGGCCCGGATGTCCGGGTCGGTCACCAGCCGGTTCAGCTCGTCACGGTAGACGGCCACCTCGTCGGCACCGATCAGTTCGTCGATGGCGAGGAAGCCGTCCCGCTCGAACGACCCCAGCTCGGCCGGGGCGAGCGGCCCGGGCGCGTCGGGGGCGCCCCAGACGACCGGGTCCTGGCGCGGGGTGAGCACCTCGGTGGCCCCGCGCGTCGGGTAGAGGTCGGGGACCTTGGTGTCGGGAGTGGTCGCGGTGGTCATGTGAACCTCACACCTCCTCGGTGAGCAGCGGATAGACGCCGTTCTCGTCGTGGTCCTCCCGTCCGGTGACGGGCGGGTTGAAGACACAGATGCAGTGGAAGTCCTCCTTGACCTTGAGCGTGTGCCGCTCATGGCCGTCCAGGAGGTACATGGTGCCGGGCGTGATGGTGTACGTCTTCCCGGTCTCCCGGTCGGTCAGCTCGGCTTCGCCCCGGGTGCAGACGACGGCCTCGATGTGGTTCGCGTACCACATGTCGGTCTCCGTACCCGCGTACAGGATCGTCTCGTGCAGGGAGAAGCCGACCTTCTCCTTGGCGAGGACGATGCGCTTGCTCTCCCACGTGCCCGACGCCGATTTCACGTGCCGGTCGGTGCCTTCGATCTCCTTGAACGAACGGACGATCACGGTTCTGCGATGCCTCCTAGGCTGTGGTGTGCGGGGGTCAGGCGGTTTCGCGGACGGCGCGGGCGAGCGTCGTCAGACCCTCGTCCAGCTCGTCCGGGGTGATGGTCAGGGCCGGCAGCAGCTTGGCCACCTCGCTCTCCGGGCCGGACGTCTCGACCAGCAGCCCGAGCTCGAACGCCCGCTGGGCGACCTTCCCGGCGCGCTCCTTGTCGTGGAACTCCAGGCCCCAGACCAGCCCGCGGCCGCGGTACTCCTTGACGTCGGCGAGGTTCTCCTCGGTGATGGAGATCAGCGCCTGCTCGACCTGCTCGCCGCGCGAACGGGTCTGCTTCTCCATCGCGGACCCGTCGGCCCAGTACGCCTCCAGGGCCGCGGTGGCCGTCACGAAGGCGGGGTTGTTGCCGCGGAAGGTGCCGTTGTGCTCGCCCGGCTCCCAGACGTCCAGCTCGGGCTTGAACAGGGTCAGCGCCATGGGCAGGCCGTAGCCGCTGATCGACTTGGACACGGTGACGATGTCCGGCGTGATGCCCGCCTCCTCGAAGGAGAAGAAGGCACCGGTGCGGCCGCAGCCCATCTGGATGTCGTCGACGATCAGCAGCATGTCCTGGCGCTCGCACAGCTCGGCCAGGGCACGCAGCCACTCGGGCCGGGCGACGTTGATGCCGCCCTCGCCCTGCACGGTCTCGACGATCACCGCGGCGGGCTTGTTGAGGCCGGAGCCCTGGTCCTCCAGGAGGCGCTCGAACCACAGGAAGTCCGGGACCCGGCCGTCGAAGTAGTTGTCGAACGGCATGGGGGTGCCGTGCACCAGCGGGATGCCCGCGCCGGCCCGCTTGAAGGCGTTGCCGGTCACGGCGAGCGAGCCCAGCGACATGCCGTGGAAGGCGTTGGTGAAGGACACGATCGCCTCGCGGCCCTTGACCTTCCGGGCCAGCTTCAGCGCGGACTCCACGGCGTTGGTGCCCGTGGGGCCCGGGAACATGACCTTGTAGGGCAGGTCGCGGGGGCGCAGGATCCAGTTCTGGAAGGACTCCAGGAAGGCCCGCTTGGCCGTGGTCGACATGTCCAGGCCGTGCGTGACGCCGTCCCGCTCCAGGTAGTCGATCAGGGCGCGTTTCAGGACGGCGTTGTTGTGGCCGTAGTTGAGTGAGCCGGCTCCGGCGAAGAAGTCGAGGTACTCGTGGCCGTCCTCGTCGTACATGCGGCTGCCGTGCGCACGGTCGAAGACGGTGGGCCAGCCGCGGCAGTAGCTGCGCACCTCGGACTCAAGGGTCTCGAAGACGCTCAGGTCGGGCTGGGTGATGGTCACGACGAATCGCTCCTCGGTGGCGTGGGAGGTCAGAGGGAGTCGGGCGGTCGGCCGGCCGCTCGGCCCGTGGGGCCGGGGCGGCCCGCCGCGTCGACCGGGCCGACTGGGCGGCGCCGGATCGACAGGTCGGAGGGACCGGTCCGGTGGGTTTCGGTCGGTTCGGATCGTGCGCGGCCGGACCGGCCGGCGCGGCGGTGGGCCGGCCGGACCGGTCGGCCGGTCAGTCCGCGAGAGGTCCGATGCGGTACAGCACCTCGGGGTCGTGCGGTCCGTCGGGGAACTGTCCGGCCTCGAACAGCACCTCGCGCTCCAGCGGAGCGCCGTGACGCTCGGCGAACGCGGTGAACAGGCGCTCGGAGGCGGTGTTGCCCGGCGTGATGGTGGTCTCCACGGTCGTCACCCCGCGCTCGGCCACGACCCGGGAGGCCAGGCCGTCGAGCAGGGCCGCGGCCAGGCCGCGGCCGCGGTGCGCCCGGTCGACCGCCACCTGCCAGACGAGCAGGGTGTGCGGGCTGTCCGGGCGGACGTATCCGGTGATGAAGCCGATCGGCTCGCCGTCACCGTCGCGCGCCACGGCCGAGGTGGCGGCGAAGTCCCGGCACCACAGCAGATAGCTGTACGACGAGTTCAGGTCGAGGACCTTCGAGTCCCTGGCTATCCGCCACAGCACGGCTCCGTCCGCCACGGTCGGGCGGTCGATTTGCAGGTCTGCTTGTGCGGCAGTCATGCGAATTGAATTTACCGAGGGAAATTCAAAATTGCATCGCCCGATGGGGTTACGTACGGGCTTGATCTGTGTTATCACGCGGGCACGTGGGGACGCGCGAGCGGCGCCCGTTCTGCCCTGGTTTCGCCCGGAAATAAGCCGCACATCGGGCATCCTGTGAAGCCGGTCACAAGTATGTAACTCCCGTGACCGGTGTCCGGATTACGTCGTTTTCCGTTCTTGGAATCGTTGCGTTTAGGCCCGGGAAAAGCGGGCAGAAGAAGATGGGAAGCTGCTCTGGAATGTAATCGCGATATAAGCGGGAGAATATGCTGGAGATTACGTGTTCAGCATTTCCTATTATCCCTCCGATTCACGTTCCGGTCACCGCGCGGACACGCTCCGGAAGGACGGCGGCCGGCGGAACCGGCCCGCCACCCGCCCCCGCTCATGCCTTCGCGGGCCCGGACCGGCCCGCCTCCTCGGCCGCCCGCAGCGCCTCGCCCAGGCGCACCGGGACCCCCCGCTCCGTGAGCGCGGTGGCCAGCGCCGTCAGCGCGGCACGGACCACGCCCGGCGTCGCGTCCGGGCCGTAGTGGTTGACGCGGATCATCTCCCCGGCCGACGCACCGCCGCCCGCGCTCAACGGCACCGCCGGGTCGGCGGCCAGCGCACGGGCCACCAGCTCCGAGGCCACCGTGCCGGACGGCGCCCGCAGGGTCGTCGCCACGGGAGCCGCCTCGGCCGCGTCGCGCACGTACGGCTCCAGACCGCCGCCCAGCGCGAGCGCCCCCGCTCGGGTGGCCGCGGCCACCGCCGCGTGCCGGGCCGTCACCGCGTCGAGCCCGGCCGCCTCGATCTCCGCCAGGCACGCCTCCAGCGCCAGCATCTCCAACTGCGCGGGGGCGTGCGGCAGCGCCCGGCGGCCGGCGTCGATCCAGCGTTCCTTCCAGTCCAGCAGCGACAGGTAGGAGCGGCGCGGCGCACCCGGGTGGGCCGCCATCCGCGCCCAGGCCCGCTCGCTCACCGACACCGCCGACACCCCGGCCGGGCCGCCCATCGCCTTCTGCGCGCCGATCACGCACAGGTCCACGCCCCACGCGTCCACCAGCAGCGGCTCCGCCCCCACCGACGCCACCGCGTCCAGGTAGAACAGCGCGCCGTGCTCCCGGACCACCGGGCCGATCTCCGCGACCGGGTTGGTGTTCCCGGTCGCCGCCTCGGCGTGCACCAGGGACACGAAGTCGATCTCCGGGTTCCGCGCCAGGGCCTCGCGGATCTGCCCGGCCGTCACCGCCGTGTGGAAGGGCACCGACAGGTCGATCACCGTGGCACCGCAGTCCCGCAGCCAGTCGCCGAAGGTCTGCCCGTAGGGCCCGGTGATGACGTTCAGGGCGGTCGTCGAGGGCCCCGCGGTCCCGCGGATCGCGGCCTCCAGCGGCAGCAGCGCCTCGCCCTGCATGATCACGACGTCCTGCCGGGTGCCCAGCAGCCGCGCCACCCGCTCCTCGATCGAGGCGAAACGCGCGGCGCTCAGCGGGGCCAGGCCGAGGAGGGGATGGGTCACGGGGATGCTCTCTTCACTTCGCGGACGGCACGCCGACGGCACGGGGACGCGGTACGGCGCACGACGGGTGTCCTCGACTGTAACCGCAGTCCACGGCCCGCCCCGCCGGGGGTTTCTCGCGCCCGGCGGCCCTGATTAGGGTGCGGGGCATGAGCGAACGCGCGGTGCTGCACGTGAAGGGGCGGATCCTCGCCGGACCGGACGAGGACCGGGTCCACGACGAGCTGTGGGTGGTCGACGGGCGCATCACCTACGACCGTCCCGCCGGCGCCCGCGACGTCCGCACCGTCGAGGGGTGGGCGCTGCCCGGACTCGTCGACGCGCACTGCCACGTCGGCCTCGACCGGCACGGCGCCGTCCCCGACGAGGTCGCCGAGAAGCAGGCGCTCACCGACCGCGACGCCGGCGCCCTGCTGCTGCGCGACGCCGGTTCGCCCTCCGACACCCGCTGGGCCGACGACCGCGACGACCTCCCGAAGATCATCCGCGCCGGCCGGCACATCGCCCGCACCCGCCGCTACATCCGCGGCTACGCCTGGGAGGTCGAGCCCGAGGACCTGGTGGCGTACGTCGCCCAGGAGGCCCGGCGCGGGGACGGCTGGGTGAAGCTGGTCGGCGACTGGATCGACCGCGACCTGGGCGACCTGTCGGCCTGCTGGCCCCGCGGCGCCGTCGAGGCCGCCATCGCCGAGGCGCACCGCCTGGGCGCCCGGGTCACCGCCCACTGCTTCGCCGAGGACTCCCTGCGGGACCTCGTCGAGGCGGGCATCGACTGCGTCGAGCACGCCACGGGCCTGACCGACGAGACCATCCCGCTGTTCGCCGAACGGGGCGTGGCGATCGTCCCCACCCTGGTCAACATCGCCACCTTCCCCGACCTCGCGGACGGCGGCGAGTCCAAGTTCCCCCGCTGGTCGGCCCACATGCGCCGGCTCCACGAGCGCCGCTACGAGACCGTGCGCTCGGCCTACGACGCCGGCATCCCGGTCTTCGTCGGCACGGACGCGGGCGGCACCCTCCCGCACGGCCTGGCCGCGGAGGAGGTCGGCGAGCTGGTCCGCGCGGGCATCCCGCCCGCCGACGCCGTGGCGGCCGGCACCTGGGCCGCCCGTGACTGGCTCGGACGCCCCGGCCTCGACGAGGGCGCCCCGGCGGACCTGGTCGTCTACGCCTCCGACCCGCGCCAGGACGTCCGCACCCTCACGGACCCGCTCCGGGTGGTGCTCAACGGGAACGTGGTCGCCTAGCGGGGGCGGAACCGGTCACCCGTCCGGGGCTCCGTCCCCCGAGGGCGCCGGGGCCTCTGTCCCCGAGGTCGCCGGGGCTTCCGTGCTGCTGCTCCGTCCTGCTCGGCCCTCTGCCTGTCCTGTTCCGTCCTGCTCCGTTCCGCCCCGGCGACGCACCACCGTTCACCACCTCGCGCTCGCCCGCACGGGCGTATGCGGGGCCCGGCCGGGGAACAGTCGTACTCCCGTAATCGAATGAATCCGCTAAACATCCCCGAAGGGGTGAAGTGTCCGAGGTTTGCTGACGGCCCGGGGCCGGTGTGGAGATTCTTTCGGGGTCCCACCCGAGTCTCATGGGGGTCCCACCACCTTGAACAGCATCAATTTCCGTATGCCCGCACGCCGTTGGGCCGTCGTGGCCGCGGCCACCGTCCTCGCCGCAGGTCCCGCGGCGCTGGCCGGAGCGGGCTCCGCGCACGCCACCGGTGACGAGGGCTCCGCGAGCGCCGCCGTGCTGCGCACCGGGCTCGACGTGGCCCTGCTCAACAAGAGCGTGCAGGCTCCGCTCGCCGTCTCCCTGAACGCCGTCGAGGCGCCGGAGAGCGCGCGGAAGACGGCCCTGACCGCCACCCTGGACGGAGTCGACCGCGGCAAGCCCTTCAGCGTGCTGCGCGCCGAAGTGGCCGACGCGCAGGCGACGGTGGAGGGGGCGCGGGCGGAGGCGTCCACCACGCTCGCCAAGGCCCGCGTCCACGTGCCCGGTCTGCCCCTGCTGTCGCTGATCGAACTGGAGAAGGTCACCTCCAAGGCGGTCTGCGAGGCCGGGAAGACCCCGCTCGCCTCGGCGACCCTGCCCGGCTCGGTGACGGTCCTGGGCAAGCGCGTCACGCTGACCTCCGACGGCACCACCGAGGTCCGGGTGCCGGGCGTCGGAGAGGTCCGGCTGGAGCTGTCGAAGACCGAGACCACCTCCCGCACCGCCGCCGCCACCGCGCTGCGGCTCCAGGTGGCCGTCAACCCGGCGAAGCTCAACGTCGCCGAGGTCGACGGCACGGTCACGCTCGCCGAGGCCAAGTGCGCAGCCCCGGGGACCGCCGGGGCCCCCGCGGAGCAGGAGGCGGCGGCGCCGGACACCGGGGAGAAGGCCGCCCCCGGCCAGCAGGAGGCCGAGGAGGTGCGGCCGCAGGGGGCCCGCGCGAAGGAGGCCGCCTCCGACGAGGGCAAGGACGGGGCCAACCTGGCCGAGACCGGCGGTGACTCCACCACCCCGTACATCGCGGGCGGAGCGGTCGCGCTCCTCGCGGCGGGCGGCGCGGCGGTCGCGCTCTCCCGCCGGGGCCGCCGCACCTGACGCGCCGGCACCCGGGGCACTGGGGGGGGTCCGGGGGTACCGGGACGGCCGGGCGGCGCGGGCGGAATCCACCGACACCGCCGTGCGGGCCCTGGCCGCTCCGGGGGGCCTGGCCGCGCCGGCCGTCCCCGGCCGGGCTGTCGCCCGTCGTCCCCTCCCGGCTGTGTTCCGGTCGGCTTCCGGCTGTCGTCCGGCCACCGTTCACGGGCCCGCCCCCGTCCCCGGGGCGGGCCCGTCCGGCGTCGGCCGACCGGCTCGGGGGTGCCGGGCACGCGGTCCGGTCCGCTGCCCCGCGTCGGACGGGAGGGCGCGGGGGAGCGGCGGACGTCCGCTGCCCCGCGCCCTCCCCGTGGCCCCACTCCGCCGGGCTCGGGCCTGCGGAGGGCCCCACGGGAGAGCCTCGCGCCCGCGGGCGTCAGGCCGTCCGGCCCCGGGCTCAGCCGGAGGGGTCGTCAGCGCCCCGCCGGCGCCCCGCCGGCTCCCGTCAACGACCGCTCCAGGGCCGACAGGAAGCCGTCCACCGTCTCCCGGTCCCGCACCGCGAGCCGCAGCCACTCCCCGTCCAGCCCGGGGAAGGTGTCCCCGCGGCGCACCGCGTAGCCCCGGTCCCGCAGCCGTGCCCGTACCGCCGTCGCGTCCGGCAGCCGGACCAGGACGAAGGGGCCCTCGGCGCCCGGCACCACCCGCACCCCGTGGGGGGCCAACCGCCCGAGTCCCGCGACCAGGTGGGCCCGGTCCGCCGCCACCCGCAGGGCGGCGCGCTCCGCCTCCGCCAGGGCGTCGGCGCCCACGCACGCCTCGGCCGCCACCAGGGCGGGCGTGGACACCGGCCACAGCGGCTGTGCCCTCTCCAGGGCCGCCACCGTCTCCGGTGCGGCGAGCACGTAGCCGATCCGCAGTCCGGCCAGTCCCCAGGTCTTGGTGAGGCTGCGCAGGACCACCAGTCCCGGCACGTCCGTCCGTCCGGCCAGCGCCTCCCGTTCGCCCGGCACGGCGTCCATGAACGCCTCGTCCACCACCAGCGTCCGGCCGGGACGGGCGAGCCCGGCGAGGACCCCGGCCGGGTGCAGCACCGACGTGGGGTTGGTCGGGTTGCCGACGACCACCAGGTCCGCGTCCTCGGGGACGGCGGACGGGTCCAGGCGGAAACCGTCCGTCTCCCGCAGCAGCACCCGCCGCACGGTGTGCCCGGCGTCCCGCAGGGCCGCCTCCGGCTCCGTGAACTGCGGGTGCACCACCACCGGCCGACGGGTCCGCAGCGCCCGCGCCAGCAGGACGAACGCCTCCGCCGCCCCCGCCGTCAGCAGCACCCGTTCCACCGGCAGCCCGTGCCGCGCGGCCACCGCCGCCCGCGCCGCCCGCCCGTCGGGGTAGGCGGCGAGCCCGGTCAGGGAGGCGGCGACGCGCTCGCGCAGCCACGCCGGAGGGGTGTCCGCGCGGACGTTCACGGCCAGGTCGACCAGGGCGGCCCCGCCGTCGCGGACCTCGGCGTCACCGTGGTGCCGCAGGTCGTGCGCGGCCACGGCGGCGGGCGCGGCGGCGGACGGAGCGACGGGCGGGGTGGCCGGCGGGGCGGCGCGCGGCGGTGTGTGCGTGTCCATGCCGGTGATGGTGCCGGGGGCGCCGTCCCGGCCCGTCACCGGGGTGCCCGCCCCGGTCCGGGACGCGGCCGGTCCCGCCGGTCGTCGGGCGACGGCGCACGTGGCCCGGGCGGGCCACCCGTCCGCCGGCGCCGACACCCGCTTGGGCACCAGCAGCACGCCCCCGCCCAGCAGCGCGGCGGCCTCCGCCACCGACGGGGTGCCGGCCGCGGCCAGCACGGCGGCCGACGGGTGGGGCACCGCCACCCGGGCCAGGTCCCCGGCCGCGTGGGCCACCAGCGGCACCCGAAGCCGCCGTGCCGCCGCCACCACACCGGGCTCGGCGGCCCTGGCGTCGACGGTGGCGAGTTCGGCGACGCACGTCACCGGCAGCCCCGCCTCCCGCAGGCACTCCTCGACCAGGGCGAGCACCTCCTCGGCGTCCACACCCGTGGACGCGCCCACGCCCACGACGACGTCGGCGGGCGGCCCGCTCACCGTGCCGGTCTCGGCCATGGGGGTCGTCCTCTCCTGCTCACGGTCACGGCGCCGGGCGACATACGGCCGTCACGCGTGCGCCCCGCACATCCGATCCGCTACGAAGGGCGCATGGCCGTACTCGTCGCGCTCGGCGCGTTCCTGATGACGCTGGCCGGCGGCTGGACGGCGGACCGCGTCACCGACCGCCGCCACCTCGTGCTGGGCCTGGCCGGCGGCCTGATGCTCGGCGTCGTCGGCCTGGAACTGCTCCCGGAGGCCCTGGAGGCCGCCGGGAGGGAGGTGTACGGGGTGCCCGCCGGCCTGCTGCTGTTCGTGGCCGGCTTCCTCCTGGCCCACCTGGTGGAACGGCTGCTCGCGCACCGGCAGGCGGCCCACGGCGCGGAGGAGCACGACGGACGCACCCCGCAGGTGGGGCTCACGGCGGCCGCCGCGATGGTCGGGCACAGCGCCATGGACGGGGTGGCGATCGGCGCCGCCTTCCAGGTCGGCGGGGGCATGGGGGCCGCCGTCGCGGTGGCGGTCATCGCGCACGACTTCGCGGACGGCTTCAACACGTACACGCTCACCCGGGTGTACGGCAACGCCCGCCGCCGCGCGCTCGGCATGCTCGTCGCGGACGCCGCCGCACCCGTGCTGGGCGCCGCCTCCACCCTGTTCTTCACGCTCCCCGGACCCGTCCTCGGCGGCTACCTCGGGCTGTTCGCCGGCGCGCTGCTGTACCTGGCGGCGGCCGAGATCCTGCCCGAGGCCCATCACACCCACCCGGCCCGCTCGACGCTGCTCTGCACGGTCCTGGGCGTGCTGTTCATCTGGCTGGTGGCGGGCACCGCCCACTGACCGCCGACGCCCACCGGCACCGGGCGCGCACGATCCGGCCCGCGGTCCCGCCCCTGTCCCGTGGTCGCCCCCCGTCCCGTGGCCGCCCGGCCGCGTCCTCCCGCGTCCGCTCACGACGCGCCGCCCACCACGGGCCGGCTCGGCGCGCGCCCGCTCGCCACGCGTCCGCCCACGCCCCGGCTCACGCCCCCGCTCCCGCCGCCCCGCACCGCTCGACGAACCGCCGGGCGACCCCGGGCTCCGCCGCCCAGTGGGTGTGCAGGTAGCTGGCGTGCACGCCGTCCCGCACGAACCCCTCGACGCGCCGCTCCGGCGTCCGCATGCCCCAGGCGGGCGCGGGCCCGGCGCCCGGCTCCACGACCGTGCGGTGGAACTCGTGCCCCCGCAGCCGGGTCCCCGCCGCGGCCAGCGCACTGTCGGTCAGGGCCACGGCGTCGCGGTAACCGAGCGTCAGCCGCCCCGTCATCCGCGCGGAGGCGTCCAGCACCCCGCACATCGGCAGGCCGTCGAGTTCCCGGCACAGGTACAGCAGCCCCCCGCACTCGGCCGCCACCGGCGCGCCGCCGAGGGCCAGTGCGGCCACCGCCTTGCGCAGCTGCTCGTTGGCCGACAGCTCCGCCGCGTGCACCTCGGGGAACCCGCCCCCGATCACCAGGCCGTCCACCCCGTCGGGCAGCCGCTCGTCGCGCAGCGGATCGAACGGGACGACCTCCGCCCCGGCCGCGGTGAGCAGTTCGGCGTGCTCGGCGTAGGTGAAGGTGAACGCCCGGCCGCCGGCCACGGCCACGCGCACCGGACGGTCCCCCCGTCCGGGCCCGGCGGGTCCCGCGTCCCCGGACGCGACGGGCCCGGCGGCCGGGGCGGTGGCGTCCAGCGCCCGCCGGGGGTCCCAAGGCACGTCGGGAAGCGCCCCCGCGCTCCGGGCGAGGGCCAGGAGCCCTTCCAGGTCGCACCCGGCCGCCACCTGGGCCGCCATCGCGGCGACCGCGTCCAGGGCCGCGGCCCCCCGCTCGGCGACCGGCACCAGCCCCAGGTGGCGCGACGGGGTCTCCACCTGCGCGGCCCGCCGCAGCACCCCCAGGACCGGCACGCCGACCGCCTCCAGGGCGTCCCGCAGCAGCGTCTCGTGCCGGTCGGAGGCCACCTTGTTCAGGATGACGCCGCCGACCCGCACCCCGGGGTCCCAGCTCACGAAGCCGTGCACCAGCGCCGCCACCGACCGGGACTGCGACGAGGCGTCGACGACCAGCACCACCGGCGCCCGCAGCAGCTTCGCCACGTGCGCGGTGGACGCCAGTTCGCCCTGCCCGGACACCCCGTCGTACAGGCCCATCACGCCCTCGACCACGGCGATGTCGCACCCGCGCGCCCCGTGCGCGAACAGCGGGGCGATCCGCTCCGGTCCGCACAGGTAGGCGTCCAGGTTGCGGCCCGCCCGGCCGGTGGCGAGCGCGTGGTAGCCGGGGTCGATGTAGTCCGGCCCCACCTTGTGCGGGGACACGGCGAGCCCCCGTCCCGCCAGCGCGGCCATCAGCCCGGTGGCGACGGTCGTCTTGCCGCTGCCGGAGGCGGGCGCGGCGACGACCAGCCGGGGCACCGACGGGGACGGGTTCACCACTCGATGCCCCTCTGCCCCTTCTGCCCGGCGTCCATCGGGTGCTTGACCTTCGACATGTCGGTGACCAGGTCGGCGAAGTCCAGCAGCCGCCCGGGCGCGTTCCGGCCGGTGATCACGACGTGCTGGGTCCCCGGGCGCCCGCGCAGCACCTCCACCACCTCGTCGGTGTCGACCCAGCCCCAGTGCAGCGGGTACGCGAACTCGTCCAGCACGTACAGCCGGTAGCGCTCGGCCGCCAGGTCCCGCTTGACCTGCTCCCAGCCCTCCCGGGCCTTCTCCTCGTTGTCCAGCTGCGCGTCCCGCTGCACCCAGGACCAGCCCTCGCCCATCTTGTGCCAGTCGACGCTGCCGCCCTCACCGGAGGCGCCCAGCACCCGCAGCGCCCGCTCCTCGCCGACCTTCCACTTCGCCGACTTGACGAACTGGAACACCCCGACCGGCCAGCCCTGGTTCCAGGCCCGCAGCGCGAGCCCGAAGGCGGCCGTCGACTTCCCCTTCCCGACCCCGGTGTGCACCATCACCAGCGGCCGGTTGCGACGCTGACGGGTCGTCAGTCCGTCGTCCGGCACGACACTCGGCTGTCCCTGCGGCACTACGCTGCCCTCCTCGTCCCGTTCCCACGGGCATCCCGTACCTCACGCACATCCCTGACCAGCCCGGCGATCGCGTCCGCCCGCAGGTCGTCCAGCGTCACGGCGCTGCCCCCGAGGTCCCCGGCGAGCTGCCCCGCCAGGCCCAGCCGCACCGGTCCCGTCTCGCAGTCCACGACCACCGACGCCACGCCCTCGGCCGCGAACAGCCGCGCCGCCCGCCCGGCCAGCGCGACCGGCTCGGGTCCGCCGGTCGCCCGCCCGTCGGTCACCACGACCATCAGCGGCCGGCGCGCGGGGTCGCGCAACCGCTCCACCCGCAGCACGTCGTGCGCCTTGAGCAGTCCGGCCGCCAGCGGCGTGCGGCCGCCGGTCGGCAGCGACTCCAGCCGGGCCGCCGCCGCGTCCACCGACGAGGTCGGCGGCAAAGCCACGTCCGCCCCGGAGCCGCGGAAGGTCACCAGGCCCACCTTGTCCCGCCGCTGGTAGGCGTCCAGCAGCAGCGACAGCACGGCGCCCTTGACCGCGCCCATCCGCTGCCGGGCCGCCATCGACCCCGAGGCGTCCACCACGAACAGCACGAGGTTGCCCTCCCGGCCCTCGCGCGCCGCCTGCCGCAGGTCGTCCCGGCGCACCACCAGCCCCGGCCCGGACCGGCCCCGCGCCCGCTGGTGCGGGGCCGCGGCCTGCACGGTCGCCGCCAGGTGCAGCTTCGTCAGCGCGCCCCGGGGCCGTCGCGCCCCGGTCGTGCGCCCGTGCTCCGTGCGCGCCCGCGACCGCCGCCCAGCGGCGCCCTCACCGATGCCCGGCACGCTCAGCACCTTCGTGCGGAACGGCTCCGACGCCTTCGCCGGGGCCTGCTCACCGGCCCCCGGTCCGCCCGGCGGCGGCCCGGCGGGGTCCGCCGCGTCCTCGCCGTCCCCGGCCCCCTCCGGCGCCGGGACGTCACCGCCGTGCGGGCCGTCGCCGGCCGGCGGCCGTCCGCCCCCGCCGCCCCCGTCGTCGGGTCCGTCCGGGCCGTCCGGGCCGTCCGGTCCCGGATCGGGCTCGTCGTCGCCGAACTCCTCCAGCGTCTCGTCGAGCTTGTCCTCGTCGAGCCCCGGCGCGTCGAACGGGTTGCGCCGCCGCCGGTGCGGCAGCGCCAGCAGGGCCGCCTGCCGCACGTCCTCGGCGAGCACGTCCGTCCGCCCCGCCCAGGCCGCCAGCGCGGTCGCCGTACGGGCCATCACGATGTCGGCCCGCATGCCGTCCACCTCGAAGGCCGCGCAGGTCGCCGCGATCTGCCGCAGCGCCCCGTCCCCGAGGCGCACCGACGGCAGCAACTCCCGCGCCGCCACGATCCGTTCCCGTACGGCCGTCTCCTCCTCGGCCCAGCGGGCGGCGAAGGCGGCCGGGTCGTCGTCGTGGGCCAGCCGCCGCCGGACGACCTCCACCCGCTCGTCGGGTTCCCGGGAGGCGGCCACCTCGACCGTCAGGCCGAACCGGTCCAGCAACTGCGGCCGCAGCTCGCCCTCTTCGGGGTTCATCGTCCCGACGAGCAGGAACCGCGCCGCGTGCCGCACGGAGACGCCCTCCCGCTCGACGTACGAGGCGCCCATCGCGGCGGCGTCCAGCAGCAGGTCGACCAGGTGGTCGTGGAGCAGGTTGACCTCGTCCACGTACAGGATCCCGCGGTGCGCGTCGGCGAGCAGGCCCGGCTCGAACGCCTTCACGCCCTCCGCGAGCGCCCGCTCGATGTCCAGGGCGCCCACCAGCCGGTCCTCGGAGGCGCCGACGGGGAGTTCCACCATGCGCGCGGCCCGCTGTGAGCCGCCGCCGGTCTCGTGGGGGCCGTCCGGGCAGTCGGGGGCGGGCGCCACCGGGTCGCAGGAGAAGCGGCAGCCCGGTACCACCGCCACGGGGGGCAGCAGCGCCGACAGGGCGCGCACCGCAGTGGACTTGGCGGTGCCCTTCTCCCCGCGCACCAGCACACCGCCGACCGCCGGGGAGACGGCGTTCAGCAGCAGGGCCAGCCGCAGGTCGTCCTGCCCCACCACCGCGGTGAACGGAAAGGGAATGCTCACGTGTCCTCGCCCTCCGAGTCGCCGACGCGTACGCCGTCGGGTCCGTGTTCGTACGGGAGTTGTCGCTGTTGCCGCTCGTGCCGTCGTTCGTGCCGTCGCGTGTGCGTGTACGGGCGCGGGCGGCGATGCCGGTACGGGTGCCGGGGCCCGCCGCCCGGTGCCGTGCTCACGCGGGTGCTCCGGGCGGGACGAAGGGCGACCCGGCCGGTGGACCCGACTCGACGAGCCGCCACAGGGCGTCCGTGTCCGCGTGCTGTTCGATCAGGTCACCGAGCCGGTCGAGCTGTTCCTCGCGCAGCGCGGCGAACGACGTGCCGGGGGCCGGCACGAAGCGGCGGCCCGCGGCGGCGGCCACCTCGCGCAGGAAGGCCCGCCGGAAGCCGTCGGACTCCAGCGAACCGTGCCAGTGCGTGCCCCAGGTCTGCCCGGAGCGGCAGCCGTCGAGGAAGGGCGTGCCGCCGGTGACCTCGGCGACCCCGTGGTGGATCTCGTACCCCTCCACCGGCTCGCCCAGAGCCTCGCCGGACGGCCTGGCCAGGGTCTTCTCCCGCGCGAACCGCACCCGCACCGGCAGCAGTCCGAGCGCGTCGACCCGCCCGGCGCGGCTCTCCACGTCGTCCTCGATCCGCTCGCCGAGGATCTGGAAGCCGCCGCAGATGCCCAGCACCGGGCGCCCCTCGGCGGCCCGCCGCCGCAGTGCCCCGGCCAGACCCCGCTCGTGCAGCCAGCGCAGCGCCCGCACCGTGCCGCGCGTGCCCGGCACCACGACGAGGTCGGCGTCGGCCAGTTCCTCCGGCCGGTCCACGAACCGCACCACCACGCCCGGTTCGGCGGCCAGCGCGTCGACGTCCGTGAAGTTCGACATCAGCGGCACCGCGCACACCGCGACCCGCAGCACGTCCTCGCCGACCGGCGGGGTCACCGCCGACTCCCGCACGGTGCCGCGCAGCGACACCCGCAGGCCGTCCTCCTCGTCGATGCCGAGCCCGTGCCGGAACGGCAGCACACCGTACGTCCGCCGGCCGGTCAGGCCGTGCAGCATGTCCAGCCCGGGCTCCAGCAGCGACACGTCGCCCCGGAACTTGTTCACCAGGAACCCGGCGACCAGGTCCTGGTCCTCGCGGGACAGCAGGGCCAGCGTGCCGAAGAAGGAGGCGAACACCCCGCCCCGGTCGATGTCGCCGACCACCAGCACCGGCAGCCGCGCGCCCCGCGCGACGCCCATGTTGACGATGTCGGTGCGGCGCAGGTTGATCTCGGCCGGGCTGCCGGCCCCCTCGCAGATCACCGCGTCGTACGTGCTCCGCAACTGCTCCAGGCAGTCCAGCACCGTGCCGAGCAGCCGCTCCTGGCGCCCGGCGTGGTAGCCGCGGGCGCTCAGCTCGCCGACCGGTCTGCCGAGCAGCACCACCTGGCTGCTCTGCTCCCCGCCGGGCTTGAGCAGCACGGGGTTCATCAGCGCGGTCGGCTCGATCCGGCACGCCTGCGCCTGCATGGCCTGCGCCCGGCCGATCTCCGCCCCCTCGCGGGTGACGAAGGAGTTCAGCGACATGTTCTGCGCCTTGAACGGCGCCACCTTCACCCCCTGCCGGACCAGCCACCGGCAGATGCCCGCTGTCACCACGCTCTTGCCCGCGTCCGACGTGGTCCCGGCGACCAGCAGACCGCCCCCGCGCGCCCTCATGACCTGCGTCCCCTCATCAGCAGCCGTGCGACGGTGCCGACGCCGAGCGCCAGCCCGCCCACCCGCCGGGACAGCCGCACCGCCCGGTCGATGTCCTCAACGACCACCGGCCGGCCGCCGCCGTTGAGGACGGGCCGGTGCTCGACCCGTCCGCCGTAGGAGAGCGTCCCGCCGAGCCGGACGCCGAGGGCGCCCGCGAAGGACGCCTCCACCGGGCCCGCGTTGGGGCTCGGGTGCCGTCCGGCGTCGTCCCGCCACGCCCGCACGGCACCGCGCGGGTCGGGGCCGGCGACCGCGGCGAGGACGGCGGTCAGCCGCGCGCCGGGCCAGCCCGCCACATCGTCGAGCCGGGCGGACGCCCAGCCGAACCGCAGGTGACGGGGGGACCTGTGTCCGACCATCGCGTCCAGGGTGTTGACGGCCCGGAAGCCGAGCAGTCCGGGCACCCCCGCCACGGCGCCCCACACCAGGGCGCCCACCACGGCGTCGGAGGTGTTCTCGGCGACGGACTCCACCACCGCGCGGGCGATGCCGTCGGCGTCCAGGGCCTCGGGGTCCCGTCCGCACAGGTGCGGCAGCCGCGCGCGGGCGGCCTCGACGTCCCCGGCCTCCAGCGCCCGCCCGATCGCGCGCGCCTCCCGGGCCAGCGAGGTCCCGCCGACGACCGCCCAGGTGGCGGCGGCGGTCAGGGCGACGGAGGCGGCGGGGGAGGGGCGCACCCAGCGGGCCGCGATGCCGCCGAGCGCCACGGCCCCGCCCACGCAGACGGCGGTGTGCAGGGCGCCCGCGCCCCGGTGGTCCCGCCACAGCACTCGTTCCACGGCGCCCGCGGCCCGGCCGAACGCGGCGACCGGGTGCCCACGGCGGGGATCGCCGAGCAGCAGGTCGCCGAGGAGGCCGGCGGCGGCGCCGTACGCGAAGATGCGATCGGCACGCACGGGGTCAGCCGGTGACGGTTCCGGCGGGGGCGGCCCCGGAGCGGGGCGGGGAGGGGAGGGTCGACCTCGACAGGCAGCCGCGCATGGCGATATGTCCTCACTCAGGGTGTCCGCGCCCTGGCTCGACGAGACCGGCGGCGAGAGTTCCTGGCTCCCGGGGGCCGCACCCCCGGTGACAGTGGCGGGACCGCGCCGGAGTCGCACCGGCTTCCTCTCCTGCCGCCGTGTTGGCCCCGGCAGTCCACCACGGGCCCCGAACACCCGTCAACCTGCCGCTGACCTGCGGGACTGAAGTGTGCCGAGGCACACAGCGGGACGCTCCGCCGGCGCCGGGGGACACGGCGGCACACGACGGCGGGCGGTCGCGGAGTCGGGGCCCCGCGACCGCCCGCCGGGCGGAACGGTGTGATCAGGCGCTGGTCACGCCATGATCAGGTAGATGCCGAACCCGACCGCCGCCGCACAGGCGGCGAAGCAGGCGTAGGCGCCGGTGACCGCCAGGGCGGCGGACTGGCCCTGCTCGGCGGCCTGGTCCCGGCGGGACAGGCCCGCGATGCCGAGGGTGAACAGGCCCACCAGGGCGACGGTGACCACGAGACTGACGCCGAAGACGGAGCC
This sequence comes from Streptomyces sp. 3-6, assembly GCF_056323165.1. NCBI lineage: Bacteria > Bacillati > Actinomycetota > Actinomycetes > Kitasatosporales > Streptomycetaceae > Streptomyces > Streptomyces sp. 3-6. The sequence goes on from NZ_JBWHZP010000001.1 coordinate 948,205, forward strand.
GAGGGCTGCCCAGTCGATGTCCATGGTGCTCTTCTTCCTTCGTACCGGGTCGCGGTCAGACGGTGGTCGGGGCCGCGGGGGCCGCCGGGTCGGCGGCGGAGGCGGTCGCGGGGGCCGGGATGGTGGCCGAGAGGTCCTCGGCGAGGGCGCCCGCCGGGGGCGGGGTCACCGCGGCCATGGCCGTGGTCACCACACCGGCCGGCTCGTCGGCCGTGGCGCCGGTGCCGGGGTCGTCGGTGTCGTTGACGTTGGTGTGGTCCACGACCTCGCGCCGGGAGATCTTCCAGATCGCCGCGCTGGAGATGACCAGGAAGGCGGCCACCAGGCCGGTGCCCCAGGCGCCGAAGCCGCAGACCCACTCGGCGATCGCCGCGACGATGGCCGCCGCGGGCAGCGTCAGGCCCCAGGCGACGAACATCCGGGTGGCGGTCGACCAGCGGACGACACCGCCCTTGCGGCCGAGGCCCGCGCCCATCACGGCACCGGAGACGGAGTGCGTGGTGGAGAGGGAGAAGCCGAGGTGCGAGGAGGCCAGGATGACCGTCGCGGCGCTGGTCTGGGCGGCGAAGCCCTGCTGCGGCTGGAGGTCGGTGAGGCCCTTGCCCATGGTGCGGATGATGCGCCAGCCGCCGAGGTAGGTGCCGAGCGCGATGGCCACGCCCGCGGAGACGATGACCCACATGGGCGGGTCGGAGTCCGGGACGAGCACGCCGCCGGAGACCAGGGCCAGGGTGATGATGCCCATCGTCTTCTGGGCGTCGTTGGTGCCGTGGGCCAGGGAGACCAGGCCGGCGGAGGCGATCTGTCCGGCGCGGTAGCCCTTCTCGGCCGCCTTGCCGTTGGCCTTCTTGCCCATGCGATAGGTCAGCTTGGTCGCGTACATCGCGGCGACACCGGCGACGATCGGGGCGGCGATCGCGGGGATCAGGACCTTGGTGACCAGCACGTCACCGTGCACCGCGCCCAGGCCGGCCGAGGCGACGGTGGCACCGATCAGGCCGCCCATGAGGGCGTGCGAGGAGCTGGACGGCAGGCCGACCAGCCAGGTGAGGAGGTTCCAGAGGATCGCGCCCACCAGAGCGGCGAAGATGACCTCAGGACGGATGCCGGCCTCGTCGACGAGGCCCTTGGAGATCGTGTTGGCGACCTCCACCGAGAGAAAAGCACCGACAAGGTTCAGCACGGCGGACATGGCCACCGCGACCTTGGGTCGCATCGCACCGGTCGAAATGGTCGTTGCCATCGCGTTCGCGGTGTCGTGGAAACCGTTCGTGAAATCGAACGCGAGTGCGGTTACCACCACAATCGCGAGGATCAGCGAGAAGCTTTCCATTTACCCAGGCAATCGTTCGAGGTCATTGGCGCGTCGAACGTAAGTAACCCGGGTGAACGGAAGATGAACTGGGACGGGCGCCACGGTGACCGGAAGAGGGGGGTGCCGCTCCGCCGTCCGGACGCACTGCGTGACCCCGCGAAAGCCCTCTGTCCGCACGCCGTTCGTCGACCGTTGCCCCGCCTGGGCCGAGGTGCCGGAGCGGGCCTGACAGGATCGCGCCATGGCTGAGGAAAAGGTGCGTGACACACGGAACACATCGGACAGGACGGGCGGCGAGCGAGAGAGTGACTTGCGTCACATCGAGGCCCGTGCGTGGGCCGAACTCGTCGCGACCGCCCGCCGAACGGCCGCCGACGGACTCGTCGTCGGCACCTCCGGCAACGTCTCGGTGCGGGTCGGCGACATCGTCCTCGTCACCCCCTCGGGCGTTCCGTACGACCGGCTGACCCCCGAGGACCTGACCGGCGTCGACCTGGACGGGCGCCAGGTGCGCGGCTCGCTCGTCCCGACCAGCGAACTGCCCCTGCACCTGGCGGTGTACCGGGCGAGCGGCGCCCGCGCCGTGGTCCACACCCACGCCGTGCACGCGACGGCCGTCTCCACGCTCGTCGACGAGCTCCCGCCGATCCACTACATGGCCGCCGCCCTCGGGGGCGTCGTCCGCGTCGCCCCGTACGCCCCCTACGGCTCCGACGAGCTGGCCGCCCACGCGCTGCGGGCCCTGCGGGACCGCTCCGGCTGCCTCCTGCGCAACCACGGCACCCTCACCCACGGCGCCACCCTCGACCAGGCGTACGACCGCACCGCCCAGCTGGAGTGGATGTGCCGCCTGTGGCTCACCGCCTCGTCCGTCCCCCACCTGACCCCGTCGCTGCTGACCCGGGAGCAGGTGGCGGAGGTGGGGGAGCGGCTGCGGGGCTACGGACAGCCGGGGTGAGGGCCCGGCGCCGGACGGCCGGGGGGTCACGGCCGGGCGGGCCGGGGGCGCGGCAACCGCCGGGGGTGGTCCCGCGGGCCCGTGGCCCCCGCCCAGGCGCGGGGCGCGGTACGGCGGGCCCGCGGTGACCGTCCCTCCTGACGCGTCACCCCCGGACGCCCCCGCCCACTGGCCCGGGGCACGGTCGACCAGGACACTGGACGGGTGCGCACTGTCAGAGCGACGGCCGCTGCCGTCACCGCCGTGATCGGGGTCGGCGCCGCCGCGGTGGCCGCCGGCCGACTCGCCAGCGATGCAGCCCTCCGGACTCCCGCGGGCAGACCCCTGCCCACCGAACCCCGGCTCACCGTGCACGGCACGGCCGCGGGCCGCGTCACCCTCACCCGGCACCTCGCCGCGCTGCGGCCCGGCCGGTACGGCCTGTCCGGTGACGGCGTCCACGCCGTCGTCGGCCCGGTGCTCGACGGGGCGTCGGACACCGCCGACACCGTCGTGCGGCGGCTGGAGAGCGTCACCCGCGGCTCCCTGGAACCCGGCAACCGGGTGCGCCTCGTGCCCCACCTCCACGTCGGCGACCCCGGGTCCGCGCTCGGCCTGGACCACACCGACGTCTCGCTCGCGGGCGAACTCGGACCGCTGCCCGCCTGGTTCGTGCCCGCCCCCCGCGACACCTGGGTGATCGCCGTGCACGGCCTCGGGGCCGGCCGGGAGCACGCGCTGAACGTGCTGGACTTCCTGCACCGCCTCGGCTTCCCCGTGCTCGTGCCCGCCTACCGCGGCGACCACGGGGCCCCGCGCCCGCCGGACGGCCTGAACCACCTCGGCGAGACCGAGTGGCGGGACCTGGACGCCGCGATCCGGTACGCCGTGGACCGCGGCGCCCGGCAGGTGGTCCTGCACGGCTGGTCCACCGGCGCGACCATGGCGCTGCGCGCGGGCGCCCGCTCCGGCCTGCGGGAACGGGTGGCCGGGCTGGTCCTGGACTCGCCGGTGCTCAGCTGGGAGACGACCCTGCGCTCCCTCGCCACCGCCCGGCACACCCCCGGTGCCCTGCTGCCGCTGGCGGTGCGCGCCGCCCAGGGCCGCACCGGCCTCTACGGCGACCGCCGCGCCGCGGCGGTCCGGCTGGACCGGGTCGCGGTCCCCACCGTGATCTTCCACGGGCCCGGCGACACCGTGGCCCCCTGGTCGCTCTCCCGCCGGCTCGCGTCCGCGCAGCCGAACACGGTCACCCTGCGGACCGTCCCGGACGCGCCCCACGGCGCGATGTGGAACGCCGGCCCCGCCGCCTACGAGGAGCACCTGCGCCGCTTCCTCACCCCCTTCATGACCCCGTTCGCGTGACGCGCGCGGGACTCCGGCCGCCCGGCCGGACAAACCGACCGGGCGACCCGTCCCGGCCGGTGCGCACCGCACCGTTCAAAGCCGTACGACTGGCCTGATATCGCCCCTCGACCGCCCGTGCGCGCCCGCGTGTCGGCCTCCCGCGGCACCGCTCGCGGCCCTCCGTTTGGGATTTCGGACCGTCACCCGCAAGACTGCATCCGTGACGTCCCGTATCCCGCGCGACTCCAGGCTTCGACTCGTTGGCCCACGTCCCCTGGCCGCCGCCCCCGCAGTGATCGACCAACGGCGCCCGCGCCGTCCCGCGCCGCGCCCCCCGCAGGGCACGCCCGCCCGTTCCGAGCTGGCCGGAATGGCGCGCTCCGGTCTGGCCGGCGCGGCCCGCATCGCCCGCTGGGCGGACACCGCCCTCGGCCCCGGCCGGGCCGGCCCCACGGACGACGGCAAGGCCACCCTCTCCGACGCGAGCGCCGAACGCGCCGCCGCCGACCTCGGCCTGACCCCGGCCCAGGTCCGTGCCGACTGGGACACCGCCCGCCTCGCCGGCCTCGTCGAGGTGCACGGCGGCAGCGCCCGCCCCGGCTGGCGGCTGCGCGCCTGGAACCGGGACGACAGTGCCGTGCTGCGCGGCTGGGTGGCGCTGTTCGACGCCTGGTCGCTCGCCGTCCCGGAGCCCGCGGACCAGGAGCCCGCGGCCGTCGCCGAGGTCGTCTCGGCCATGCCGCAGGTGCTCTCCTTCCTCCAGCTCTCCGCCGGCCCCGTCCCGGTGTCCCAGCTGCTCGACCTGCTCCAGCAGCGGGTGACCGAACTGCGCACCGCACGCTGCGAGATCGACTACGCCGACCGCGGCGAACCGGACGAGCCCGGCGCCGCCGGCGCCCACGGCCTCCGCCTCGCCCCCGCCGCCCCCGAACCGCCCGCTGCCGCGCCCGCCGCGCTGGAGCCCCTCCTGGACTGGTCGTTGCGCGCCCTCGCCTCCGTGGGCGCCCTCACCTACGGGGCCGGACAGGCCACGCTCACCGCCCTCGGCAGCTGGGCGGTCTGGGTCAAGCTGGAGCAGATCTGCGTGGCCGCCCAGAGTCCGGCCGGCAACATCGAGCAGGGCGCCGAGGACATGCTCCGCGGCTGCGCCCAGCTGCGCCCCAACGCCGCCCGCGCCGAGTACCGCGCCTGGCTGGCCGCCCGCCCCGTCGGCAGCGCCGTCACCGAACTGATCGGCGCCGCCCGCGGCGAGGACGCCCTGCTGCGCGGCCTCGCCTTCGAGGCGCTGCGCGTGGTCGGGGCGCCCGCCGAGCCCGAGGTGCGCGCCGTCCTCGACGACCCGACGCTGCGCCCCTACGCGCTGCTGTGGCTCGCCGAGCACGACGGCGCCGACCCGGAGGACGCCCACGAGGTCCTCACCCGCGAGGAGGCGACGTGGCTGTGGGTGGACACCGCCGCCGCCGTCGCCGACCACGGTGAGGCGCCGCTGCTGGTGCGGCACCTGGAGTCCGCCGTGCAGCCGACCGTGCCCGCGCTGCTCAAGGAGGTCCGGGCAGTCGGACACCCGCGCACCGTGCAGGTCCTGGTCGCGCTCGCCGCCGCGCACCCCGACCCGGCGCTGGCCAAGGCCGTCCGCCGGGCCGCCTTCCAGGTGCACACCGGGGGCTGACGGCACCCGCGGAAACGCCCGCCGGCCTCCCGGGGTCCCGAGGAGCCGGCGGTGCGCGCCGGAGCGTCGGGTGTGCGCCGGGTGGGCGTCAGTCCGGGACCCGGGGCGCGTACGTGCCGAAGCTCCAGATGTTCCCCTCCAGGTCGCGGGCCATGTAGTCCCTCGATCCGTAGTCCTGGTCGGTCGGGGGCATGAGGATCTCCGCGCCCTGCTCCACCGCACGGGCGTGGTGCGCGTCCGCGTCCTCCACCACGATGTACGCCGCGGCCGGGCCGGCGTCCTTCATCGCGGTGTCGAAGGCGCCGCCCCGCCCCTTGGAGCCGAGCATCACCACGCCGTTGCCCTGGGCCAGTTCGGCGTGCGTCACCGCGCCGTCCCCGTCCTCGTACAGCGCCAGCGTGCGGAACCCGAAGGCCTCCGTGAGCTGCCGCACGGCCGCTTTCGCGTCCGCGTACAGCAGCGTCGGGACGATGGTGGGACGCGCTCCGTCCGTGTCTGCCATGGCGATCACTTCCTCGTGTCTCGCGGCGGGATGTGCCGATTCTTCCGATCCGCCGCCCAGTGTGACACCGGCCACTGACAACGCCCCGCAGCCCGCCGGACGCCCCCTCCCGGAACACCCGGACGCAGAAAAAGCGGTTGCCACGCCCCGTTAGAATGGCCCGCATGGCCATTCTCCTCGCGCATTAGACGGCGGGACCGTCCTCAGCCGCCCACCGCCACCCTCCCCGTTCGCGACATTCCACCGAGCCGGGACCCCAACGCCCAGGAGTCTGACCGTGATCTCCGCCTCCGGCATCGAGCTGCGCGCCGGTGCCCGCGTCCTCATCGAGAGCGCCACCTTCCGGGTCGCCAAGGGCGACCGCATCGGCCTGGTCGGCCGCAACGGGGCCGGCAAGACCACCCTCACCAAGGTCCTCGCCGGCCAGGGCATCCCCGCCGCCGGCACCGTCACCCGCTCCGGCGAGGTCGGCTACCTGCCCCAGGACCCCCGCACCGGCGACCTCGACGTCCTCGCGCGCGACCGCATCCTGTCCGCGCGCGGCCTGGACGTGCTGATCCGCAAGATGCGGGAGAACGAGCAGCGCATCGCGAACGGCCAGGGCGCCACCCGGGAGAAGGCGCTGCGCCAGTACGAGCGCCAGGAGACCGAGTTCCTCACCAAGGGCGGGTACGCCGCCGAGGCCGAGGCCGCCACCATCGCCGCCGCCCTGAACCTCCCCGACCGGGTGCTCGGCCAGCCGCTGCACACGCTCTCCGGCGGTCAGCGCCGCCGTATCGAGCTGGCCCGCATCCTCTTCTCGGACGCCGACACCCTGCTGCTCGACGAGCCGACGAACCACCTCGACGCCGACTCGATCATCTGGCTGCGCGACTACCTCAAGACCTACCGCGGCGGCTTCATCGTGATCTCCCACGACGTCGACCTGGTCGAGACTGTCGTCAACAAGGTCTTCTACCTCGACGCCAACCGCGCGGCCATCGACATCTACAACATGGGCTGGAAGCTCTACCAGCAGCAGCGCGAGGCCGACGAGAAGCGCCGCAAGCGCGAGCGGGCCAACGCCGAGAAGAAGGCCGCCGCGCTGAACGCCCAGGCGGACAAGATGCGCGCCAAGGCCACCAAGACGGTCGCCGCGCAGAACATGGCCCGCCGCGCCGAGCGGCTGCTGTCCGGCCTGGAGGACGTCCGCCAGTCCGACAAGGTGGCCAAGCTGCGCTTCCCCGAGCCCGCCCCCTGCGGCAAGACCCCGCTGATGGCCGAGGGGCTGTCGAAGTCGTACGGCTCGCTGGAGATCTTCACCGACGTCGACCTGGCCATCGACAAGGGCTCCCGGGTCGTCATCCTGGGCCTCAACGGCGCCGGCAAGACGACCCTGCTGCGCCTGCTCGCGGGCGTCGAGCAGCCCGACACCGGCGCCGTCGTCCCCGGTCACGGGCTCAAGCTCGGCTACTACGCGCAGGAGCACGAGACCCTCGACCAGGACCGCACGGTGCTGGAGAACATGCGCTCGGCCGCCCCCGACATGGACCTGGTCGAGGTCCGCAAGGTGCTCGGCTCGTTCCTGTTCTCCGGCGACGACGTCGACAAGCCGGCCCGGGTGCTCTCCGGCGGTGAGAAGACCCGCCTGGCGCTCGCCACCCTGGTGGTGTCGGCGGCGAACGTGCTCCTCCTCGACGAGCCGACCAACAACCTCGACCCGGCCAGCCGTGAGGAGATCCTCGGCGCGCTGCGCACGTACCAGGGCGCGGTCGTCCTGGTCACCCACGACGAGGGTGCCGTCGAGGCGCTCCAGCCGGAGCGGATCATCCTGCTCCCGGACGGCATCGAGGACCTGTGGGGCGCCGACTACGCGGATCTCGTCGCCCTCGCCTGAGCGACTCCCGGTGAACGGCCGGTCACGCACCGCGGGTGCGGGGCCGGCCGTCGGTCGTGATCCACTCGGGATGGATCATTCGGCCCATCGGTGATCCACCATCTGTGTGAGATCTCCTCATCCCGAGGTGTGTCCTACACGGATTTCCCGGCCACGTCCGGCATGGGCCGGGGTCCGGCGGACGCGACCCCCTGACCAGGAATTTTGCGGAGGAACCCGTTCGGCGGTGCCGTGGGCACCGCGCGGAATCACTTCCTCCGGTTGTGGGGGTGTGCTCCTGTCGTCACGACCTTGTCCCATCGACCTTGCCGAATGGGTGGCCATCGGGCCCGGTAGGGGTGATCATGAGAGGACCAGAGCGCACTTCCCATGAGGAGGCACGGGTGGCCGAGACTCTGAAGAAGGGCAGCCGGGTGACCGGCGCCGCGCGCGACAAGCTCGCGGCAGACCTGAAGAAGAAGTACGACGCCGGTGCAAGCATCCGGGCGTTGGCCGAGGAGACCGGCCGCTCGTATGGCTTCGTGCACCGCATGCTCAGCGAGTCGGGCGTCACGCTCCGAGGGCGTGGCGGGGCGACCCGGGGCAAGAAGGCCTCGTCGGCCTGATCCCGGCGCCACGGTTCCGAGGGTGACCACCCGGTCGGGCGACTGACCGGCCGGGTGGTTACTGTGCAGTCACTTAGGTGTGCCAGGGTTCGGGGTCCCCCGCGATCCTGCCGCCCCACGGCACGCACGACGACCGCACCCATCGGAGGCGCCCCATGGCTTCGCCCGCCCAGGACCTCGGTCCGGTACTCGACAAGGACGGCGTACGGCTGACCGTGGACGACGCGATCGCCACGGTGACGCTGACCAACCCCGCCAAGCGCAACGCGCAGAGCCCGGCCCTGTGGCGGGCGCTGACCGAGGCGGGCCGGCTGCTGCCGGGCTCCGTCCGGGTCGTGGTGCTGCGCGGGGAGGGCAAGTCCTTCTCCGCGGGACTCGACCGGCAGATGCTCTCGCCCGAGGGCATCCAGGGCGAACCGTCGTTCGTCGACATGGCGCGCGGCGACGAGGCCACGCTCGACGCGATCATCGCCGAATACCAGGAGGCGTTCACCTGGTGGCGGCGCAGCGACCTGGTCTCCATCGCCGCCGTCCAGGGCCACGCCATCGGCGCCGGGTTCCAGCTGGCGCTCGCCTGTGACCTGCGCGTCGTCGCCGACGACGTGCAGTTCGCCATGCGCGAGACCAGCCTCGGCCTGGTCCCCGACCTGACCGGCACCCACCCGCTGGTCGGCCTCGTCGGCTACGCCCGCGCGCTGGAGATCTGTGCGACGGGCCGCTTCGTCCTGGCCGAGGAGGCCGTGAACACCGGCCTGGCGAATCTGGCGGTGCCCGGCGGTGAACTCGACGCCGCCGTGCAGGACCTGGCGGCGGCGCTGCTGGCCGCGCCGCGCGACGCCGTCATCGAGACCAAGGCGCTGCTGCGCGGCGCCCAGGAGCGCACGTACGAGGAACAGCGCGTCGCCGAACGCGCGGCCCAGGGCCGCCGGCTGCGCGACCTGGCCGGCCTCGGCGACTGACGCCGCCCCGGCCGGCCGTCCCGGTCACGGCTGCCCCGGCCGGCCACCGCTCGCCCGGCCGCCGCCCGGCTGGTCGGCGGCCGTGACCAGGACGGCCACCGCCGGACGGTCCGGCAGCGCCGCCCCCACCGCCGCGCGGACGGCCAGGGCCACGTCGAGGGCACGGTGCCCCGTGCGCACGGCGAGGTCCACCCGCACCTGCCGGTGCGGCAGCGCGGCCTCGCCCGGCACCGACGTCAGCCGCACCGCGCGGCCCGGCGAGCCGGTCAGCCGGGCGACGCCCGGCACGGCCAGCGCCGCCTCGGCCACCCGCCGCTCGTCGCCGTCGCCGTCCTCCGGGCCGTTCCGCGGACCGTCTTCCGAGCCGGCCGCCGGGGGGTCGTCCCCGTCCGCCGGCCGGCCGTCGGTCCCGGCTGCCGGGGCCGCTCCCGCCGCCTCGCCGGCGTCGGGCGCGTCCCGCGCCGCCTCCGCCGGGGACGGCCCGGACGGTACCGACGGTCCGGACGGCCCGGACCAAGCGGCCGATGCGGCCGACGCGGCCGTCGCCTCCCGCCGGTCTCCCGCGTCCGGTCGCGCGGTGTCACCGGGGCCGTCCAGGAGGTCCGTGACCCGCAGGTCCACCTCCTCGACCACCAGACCCACCCGTTCGGCGCAGGCCCGCACCAGTGCCGTCCGCAGTCGCTCCGCCGCCACGGGCAGCGGTTCCGCCGCCGTCGCCGCGCACTGGGCCGTCACCCGCAGCGGGCCCGGCGGCAGGGCACTCGGCGGCCCCGGTACGACCGGCTCACCGGCCGACCCGGGCGCGGCGAGTCCGATCCGCAGGTCGCCCAGGCGTACGCCGTCCACGTCCCGTACCGCCGACCGCAGGACCGCCGCCGCGGCCCGCTCGGCGATCCACGCCCCGTCGAGGGGCCCGCCCAGGGGCAGGAACCGGCCCAGCCCCACCTGCTCCCGCACCGCTCGCGTCCACCGCTCTGCCGTCATTCCTCCAGCCTGCCGCATCCCTGGCGCGCGACCACGCAACCGCGCATACGGTGGTCGTAGGACCACGACCGGAAGGACGCGCGGCATGACCGACATGACCGAGGGCGGCTCCACGAGGACCGCCGAGCTGGAGAAGACGTCGGGCGAGACCTCCCGGAAGGGACAGCCCACCCGGCGTGGCGGCGGTGACCCGGCCGGCCGGGGCCGCACCACCATCGCGGACGGCGTCGTCGAGAAGATCGCGGGCATGGCCGCCCGGGACGTACTCGGCGTGCACGCCATGGGCAGCGGGCTGTCCCGCACCTTCGGGGCCGTGCGGGACCGGGTGCCCGGCGGGTCGAAGGCGGTGACCCGGGGCGTGAAGGCCGAGGTCGGCGAGGTGCAGACCGCGCTCGACCTGGAGATCGTCGTCGACTACGGGGTGTCCATCAAGGACGTGGCCCGGGACGTCCGGGAGAACGTCGTGGCCGCCGTGGAGCGGATGACCGGTCTGGAGGTCGTCGAGGTCAACATCGCGGTGAGCGACGTCAAGCTGCCCGACGAGGAGGACGACGAGGAGCCGGAGTCCCGGCTCCAGTGAGCCCGTGACCGGGCCGGGACGCGAGGACGGACGACGGCGCCGTCCGCCCGGCCCGGCGACGGGCCGCACCACGCGGCCGGCCGGGACGGTCGCGCACGAGGGCGGTGCGGGGCCACAGCGTTGCGCGGGCACAGCGTTGCGCGGGCACGGAGGCACGGGGCCACGGAGGCGCGCGCCCCTCGACGGGACGGCCCCGCGGCAGCGCGCACACCGCGCGGACGCACGGCCGCGCACACGGGAGCAGCGGCGACGGGTGGAGACGGGTACAGACGGGCACGGGCGGGTACGGGCGGGTACGGCTGAGGAGCTGAGGAGCGCACCATGAACATGGCCGTGGTCGGCATGATCGCCGGCATGGCGCTGGGCTTCGCCGGATACTTCGGCGGGTTCGGAGCATTCCTGCTGGTGGCGGCCCTGGGCGCGGTGGGGTTCGTCGTCGGGAGGTTCCTCCAGGGGGACCTGGAACCGGGCGACTTCTTCCGTCCCCGTGACGAACGGCGGCGGTGACCGGTGACCCCGGCGCACACCGTCGCCGGTGAACTCGGCCGGGGCCCCGGCGTCGTGGCCCCGGCCGACCGGGGCGCCACCCGGATCGCCGACCGGGTGATCGCCAAGATCGCCTCCCGGGCGGCGCGCGAGGCGCTGGGACCGCTGCCGCCGGACGCCGCCCCGCCGCACGCCACGGTCGTCGTCCACCACGACACCGCCCGCTTCCGGGTGCACGTCGAACTCGACTACCCGGGCGACCTCGGCGAGCGCTGCGCCCGGGTGCGCCGCCGGGTGACCGAACGCGTGACGGACCTGGTGGACCTGCACGTCACCGAGGTCGCGGTCGAGGTGGAGCGGCTGCACCTGACCGCGGCCCTCGGCGCGCCCCGGGGGAGGACCCGATGAGCGGGGCCCCGGAGCAGCACGCGACCGGCCCGGCCCCGGACGCCGGGACGGGCACCGGCACCGCACCGCCCGCCCCCGGCCACCCCGGCCCCGGAGCGGAACCCGCGCCCGCGGACCGGGACCTGCCGGGCGGGCACCGCCGCTTCTGGTCCACCCGCCGGGTGCCCGCCGCCCTGCTGGCCCTGGTGCTGCTGGTGGTCGCGGGCGCGTTCCTCTACGACGTCGCCGCGGTCCGGGCCGGCCGTCCCGCGTCGGCCTGGCGCCGCGAACTGGCCCGGCAGCTCGCGGAACGGCCTCTCGACGACCTCTGGGTGCGGATCGGCGCCGGGGTCGCCGCGGCCCTCGGCCTCTGGCTGCTGCTGCTCGCCCTCACCCCCGGCCTGCGGGCCCTGCTCCCGATGCGACGCACCCACCCCGACGTGCGGGCCGCGCTGCACCGGGACGCGGCGGCGATGGTCCTGCGGGACCGCGCCATGGAGGTGGCCGGGGTGCAGGCGGTGCGGGTCCACGTCCGGCGGCGCCGCGCCGACGTGCGCGCGGTGTCGCACTTCCGTGACCTGGACGACGTCCGACACGACCTGGACCTGGTGCTCGCCGAGGCGGTCCGGGGGCTGGGGCTGGCCCGGCCGCCCGCGCTGTCCCTGCGGGTGCGCCGGCCCGGACGGAAGGGGTGAGAGCGGTGCTCACGACCGTCAACCGGGTGCTGCTGGGCATCGCGGGACTCGTGCTGGTCGCCCTCGGCGGCTCCGTGCTCGCGGTGGGCTTCGGAGCGCCGGCGCCCTCCTGGTGGATCCACCACGGACGGCACGACGTGCTGCTGGACGCGTCCGAGCGGACCCGGTGGCGGGCGGAGGACTGGTGGTGGCCGACCGTCATCGCCGCGCTCGCGGTGCTGGTCCTGCTCGCCCTGTGGTGGCTGGTCGCGACGCTGCGCCGGCGGCGGCTGGGCGAGGTGTACCTCGACACCGGCGACGGCGAGGGCGCGACGCTGCGCGGGCACGCCCTGGAGGACGCCCTGGTCCGGGACGCCGGGCAGGTGGACGGCGTCCACCGGGCGCGGGTGCGGCTGACCGGCCGGGCCGACGCGCCGGCGGCCCGGGTACGGCTCCAGCTGGAACCGGACGTCGACCCCGGCACCGCCCTGGAGACCCTCACCTCCGGCGCCCTCACCCACGCCCGCGCGTCGGCGGGCACGGCCGCGCTCCCCTCCGAGGTCCGCCTGCGCGCCGTCAAGCACGGTGCGGAACGGGTGAGTTGACCGGCCCGCCGCAGGGGAACGGGGAGGGGGCCGCGGCGGGTTCAGAACCCGTGCCGGACGCCGCCGTCCACCGGCAGCATCACGCCCGACAGGTACGAGGCGGCCGGGGACAGCACGAACGCCGCCGTGCGGCCGAACTCCTCCGGGGTGCCGTAGCGGCGCAGCGGGATGCGCGACTCGGTGGCCCGGCGGGTGGCCTCGGGGTCGGCGGACAGGGCGTCCAGCTCACGCACGCGGTCGGTGTCGATCCGGCCGGGCAGCAGGCCGACCACGCGGATGCCGCGCGGACCCAGCTCGTCGGCGAGGGACTTGGCGAATCCGGCGAGCCCCGGACGCAGTCCGTTGGAGATGGTCAGCCCCGGGATCGGCTCGTGCACCGAGCCCGACAGCACGAAGCCGATGACACCGCCCTCGCCCAGTTCCGCGGCGGCCGTGCGGGCCATCCGCACCGCGCCCAGGAACACCGACTCGAAGGCCGCCCGCCACTGCTCGTCGGTGGTGTCGGCGACGAACCCCGGCGGCGGTCCGCCCACGCTGACGAGGATGCCGTCCAGGCGGTGGAAGCGCTCGCGTGCCGTCGCCACCAGCCGCTCCGGCGCCGTGGGGTCGGCGTTGTCGACGGCCACGCCGACCGCGTTCGGCCCCAGGGCCGCGGCCGCCTCGGCGACGTTCTTCTCCTCCCGCCCGGTGACGACCACCTTGGCGCCGTCGGCGACCAGCTGGCGCGCGGTGGCGTGGCCCAGCCCGCGGGTCGCCCCGGTGACGACGTACACCCGGTCCTTCAGTCCAAGATCCATGGCCCTATCCTGCCTCGTCGCCCTCTTCGCCGAACAGGGCGAGAGCGGTGTTCACCAGACCGATGTGACTGAACGCCTGCGGCACGTTGCCCAGCTGCCGCCGGCCCACCGTGTCGTACTCCTCGGACAGCAGGCCCACGTCGTTGGCGAGCCCGAGCAGCCGCTCGAACAGCTCGCGCGCCTCCCGGGTCCTGCCGGTCATGTGCAGGGCGTCCGCCAGCCAGAAGGAGCACACCAGGAAGGTGGCCTCGTCGCCCGGCAGCCCGTCCACCGCGGTCGTCGCGGCGGGCGTGTACCGGCGCAGCAGCCCGTCCCGTCCGAGTTCCGTCCGGACCGCCTCGATGGTGCCGAGCACCCGCGGATCGTCGGGCGGCAGGAAACCCACCCGCGGGATGAGCAGCAGTGCCGCGTCCAGTTCGCGGGAGCCGTAGGACTGGGTGAAGGTGTTCCGCTCGGGGTCGAAGCCCTTCTCGCACACCTCCCGGTGCACCTCGTCGCGCAGCTCGCGCCAGCCGTCGAGGTCGCCGTCGAGCTCCGGGTCCTCCTCCAGGGCGCGCACCGCGCGGTCCGCGGCGACCCACACCATGACCTTGGAGTGCACGAAGTGCCGTCGCCCGCCGCGTACTTCCCACAGCCCCTCGTCCGGCTGCCGCCACACCGTGCGCAGGAAGTCCATCAGCACGGTCTGCAGCGCCCACACGTCGGGCTGCGCCGACAGGCCCGAACGGCGGGCCAGGTCCAGGGAGTCCATCACCTCGCCGTACACGTCGAGCTGGAGCTGGTCGACCGCCTCGTTGCCCACCCGGACCGGTGTGGCTCCGCCGAAGCCGGACAGCCACGGCAGTTCGAACTCCGGCAGCCGCCGCTCGCCCGCCAGGCCGTACATGATCTGCAGGTCGGCCGGGTCGCCCGCGACCGCCCGCAGCAGCCAGTTCCGCCAGGCCTCCGCCTCCTGCTGGTACCCGGCCGCCAGCAGCACGTTCAGGGTCAGGGTGGAGTCCCGCAGCCAGCAGAACCGGTAGTCCCAGTTGCGCACCCCGCCCGGGTCCTCCGGCAGCGAGGTGGTGGCCGCGGCGACGATGCCGCCGGTGGGGGCGTAGGTCAGCGCCTTCAGCGTGATCAGCGACCGGACCACCATGTCCCGGTGCGGGCCGTCGTAGCGGCAGTGCGACGCCCACGCCCGCCAGTCCGCCACGCTGTGCCGCAGCGAGGTGTACGGGTCGACGAGCGGCGGGCGCGGTTCGTGCGAGGGGTGCCAGGTCAGCACGAACGCGACCCGCTCGCCCTCCTGCACCGTGAACTCCGAGACGGTGCTCAGGTCCTCGCCCCAGGTGCGCACCTCCGGCTCGCTGCGCAGCCACACCGAGTCGGGCCCGGCGACCGCGATCCGGTGCCCGTCGGCCCGGCGCACCCAGGGCACGACCGAGCCGTAGTCGAAGCGCAGCTTGAGCGTGCTGCGCACGGTGACCTCCCCGCTGACGCCCTGCACGATCCGCACCACGTCCGGGGCCCGGTGGCGCTGGGGCATCAGGTCGGTGACCCGGACGGTCCCGCCGTCGGTCTCCCACTCGGTGTCCAGGACCAGGGTGTCCCGCCGGTAGGCGCGGCGCGTGCAGCGCTCCGCCCCGGCGGGGGCGATGCGCCAGTGCCCGTTGTCCTCGTCGCCGAGGAGCCGGGCGAAGCACGCGGCGGAGTCGAAGCGGGGCAGGCAGAGCCAGTCGATGGAGCCGTCCATGCCCACCAGGGCAGCGGTCTGCTCGTCGCCGATGAGCGCGTAGTCCTCGATACGGTGCACGAGGTGCGGGTTCCCGGCCGCCCGGGCCCGCAATCAGGCCGGGAGCCGGGGGAGTGACGGACCGTCGGCGGACGGGGACCCGGTGCCGGAGAAGATCACCCCGGGCTCGGCGGGCGCCTGGTTGAGCACCCACAGGCCGATCAGGACGGCCAGCGCGAAGACGACGGCGACCAGCACCGCGAGGACGAGCCGGCGCCGGCGTTCCCGGCGCAGCCAGGTCCCGCGTGCCGCGCGGTAGGCGTCCGGGTCGGGCAGCACACCGCCGGCCAGCGCGGAGAGGGCGTCGCGCAGCTCCCGTTCGGTGCGGTCGGCGCCCGGCGGGCGGGGCACGGGCCGGTCGGGGTGGACGGGGTCCGCGCCGGTGCCGGGCCCCGGAGTCGCCTCTCGGTGCGTCATCGCCGGGCCTCCATCGCCTGGGTCAGCGCGGCGATGCCGCGCGAGGTGTGCGTCTTCACGGAGCCGCGGGTGATGCCCATCGCGGCGGCGATCTCGCGCTCCTTCAGCCCGAGCCAGTGCCGCAGCACCAGCGCCTCGCGCTGCCGGGTGGGCAGCTGCCGGAGCGCGTCGATCAGCACCCGCTGGTCGTCGCGGAGCAGCGCGGTGTTCTCGGCGGACGCCACGGTGTCGTCCGGCGGGCTCTGCGGCACGACGCGGCGCACCACCTGGAGGTGCCGTATCCGCATCCGGGTCAGGTTGCAGACGGTGGAGCGCAGATACGCCTCCGCCGCGCCCACGTCCTTCAGCCGCCGCCACCTGCGGTAGACCTGGTAGTACGCCTCGGCCACCACGTTCTCCGGGTCGTCCGCGCCGAGCAGGACGGCGAGCCTCAGCATGGCGGAGTAGTGGGCCTCGAAGAGGCGGGCGACGCCGGCCTCGCGCTCCCGGTCGGCCGGATCGGCGGCGGCCGGCGGCTCCGCGCGGACCACGGTCGGGGGCGCCGTCGGGGGCGCCGCCGGCGGCGGAACCGCCGTGACGGGCGGCAGGGTGCCCGGGGCGTGCTGTCGGCGTCTCACGTGGTGTTCGCTCCCGTCTCCGGGCGCCGCCCGGCCGGCGGGCGGGACGGCAGGTCGGTGGCGTCCGCACCGCGCGGGACGCCGATGCGGTCCAGGGCCGGCGTGGCGGCGACCGCGACGGTCAGGTTGAGCAGCAGGGCGGCGACCCCGGCGTAGATCTCCACCGGACCGCCGGCGGGGCCGAGGGGCACGATCGAGGAGAACCCCTCGCGGACCACCAGCCACGTCCCGGCGGCCATGCCGACGGCCCACCCGGCGAGCAGCGCCCGCGGGTGCAGCCACCGGGTGTACAGGCCCACGGCCACCGCCGGGAACACCTGGAGCATCCACACCCCGCCGAGCAGCTGCAGATTGATGGCGTCCTGGTCGCGCAGCCCGAAGACGAAGCCCACGGCGCCCAGCTTGGCGGTGAGGGACACCGCCTTGGCGATGCGCACCTGGCGCTTGGGGGTGGCCGTCGGATGCACGTACTCCACGTACACGTTGCGCACGAAGCTGGTCGCCGCGGCGATCGACATGACCGCCGCCGGGACCAGCGCGCCCACCACGATCGCGCCGAACACCAGCCCGGCGAGCGGGCCCGGCATGAGCCGGTCGACCAGCATCGGCACGGCCGCCTCCGCGCCGCCCTCGGGGGCGCGCACCCCGGCCGCGAGGGCGGCGATGCCCAGGAACCCGAACAGCGCCAGCAGCGCCGTCCAGGCGGGCAGGCCCACCGACACCTTGCGCAGGGTGCGCGGCCCGTCGGCCGCGAAACCGGCGGTGAGCACGTGCGGGTACATCAGCAGGGCCAGCGCGGAGCCGAGCGCGAGGGTGGCGTACGCGGGCTGCTGCCCGGGGGTGAGCAGCAGCGGCGAGTGGGCCGTGTCCGTGCCGCCCAGCGCGCGGGCCGCCCCGTCGAAGACGGCGCCGGGCCCGCCGAAGCGCCGCAGCACCAGCCAGCACACCGCGGTGAGCGAGACGAACACCGCGACCGCCTTGAGGGCCGCGATCACGGTGGGCGCCCGCAGCCCGTGCCGGTAGGTCGCCACCGCGAGACCGGCGAAGACCGCCACCATCACCAGGTCACCGGTCGCCCCGTGCGGGTACAGCCCGCCGGCGGTGAGCACCGCGCGGATCCCGAGCAGTTGCAGCGCCAGGTAGGGCATCGTCGCGAGGATCCCGGTCAGCGCCACCACCAGGGCCAGCGGCGGCGACCCGTACCGGCCGCGCACGAAGTCGGCCGCGGTGACGTAGCCGTGCCGCCGGGCCACACTCCACAGCCGGCCCAGCAGGACGAAGGCCAGCGGGCAGACGATCACCGTGTACGGCACCGCGAAGAACGCCGGCGCCCCGTTGCCGTACGCGAGCCCTGGGACGGCGGTGAAGGTGTACGCGGTGTAGACGGTGCCGCCGAGCAGCAGCCAGATCCAGCCGGCGCCGAGGGAGCGGTCGGCCAGCGCCCAGCCCTCCAGGGACGGCAGCCGGTCGCCGGGCCGGAGCCGGCGCGCGGTGACGGCGAGCAGCGACGCCCCGCCGATCACGGCGAGGAACGTCGCGGTCATGGCGCCGTCGGCCACGCGTCACCGTCCTTGGTGTGCCCTGTACCCGGTGGAGAGTTGCGCCACAGGCCGGTCCGGGGGACAGGGACGGTACGGCTGCCCGTCCAGGCGTCCACGGCGGCCGGGTCCGCGGGCCCGCACACTCTCGCACATGGGACGGGCGGGCCGGGAGGGGTGAACGGGCCGCGGCCCGCGCGCCGGGCGCTCGGGCCGGGGTCCCGGTCAGACGGGGGCCGGCTCCGACTCCGGGGCGTCCGCCGGGCCGTCCGCCGAGCGGGCCGCCCGCTCCCGGGTCTCGCGGCGCACCAGCACCACCCAGCCGACCGGCACGGCCGCGGCGAACAGCCACCACTGCAGGGCGTACGCGTAGTTCAGGGCGGCGTTCTCCTCGCCCGGGCCGCCGAGCAGCTGCGGGCTGCCGTCCCGCGGCTCGGGCGCCGTCTGCACGACGTGGCCGCCGAGCACCTCGGTGCCCAGGCGCCGGGCCTCCAGCTCACTGTTGATCAGCATGATCTGCCGGTCGGGCAGGCCCTCGAGGTTCTTGATGCCGCTGGCCTCGGTCGTCTCGTCGGGCATCAGCCGGCCGGTGATCGTGACCTCGCCGGAGGGCGGCGGGGGGACGTCCGGGAACGCCGTCTGGCTGGGCCCGTCCGAGGGGATCCAGCCGCGGTTGACCAGCAGGACCCTGCCGTCCCGCAGGACCAGCGGGGTGAGGACGTGGTAGCCGACCTCGTCGTCGGAGTTGGTGCGGCGGCGCACCACGACCTCGGCGTCGGTGTCGAAGCGGCCCGTGGCGGTCACCGTGCGGTACCGCTCCTCGCGGGTCACGGCGTGGCCGGGGGAGGCGAGCCGCTGCACGGGCACCGGCTCGGCGTCCAGTGCCTCGGCGACGAGCCGGTTGCGGGCGGAGCGCTGCTCGTAGCGTTCCATCTGCCAGAAGCCCAGCCAGATCATCGTGGGGATGAGCAGCAGGGCGACCAGGGTGATGGTCACCCACTGGCGGGACAACAGGAAGCGGTACACCCCACGACCGTACAACTCGGTCGCGGGGCGCACGGCGGCGGGTACACCCTCATACCCGGTCCACGATGCCCGTCCTTCCCTCCGCCCGGGCGCAGTGGGCGCCGCAGTACCAGTGGCCCTCGGCCTCCACGCCCTGGCCGATGATCTGCACCCGGCAGTGCTCGCAGATCGGGGCCATGCGGTGGATCGCACAGGAGAAGCAGTCGAACACGTGCACGGCCCCCTGGGCGTGCACCTCGAAGGTCATTCCGTAACTGTTGCCGCATACTTCGCAGGTCGCCATGGGCCACAGGGTGTGCCGTCCCCTCCCGTGGGGGCGAGCGGGCGGCAGGCGAGTCGCCGGGCAATCACCCGTCCGTACGGTCGCCCGCCGGCCGGGGCCGGATCAGCCCTCGGACGCCGGTTCGACGTTGCCGAGCAGCTGTCCGAACGCCGCCTCGTCCACGACCGGGGTGCCGAACTGGCGGGCCTTGACCACCTTGGACGTCCCCGAGTCCGGGTCGTTGGTGACCAGCAGGCTGGTCAGCCGGGACAGGCTGGTCGCCACGTGCAGTCCCGCCTCCGTCGCCCGGTCCTCCAGCAGCTCCCGGTCGACGGAGGTGTCGCCGGAGAACGCCACCCGCATGCCCTGTCTGAGCGGCTTGCCCGGCTCGTACCGGCCCGGGTTGGGGTACGGGCAGGCGGGCCGCCTGCGCGAGGGGCGCCAGGTGGCCGGGCGCCCGCCGTAGGCGGCCTGCTGCCCGATCCGCGGCCGGTCCGTCCACTCCGTCAGCGGCCGGCACTCGTGCAGCGGCAGCCGGACGTTCGCCGCCGCGGCGGCCCGCAGGCTGGGCCGGAACGCCTCGGCCAGCACCCGCGCGTCGTCCAGCGCGTGGTGCGCCCGCTGCTGCACCACGCCGAAGTGCGCGGCCAGCGACTCCAGCTTGTGGTTGGGCAGCGGCAGCCGCAGCTCCTTGGCGAGGGCGATGGTGCACAGCCGCTGCCGCACCGGTGCCTCGGCGCGCGCCCGGGCGTACTCCCGGGCGATCATCTGCCAGTCGAAGACCGCGTTGTGCGCCACCAGCACCCGGCCCTCCAGCCGGGTCGCGAACTCCGCCGCGATGTCCCCGAACAGCGGCGCGCCCTCCAGCGCCTCGCTCGTCAGGCCGTGGATCCACACCGGGCCGGGGTCCCGCTCGGGGTTGACCACCGTGTACCAGTGGTCCTCGACCTCACCGCGCGCGTCCAGTCGGTACACGGCCGCCGAGATGATGCGGTCGTCCCGGGCCAGCCCCGTCGTCTCCACGTCAACGACCGCGTAACCCCGGGGATACGCCGCCGGCCACACGCCGGGGGAGGGGGCTGCGGTCGTCAGGTCTTCGAGCATGGTCACTGAGGATACGGGGCGCGGCCGACACTGCGGCCCGTCAGGTCCCCTGCCTCGCGCGGACGTTCGGGTGCCGGGAATGTCCGCGGGTGCTCGATGTGTGCCGGGCGGCCGTGTTCCGCCGGCGGGCGGTGGACGGGGGCGGCGGCCGGGGGGTCAGGGGTCAGGGGCCTCGGTGCGCGGGGCGGTGTGCGGTGGGGTGGCTCCCCTGTGCCGACGGGTCGTCAGGTCGCTTGTGCCGCCGGTGCGTTGTGCTCCGCGCTCACCAGCGGATCGGGACCGGGAGGGCCGTGAGCAGTCCCGACACCGCCACCACCAGGCCCAGGACGAACACCTCCGCCCGCGCGGGGGAGCAGGCGGACAGCGGATCGGCCGCCCGCCCCAGCCGGATCCGGGCCCACAGGGCGAGGGCGGCGACCCCCGCCATCAGCAGCACCTTGGCGAGCAGGACCCGGCCGTAAGCGGTGTCGGTCAACTGCTCCATGATCGTCTCGGGGGGCATCCTGCGCAGCGAACTGCCGATGCCGGTCGCGGTGAGGGCGGCCAGCAGGACGGCGGCCACCCGGGCGTAGAGGCCCAGCAGGGCGCTGCCCGCCTCCGTGACCCGCCACCGCCGCAGCGTGCGCAGGGTGTACACCAGGCCGCCCACCCACATCGAGGCGCAGGTCAGGTGCACCAGCGTCAGCCCGGAGCCCAGCAGGGGCGAGTACTCCGTGGTGGGGTGCGCGCGCAGCGCCTCCGCCACCACGACGGCGGCCAGCGGCCACACCTGCGTGCCGGGCCGGGCCGAGGCGGCGCACAGGGCGGCGGCGAGGAAGCCGTTGACCTCCAGGAGGGCGAGTTTGCCGTCCCGGGTGCCGTAGAGGCCGCCCACGTCGATGTCGGCGATGTCGCCGGGGACGAGGTTGCCGGTGGCCACGACGGAGGCCAGTCCCAGGGCGGCCACGAACCCGACCGAGTTGGCGACCGTGGACCAGCTGCGGGGCAGGACGGGGGGCGCGCCCGGCACGGAACGGGCCAGCCGCCGCACGAACAGTTCGCCGACGGGCACGGCCAGCGCCGCGAACAGCACCGTCCGCAGCAGGGCTATGCCGCCCGTGCCGGGAGCCGGGTCCTCCCCGGTGCCGTCCAGGGCGGGAGCCGGACCGAGCAGGGGTATGAGCGCGCCCAGCGTCACCAGGACGAGGACGGCGACGGCCGGGCCGACGCCGGACCGCCGCTCGCCCCTGTGGGCACCGGTCGTCCTGGACCGGGGGTTGGTCAGAGTCACCCCAGGATCTTCACAAGCGCCCGCGGAGCCGGGCAAGCCCGGGGTCGAAGTGGGCCCGGACATTCCGTGCGTCATGCATATACCGGGACGGTTCCGTACCAGGGCCGTTACATTCCCCGCGGCGGAACGCCCTGCCGCCGGGTGCCGTGCGGCCCCGTCCACCGGTCGACGGCGTGCACTGAATGCACCTTTCGTCCGCTTCGTCCCCGTGGTACCGCCGTCTCCGCCCGCTTCGCCCCCGTGGCGCCGCCGTCTCCGCCCGCTCCGTCCCGCTCGCCGCCGTCACTCCCAGCGGGCCGGGTCCGCCCCCCACGGGCCGGGCGGACGGGTCCAGTCGCGGGGTCCGCCGGCGAACGTCACCGGGGGCAGGGCGTACCGCAGCCGGCCGAGCGGGCTGTCGGTCCCGGCGAGCCAGGGGCCGGGTTCCGGGCCCGGTGTCCCGGCGGCCGGAGCGTCCTCGGGCGCCGCCCCGGCGGGTGCGGACTCCAGCAGCCACCGCGCCGTGCGGGCCAGCGTCACCCGGACCAGCCGGCTGCCGCCCGCCTCCGCACGGTCCGTCAGGGCCCGCAGCACGGCCGCCGCGAGGAGGTACCCGCTGCCGTGGTCGAGCGCCTGGGCCGGCAGCGCGCCCGGACGCCCGCCCCCGCCCTCGGTCGCCGCGATGCCCGTCGCCACCTGGACCAGGCTGTCGAAGCCCCGCCGGCCGCCCCACGGGCCGTCGACGCCCCACGCCGACAACTGGGCCACCACCACCCCCGGCCGCCGCTCGGCCAGCGCCCGCGGGTCCAGCCCGAACCGGTCCAGCGCGCCCGGGCGGTAACCGGTGACGACGACGTCCGCACCGGCGAGCAGCTCCTCGAAGGCGTCCCGGCCGGAGGCCAGGTCGAGCAGGGCGGACCGCTTCCCGAAACCGGTGTCGGCGTGCTGGTCGGCGATCTCCGGCAGGCCCGGCGGATCCACCCGCAGCACGTCCGCGCCGAGCAGCCCGAGCACGCGGGTGGCGACCGGCCCGGCGATGACCCGGGTGAGGTCCAGCACCCGCACCCCGGCGGCCGGCAGCAGGGGACCTCCGGCCACCCGCGGCAGGTCCGGGCCGGGCGCCGAGTCCAGCCGGACGCCCTCCACCAGGGGCCGGCGCGCCACCGCCGCGCCCTGCGGATGCGTCGCCCACTGCGCCGGCGTGCGCAGCGCGACCGCGAGCCCCCCGGCCGCGCTCACCGTCTCCTCCACCTCCCGCGCGGAGCGTCCGGCCAGCGCCGCCGCCACCGCGTCCGGGTCGCCGGGCACGCCCAGTGCGGCGAGCAACCGCTCCCGGTGGTGCGGGTAGTTGGCGTGGGTGCGCACCCAGCCGTCCGCCGTCCGCCAGAACCGCGACAGCGGAGCGAAGGAGACCGGGGCCCGCCCGTCCACCCGCAGGTGCCGCTCACTGACGAACGCCGTCGCCACCGCGCCGTCGTCCACCCGGACGGCGGGCACCTCGGTGAGCCCCGCCCGGCGGGCCGCCAGTTCGGCGGCGGCCAGCGCGCACGCGGCCACGCACGCCCGCGCCGTCCGCCGCACCGGGAGCCGGGCCGGCAGCGCCTCCGGCCGCTCCACGGCCGTGACCCGCGTGAGCAGGCCGGGATCGCCGCCGAGCGCGGACCAGGCGTCGGCCGTATCGGTCATCGTGCTCCTCCGTGCGCCCCCGGCCGTCCGGCCCGGGGGAGGGACCTGGGCCCCCGCCGATACGTCGGCGGCGGGAGCCGTCTCGCTCAGGCAGCCTGCCGCACGGCGGGAGGGCCGGGCGAACCGCCCGGCCCTCCGTGTGCCGCGACGGGTGCCGCGACCGCCCGGGAGCGGGGTGCCCCCGGTGGTGGCCCTACTTCACGGCGCGCAGCGCGTTGACGATGCCGTAGCCGTAGAAGCCGTTGACGCGCTGACCGCCCTCGCAGGTGGCGTCCTGCGTGCCGTCGCCGTCCTGGTCGTAGGAGTCCGGGCAGCCCGGGTTGTCCGCCTGGGCCTTCAGCAGCGCCTGGATCACGGCGGGCGGGGCCCACGGGTGCTTGGACTTCAGCAGCGCGGCGACGCCGGCGGCGTGCGGCGAGGCCATCGAGGTGCCCTGGAGGAAGGCGTACTGCCCGTTCGGCATGGTGGACAGGATGCGGCCGTCCTTCGACGGGGTGTCCGGCAGCTGGTAGCGGCGGTCACCGCCCGGCGCGGCCACGTCCACGACCCGGTGGCCGTAGGTCGAGTAGTACGACTTGAGGTTCTGCACGCCCGTCGCGCTGACCGTGACCACGCCCGGCAGCTGGGTCGGCAGGTCCAGGCACTCGCTCGGGTCGATGGTGCGCTCGACCGGAGTGGTGTCGTTGGGGCTGGAGGCGTCGTCGATCGCGTCCGAGGCCAGGTCGTGGTTGGAGTTGCCGGCCGACGCCACGTGCAGGGTGCCCTTGCGCTGGGCGTACAGCTGGGCCCGGTTGACCGCGTCCAGGATGGCCTTCTGGTCCGGGTCGTCCTTGCAGTTGTACAGCCACGGGTCGACGTAGTAGCTGTTGTTCGTGATCTCCACGCCGTGGTCGGCGGCGAACACGAAGGCGCAGACGACGTTCTCCGGGTAGAAGAGGCCGTTGTCCGGGTCGCTCACCTTGATGCCGGCCACCTTCACGCCGGGCGCGACACCGGCGACGCCGATGCCGTTGCGGGCGGCGGCGATCTCACCGGCCACATGGGTGCCGTGGTAGTCCTCGTCCGTGTACGGGCGCCAGGCGCCCTCGCTGGTGTCGGCCACGCCGCCGACGCAGTTGGCGGACTGGGAGGCGGAGAAGTTCGGGGCGAGGTCCGGGTGGGTGTCGTCCACGCCGGTGTCGATGACGGCGACGGTCACCTTGCTGCTGCCCGGGTTGATCTTCGCGGCCTTGTCGGCGCCGATGGCCCGCAGGTCCCACTGGTCGGCCTCGAGCGGCTCGCTGCCCGGCGTCTTCGCCGAGGCGGCCTCGATGCGTTCGGCCTGCGCCGCGCTCACGTAGTCGGCCGAGCCGACGTCCGTGGTGCCGGCCGGGGTCAGGGGCGCGGTGCGGGTGGCGCCCGCCGACTGCACGCCCCGGACCTTGCGTATCTCCGTGCCGAAGTCCGGGTTCGCCGAGTGGACGACGATGACACCGATCCTGTCGTGGGTGACCACGACCGTTCCGCCGGCCTTGGCGATCGCCTTCTCCACCGACGCGATCGTGCGGCGGTCCACCTTGGTGTTCACGACGTACGCCAAGGCGGGCGCGTCCGTCGCCTGCTCCGCCGTCGACGCGGGCCGCTCGGCTGCCGAGGCCACCGCCGGCAGGAAGCCGAGGGAGGCGGT
The DNA here is from genome assembly GCF_056323165.1 of Streptomyces sp. 3-6. Lineage (NCBI taxonomy): Bacteria > Bacillati > Actinomycetota > Actinomycetes > Kitasatosporales > Streptomycetaceae > Streptomyces > Streptomyces sp. 3-6. The sequence goes on from NZ_JBWHZP010000001.1 coordinate 973,267, forward strand.
CAGCGACAGCGCGACGGGCACGGCGAGGGCGAGCCGGCGTCTGGAACGCAGATGAGCCATGGGGTCTCCACATCATCCGGAACGGAAGCTGCCCGAGACACAGGTGGTGCTCGGGCAGGTACATGACGGGTTGTGCAGGGTGAAGCTATCCCGCGAGGTCTCGGGCCAGCAACGTTTTCCCCCAAGGTCTTCACAGTCCGCGCCCGAATGTCCCGGAGGGTCCCGTGCGGTCCCCCGGACGGCCCTCCCCGCCCCCCGGCCGCCCCCGCCTCGCCGCCTGCCCCGCCCCCGGCGCACCCGGTCGAGGCACCCGCGCGGTCCCGCCGCCCCGGGGCCCGGTCGCGCCCGCCCCCGCACCCGCCTCCCACCCGCCGCCGCCCCCGCCTCCCCTCCGGCCCCCGGTCCGACGCCCCCGGCCGACGCGTCCGGCCGGCCGGAAAGAAGCAGAACCCGTTTGAACCACCCCCGGCCGGGCGCCGTGCCCTTGGGCAGGGAGCGCGAGGACACTCGCCTCCGTCCCTGTCGGACCGCACGATCGCGAGGAGACTCCGTGGCCGCCGAAGCACCGCCCCCCTCGACAGCAGAGACCAAACTCCCGACGCCGGAGGAGTTCACCGAGGTTCAGCAGAGCGCGGAGTTCGCCGAACTGCGCCGCACGCACCGCTCCTTCGCGTTCCCGCTGACCGTCGCCTTCATCGCCTGGTACCTGCTGTACGTCCTGCTGTCCAACTACGCGGGCGGCTTCATGGGCACCGAGCTGTTCGGCAACATCAACGTCGCCTTCGTCTTCGGCGTCCTGCAGTTCGTCACCACGTTCGCCATCGCCTGGTGGTACTCCCGCCACGCCGCCGCCAAGTTCGACCCGAAGGCCGAAGCCATCAAGACCCGTATGGAGGGCGGCGCATGAGCCCCTCGATCGCCCACGTCACCCTCGCCGCGAACGAGGCCAGCGAGCACCGCGGCCTGATCATCACCCTGTTCGCGCTGTTCGTCGTCGCCACCCTCGGCATCACCGTCTGGGCCGGGCGCCAGACCAAGGACGCCGCCGACTTCTACGCCGGCGGCCGCCAGTTCAGCGCCTTCCAGAACGGGCTCGCCGTCTCCGGCGACTACATGTCCGCCGCGTCCTTCCTCGGCATCGCCGGCGCCATCGCCCTCTTCGGCTACGACGGCTTCCTCTACTCCATCGGCTTCCTGGTCGCCTGGCTGGTCGCGCTGCTGCTGGTCGCCGAGCCGCTGCGCAACTCCGGCCGCTACACCATGGGCGACGTCCTCGCCTACCGGATGCGCCAGCGCCCGGTGCGCACCGCCGCCGGCACCTCGACCATCGTCGTGTCGATCTTCTACCTGCTCGCCCAGATGGCCGGCGCGGGCGTCCTGGTCTCGCTGCTGCTCGGCATCACCTCCGACGCGGGCAAGATCCTCATCGTCGCCCTGGTCGGCGTCCTGATGATCGTCTACGTCTCCATCGGCGGCATGAAGGGCACCACCTGGGTGCAGATGATCAAGGCCGTGCTGCTCATCGGCGGCACCATCCTGATCACCTTCCTGGTCCTGCTGAAGTTCAACTTCAACATCTCCGACCTGCTCGGCAAGGCCGCCGAGAACAGCGGCGCGGGCGCCGCCTTCCTGGAGCCCGGCCTGCAGTACGGCGCCAGCGGCACCACCAAGCTGGACTTCATCTCCCTCGGTATCGCCCTGGTGCTCGGCACCGCCGGCCTGCCGCACATCCTGATCCGCTTCTACACGGTGCCCAACGCCAAGGCCGCCCGGAAGTCCGTGAACTGGGCCATCGGCATCATCGGCGGCTTCTACCTGATGACCATCGCCCTCGGCTTCGGCGCCGCGGCCCTCATCTCGCGCACCGAGATCATCGAGTCCAACCCGTCCGGCAACACGGCCGCCCCACTGCTCGCCCTGCACCTCGGCGGCGTCGACTCCACCTGGGGCGCGATCCTGCTCGCCACCATCTCGGCGGTCGCCTTCGCGACCATCCTGGCCGTGGTCGCGGGCCTCACCCTCGCCTCCTCGTCCTCCTTCGCGCACGACATCTACGCCAACGTCATCCGCAAGGGGCGGGCCACCGAGAAGGAGGAGATGCGGGCGGCCCGCCTGGCCACGGTCCTCATCGGCGTCGTGTCCATCGCCCTGGGCGCCCTCGCCCGTGACCTGAACGTGGCCGGCCTGGTCGCGCTCGCCTTCGCGGTCGCCGCCTCGGCCAACCTGCCGACCATCCTCTACAGCCTGTTCTGGAAGCGGTTCACCACCCAGGGCGCGCTGTGGTCCATCTACGGCGGTCTGATCATCGCCGTCGGCCTGGTGCTGTTCTCGCCCGTCGTCTCCGGCGACCCCACGTCGATGTTCCCCGACGTCGACTTCGCGTGGTTCCCGCTGAAGAACCCGGGCCTGATCTCCATCCCGGCCGGCTTCCTGCTCGGCTGGCTCGGCACCGTCCTGTCCAAGGAGGAGCCGGACACCGAGAAGTTCGCGGAGCTGGAGGTCCGGTCCCTCACCGGCGCCGGCGCCCACTGAGCCACCCCGGCCCGACGGCCGCGTCGTAGGAACCTCCAGGTCCCCACGACGCGGCCGTCGTCGTTCTCGTCGCATCGGGCGGCTGTGGCCGTCGGTGCCGTCACGTACGCTCGCAGGTACGGGATGTCAGCGATCCGCGTCGAGGGAGGGGGCCCACGTGCTCATCGACACCTACGGCCGAGTGGCCACCGATCTGAGGGTCTCGCTCACCGACCGGTGCAACCTGCGCTGCACCTACTGCATGCCCGAGGAGGGCCTGCAGTGGCTCGCCAAGCCCGACCTGCTCACCGACGACGAGATCGTCCGCCTGGTCGGCGTCGCCGTCACCTCCCTCGGCATCGAGGAGGTCCGCTTCACCGGCGGGGAGCCCCTGCTGCGGCCCGGCCTGGTGGGCATCGTTGAACGGGTCGCCGCCCTGGAGCCCCGCCCGCAGATCTCCCTCACCACCAACGGCATCGGCCTGCGCCGCACCGCCGACGCCCTGAAGCGGGCGGGCCTGGACCGGGTGAACGTCTCCCTGGACACGCTCCGCCCGGACGTCTTCAAGCGCCTCACCCGCCGCGACCGCCACCACGACGTCACCGACGGCCTGCACGCGGCCCGCGAGGCCGGTCTGACCCCCGTGAAGGTCAACGCCGTCCTCATGCCGGGCCTCAACGACGACGAGGCGCCCGACCTGCTCGCCTGGGCCGTGGAGCACGACTACGAGCTGCGCTTCATCGAGCAGATGCCACTGGACGCCCAGCACGGCTGGAAGCGCGAGGGCATGGTCACGGCCGGGGACATCCTGGCCTCTCTGCGCACCCGCTTCGAGCTGACCCCCGAGGGCTCCGAGGCCCGCGGCTCGGCACCCGCCGAGCGCTGGCTCGTCGACGGCGGCCCGCACCGGGTGGGCGTCATCGCCTCCGTCACCCGCCCGTTCTGCGCGGCCTGCGACCGGACCCGCCTCACCGCCGACGGGCAGGTCCGCACCTGCCTGTTCGCCACCGAGGAGACCGACCTGCGCGCCGCCCTGCGCTCCGGCGCCCCGGACGAGGAGATCGCCCGCGTCTGGCGGCAGGCGATGTGGGGCAAGAAGGCCGGCGCGGGCCTCGACGACCCGTCCTTCGTCCAGCCGGACCGGCCGATGTCCGCCATCGGCGGCTGAGCACCCGCAGAACGGGCTCCGGGCCCGCTCAGTCTCAGGTCTCCCGGGCCTGCCACTCGGCGAAGGGGACGACGTCCTTCAGAAACCCCCGCACGTCCAGGAACTGCGACAGGTGCTCCCGGTGCTCCTCGCAGGCGAGCCAGGTCTTGCGCCGCTCGGGCGTGTGCACCTTCGGGTTGTTCCAGGCCAGCACCCAGGCGGCGGCAGTGCGGCAGCCCTTGGCGGAACAGATCGGCGTCTCGGGATCGGGGACCATCACACCGCCGACCCTAACCCGGCCCCCTCACCCGTCCCCGGCGGGGCGACGGCCCCGCACACAAGGCGACGCCGAGCAGCCACGGGGGGAGCTGCCCGGCGTCGGTCCGTCGCTCCGACGGGGGATGCGGAGCGCGTACGAAGTATGTCACGGGTCACCCCGGCACCGGCACCGGAACACCATGATTGATCTGAGCTTTTCCTGAGCTTGGCGCAGAACCTGCTTCCGCTCCCGCCGTCCACCTGTCCGTACCCGGCGGTCACGGCCCTTCGGAACGCTCCGCACCCGCTTCCGCGGCGGTCCGCGGCCTGGCGTCCCGCGGGTCGTCCGCCGGGGCGCCGTCCTCCCCGGGCGGCGGCGTGATCATGGGCCGCATCGGCGTGGTCACGAAGGTCGACGGCAGGGAAGGAGCGTTCTCCCGGCCCGCGTTGGCGATCACCACCGCGATGTACGGCAGCACCGCGCCGAGGACCAGGGCCACGATCGCGACGTGCTTCTCCACGTTCCACAGCACCGCGGCGAGGATGACCGAGATCGTACGGACGGTCATCGAGATCACGTACCGGCGCTGCCGCGCCCGCACGTCGTCCTGGAGACCCGCCCGGGCACCGGTGATCCGGAACACCTGGGCGCCATGCTGCTTCGGCATCACAATCCACCACCCGCCCGTATCGGACTTCCCCGTCCCTGACCGCTCCGCGACCGATCGGGGACACCGGGCCCGGACATCCACCACGTTACGCCCGCCCGGCCGCCGGGCCACTACCGGGGCGACCCCTTCACCCCCGCGCCCGGCCGCTGTGTCGCGCGTACGGCACCGCCCGGCATGCGGCAGGCCGGGCCGGGGCCGACACTGGCCGTGATGCACGCGTCAAGCCGTACGAGGAGGCAGTCATGGGCTGGTTGTGGGCGATCATCGTGGGATTCGTGCTCGGCCTGCTCGCCAAGGCGGTGATCCCCGGCAAGCAGCACATCCCGCTGTGGCTGGCCACCCTCTGCGGCATGGTCGGCGCTGTCGTCGGCAACGCCATCGCGCGGGGCTTCGGGATCGAGGAGACCCGTGGCATCGACTGGGGGCGGCACATCTTCCAGCTGGGCGCGGCCATCGTCGTCGTGCTCTTCGTGGAGATGATCTACAACGCGATGCAGCGCCGGAAGCACGAACGCCGGCCGACCTGACCCGGCACGGAAAGGGCGAGCGGGACGGCGAGGGGGCGGCCAGGAGGGCGAGGGTGACGGCGAGGGGGCGGCTCCCGCCCTCGGGAACCGCCCCCTCGCCCATCCCTGTGGCTCAGCCGGCCGTGACCTCCACGGCCGCCAGGTTCTTCTTGCCCCGGCGCAGCACCAGCCAGCGCCCGTGCAGCAGGTCCTCGCGCGCCGGGACGGCGTCCTCGGCGGTGACCTTCGCGTTGTTCACGTAGGCGCCGCCCTCCTTCACCGTGCGCCGCGCGGCCGACTTGCTGGCCACCAGGCCGACCTCCGCGAAGAGGTCCACCACCGGGGCCGGCTCCGCGACCCGCACGTGCGGCACCTCGGAGAGCGCCGCGGCCAGCGTGCGCTCGTCCAGATCCGCCAGCTCGCCCTGGCCGAACAGCGCCTTCGAGGCGGCGATCACGGCGGCCGTCTGGTCCGCGCCGTGCACCAGCGTGGTCAGCTCCTCCGCCAGCGCCCGCTGCGCGGCACGGGCCTGCGGGCGCTCCGCGGTCTGCCGCTCCAGCTCCTCCAGCTCCTCACGGGACCGGAAGGACAGGATGCGCATGTAGCCCGAGATGTCCCGGTCGTCCACGTTCAGCCAGAACTGGTAGAACGCGTACGGCGTCGTCATCTCCGGGTCCAGCCAGACCGCGCCGCTCGCGGTCTTGCCGAACTTGGTGCCGTCCGCCTTCGTCATCAGCGGGGTCGCGTACGCGTGCACCGTGGCCTCCGGCTCCAGCCGGTGGATCAGGTCCAGGCCCGCCGTGAGGTTGCCCCACTGGTCGCTGCCGCCCTGCTGGAGCGTGCAGCCGTACCTCCGGTAGAGCTGGAGGAAGTCCATGGCCTGCAGCAGCTGGTAGCTGAACTCGGTGTAGCTGATGCCCTCGGAGGACTCCAGCCGCCGGGCGACCGAGTCCTTCGTCAGCATCTTGTTGACGCGGAAGTGCTTGCCGACGTCCCGCAGGAACTCGATGGCCGACAGGTTCTGCGTCCAGTCCAGGTTGTTGACCATCTCGGCCGCGTTCTCGCCCTCGAAGGACAGGAACGGCTCGATCTGGCGGCGCAGCCGCTCCACCCAGCCGGCCACCGTCTCCGGCGAGTTCAGCGTGCGCTCCGCGGTCGGCCGCGGGTCACCGATCTGGCCCGTCGCCCCGCCGACGAGGGCCAGCGGCCGGTGCCCGGCCTGCTGGAGCCGGCGCAGGGTGAGCACCTGCACCAGATGCCCCACGTGCAGGGACGGCGCGGTCGGGTCGAAGCCGCAATAGAAGGTGACGGGACCGTCCGCGAGCGCCTTGCGCAATGCGTCCTCGTCGGTGGACTGGGCGAACAGCCCGCGCCACTGCAGCTCGTCGACGATGTCCGTCACGGTTCTCGTGTCTCCTAGGTGATGCCGGAAGAAAGGGGCCGAGGGTGCTCGGCTCCGCGCGTCCGGCCGGCCGGCGGCCGGACGCGGACGCCTACGAGGTTATACGCCCCGGCTGACCGAGCTCATATTGAAATCGGGGATGCGCAGCGCGGGCATCGCGGCCCGGGTGAACCAGTCGCTCCACTCCCTGGGCAGCGTCTTCTCCGTCCGCCCCGCCTCCGCCGCCCGCCCCAGCAGGTCCACCGGCGACTCGTTGAACCGGAAGTTGTTGACCTCCCCGGTCACCTCGCCGTTCTCCACCAGGTAGACGCCGTCCCTGGTCAGACCGGTCAGCAGCAGCGTCGCCGGATCCACCTCGCGGATGTACCACAGGCAGGTCAGCAGCAGCCCGCGCCCGGTGTCCGCGACCATCTCCTCCAACGAGCGGTTCCGGCCGCCCTCCAGGATCAGGTTGTCGATCCCCGGCGTCACCGGCAGCCCGGTCAGCTCCGCGCTGTGCCGGCTGGTGGTCAGGTGCCTCAGCTCGCCCTCACGGATCCACTCCGTGGCCGCCAGCGGCAGCCCGTTGTCGAACACCGAGCGGTCGCCCCCGGAGGAGTGCGCCAGCACGAACGGCGCCGACTGAAGGCCCGGCTCGTGCGGGTCGCTGCGCAGCGTCAGCGGCAGCCCGGTGAGCCGCTCGCCGATCCGGGTGCCGCCGCCGGGCGCGGAGAACACCGTGCGGCCCTCGGCCGCGTCCCGTCCGGAGGCCGACCACAGCTGGTAGATCAGCAGGTCCGCCACCGCCGTCGGCGGCAGCAGCGTCTCGTACCGGCCCGCGGGCAGCTCCAGGCGCCGCTCGGCCCAGCCGAGCCGCACCGCCAGCTCGGCGTCCATCGTCCGGGGGTCCACGTCCGTGAAGTCCCGGGTGGAGCGCCCCGCCCACGCCGACCGGGTACGGTCCGGCGACTTGGCGTTCAGCTCCAGCGTCCCGTTCGGCTGGTCGTGCCGCAGCCGCAGCCCCGTCGACGTGCCGAGGTAGCTGGACACCATCTCGTGGTGGGCGAACCCGTACAGCTCGCGCCCGCCCGCCCGGGCCCGGGCGAACGACTCCCCGAGCGCCGGGGCGAACTCCGTGAACACCGTCGACGAGGTCACGGCCGGCGCCTCCGTGAAGTCCGGGGCCGCGGGCACCCCGGTCACCAGCGGCCGGGCGTCCTCCGCGGGCCCGGCCCCGCGCGCCGCCGCCTCGGCGGCCCGCACCAGCGGCTCCAGCTCCTCGGCGGTCACGGCCGACCGCGACACGACCCCGGAGGCGGTGCCGTCCCGTCCGTCCACCGTGGCCACCACGGTCAGGGTGCGTCCGCGCGTGACCCCGTTGGTGGTGAGCGCGTTGCCCGCCCAGCGCAGATTGGCGGTCGACCGCTCGTCGGCGATCACCACGCACCCGTCGGCCCGGGACAGCGCGAGCGCGCGCTCCACGATCTCGTGCGGCTTGCTGGTGCGCCCGCTCATCGACCGGCCTCCTGAGTCGTGTTGAGACTGTGCTGTCCCGGGGGACGACCCCCGGACCCCCGGCCGGTCCCCGTCCCGCCGCTCATCGACCCGCCTCCTGAGTCGTGTTGAGGATGTTGACACCCCGGAACAGGGCCGAGGGGCAGCCGTGCGAGACCGCCGCGACCTGCCCCGGCTGGGCCTTGCCGCAGTTGAACGCCCCGCCCAGCACATACGTCTGCGGGCCGCCGACCGCCGCCATGGAGCCCCAGAAGTCGGTCGTCGTCGCCTGGTAGGCCACGTCCCGCAGCTGCCCCACCAGCCGCCCGTTCTCGATGCGGTGGAACCGCTGGCCGGTGAACTGGAAGTTGTAGCGCTGCATGTCGATGCTCCACGACCGGTCCCCGACCACGTAGATGCCCCGCTCCACGCCGCCGATCAGGTCCTCCGTGGACATCCCGGCCGGATCGGGCCGCAACGACACGTTCGCCATCCGCTGCACCGGCACGTGCTCCGGGGAGTCCGCGAACGCGCACCCGTTGGACCGCTCGAAGCCGGTGAGCCGCGCGATCCGCCGGTCCAGCTGGTAACCGACCAGCGTGCCGTTCTTCACCAGGTCCCAGGACTGCGCCTCGACGCCCTCGTCGTCGTAGCCGATGGTCGCCAGCCCGTGCTCGGCGGTGCGGTCACCGGTGACGTTCATCAGCTCCGAGCCGTACCGCAGCTTCCCCAGCTGGTCGAAGGTGGCGAACGACGTCCCCGCGTACGCCGCCTCGTAGCCGAGCGCCCGGTCCAGCTCCGTGGCGTGCCCGATCGACTCGTGGATGGTCAGCCACAGGTTGGACGGGTCGACGACCAGGTCGTACAGCCCCGGCTCCACGCTCGGCGCCCGCATCTTCTCCGCGAGCAGCTCCGGCAGCCGCTCCAGCTCCTCGTCCCAGTCCCAGCCGGTGCCGGTCAGGTACTCCCAGCCGCGCCCCACGGGCGGCGCCAGGGTGCGCATGGAGTCGAACTCCCCGCTGGAGTCGTCCACGGACACCGCCGTGAACGACGGGTGCAGCCGGACCCGCTGCTGCGTGGTCACGGTCCCGGCGGTGTCGGCGTAGAACTTGTTCTCGTGCACGGTGAGCAGCGACGCGTCGACGTGGTCGACCCCGCGCGCCGCCAGCAGCCGGGCGCTCCACTCGGCGAGCAGCCCGGCCTTCTCCTCGTCCGGCACCGAGAACGGATCGACCTCGTACGACGACACCCAGGTCTTCTCCGCGTGCACCGGCTCGTCGGCCAGCTCCACCGGACCGCCGGGCCCCGCCCCCGCCGCCCGGACCACCCGCGCGGACAGCTGCGCCATCGCCACCGCCTGCGAGGCGACCTTGGCGGCGGCGTCCGGCGTCAGGTCCACCCCGGAGGCGAACCCCCAGGCCCCGCCGTGCACCACCCGCACCGCGTAGCCGAGGTCGGTGGTGTCCGACGTCCCGGCGGGCCGGGCGTCCCGCAGGCTCCAGGACGCGCTGCGCACCCGCTCCAGCCGGAAGTCGGCGTGTGCCGCCCCCAGCGACCGCGCGCGGGCCAGCGCGGCGTCGGCGAGGGGGCGCAGCGGCAGGGCGAGGAATGACTGATCCATCTCATGGTCCATGTAGGGCTTCCCCTTCGTTCATGGCGTGGTCCGGGTGAGTGAACCACGGTCCCAGGGCGCCGGCGTGCCAATGCGGCGGTGACGGGAGGGCGGGCGCGTGGCTCGGAGCCGCAGCGCCGAACACGGGTACGGGATCATCCAGCCGTGACGCGGACCCCTCTTTTGTGGTTACAGTGAATGCTATGTAGGCACAACCGAGGGGTCGTCATGAGTACCATTTCCGTCCGCGAGTTCTCGTACAACCCGAGCGCGGTCTTCGCCCGCGTCGAGAAGGGCGAGGCGATCGAGGTGACCCGGCACGGCAACGTGATCGCGATACTGTCACCGGCCGGCAGTCCGATGGAGCGGTACGCGCACCTGGTGGCGCAGGGGAAGATCAAGTTGAAGCCGGTCACCGCCGCAGAGCGGCACAGCATGCCGCACTACGAGGTGCCGGAAGACGTCGATCCCGTGGCGCTCCTGCTGGCCGAGCGCGAAGAGGACGACCGTTGATCTACATGGACACGTCCGCGCTGGTCACCTGGATGACCCGCCGCAGCCACTGGGGCGTGCTGGACACCTTCCTCCAGGAGCGGGCCACGGAGCCGTTGGCCACCAGCACGCTCGGTTTCGTGGAGACCGTACGGACTCTGGACCTCATGGGGCACTTCCCCAAGGCCATGGAGGACCTGGACGCACGGATCACCGAGATTCTCCTGACCCGGGAGGTGCGCGATGCGGCGGCTCTGCTGGTCGGGCGTCTGAAGACGCTGGACGCGATTCACGTCGCCAGCGCACTTTCCCTGCGGGACGACCTGACCGCCCTGGTGACCTACGACCGCAGGATGCTCGAGACCGCTCGCGCCGAGGGGCTGGCGGCTCATGCACCGGGTATGCCGGACTGACAGCGGCGCCCGACTGTAGGAACCCGACAGGAGCCCATGGGCGCCACTGTCGGTGCCCGAATGTCCCGGGGCGCCTCCCGACCGATAGGTTTTCGGGGAAGCCGCCTGTCATCCAGGTGTTCGGGCGGGGGATTCCGACCGCTATCGAAAGGGTGATCCGTTGAGCCGCTCGGTTCTCGTCACCGGAGGCAACCGGGGCATCGGCCTCGCCATCGCCCGTGCATTCGCCGACGCCGGCGACCAGGTCGCCATCACGTACCGCTCGGGTGAGCCGCCGGCCGGCTTCCTCGCGGTCCGCTGCGACATCACCGACCCCGAGCAGGTGGAGCAGGCCTACAAGGAGATCGAGGCCCAGCACGGCCCGGTCGAGGTGCTCGTCGCCAACGCGGGCGTCACCAAGGACCAGCTCCTGATGCGCATGTCCGAGGAGGACTTCACCTCCGTCGTCGACACCAACCTCACCGGCACCTTCCGCATCGTGAAGCGCGCCAACCGGGGCATGCTGCGCGCCAAGAAGGGCCGCGTGGTGCTGATCTCCTCGGTGGTCGGTCTGGCGGGCTCCGCGGGGCAGGCGAACTACGCCGCCTCCAAGGCCGCCCTGGTCGGCTTCGCGCGCTCCCTCGCCCGTGAGCTGGGGTCCCGCAACATCACCTTCAACGTCGTGGCGCCCGGCTTCGTCGACACCGACATGACCAAGGTGCTCACGGAGGAGCAGCGCACGAAGATCGTGTCGCAGGTACCGCTCGGCCGGTACGCGCAGCCGGAGGAGGTCGCCGCGACGGTGCGGTTCCTCGCCTCCGACGACGCCTCGTACATCACTGGAGCCGTCATTCCCGTTGACGGCGGACTGGGAATGGGTCACTGAACGACATGAGCGGAATTCTCGAGGGCAAGCGCGTCCTGATCACCGGTGTGCTGATGGAGTCCTCCATCGCGTTCCACACCGCCAAGCTCGCCCAGGAGCAGGGCGCCGAGATCATCCTGACCGCGTTCCCGCGGCCCACCCTGACCGAGCGCATCGCCAAGAAGCTGCCCAAGCCCACCAAGGTCATCGAGCTCGACGTGACCAACGACGAGCACCTGGGCCGTCTCGCGGACGTCGTGGGCGAGGAACTCGGCGGGCTCGACGGCGTGGTGCACTCCATCGGCTTCGCGCCGCAGGACGCGCTCGGCGGCAACTTCCTGAACACGCCGTTCGAGTCGGTCTCCACCGCCATGCACGTCTCGGCCTTCTCCCTGAAGTCCCTGACCATGGCCTGCCTGCCGCTGATGCAGAACGGCGGCTCCGTCGTGGGCCTCACCTTCGACGCGCAGTACGCCTGGCCGCAGTACGACTGGATGGGCCCGGCCAAGGCCGCGCTGGAGGCCACCAACCGGTACATGGCGCGCGACCTGGGCAAGCAGAAGATCCGCTGCAACCTCATCTCCGCGGGCCCGATCGGCTCCATGGCGGCCAAGTCCATCCCGGGCTTCGCCGAGCTGGCCTCCGTGTGGGACACCCGCGCCCCGCTGGAGTGGGACCTGAAGGACCCGGAGCCGGCCGGCCGCGGTGTCGTCGCCCTGCTGAGCGACTGGTTCCCGAAGACCACCGGCGAGATCGTCCACGTCGACGGCGGTCTGCACGCCGTCGGAGCCTGATCCGCCCGGACCGCACCCGGTCCGTTCCGGCCGAACACGGCACGCGGGCCCGCACCCACCTCGGGTTCTCACGGTGGGTGCGGGCCCGCGGCGTGCCGCGCGGCGGGAGTCCGTCCGTACCGCCGGGGCCTGTCCGTACCGCCCGGGGTTCCGTGCGTTGCCCGGGGGCCTGTCCGTACCGTCCGGGGGCCTGTGCGTGCTGCCCGGAGCCTGTCCGTACCGCCCGGGGGGCCGGGTCCCCGGACGGCCGCGAGGCGCTGTCCCGCCGTTGCCGAAGCCTTGTGCGGCGCGGTTCTCCCCCTTCCCGGGGGCCGCTTGTGGTGCTGCCTGCGCCCTCCGCCCGTTCACCCGAACGGCGCAGCAATCCGGGCGGGAGGGGCCCGGGACCAGGCACCGTGGAGGACACGTCCGTCGCGCTTTTTGCCCTCCCCAGCCACGCCGAGGAGGTCCCGTCGTGCGCGTCCACCGTCTGGCCTCAGCGACCCTTGCCGCCGCCCTCGTCCTGGCCCTGCCGTATCAGGCGTTCCCGCACACGGCCGGGCGGTCCGCGCAGACCGCACCCCGGAAGCCGGCCGCGGACGATCCGTTCGGCGCCGCCTGCCGGATCCGGGTCGACGGATCCAGCGTGACCGCGTACTGCCACAACCCCTATCCCGTCATCGACCGCGTGAGTCTGCACGTCGAGTGCGTCCGCTGGTGGGACCTCGACGCCGACAGCACCCCGGTGGCCGCCGGGCCGGCGCAGACGGTGCGCCTGACCGGTCGCTGCTGGAAGGAGGTCGGCGCCGCCTGGGTCAGCCACCGGAAGGCGGAGCCGTGACCCGGCCCGGACGGCACGCCAGCGGATAGGCGGCGGCCACCTCGGCCGCCGCCGCCGCGTCACCGGCGCGGATCGCGTCCACCAGGCGCCCGTGCTCCATGTGTGTCTCCGGGGACAGCTCCGCGCCCACGTCGTCGCGCAGCCAGTCCCGCAGCACCTCGCCCAGGTCCGCGTACATCGCCGTCAGCACGTCGTTGTGGGAGGCCGCCACCACCGCCAGGTGGAAGGTGGCGTCCGCCGCCACGAACGCCTCGGCCTCGCCCGACTCCCACGCCTCCTCGCGGCGCAGCAGCAGGGCGTCCAGCTGTTTGAGGTCCTTCTCCGTCCGCCGCTGTGCGGCCAGCCGTGCCGCCGCCGACTCCAGCGCGGAGCGCAGTTCGGCCGCGTGCCGGGGGTCGGCGTCGGCGAAGCGGCGGTGCATGACGCCCGCCAGTTCGCTCGTCGCCGCCACGTACGTGCCCGATCCCTGGCGGATGTCCAGCAGACCGTTGTGCGCGAGGGCACGGACCGCCTCGCGGACCGTGTTCCGGGCCACGCCGAGCTGCTCGACCAGCTCCGGCTCGGTCGGGATGCGGGAGCCGACCGGCCACTCACCCGTGGTGATCTGCGCGCGCAGTGCGGCGATGACCTGCTCGGACAGGGCCGCGCGACGCGGATGGCTCAGGGGCATGGCTCACCTTCGCACACGGGGGCGGCCGGGCGGCGGCCGGACAGTGGACAGGCAATCATCCCATGATTCTATGATGGGCCCCATGGCTGGCGAAGAGACCCGGGCGCTCGCGTCCACGACGACCGGAGACACCCCGGCCGGATCCCGGCCCGTACCGCCATCCCGGACACGCGGTCCGGCTCCCTCCCCCCGACCGCACGGGTGGACCGCCCGCCTGCTGGTCGTGGCCGTCGTCCTCGCCGCCCTCAACCTGCGGCCCGCCATCACCAGCCTCGGCGCCCTGCTGGAGGAGGTCCGCGTCGCGCTCGGCATGAGCGGCAGCGTGGCCGGACTGCTGACCTCCGTGCCCCCGCTGTGCTTCGCCGTCTTCGGCGTCACCGCCCCGCGCCTCGCCCGCCGTTTCGGCCCCGGTGCGGTGGTGTGCGGCGGCATGGCCGCCATCGCCGCCGGTCTGCTCGTCCGCCCCTTCGCGGGCGGCACGGCCGGGTTCCTCGCGGGCACCGCGCTGGCCCTGATGGGCATCGCCGTCAGCAACGTCCTGATGCCCGTCATCGTCAAGCGCTGGTTCCCGGACCGGATCGGCTCCATGACGGGCCTGTACTCCATGGCCCTCGCCCTCGGCACCTCGACCGCCGCCGCCGTCACGGTGCCGGCGACCGAGCTGCTCGGCGGCCACTGGCGGTCGGGGCTCGTCCTCTGGTCCGCCCTCGCCGCCGTGGCCGTCCTGCCCTGGCTGGCGTTCGTGCGGGGCGGCGACGCGGACACCGACGGCGGGCGCGGCCGGGGCCGGGGGGTCGGGGGCGCGGACACCTCTGGCGGGCGCGGTGGGGGCCGGGCGGTCGGGGGCGCGCCGGGGGAGGCGGGAGCTGCCGGGGTGGCGGCGGAGTCGGGGGCCGCTCCCGGCGGGGCGGTTTCGGCGGGGGCCGGGGCTACCGGGGCGGTGTCCGCCGGGGAGACGCCTGCCGGACAGGCGCCCGCCTCCGTGCCCGGTCCCGGGGCGCCCGCGTCTGTGCCCGGTCCGCGCGCGGAGGCGGCTCCGCCCCGCATCTCCCGGAGCCCCACCGCCTGGGCCCTGGCCGTCTTCTTCGGGCTCCAGGCCACCGCCGCCTACATCACCATGGGGTGGATGCCGCAGATCTTCCGGGACGCCGGTGTCCCCGCCGGCACGGCCGGGCTGCTGCTCGCCGTCACCATGGTGATGGGCGTGCCGCTGGCCTTCGTGATACCCCGGCTGGCCACCCGGCTGCCCCACCAGGGACCGATCGTCCTCGTGCTCGGCGCCAGCGGTCTCGCCGGGTACGCCGGTCTCCACTTCGCCCCGGCCGCCGGCGCGTGGGCCTGGGCGCTGCTGCTGGGCATCGCCGGCTGCGCCTTCCCGCTCGCGCTGACCCTGGTCGGCATGCGCGCCCGGACCGGCGCCGGCGTCGCCCAGCTGTCCGCCTTCGCGCAGAGCACCGGCTACCTGATCTCCATCCCGGGACCGTTGCTGGTCGGCGTGCTCTACCAGCACAGCGGCGGCTGGGGGCTCCCGATCGGGCTGATGGCCGCCCTGCTGGTGCCGCAGACCGTGTTCGGCTACCTGGCCGGCCGTCCCCGCACGGTGGAGGAGGAGACGGCGCGCTGAGCGAGCCCCCGCGCCGGGGATGCGAGACTGGCCCCATGCCAGTCCTCGACCCGAACCCGCAGAACGGCCAGAAGAAGCTCCTCCTGGTCTTCGGCTCGTTCTTCGCCATCTTCATCGTCATCGGCGTCGTCGCCAGCTTGCTCGCCCCCTGACGCACGGCTACCCGCGCGGTGGCCCGCTGGCCCGCGCGGTCGGCCGGCCCATCCCGCGCGGACGTTCGAGCTGTCCTGGGCGGTCGCCCCGCCGGTCCCGCGCGGTCGGCCGGGCTGTCCTGCGCGGTCGCCCCGGCCGTTCCCGACGAACCGAGGCCGAGGCGGTCCGGTCGTCGCGGGTGCCCCTCCCGGGTGCCCTGCCGCCGCGGGGGGAGGGCGTCCACCGCCTCTGCCGCCCCGGGGAGGACATCCACCGCCCCTGCCCTTCTGCCCGCCCGGTGCTCCCTTCGCCCCGGCGTCTCGGCCGTGCCGTCCGCCCCGGGGGCCCGGGCCGTCCGGTGCGTGGTGGGGCTCGCCCCCGTATCCCCTAGGGGGACAGGCTCAGGGTCAAGTGGGTGGATCACCTGATGGGTTGGTGCCCGCCGGGTCCGTACCTTCGAGATGTGGCCGCGGGACGCGGTCCTCGGAACGGATTCCTCGCGGAGCGGAGGCCCTCATGACGGCGCGCACCCATCCCCGGCCCCGTCCCGCCCCGCAGGGCGGCGGCGCCGGCGCCCGGCTGCCCTGGTGGGCCCTGGCCCTGCCCGCGCTCGCCTTCGTGACGCTGCTGACCCTCGTCCTGAACCCCGCCGAGGCCCACGCGGCGGGCGGCGAACCCGCGATAGCGCACCTCGTCGAACGCGCGCAGCAGCTCATGGGCCGGTGAGCCCCTCGGGGGAGGGCCTTCAACTCCCTGCGCCTCGTGGCCTGTTTCATGCGAAGCTGGGTGACATGAGCGTCGCAGAACCCCGCAGGATTGTCCTCTTCCGGCATGCGAAGGCCGACTGGCCCCCGGTCAACGACCATGAGCGCCCGCTCGCCGAGCGGGGCCGCATGGACGCGGCAGTCGCCGGTCGCAAGCTGGCCGACTCCGACATCGCCTTCGACCTGGCCCTGTGCTCCACCGCGACCCGCACCCGGGAAACCTGGAAGCTGGCGGTCCAGGAATTCCCGCAGCGACCGAAAACCGTCTACGAGGAGCGGATCTACGAGGCGTCGCCCGGCGAGCTGATCGCCCTGCTGAACGAGACCTCCGACGACGCGCAGAACGTCCTGCTGGTCGGCCACAACCCCGGCATCCAGGGCCTCGCCGACATCCTGGCCGGCTCGGACGAGGCGGACGCCCGCGAGCGCATGAACCGCCGGGGCTACCCCGCCGCGGCCTTCGCCGTGCTGTCCTTCACCGGTTCCTGGAAGTCCCTGGAGCCGGGCGTCGCCACGCTGGTCGACTACTGGGCGCCCAGCGAGTGACGTCCCCCGCCTGACGGGCGTCCGGTGCCCGGCGGGAAGCGGTGCCGCACCCGGTGAGAAGCGATGCCGGACCTCTCACACACGGTGCACGGCCCGGACACGCGGCGTAGCGCGCGGGTCCGGGCCGTGCCGTGTCCCGTGTGGGCTGCTCGGTGGGCTGTCCCGTGTGCCGCGGGGAGGGCGGCGGTCCGCTCAGGCGAGGTCGATGGTGTCCGCCGCCTCGACCTCCTCGCGCGTGATGCCCAGCAGATACAGCACCGTGTCCAGGAAGGGCACGTTGACCGCCGTGTGGGCCGCCTCGCGCACCACCGGCTTGGCGTTGAAGGCCACCCCGAGACCGGCCGCGTTCAGCATGTCCAGGTCGTTGGCGCCGTCGCCGATCGCCACCGTCTGGGAGAGCGGCACCCCCGCTTCCGCCGCGAACCGACGCAGCAGCCGTGCCTTGCCCGGCCGGTCGACGATCTCCCCGGTGACCCGGCCCGTCAGCTTCCCGTCGACGATCTCCAGGGTGTTCGCATGGGCGAAGTCCAGCCCCAGCCGTTCCTTGAGGTCGTCCGTGACCTGGGTGAACCCGCCGGACACCACGCCGACTTGGTAGCCCAGCCGCTTGAGCGTGCGGATCAGGGTGCGCGCACCGGGCGTCAGCCGGACCTCGCTGCGCACCTTGTCCACCACGGACGCGTCCAGCCCCTCCAGCAGCGCCACCCGGGCGTGCAGGGACTGCTCGAAGTCCAACTCGCCGCGCATGGCGGCGGACGTCACGTCGGCCACTTTGTCCTCGCAGCCCGCGTGGGCGGCGAACAGCTCGATCACCTCGTCCTGGATGAGCGTGGAGTCCACGTCCATGACGACCAGGCGCTGCGCCCGCCGGTGCAGCCCGGCCGCGACGACCGCCACGTCGACCCCGAGCCGTGCGGACTCGGTCACCAGCGCGGTGCGCAGCGGCTCGGTCTCCACCCCCGACACCGCGAACTCCACGGCGGTGACCGGGTACTTGGCGAGGCGGAAGATCCGGTCGATGTTGCCGCCAGCGTCGGTGATGCGGGCGGCGATCGACGCCGCCGCCTCGGAGGTGAGGGGATGGCCCAGCACGGTGACCAGGGAACGGCCCAGCCCGCGCGGACGGTTGTCGCCGATGCCGGAGATGATCTCCGCCTGCAGCTTCATCGACTCCGCCCAGCTGTGCACGGTGGCCCGCAGATGTCCCTCCAGGCCCCGGGGCGGCTCGGTCACGAGCGCGCACAGCACGATACGGCCACGGGTGACGACCTGCTCGATGTCGACGACGTCGACCGAGTAGGCGGCGAGGGTGTCGAAGAGGCCGGCCGTGATGCCCGGCCTGTCCTTGCCGAAGATCTTGAC
The DNA here is from genome assembly GCF_056323165.1 of Streptomyces sp. 3-6. Taxonomy (NCBI): domain Bacteria; kingdom Bacillati; phylum Actinomycetota; class Actinomycetes; order Kitasatosporales; family Streptomycetaceae; genus Streptomyces; species Streptomyces sp. 3-6. The sequence goes on from NZ_JBWHZP010000001.1 coordinate 991,308, forward strand.
AAGGAGAGTGGGTACGTCGGTGGTCTGCGATGCGCTCATGGTGGTCTTACCGTATCCGGCACCCCGTGCCCCCCGCCGCCTCGGTCCGCCTGACGGACAGGCCGACGACCGGCGGGACGGGCGGCCGTCGGGCAGCCGAAGGGCAGCCGGGCGCGAACGTCGGAACGACGACGCGGGCGGGGCCTCGGGGGAGCCGGGGGCCCGGGGGAGGACCCCGTCGGTACGAGGACGGGAGCGGCATGGCCCGAGCGCCGGACCGTGGCCGTGACCGCCGTGGAGGCCACCGTCCGGGACCGTCGTCCGGGCCGCCGGTGACGGGGGAGCGGCTGGCTCGTCCGGCAGCAGTGTCCGCGGGCGGGGAGGGACGCGGGGCGGGGGGCCGGGGAGCCGGGAGGGGCGGCTCCCGGGTCGGGGATGAGGAGAGCGGAAGCCCCCAGGACGCCGGGGGTCCGTGCAGCAGAAACCCGGCCACAGGAGGCCCTGCGGGCAAGAACCCTGGGGCGGAGGCCCCCGGGAAGCGGGCAGCTTCAAGCTTCGGCTCCCGGGTCAGCCTCCGCCGCCCGGCGCGCGCGGTGCCGGGGGAGGGGGCGGTGGCGGAGGGGGTGGTCCGTCGTCCGGTCGCCGCGGGGAGCGCCTCCGTGCGGCGCCGCTGCCCTGCTGTCCGCGCCGGGGCGGCTCGACGGGCCGGATCACGGTGGGCGCCCCGTGGACGTCGGCCTCACCGGAGCCGCCGGAGCCGCCGGAGCCGTCGGCATTGCCGGAGTCGCCGGGAGGGGCGGGCTCCGTGGGTTCCGGCGGAGCCGGGTCCGCACCGGGCGGCCGGGGGTTCCCGGACGGTGGCCGGGCCACCCACGACGGCGGCCGGAACCCCTCGGCCCCGGCGTCCCCGTCACCCCGCGGCCGAGCCCGTCGGGTCGGGTCCCCGGTGCCGTGTGCATCCGGCAGGAAAGGGGCTTCGGGGCTGTGCGTCTCCCGTCGGGTCGGGTCCCCGGCGCCGTGTGCGTTCGGCCAGGACGGGGCTCCGGGCCCATGTACATCCGTCCCGGACGGAACGTCGGAGCGGTGGGCCTCCGGTCGGCCTTGCGCCTCGGCTCGGCCGTCCGCCGGTGCGGGCCACCCGTCGGACGGACGCGCGTCCCTCGGCCCGCCGGGCTCCTCCGCCCCGGGCATCCGCAGATACGGGTTCGTGTCCGGGTTCGGCGGTCGGTACGGCGTTCCCGGCGTGTACGGCCCGCGCCGCACCCCGACCTCCCGGTCCCGACCCTCCCGTCCCGCATCCCCCCGATCGGTGCCCGTCCGGCCGTCGCCCGCCCGCCCGAAGCGCACTCGACCATCGCCGGCTTGGCCGAAACTCACCTGGTCTTCGCCCGCCCGGTCGGACGTCACCCGGCCCTCGCCGGTTCGACCGCTGCCCGCCCGGCCCCCGCCCTCCCCGCCGGCCCCCTCCCGACGCTTCCCGCTGAGCCCCGCCCCGCCCCCGACTGCCCCGCCCTGTTCCCCGGGGCCCGCCGACGCACCGCCCGCCGCCCCGGCCTCACAGCCGCCGTCATACCCCGCACCGTCCGCGGACCTCCCGGACTCCCCGGACCCCCGGGGCCACCCGGACGACGCGACCGGTCCGGACGACCCGGACCACCTCCACCCCGCCTGCCCCGACCCCCCGGCGACGACCGCGCCTCCCGCGCCTCCCACACTGCCCACGCCTCCCACACCTCCCGCACCGCCCGCGCCCCCGGAACCCACCGCCGTTGCCCCCGCCCCCGCACCGGCGCCGCCCCCCGCGCCACCGAAGCCGCCCCCTGCCGCCGAGGCCGCCGCCCGGGTGCCCGCCGCACGAGCCAGCAGCGCGCCCGCGCCCCCCGCGCCCGCGCCCCACGCGGCGCCCAGCAGCAGGGCCGTGCCCGTGTCGCCGTGCAACCGCAGCCCGGCGTCGAAGGCGTCGAAGCCGAGGACGGTCAGCGAGGCGTCGACCGACGCCCGCGTCAGCCGCACCAGCACCGGGAGCGCGACGGCGGTGGCCGCGCCCAGGCGCAGGGCGCAGTGCCCGGCGAAGGCGGCCGGTGTTCCCATGGCCGGCGTGCGCGCCGCCGTCAGCACGCCCGCCAGCAGCATCGCCACGGCGGACGCGACGCCCAGCAGCCACACCCGCTCGTCGAGCTCGGCCAGCCTCCCCAGGGTGACGGACCCCCCGGCCCCGTCCCGCAGCAGCTCGTCCAGCGGATGCGGCAGCGCCCCGAGCAGCGCTCCCGAAGCCCGCCCGTCCCAGGGCACGCCCAGGCCCACCGGCAGACCGAGCCACACCCCGTTCGGCGCCCCCAGCAGCGCAGCCCCCACGATCCGCTGCGGCCGGTCGTCGCCCACGGCCGCGTAGCCGGCCGCCGCGCACCCCGCCGCCACCGCCACCAGCAGCACGGTGACGAGGGCGGACACCGCCGGGCGCACCGTCCGGTGCACCGCTTCCCACCCGCGCGGCAGGGGCGTACGGCGCGAGGCCGCCAGGGCGACGGCCGACACCCCGAGGGCCCACAGCGCGGCGCCGAGCACCGTCGGCACCGCGTCGACGCGGTATCCCATCGCGGCCTCCGCCCCGACGAGGTCACCGGCCCCGTCCGGCACCGGCACGCCGGCCTCCCCGAGATCGCCCAGGCCCGGCAGGTCGATCCCGCCACCCCCGTCCCAGCCGGGCAGACCGCCGAGCCCCAGCGAGCCGCCGTCCACGACGATGACGTCGTCGCCCGCCCAGACCAGCCCGCCCGCCATCGCCGCGCACAGCACGACCACCGCCCCGGTCCGGGCGGCCAGTTCGGCCACCGGGACCGTCCCTCCCCTCCCCGCCGACCGCAGCGACCGCAGGAGGACGAGGGCCAGCAGCAGCGCGCCGACCAGGCTCACGCCCAGTGGCGTGATCGCGACCGCGGTGGTCGCCTCCGCGCCCGACAGCCCGAACGCGGACACATCGGCCGGCCCGAACGCCGACACGTCGGCCGGCCCGAACGACTCGGCCGGTCCGAGCACGTCGGCCGGCCCGAACGACTCGGCCGATCCGAACACGTCGGTCGGCCCGGACACGGACACGTCGGCGGACGGCGTGACCGAACCGCCGGCCCCCAGCGCCACCACCGCCGCCGTCATGGGTCCGAGGGCGCCCGCCGCGTCCGCGTCCAGCAGGTGCAGGCCCAGCGCCGCCGTGCCGGCCATCCCGATCAGCGCCCAGCCGACCGCCGTGACCGCGCAGATCACGACGTCCATCCAGGGCACCCGCCCGCCGTCCCGTCCCGCGGTGCCCGCACGCGTGGCAGCCCCCATGGCGAACCCCCCGTCCCCGGCGCGGCACGGTTGCCGCGCATGTCCCCCTCGCCTGGATTACCACGCTCCGGGCCGATTTCAACCCCGTCGGCGTGATGGGTCGAAAAACGTTGGTGCGGGCTCGTGACAAGGCCCGACTTTCGGTCAGGGGGGCGACCCTGGAATAGTGCCCCCCGATGTTCGACATCCCTAGACTCCCTGCGACGGGGGAAAATCGGGGGACAACTCAGTGGGGCATGGAGTGCCGGAACTCGTACTGGAATCAAACGGACGTACCTGGACGCTCGATCCGTCCAGGACCTACGCCCTGGGACGCGATCCGCAGGGCGATGTCGTGCTCGACGACGCCAGGGTCTCCTGGCGGCACGCCACGATCAGCTTCAACGGCCACCGTTGGGTCATCGTGGACCACGGCAGCACCAACGGCACGTTCGTGCAGGGGCAACGCATCCACCATCTGGAGGTCGGCTCCGACACGGCACTGAACCTGGGCAACGCCACCGACGGCCCGCGCGTGACGCTGACCGGTGTCGCAGCCGCGCCGCACCAGGCGCCGCCGCAGCAGGCGCAGCCCCAGCAGCAGCCGTACGCGGCCCAGGGGGCTCCGGGTGCCCATCCGGGCTGGCAGCAGCAGGCCCCGCCGCAGCAGCCGCCCGCGCACGCCGGCCACCCGCAGCCGCAGCAGGGCGCGCCGCAGCAGCCCGCGCCGCGGGTCCCGCAGCAGCAGAGCCCCGGCGGCGGACCGGGCGCACCGGTCTACGGCGACCGCAGCCCGACCACGTTCCACCAGTTCTCCCTCGGCCGCGTGATGCGCATCGGCCGCGCCCTGGAGAACGACCTCGTCGTCTCCGACCTCCAGGTCTCCCGCAACCACGCCGAGTTCCACGCGACGCCCGACGGGCGCATGGAGATCCGTGACCTCGGCTCGCACAACGGCACGTACGTCAACGGTGTGCCGATCCCCAAGGGTGGCTCGCAGCTGCTCGGCCCGACCGACATCGTCGGCGTGGGCCACTCGACGTTCCGGATCGTCGGGGACCGGCTGGAGGAGTTCGTCGACACCGGTGAGGTGTCCTTCTCCGCCCGTCACCTGACCGTCACGGTCGACGGCGGCAAGCAGATCCTCAAGGACGTCTCCTTCGGCGTGCCGGAGAAGTCACTGATCGCGGTCATCGGCCCCTCCGGCTCGGGCAAGTCGACCCTGCTCAAGGCGCTCACCGGCTACCGCCCCGCGAACCAGGGCGAGGTCCTCTACGACAACCGCGACCTCTACAAGCAGTTCGCCGAGCTGCGCCAGCGCATCGGTCTGGTCCCGCAGGACGACATCCTGCACAAGGAACTGAGCGTCAAGAAGGCCCTCACGTACGCGGCGAAGCTGCGCTTCCCGGCCGACACCACGGCCGCCGAGCGGGCGTCCCGCATCGACGAGGTGCTGCGCGAGCTGAAGCTGGACATCCACAAGGACAAGAAGGTCACCTCCCTGTCCGGCGGCCAGCGCAAGCGTGTGTCGGTGGCGCTGGAGCTGCTGACCAAGCCCTCGCTGATCTTCCTGGACGAGCCGACGTCCGGTCTCGACCCGGGCATGGACCGCGACGTCATGCAGCTGCTGCGCGGCCTCGCCGACGACGGCCGCACCGTGCTGGTCGTCACCCACTCGGTGGCCGAGCTGGCGATCTGCGACAAGCTGCTGGTGATGGCGCCGGGCGGCTCGGTGGCCTACTTCGGCCCGCCCGAGGAGGCGCTGAACTTCTTCGGCTACGACACCTGGGCCGACGTCTTCTCCGCCTTCGAGAACTACCGCGACTACGACTGGGCGGGCCGCTGGAAGGGTTCGCAGCACTACCAGATGTACGCCGCGGACATCGACGCGGTCGCCCCGCAGTCCGTACAGGTCCCGGCGATGCAGGCGATGAAGCCGCCGAAGCCGCAGGGCTGGATGTCGCAGTTCGCCACCCTGGTGCGCCGCTACGTCTCGGTGATCGCCTCCGACAAGGGCTTCCTCGCCCTGATGGTGATCCTGCCGGCGGTGCTCGGCGCGGTCAGCCTGCTCATCGACGCGGACAAGGGCCTGCTGCCGAACCCGCCCAACCCGCAGACCGGCCGGATCGTCCCGAACGGTACGGCGACGACGGTGCTGCTGATCCTGGCGGTCGGCGCCTGCTTCGCGGGCGCGGCGAACTCCGTGCGCGAGCTGATCAAGGAACGGGTGATCTACGAGCGGGAGCGCGCCACCGGCCTGTCCCGCTCGGCGTACCTGATGTCCAAGGTGTTCGTCCTCGGCATGATCACGGTGTTCCAGGGACTGCTGGTCGGCGTGATCGGCTTCTCCAGCCGGGAGCTCCCGGAGGAGGGCCTGGTCCTCGGGGGCTTCACGCTGCTGGAGCTCTCCCTGCCGATCATGGCGCTCGGCTTCACCTCGATGATGTTCGGCCTGATCATCTCCTCGCTGGTGAAGACCGCCGAGAAGACCATGCCGCTGCTGGTGATGTTCGCGATCGTCCAGGTGGTGTTCACGGGCTGTCTGTTCGCGCTGCACGGCTCGATCGGCGTCAACCAGTTCTCGTTCCTGATGCCGTCCCGTTGGGCGGTCGCCGCGGCGGGCGCCACGCTGGACTTCAACCGGATCAGCCCGCCGGAGACGCCCGGCGACACCGACCCGCTGTGGGAGCACACGGTCGGCGCGTGGGCGATGGACATGGGCGCGCTCATCGTGCTCGGCGTGATCTGCGGGTTCTTCGTGGCCCGCTTCCTGCGCCGCCACGAGCCGGAGGTCATGCGGAAGTAGCCGCCGCGGCCCGGCTGCTTTCCCTAGCCGCCGCGGTCCGGCTCCCCGACGCCCGAAGGGCGGCACCCGGTCAGGAGGGTGCCGCCCTTCGGCGTGTGCGTGCGCGTCGGACGCGGGATACAGAGGTCCGCGCCGACCTCAGTACGCGCTGTCGACGTTGTCCATGGTGCCGTAGCGGTCCGCCGCGTAGTTGCAGGCGGCCGTGATGTTGGCGACCGGGTCGTAGATGTTCTTCGAGGTGCCCGGGACGTGGTAGGCCTCAAACGTCGGCGGGATCACCTGCAGCAGACCCTTGGACGGGATGCCGTTCTTGGCGTTGATGTCCCAGAGGTTGATCGCCTTCGGGTTGCCGGAGGACTCGCGGATGATGTTGCGGTGGATGCCCTCGTAGGAGCCGGGGATGCCGTGCTTCTTCATGATGTCGAGGGACTCGCGGATCCAGCCGTCGAGGTTGTTCGCGTAGGTCTTCTTGGCGGCCTTCTTCACCTGCGTGCGCTCGGCGGCGCGGCTGGCGCTCTCCTGGGCCTGGCGGGCCTGCTCCGCCTTCTTCGCCGCGGCGGCCTTCTTCTTCGCGGCGGCCTGGGCCTTCGCGTGGGCCTCGGCCTTCTTCTTCGCCGCGATCTGCTCGGCCTTCACGCTGGCGCCCGCGAGCTGGTCGGTGACGCTGGCCTTGACGTCGGTGATCTGCTCGGTGCTGTAGGCCACCTTGGCCGCCGGAGCAGCTGCCTCGCTCGAAACGGTCGTCGACGCGTCGCTCGGCACGGCCGAGATCCCGATCGCGGCGGCGCCGAGGGCGGCGACACCGGCGGCGGCGATCTTGTGATGGCGGCTCAGGGCGCGACTGTGACCACGGGTGAGGATGTTCTTCGGCATGGGGGGTCGGACCTCTTCGAATAGCGCGGAGGTCGCTCGGCGTCCGGTGGGGACAGTGGTGCTTCCGGCACGAACGCCGCGGGGAGGACCCACGGCGCTGAGCGACGGCAGCCATTCTTAGCGGCAGCAAAATGGGGTGGCAAAGATGTGACGTACGAAGCCGGGTAGTGGACCCGGGAGGGGTAAATCGGTACAAGCTGGACTGAACGGGCCGCTCACGTGGGCGGTATGTATCTCCTACTCCTGTTCGTACGTGATGTGCGCCCTATGCCCGGCCTCACACCCCACCCGCTCCCGCCTCACGCGCAGTTGCTGGCGCAATGCACTGGGTGAGGCCTGGCGCGGGCGTCCCCCACGACGTGCCCGCGCCGCTCCACTACGGCGTCGGCGGCAGCAGCAGGTGCACGTCCCCGAACTCGTGCCACAGGTACCGCGCCCGCAAGGCCTCCTCGTAACCCCGCGCCACCGCCTCCCGCCCGGCGACCGCCTCCAGCATCAGCAGGTGCGACGCCTCCGGCTCGTGCAGACCGGTCAGCAGCCCGTCCACCACCCGCACCCCGCGGGCCGGCGTCACCACCAGGTCCGTCCAGCCCGCCCGGGCCCGCACCACACCGTCCGCCCCGGCCGCCGACTCCAGCGCCCGCACCGCCGTCGTCCCCACCGCGACCACCCGCCCGCCGCGCGCCCGCACCGCGTTGACCAGCCACGCCGACGTCTCCGGCACCGCGAACCGCTCCGGGTACGGCGGCTCGTGCACCTCCGCCGAGGCCACCCCGGTGTGCAGCGTGACCGGCGCGAACCTGATCCCCCTGCTCACCAGCTCCGCCACCAGCCGCCCCGTGAACGGGCGCCCCGCACTCGGCATCTCCGCACTGCCCGCCCCGTCCGACGGCGGCAGCGCGAACACCGTCCGGTACGCCGACAGCGGCTGGTCCCGCTCCGTGTACGCGTACCGGATCGGCCGCCCGTACTCCCGCAGCAGCCCGAGGACGTCCCGGCTCACCCGCGCCCACCACAGCCGGTCGCCCCGGGCACTCAGCGGCGCCTCCAGGACCAGCCGCGCCCCGCCCGGCAGCCGCACCCCCGCCCCCGCGCGCCGCGCTCCACGCGGGCGGGTGGTGCCCCGCCCGTCCGGCTCCCGCAACTCCACCGCCCAGCGGCCGTCGTCACCGCACGTGGAAAAGTGCACCACCACCCGCTCGCCGCCGGTCCGCCCGTCGACGGCCGCCGCCAGCGTCGGCGAGGTGTTCACCACCAGCAGGTCCCCGGCCCGCAGCAGCCGCCCCAGCTCCCCGAACGCGTGGTGCGTCACCCGCGTGCCCCGGGACACCAGCAGCCGCACGGCGTCCCGGCCGAGCCCCGGCCCCCGCTGCTCCGCCGGCACCCGGGCCGACAGCTCCTCGGGCACCCGCACCGCCACGGTCACGGCCGGACCCCCGCGAGCGTCGCCGCCGCGTACCGCCCGCTCACCGGCCGCTCGTCCAGCAGCCGCAGGAAGGCGGGCACCACCCCGGACGGCTCCGGCCGCGGCGCGTCGTCGCCCGGCACGGCCGCCGCGTACAGGTCCGTCGCCATGTCCCCCGGGTCCACCGCCCACACCCGCAGCCCCGGCTCCTCCACCCCCAGCACCGCCGCCAGGTGGTCCAGCCCCGCCTTGGACGCCCCGTACCCGCCCCACTCCGGGTACGCCTCGACGGCGGCGTCCGAACTCACCGTGATCACCGCGCCCTCCCGGGACGCCCGCAGCAGCGGCAGCGCCTCCTGCACCAGCCCCAGCGCCGCCACCAGGTTCACCTCCAGCGCCCGCCGCAGCCCGCCCAGCGGCAACCGCTCCAACGTCACCAGCGGCTCGGCCCCCAGCGCGCTCGCGTTGTGCACCAGCAGGTCCGGCCCGCCCAGCCGCCGGGCCGCCGCCACCAGCTCCGCGCGGTGGGCCGCGTCCGCCACGTCGCCCGGCAGAGCCGTCACCCGCGTCCCGTGCGCGGACACCCGCCGGGCCGCCTCCGCCAGCCGCACCGGAGCCCGCGCATCGAGCACCAGGTCCCAGCCGCGCTCCGCCAGCGCCCCCGCCAGCGCGTGCCCCAGCCCCCTGGACGCCCCCGTGATGATCGCCACCGGCATGCCGTGCCCCTCTCGTCGTGCGCCGCTCGGACGGCGTGATCACAACGTAGGGACGGCGCCGCCCGCCCCGCCTCGGACGCGGGACGCACTCCACCGGGTCCGTTCGCCCTGCACCGCGCACCCCGGGACCCCGGCCCTACGCCCCGTCCGGCGACGGGACCCGGGTCCGCCCCGGGACCTAGGTCCCGGGCCCCGCGGGAGGGGCCACCGGGCCGATCCGCGGCGCCCGCACCCGCCGGTACCGTGAGGACATGAGCCACCGCCCCCGGTCCGGCCTCGCCGCGGTCAGTTCCGCGCTGCTGGCCATGAGCAGGCACCTGGAGGTGCGCGACGTCCTCAAGACGATCGTCGCCTCGGCCCGCGAACTGCTCGACGCGCAGTACGCCGCGCTCGGCGTGCCCGACGACCACGGCGGCTTCTCCCAGTTCGTCGTCGACGGCGTCAGCGACGCCCAGTGGAAGGCCATCGGCCCCCTCCCGCGCCAGCACGGCATCCTCGCCGCGATGCTGCGCGAGGCCACCCCCCAGCGCCTCGCCGACGTGCGCCGGGACCCCCGCTTCGAGGGCTGGCCCAGCGCCCACCCCGACCTGGTCGACTTCCTCGGCCTGCCCGTCCGCGACGGCGACGAGGTCATCGGCGCCCTCTTCCTGGCCAACAAGAACTGCCCCAAACCCGAGGGCACCTGCGGCTTCACCGAGGACGACGAGGAACTGCTCGGCATCCTCGCCCAGCACGCGGCGATCGCCCTCACCAACGCCCGCCTCTACGAACGCAGCCGCGAGCTGACCATCGCCGAGGAACGCTCCCGGCTGGCCCACGAACTGCACGACGCCGTCAGCCAGAAGCTGTTCTCCCTGCGCCTGACCGCCCAGGCCGCCGCCCGCCTCGTCGACCGCGACCCCTCCCGGGCCAAGGGCGAGCTCCAGCAGGTGGCCGTCCTCGCCGCCGAGGCCGCCGACGAACTGCGCGCCGCCGTCGTCGAGCTGCGCCCGGCGGCCCTGGACGAGGACGGACTCGTCGCCACCCTCCGCACCCAGGTCCAGGTCCTCGACCGCGCCCACACCGCCCGGGTCACCTTCACCGTCCACGGCGTGCGGGCCCTGCCCGCCGCCCAGGAGGAGGCGGTGCTGCGGGTGGCCCAGGAAGCCCTGCACAACGCCCTGCGGCACGCGGACGCCGACCGGGTCGACGTCACCCTGGAGCGGCGGGGCGCCGGCGCCGTCCTGCGGGTCACCGACGACGGCGGCGGCTTCGACCCGCGCCTGGTCCGCCGTGCCGGACGCCACCTCGGACTGGTCTCCATGCGGGACCGGGCGAGCGGCGTCGGCGGCAGCCTCGGCGTGACGTCCGAGCCCGGCAAGGGCACCACGATCGAGATGGAGGTCCCCGGTGGCTGACGCAATCAGGGTGCTCCTGGTCGACGACCACCAGGTGGTCCGCCGGGGACTGCGCACCTTCCTGGAGGTGCAGGACGACATCGAGGTCGTCGGGGAGGCGGCGGACGGCGCCGAGGGGGTCGCCCTCGCCGGGGAGCTGCGGCCGGACGTCATCCTCATGGACGTGAAGATGCCCGGCATGGACGGCGTGGAGGCGCTGCGCCGGCTGCGCGAGCTGGACCACCCCGCCCGGGTGCTGGTCGTCACCAGCTTCACCGAGCAGCGCACGGTGGTCCCGGCCCTGCGCGCGGGCGCCGCCGGATACGTCTACAAGGACGTCGACCCCGACGCCCTGGCCGGGGCCATCCGCTCCGTGCACGCCGGGCACGTGCTGCTCCAGGCGGAGGTGGCCGGCGCGCTCCTGTCGCAGGAGGACACCGGGCCGGGACACGGACGGGCGGGTTCGCTCACCGAGCGGGAGCGTGAGGTGCTGGGGCTGATCGCGGACGGCCGCTCCAACCGCGAGATCGCCCGCGCCCTGGTGCTCTCCGAGAAGACGGTGAAGACGCACGTCTCCAACATCCTCATGAAGCTGGACCTGGCGGACCGCACCCAGGCCGCCCTGTGGGCGGTGCGGCACGGAGTGAGCGGCTGACCCGCTACGCCCCGGCCGGGCGGATGGTTCCCTTCCGGTGAGAGATTCATACCGTCGTGGGAATGTCCCCCGGATGGCGCATCCTTCTTCGGCCCCCGGCGTTGCTCAGTGCGTGCTGCGGCGCCTGCCGCGGCCTCGCAAGGAGGGGTTGGAAAGTGAAGAACCTGAAGAAGGCAGCGGCCGTCACGATGATCGCCGGCGGTCTGCTTGCCGCCGGCACGGGCATGGCCTCCGCCACGGACGGCGCCCACGCCGACGGCATCGTGGCGGGCTCCCCGGGCGTCGTCTCGGGCAACGTCATCCAGGTCCCGGTCGACGTCCCGGTCAACGTCTCCGGCAACACCGTCAACGTCATCGGCCTGCTGAACCCGGCCTTCGGCAACCTGGCCGTCAACCACTGACGCGCCGCGCACCGACGAGGTGACCCCCGGCCTCCCGGCCCCACCCGGGAGGCCGGCCGCCGTCGTACCGACGCCGCCCACACCCGCGCGTCGGCGCCCTTGCGCCGGTGCCCCCGTCCGTCGCCGCTGCTCCCGCGCCCGCGCCGTCGTCCTGGCGCGCGCCCGCGCCGTGCGGCGCGTACCGGTTCACGCCCCGGAGGCGGCCCACCGACCGGCAGGCCCCGGGACCCGTGCGCCCCGCCCGCGGTCCGCGCGCCCTGCCGGACGGCTCGCGCGCCCCCGGCCGCGGCCCGCACCTCCCGCTCCACGCCCCGCGCGGGCGGCCGAGGCCCGGCCCCGCTCAGCGCACGCCGCGCTCGCGCTCCTCCACCGCCGCGTTGTACGCCGCGACCTGCGCCCGTCGCGCCGTCCGCTCCACCGGCCGCAACGCCGAACCGCGCGCCGCCATCTCCGCCGCGCTCACCGCGCCCCCGTGCCCGTGGGTCCCCGCCAGCGCCACCAGCGCCCCGACCCGCTGCGCCAGCTCCAGCACCCGCACCGCGCGCGGCGGATACCCCGGCGCCAGCACCTCCCGCCCGCGCTCCGCCCGCGCCCGGTACGCGTCGATCGCCGCCTCGGCCACCGGCCCCGACCCGGCCACGTCCAGCCGCGTCAGGACCTCCGTCGCCTCCCGCAACGCCTCCGCCAGCTCCCGCTCCGCCTCACCCAGCGACGGCACGTCGGCGGGCGGCGCCTCCCGCACCGCGAGACAGTGCCAGACGACCTCCACGTGCACATCACCCTCCGGCCCCGCCTCGGCGACCTCCGGCACCAGACCCAGCGCGGCCCCGTGGCAGACCACCGCCTCCCCGGCCTCCAGCGCCCGCGCGTTGAACTCCGGCGGCCCGCTCAGCCCCAGGGGATGCCCCGCCGCCGGCAGCGCGACCCGCAGGCCGGTCGCCCCCAGCGACCGCAGCCGCCCCAGCGCCAGCGTCAGCCCCACCGGGGCCGACTCACCCGGCAGCCCCGCCACCCGGTGCACGGCGTCCTCGCCGACGATCTCCCCTACGGCGTCATCCGGCGGGACAAGTCCGGCGAGAAGGGCATTTCCCCATGCGGCGAGGCGTCCCGAGCGTGGTTCCGACAGCATCCCCCCACCTTAGGCGCGCCCCCGGCCCACCGCGGCAGGCCCGTGCGCGGCCCAAGTACCGGACCGAGGGACCGCCCCGCCCGGCCGGTGGCGTAGATTTCAGGGAGGGCTGCGCCCGATCGGCGCGGCGGACCGAGCCACTGGCGTAAGCGACTGCCGAGACCGGCCACACTGCAAGGGGAGACAACGCGCTCATGAGCGATGTTCTGGAGCTTCAGGACGTATCCGTGGTCCGTGAGGGCCGGGCTCTGGTGGACCAGGTCTCCTGGTCGGTCAAGGAGGGCGAGCGCTGGGTCATCCTCGGCCCCAACGGAGCCGGCAAGACCACCCTCCTCAATATCGCGTCCAGTTACCTCTACCCCAGCAAGGGCACCGCCACCATCCTCGGCGAGACCCTCGGCAGGCCCGGCACGGACGTCTTCGAGCTGCGCCCCCGCATCGGCATGGCCGGCCTCGCCATGGCCGACAAGCTCCCCAAGAAGCAGACGGTCCTGCAGACCGTGCTCACCGCCGCCTACGGCATGACCGCCGGCTGGCAGGAGGAGTACGAGGACATCGACGAGCAGCGCGCCCGCGCCTTCCTCGACCGCCTCGGCATGTCCGAATACCTCGACCGCAGGTTCGGCACCCTCTCCGAGGGCGAGCGCAAGCGCACCCTCATCGCCCGCGCCCTCATGACCGACCCCGAGCTGCTGCTCCTCGACGAACCCGCCGCCGGCCTCGACCTCGGCGGCCGTGAGGACCTCGTCCGCCGGCTCGGCCGCCTCGCCCGCGACCCGATCGCCCCGTCCATGATCATGGTGACCCACCACGTCGAGGAGATCGCCCCCGGCTTCACCCACGTCCTGATGATCCGTCAGGGCAAGGTGCTCGCCGCCGGCCCCCTGGAGCTCGAACTCACCTCCCGCAACCTCTCCCTCTGCTTCGGGCTCCCCCTCGTGGTCGAGCAGGTCGGCGACCGCTGGACCGCCCAGGGCCTCCCGATGGGCTGAACCGCACCCCCGGTCCGCCAAGACCTCTGCCCCTGAACGGTTTTCGGCCGACTTCGGGCAACCGGCGCCCTGTCGGCGACGGGTGTGCGGTCCTACCATGACCATGTGGACATCGACGCATGGTTGTGGTGGCTGATCGGCGCGGCAGGACTCGGCATCGCCCTGGTGATCACCGCGATGCCCGAACTCGGCATGCTCGCGGTCGGAGCCGTGGCCGCGGCGGTGACCTCCGGCGTCTTCGGCGGCGGCGCGGTCGCCCAGGTCGTCGTCTTCACCGTCGTCTCGACGGCCCTCATCGCCGTGGTGCGCCCCATCGCGAACCGGCACCGTGCCGGACGCCCGCCCCAGCTCTCCACGGGCGTCGACGCCCTGAAGGGCAGACAGGCCGTCGTCCTGGAACGCGTCGACCGCTCCGGCGGACGCATCAAGCTCGCCGGCGAGGTCTGGTCCGCCCGCGCGCTGGAGGCCGACCGCGCCTACGAGGTCGGCCAGGAAGTGGACGTCGTCGACATCGAGGGAGCCACGGCCATCGTCATGTGACCGGTCACGCGACCTCACACGACGCAACTGACCCGATACGGTCCCGAGTTGCTCCGCGGTCTGACAGACTCGACCAGCAAGATCTTTCCAGGCACACGACCTGCCGAAGACGCCGAGGCGAAGAAGGGTACGGGGAACCGTCGATGGAACCGATCATCATCGTCCTGATCATCCTGGTGGTGTTGGTCTTCATCGCCCTGATCAAGACCATCCAGGTCATCCCGCAGGCCAGCGCCGCCATCGTCGAGCGCTTCGGCCGCTACACGCGGACCCTGAACGCGGGCCTGAACATCGTCGTCCCGTTCATCGACACCATCCGCAACCGCATCGACCTGCGCGAACAGGTCGTCCCCTTCCCGCCCCAGCCCGTCATCACCCAGGACAACCTGGTCGTCAACATCGACACCGTCATCTACTACCAGGTGACCGACGCGCGGGCCGCGACCTACGAGGTGGCCAGCTACATCCAGGCCATCGAGCAGCTCACCGTCACCACCCTGCGCAACATCATCGGCGGCATGGACCTGGAGCGGACCCTGACCTCCCGCGAGGAGATCAACGCCGCCCTGCGCGGCGTCCTCGACGAGGCCACCGGCAAGTGGGGCATCCGCGTCAACCGCGTCGAACTCAAGGCCATCGAACCGCCCACCTCCATCCAGGACTCGATGGAGAAGCAGATGCGCGCCGACCGCGACAAGCGCGCCGCGATCCTCCAGGCTGAGGGTGTCCGCCAGTCCGAGATCCTGCGCGCCGAGGGCGAGAAGCAGTCCCAGATCCTGCGCGCCGAGGGTGAGGCCAAGGCCGCCGCCCTGCGCGCCGAGGGCGAGGCCCAGGCCGTGCGCACCGTCTTCGAGGCCATCCACGCCGGAGACCCGGACCAGAAGCTGCTGTCCTACCAGTACCTCCAGATGCTCCCGAAGATCGCCGAGGGCGACGCCAACAAGCTCTGGATCGTGCCCAGCGAGATCGGCGACGCCCTCAAGGGCCTCTCCGGCGCCGTCGGCAACTTCGGCGCCATGGGCGGCGGCGGGACGAGCGGCAACGGCGGCGGCTCCACCGGGAGCGTCCCGGCCCAAGAGCGCCGCGAGAAGCCCTCCATCGACTGACCCGCCCGCCCCCACGGCCGGCACCACCGTCCTGACGCTCCCCGCACCGGTCAGGGTGCGGGGAGCCCGTGTGTGGAGGGGGCCCGGGGCGCCGGCCTCCGCCCGGCGTCGCGCGCCCCCGCCTACGCCGCGTCCAGCGTCAGCCACTCCGGGAGCGCCTCGAACTCGGCGGCCCCCAGCGCCAGCAGCATCGCGTCGGCGGGCGTCGGCTCGAACGGCTCACGCAGCAGCGGCATCCCCGCCTGCTCCGGCGTCCGGTTCGCCTTGCGGTGGTTGTCCTCCGCGCACGACGCCACCGTGTTCAGCCAGGTGTCCTGACCCCCGTGGGACCGCGGCACCACGTGGTCCACGGTCGTCGCCCGCCGCCCGCAGTACGCGCACCGGTGACGGTCCCGCACCAGCACGCCCCGCCGGGACCAGGGCGCCCGTCTTCGGAACGGCACCCGCACGTAGTGGCAGAGCCTGATCACCCGGGGCGCCGGTATGTCGACCGCGGCTCCCCGCATGCGCAGTTCGGGGTGGGCCTGCTCGACGACGGCCTTGTCCTGGAGCACCAGAACGACGGCTCGGTTCAGCGTCACCGTCGACAGCGGCTCGAAGCTCGCGTTCAGCACCAGCGTGTCCCGCATACCAGCCCACCTCCTGTGCGCACCGGCCCACCCCCTGGCGGGCTGGGGTCAACTCTGGCCGGGCACGCCGAGATGGACAACGCAATATCCGCTGCTCCGCGGGAGGCATCCGGCACCTCCCGAGACGAAAAATGCCCGCCCCTGGTCAATTCCAAGACCAGGGGCGGGCAAACGTTCGGTGAACGCGGAGATCCGGTCAGGATCCGGCGGGCACCTCGTACTCGGCGATCAGGTGCGCCCGCGCGAGCGTGTGGAAACGCAGGTTGAACCCCACGGCGGCAGGAGTGGCGTCCGCGTCCGGGCCCAGCTTCTCCTGGTCCACGGCGTACACCGTGAACACGTACCGGTGCGGGCCGTCACCGGGCGGCGGCGCGGCACCGCCGAAGTCACGGCTGCCGTAGTCGTTGCGCACGTGGACCGCGCCCTGGGGCAGACCCTCGAACTTCCCGCTGCCCGCCCCCGTCGGCAACTCGGTCACCGAGGCCGGGATGTCGAACACCACCCAGTGCCAGAACCCGCTGCCGGTCGGCGCGTCCGGGTCGAAGCACGTCACCGCGAAGCTCCGGGTCCCCTCCGGGAAACCCTCCCACCGCAGATGCGGCGAGGTGTTCCCCGCGGCGTGGACCTGGGCGTTCTTCAGTGTCGCGCCGTGCTCGACGTCCTCACTCGTCACCGTGAAGGACGGCACGGGCGGATGGAAGTCGTGGGGCAGCGGCCGCCGCTCGAGCTCGGTCACTCGGTACCTCCTGAATCGTCAGCCTTCGGTCACCACCGAGCCTAGAACCAGTTGCGCTTGCTGCCGACCTCCGACAGCCACTGGTTCAGGTACCCGGCCCAATCGGTGCCCTGGTAGTCGTTCAGGCCCACGGTGAAGGAACGGAAGGTGTCGCTGCCCTCACTGAACAGCCCGGGCTTCTTGTCCATCTCCAGCACGACGTCCATGGCCTGCTCGTCGGCCACGAAGCTCAGCTCGACCTGGTTCAGCCCGCGGTACTGCTGCGGCGGGAAGAACTCGATCTCCTGGTAGAACGGCAGCTTCTGCCGCGTCCCGCGGATGTGGCCGCGCTCCATGTCGGCGCTCTTGAAGCGGAAGCCCAGCTGGATGAACGCGTCCAGGATCGCCTTCTGCGCCGGCAGCGGGTGCACGTTGATCGGGTCCAGGTCACCGGAGTCGACCGCACGCGCGATCTCCAGCTCGGTGCTCACTCCGATGTTCATCCCGCGCAGGGCCTGACCGTCGATCATCGTGACCGGCGTCTCCCACGGGATCTCCAGACCGAACGGCACCGCGTGCACCGCCCCCGCCTGCAGCTCGAACGCGCCCCCGAGCCGCGACTTGGTGAACTCGATGTCCTGCTTGTACTCCTGGTCGCCGCTCTCCACCTCGACCTTGGCCTGCAGCCCGACCGACAGCGCCTCGATCTGTTGGTTCACCGAGCCGCCCTGGATCCGCACCTCGCCCTGGACGACACCGCCCGGCACGACGTTGACCTCGTGCAGCACCGTCTCGACCGATGCGCCCCCGGCCCCCAGGCTCGCGAGCAGCTTCTTGAACGCCATGTGTCTCCCCTTGTCGCCCTACGGCCTGTGTGGCCCGTGGCTCTTCCGTGTCCCGCGGACCGTCGTGCGTCGCGGACCGTCGCTCCATAACAACGCGATCGGGCCGTGACCGGTTCCGTGGACGTCACCCTGACAAGAACGGCGTCCCCTGACCACCCCGCGGCACGAGCCGCCTCCAGTACCCTCGGACGGCATGATCGCGACCCCCGACCGTACGCCCCTGCCCCGAGAGTTCTTCGACCGCCCCGTCCTCGACGTGGCCCCCGACCTCCTCGGCCGGATCCTCGTACGCAGCACCCCGGACGGTCCGATCGCCCTGCGCCTGACCGAGGTTGAGGCGTACGACGGCGAGAACGACCCCGGCTCGCACGCCTACCGAGGCCGCACCGCGCGCAACGCCGTGATGTTCGGCCCGCCCGGCCACGTCTACGTCTACTTCACGTACGGCATGTGGTTCTGCATGAACCTGGTCTGCGGCCCCGAGGACCGTGCCGGCGGGGTCCTGCTGCGCGCGGGGGAGATCGTCGAGGGCGCGGAACTCGCCCGGACACGGCGCCTCTCGGCCCGCAACGACAAGGAACTGGCCAAGGGCCCCGCCCGTCTCGCCACGGCACTCGGGGTCGACCGCTCCTTCGACGGCACGGACGCCTGCGCCCCGCACGACACCCCGCTGAGGGTGCTCGGCGGGCAGCCCGTCCCGGCCCACCAGGTGCGCAACGGCCCCCGCACCGGAGTGGCCGGCGAGGGGGCGGTGCATCCGTGGCGCTACTGGATCGCGGACGACCCGACCGTGAGTCCGTACCGCGCCCACGTGCCGAGGCGCCGCCGGAGTTGACTCGGCCCTGCCGGACGCGTAATGTACTCCGGGCCGCTTGAACCGGGTACGGCGATCGCCTGCAGCCGGAAGCGGCCACCCCACTACCTACGATCACCCCTCGGCGGGGTCGAATTCGTCATGTTCCCATGCCCGAATTCGAATCCGCGGGACCCGATTATGAATCGGGCCGGGATATCGGTTAACGTAGTGATCGTCGAAAGGCCGACGGGCGAAAGCCCACCGGCTGACGGCAACCCCGCTGACTGGGGGTCAGGTCGAGAAAAGGATCTGATAGAGTCGGAAACACCGAAGGGAAGCGCCCGGAGGAAAGCCCGAGAGGGTGAGTACGAAGGAAGCGTCCGTTCCTTGAGAACTCAACAGCGTGCCAAAAGTCAACGCCAGATATGTTGATGCCCCGTCCAGCCGGGACATTTGTTTCGGATGGTCGAGGTTCCTTTGAAAAAACACAGCGAGGACGCTGTGAACCATCGGATTATTCCTCCGGTGGTTCCGCTCTCGTGGTGTCGACCCGATCACGGGTACACATTCACGGAGAGTTTGATCCTGGCTC